>JANMGO010000104.1:0-6407 GCA_031374665.1 Akkermansiaceae bacterium | reverse complement strand
TTCCAGATCTTCGCCGAAACCAACGGTCTGCGCCAAGCCAACCAAAACCTCGGGATCATCAGCTGGGGAATCTGGACTTCGGAAGAAATCACCCCCGGAAACAACCACCTCTTCACCTTCAATTACGCGCCACTCATCGCGATCCTCAACACACCCAACCTTACGACGCTCCAAGCTCAGAATCGCCTTATTGATTACCTTGATGAGCGCTTCCTCTTCGGCCGTATGAGCCCACAGCTCCGTTCACAGATCCTCGCCGCCTACGGAAATCTTCCCAGCTGGTTCAACTTCACTGACGAGCGCCAGATCTCGCGCGTCCATACCGCGCTCTACCTCGTCCTCAACTCGCCCGAGTTCTTCGTGCAAAAATAAAACCATCATGAAATCCCAAAATACCGACTCGATTTCCCGAAGGGGTTTCCTTGGCCAGGCAGCCTGCGCTGGGCTCGGCATGACCGGAGTCCTCTCCACACTCGGCACCTTGCGCCTTTTCAACGCCACCCTCTCCGCTCAAGGCGTACCGGCAGGGGACGACTCCAAAAGCCTGATCTGCCTGTTTCTGTTTGGTGGAAACGATTCTAACAACACCCTCATTCCCCGCGACAACGCTTCCTACGCCGCTTATGCCTCGGATCGCGGAATCCTCGCGCTGCCGCAAAACAACCTCCTCTCCATCGCCAACCCCGGCGGCGACGGGCGTGAGTTCGGCCTGCATCCTGCGATGTCCGCCCTCCATCCGATTTACAACTCGGGGCAAATGGCCATGGTCTGCAACGTCGGCACCCTCGTCGCTCCCATCACCAAGGCCGAGTATCTCTCTGGCGGAGCGGCCATCCCTCCGCACCTCTTTTCTCACAACGACCAACAGGTGCAGTGGCAGACATCCGTCCCCGACTCTCCTAAAAAAGTAGGCTGGGGCGGCCGCATCGCGGATCTCCTCAGTTACCACAACGCCGGTTCCGATATCTCGATGAACGTCTCCATCGCCGGCTCGAACTTCTTCCAAGTCGGCGAGCAGGTTCTCCAGTATCATGTCACTCCGGGCGGCAGCATCGGCCTCGACGGAGCTGATAGAACTTGGTCACCTTGGCCGGAAACCTTCGCGCAAAACACCCAGATGCTTGGCCGCAGCTACGGCCACATCTTCGAGCAGGAATACGCGAACATCATGAAACGCGGCATCAGTAACGACGCCCTTTTAAAATCTGCCATCGCCGCCAATCCCTTACCTGCCAACGTCGGCACTTTCCCTAACAGCCTCAACGCTGGTGGAGGCCTCAACCGCGTCGCCGGCCAGCTCCGCATGATCCTGCGCATGATCCACGCCCGCAACGCGCTCGGCATGAAGCGTCAGATTTTCTTCGCCGCACTTGGCGGCTTCGATACGCACGACGCTCAGCTCAACGACCACGCCGCGCTCCTCAGCGAACTCTCCAGTGCCATCGCCGATTTCCACACGCACACCGGCCAGCTCGGAATCGCTGACAAGGTCACACTCTTCACCGCCTCTGATTTCAACCGCACATACAACAGCAACGGCAAAGGCTCGGATCATGCTTGGGGCGGCCATCACCTCGTCGTTGGTGGCGCGGTCAATGGCGGCAGACTGTATGGTGAATTTCCCACGCTCGAAATCCGTGGTCCGGATGACACGGGATCGAGGGGAAGCTGGATTCCCAAAGTCTCCACCGACGAAATGGCCGCCACACTTGCCCGCTGGTTCGGAGTCGCACAAAGCGATCTGCCACTGATCTTACCTAACATCGGACGATTCTCCCGCACGAATCTGGGATTCATGAACTTATGAAATTGAATCTCCGATGGATCACCATTCCCTTATTCGTCGTTTTAATTACGATCTTCATAGTAGTATTTTTACGGAATCATTCACGCAGTGGTAACGTGAAAGTGACCCAAGCTCCTTCTACCAAAGCAGAAGTCAAAAAGCCCATCCGTCCCGTCGCAGGCGCCGCCGCCATTCTTCCCCCGGATCCCAAAACCCTTCAGAAGGTACCATCTCATCCGATGGCGGCATCCTTCGGGAAATCTCCGGATCGAGCAACAGCCGAACCTTCAAAGCTGTTAGAAATTCTCCAGTTCTACCGCCAGGAATTCGGAACCTTTCCAACCGGCGAAGACAACGCCAGCATCATGAACGCTCTAACAGGAAATAATCCATCGGGCTTGCCGATTTTTCCTTCAAATCACCCCCGCATCTCAAAAGATGGCTACCTGCTCGACGCGTGGGGTAAGCCCTTCTTTTTCCACATGATCAGCAGCCAATACATCGAAGTCCGTTCCCTCGGTCCCGATGGCATCATCTTTACAGAAGATGATATCCTTGTCCCGAAACGCTCGGAATCCTCCCAAGCTAGGTAATCGAGCTAGCTCTCGTATTCTGTCGATTCGAAATGTCTGCCCCTTAGAACGAAATTATTTATCAGCTTTCACCGGTGAACCCGTGATTTCTGCTCCAGTCAAAAATAAGTAAAGTGAGGCTATTATTGTGCCTAATTAAATTTTTAGCACAGAGAACACAGAGAGTTTCAGTTGGTATTTCATGCTTTTCCCCTAGGCCTCTGTGTTCTCTGAGTTCTTTGTGGTAAAATCACTTTCTATTGAGGGGAATTATAATAAATGAAGTCATCTAGCTTACTACCGTGATCGACAAATCGGCGCGGTATCCATTACATAACTCATCCCTATGAAAAAAGCTCGTTCCTCTAACGTGATGCAATCATCCAAAATCGAGTTTGTTCGTACGAATACGGTCAAGTCCGAGTGGCGCGATCTATATCGTTCGGTTCTCGCGCTGAGTTGGCCATGCTTCGCACTAGCAGCGATATCGATATATCTTGTACTCAATATTATCTTTGCCTGCGCCTACTTACTGGGCGGACAGTGCATCGCGGAAATGGAGCCAGGCTCATTCAACAGCGCGTTCTTTTACAGCGTCCAAACTCTGTCCACTGTCGGCTTCGGTCATCTATATCCAACGACACTTTACGGCGATATCGTCACCACGATCGAAATCGTAGTCGGAATGTTTTTCACTGCTGTGGTTACGGGACTTATTTTCGTGCGCTACTCACGTCCGGTCGCCCGCTTGATGTTTAGTGAGTCAATGGTCATTTCCAAATATAACGGTAAGCCCACACTACAGATCCGCGTCGCCAATCTTCATCATCAGCCGATGGTTGAAGCGGAATTCCGAATGATGATCGTCCGCAAGGAGCATATCGATAACGATCCGGAAGCTCGGCGGTTTTATTCTCTGAAACTAGAATTCGATCGCTTGGTGATGTTTCCGTCCGCTGTGACGATTCGCCATGTCATCGATGAAAGCAGTCCGCTTTACAACATCAGCCCTGAACAACTTACTACGTCCGGTACACGTTTCATGGCTTCCATTGTTTGCATCGATACGGTGATCCAAGCTCCAGTTCAGTGCCAAACCGGCTATTTGTGGAGCGATGTCATTTTTGGTCATCGATTTGTGGAAATCTACACCGAATTAGAAGACGGACGTCTTGAAGTAGACTACGGAAGGCTTCACGAAACTGAGCCGGTGAGGGTATTTGGTTGATATTTCCGCACCATTGCAAGGGAGGGAGGAGATGAAGAGGGCAATGCTAGAAATTTGCTTTTTCATCTAGGGCGGAGATTACATTGGAGAGCCGGTCTGGGAAGCGGGAAAGGGGGGTGACCCAGGACACCTTCATGAATCCACCGAGCAAGTGTTGATCTTGTCTGGAACACTCCAGACTGAAGGACGGCTGCTAGTAGTTAGAGATTTCATCCATGCGGATGCTGGCACCATGCATCAAATGCTCTATTCGCGGGATGGTTGCCGTGCCTTGCTCATTTGTCGCGCAGCTTAAGATTCATTTCCTGCATCCTCCGCTGCGATCATGAATAGTCGCTCAGGTAGCAAGAATGCGATGAGGATGACGACATAGATGACAAGACTGAAAAACGGCCAAGACCATGCAACGCTGATCGCAAAGGCATAGAGACAAGGAGCTATCCAGTATTTGCGTAGCGTGCGTCTGCGTTCAAAAACTTGAATCCGGCTGTCCATGAGCCCGGAGCCAAGCGCGGCGTAGCGATACATGAGCAGTGCGGCGAGTGAAGACAGCAACAGTACCATTCCGTAAAGCGCCACGGCGATGGGTAAGCGCGGGCTATTGCCGAGGAATGCGGCGGACGCGGGAATGAGTGAAAGAAAGAGGAGGAGAATATTGTTATACCATAGCAGCTTGCGGTCCGTACACTCGATCGAGTGGACGAGTTGGTGATGGTGCACCCAAAAGACGGCGACTACGAGGAAGCTGATGATAAAGCTGAAGAACTTAGGTGCGAGAGCTGAGAAGACGCTGGAAAGCTCGGCAGCATTTGGGTGGGAGCCTAGGACAGGTATTTTCACATCAAAGACCATGATAGTGACGATGATGGCGAAGACTCCATCACTAAAAGCTTCAAGGCGGCTTGTCTTGGGCTGGAATTCTATTCGGTTCATGAAGGGGTAAATTGCGATTTATTTCCCTATCTCACATTAGTCGCTGGAAAAACCAAAAAGCGCCTGCGGTGGTGACGAATAAGGCGGCGAATTGAGTGACGTGGCGGGCGGCGATGGGCTTGCGGTTTTTTAACAGCGCGAGAAATGGAGCGACCGCCAGGATCATGCAGGTTTGGCCGATTTCCACTCCGACGTTGAATGAAAACAGCGAAATGCTGGGAATTTGCTTTTTCACCTAGCGCAGAGAATACACTGGAGAGCCGGTCTGGGAAGGGGAAAAGGGGATGAAAAAAGTCGAAGGTCTGAATGTCCAACGTCGAAGGTCGCCATAATAGCGCTTAGATTTTATTCGGATGAAGTTATAATGCAGATGAACGAACGTCACTGACAGCAATCACTTTTCTCGCTACAGTAGTTGCCTGACTGACATCAACTGCCGTGAGCAACTGTGAGACGATCACGCATCTTCTTGCGCCGGCTTCTAGGACTTGCGGAAGATTTTCCATCTTGATGCCGCCGATGCAGAAGGCGGGGACGAATTGGCCGACTTCGGTTTCCATTTTTGAAACTTCTTCCAGGCCGATGGCGGGTCGGCCGGCTTTGGTGGGCGTGGGAAACAAGGGGCCGAAGCCGATGTAATCCGCGCCGTCGTCCATAGCGTTGCGTGCTTGTTCCAGGCTATGCGTGGAGCGGCCGATCAACATGTCTTCGCCGATACTACGACGAACGTCGTAGATCGATCCATCGTCTTGGCCGATGTGGACGCCATCCGCGCCGAGCTCGACGGCAAGTTCTGGAAAGTCATTTAAGATGAATGGAATTCCAGCTGATTTACAAAGCGGGAGGATTTTTTTTGCAGCGTGGATGATGTGATCCATCTCCGCACCTTTGGCGCGCAACTGGATCACGTCGGCACCGCCTGCTAGAAGTTGTCGGGTGATTTCTGCGACGTTGCTTGGAGCTACGTAGCCGAAATCGACGATCCCATAGAGACGAGCGTGAGCGAGTGCTGATCTTCGCTGATCTTGGTTCACAGACCTTTTTCCTCAAGGAAACGACCTACCCAACCGATATCGTAAGTTCCGTTCTCAAAATCTGGATGATTGAGAATTTCTTGCTGGAAAGGAATGGTGGTTTTGATGCCTTGGATCATGAACTCACCGAGCGCGCGCTTCATGCGAGCAATCGCGATTTCACGAGTTGCACCGGTGACAATCAGTTTGGCGATCATCGAGTCGTAATACGGCGGCACGGAATAGCCGGAGTAAACGTGAGTGTCGACGCGTACGCCTTTTCCGCCCGGTGCATACCAGAGCGTAATCGTGCCGGGGCTTGGCATGAACTTGTTGTATGGATCTTCTGCGTTGATGCGGCACTCGATCGAGTGACCGCGCGGGCTTGCCTCTAACACGTGGCGTGAAAGCGATTCACCGGCAGCGACGCGGATTTGCTCTTTGATGAGCTCGCAGCCCATGACTTCTTCGGTCACCGGATGCTCAACTTGGATCCGCGTGTTCATTTCCATGAAGTAGAAATTCTCACCCGCTTCATCGACGAGGTATTCGATGGTTCCTGCGTTCTGGTAGTTGATCGCTTTGATCAATGAAACCGATGCTGTACCCATGCGCTCGCGCATTTCTGGTGAGATCAATGGCGAAGGACATTCTTCGATGATCTTTTGGTTGCGGCGTTGCATGGAGCAATCGCGTTCGCCGAGGTGGATAAAATTTCCATGTGCATCTGCGATGACTTGAAACTCGATGTGGTGCGGATTGAGCACCAGTTTCTCCATGTAGCAGTCGCCGTTTCCGAAGCAGGCCATAGCCTCGTTGGACGCGGCTTGGAAGAGCGATTTGAACTCCTCCGCCTTGAAGCACGGGCGCATGCC
>JANMGO010000093.1:0-11290 GCA_031374665.1 Akkermansiaceae bacterium | reverse complement strand
GGAGTCATCGGCGCGGAAAGCACCGAAGGCGTGGGCAGCGTGTTCTGGATCGAGCTGATCCACGATGCGAACCCTCATGCAGAATACATTAAAGCGGTCAGCACCTCGGTGCCTGTATCCCGCATCGCGGACGGTTCGCGCACACGCTTGCTGCTCTACATTGAGGATAATCCGGCTAACTTGAAGCTCATCGAGCAGCTCATTTCCCGTTACCCGGATCTGCGGCTTCTCACCGCGCAGAATGGCAAGGATGGCATCGAACTCGCCCGCCGCTGTGTGCCGGATGTGATTCTGATGGATATCAATCTACCCGGCATCAGCGGCATCGACGCCATGAAAATCATCCAGCTGGATCCCAACATCGCGCACATTCCCATCGTCGCGGTCAGCGCGAATGCCATCCCGCGCGACATTGAAAATGGCTTGGAAGCCGGATTTTTCCGCTATCTCACCAAGCCGATCAAAGTGAATGAATTCATGGACACGCTTGCCGTCGCCCTGGAGCACGCCGAGAGAGGATGTGGGCTTGAAGACTCCCCATAAAATTTGGGGCACGCTGGTGGCCGCGCTGCTCATCGTGGCACTGGGAGCGCTGGGTTTATTCTGGTCTTACGGGCAGATCGAACAGGCAGCAGCAGCGCGCAAGCTTAATCATGTGGTCGTGATCCATTCACAAGAATGGCTGTCTGGACTCAAAGATGCCGAGACCAGTATGCGCGGCTACGCGATCACCGGTGACGAAGCTTTCCTGGAACCCTATCTGAAAGTGCGCGATGGGCTGGATGGCCACTTGCAAGAATTGCGTCAGCTTACCGCGATCCCTGAAGGCCGCGCTCGCCTAGAAGCCGTGAGGCCATTGCTCGCTGCAAAAATGGCGCACATGGCGCAGGTCATCAAGCTGCGGCGCCAGCAGGACACGGCGGGTGCGGTCGCGTTGATCGCCAAAGGCGAGGGCAAGCGGATCATGGACTTGATCCAGGTGGAGATGGACGCCTTCATCCAGATAGAGGAAGCCGCGTTGGCGCAGCACGATCGCCAGTTCCATGCGAGACTGCGCTATTTATTCACCATCCTCGTGATCGCCAGCCTGCTCACGCTGGCGACGGCGCTGGTGTTCGCGTGGTTGATCTATCGGGACAGCCATCATCAGGTCAAGAATCTGGTGCATCTCGAGACCATGCAGTTGCTCGGAGTTCAGCAGGAGACGAGCCGGCAATTGGAGCAGGCCAGGGCCATCGCGGAGAAGGCCAATCTCGCGAAGTCGGACTTTCTCTCCAGCATGAGCCATGAGCTGCGCTCGCCGCTCAATGCCATTCTTGGTTTTGCCCAGTTGATGGAAACAGACACGCCCGCGCCGACGGCAAGCCAGAAGGCGAGCATCGACCAAATCCTGCACGCCGGCTGGTATCTGTTGGATCTGATCAATGATATTCTGGATCTGGCAGTGATCGAGTCCGGACGTCTCTCCCTTTCGCTGGAACCCGTCTCGCTGTCGGAAGTCTTGGACGAGTGCCAGGAAATGTTCGATCCGCAAGCCCAGAAACGCGGCGTTCACATGATCTTCCCCACATTTTCGGAGCCTTGCTTTATCAAAGCGGACCGCACCCGGCTGAAGCAAGTGCTGATCAATATTCTATCAAACGCGATCAAATACAACCGAACTAGCGGCACCGTCACCGTGGAATGCGTGAAGACGCCCGCTGGCCACATCCGCATCAGCGTGAAGGATACCGGCGCAGGGCTGGCTCCGGAAATGCTCGCCCAGTTGTTCCAACCGTTTAACCGCCTCGGCCAGGAAGCGATGGCTGAGGAAGGCACTGGAATCGGCCTGGTGGTGAGCAAACGCTTGGTCGAACTGATGCAAGGAAAAATCGGGGCGACCAGCAAAGTCGGAGCAGGGAGTGTTTTCTGGGTCGAGTTCATTCATGCTAGTGACGCGCATTCGAAGCTCCTTCAGGCGGCTACCAGTAAGTTCATACCCATGCCCATCTTAAGAGACAGTCGCCAGAGCGTGGTGCTTTACGTGGAGGATAATCTGGCCAATCTCCAGCTTATCGAGCAGCTCCTCGCCCGCTGCCCCGACATTCAGCTTCTCACGGCGAAGAACGCCCAAGACGGCATCGCCCTGGCACTCAGCTGCGTGCCGGATGTCATTTTAATGGATATCAACCTGCCCGGCATCAGCGGCATCGATGCCATGCGAATCCTCAATCAGAACCCGATCACCTCCCATATTCCCATCGTGGCTCTCAGTGCTAACGCCATGCCGCTGGACGTCGCAAATGGCCTCAGCGCCGGGTTTTTCAAATACCTCACCAAACCCATCAACGTGATCGCGTTGATGGAAACGCTCAATTTCACCTTGGAATACGCAGCGAATCGCGACGGGGCACCCATCCCCGCCGTCGAACCACTGGAGGCCGTGATCTAACGAGAACAATCCCCATGGACACGCCCACCACCAAACACTTGGCCGCGCTCAAGACCTCGGAAAAATCCGCCAGCGATGAGCAGGCGGAATCCCTCATTCTCGAACAACAACTCCAAGGCATCGTGCGGAAAATTTTTTGTGCGAACGAAGCGGAACGCACCAAGATGAGCCAAGTCTTGCAGCACGAAATCGCCCAAGCACTCCTCGGAATCAAAAGCAAACTTCTGGCACTGGAGAGTGGAGTTTCCGCCAATCAGCTCAGTCTCTCTCAGGAAATCAACACCGCCCATTGCCTGGTAAAAACCTCGGAGCAAACCCTCAGCAATTTAATCCGTGAATTCAGTAGCCACCATGCATGACAAACGCGCCGACCTATCGCGACTCTATCACGCAGCCTTGCGACTCTATCTGAGGCGAGGGGCCGAGACGGACATGGAGCCAGCGCGGGCACTTGGACACCAAGCTGTCGCCCAAGGCCTTGAAACACTGGACATCGCCAGGATCCATGAGATCGCCGTCGCCACCCTCATTTTCTCCTCTTACACGCCTCAGACCAGCGGCGTTCTGTTAGGACGCGCAGCGGCGTTCTTCGCCGAGGTGCTCGTCCCCATCGAGAAAACCCACCGCGGTGCCTCAGAGGCGAACATTCATCTCAATCAAATCGTCAAAGCACTCGGCCAGCGCACATTGGAACTGGCTGATTCAGTGAAGGAACTCAAGCTGGAGATCCTTCAGCGGAGAGCGGCAGAGGAAGCACTCAAGACCAGCGAAATGACCACCAGCCAGCTACTGGTAAAGTCTCTTGAGATGCAGGAGGAACTCCGCCACCTCTCACGCCAATTACTATCGGTCCAGGAAGAAGAGCGCCGGAGAATCAGCCGCGAGCTGCATGATGTCATCGCCCAGACTCTCGTCGGCATCAATTTCCACGTCTCGACACTGGCTCTGGAAACAAAAGACAAAATCGAAGGTCTCCATCAACGCATCGCAAACACCCAGCACTTGGTCGAGAAATCTTTGCAAATCGTCCACAAGTTCGCCCATGATCTGCGTCCATCCATGCTGGATGACCTCGGACTGATCCCCACGCTCCAGACCAGCCTCAAGATCTTCATGGAGGAAACTGGCATACGCGTGAGCCTCAAGGTATTTGCCGGGATTGAGGAAGTGCCTGAAATCATTCGTACTACATTCTATCGCATCTCCCAGGAGGCACTTGTGAATGTGGCCAAACACGCCAAGGCGAGTGCCGTCGAGATCCTAATCCAGAGCCTAGACGGCAGCATCTCCATGGAAATTACCGACAATGGCCAAGGCTTCGAGCTAGATAAACACCAGACACCGAAAAAGAAAGGGCGGCTCGGTCTGATAGGGATGAGGGAGCGCGCGGAAATGATCGGCGGCGACTTCTCCATCACTTCCGCACCCGGTAAAACAACCACCATTCGCATCGTTGTAGCATCCCTCACAAACTCAGAAACAAACAGTCGAAAATCTAACAACTAACGATAAAGGTGAGGCACGGAGCGCATTGAATTTGCCTTTATCGACTCGTTCGGCTTGTGCCGGTTGATTGGATCGTCGTTACTATGGTTGTGATAACCATAGCCGGATACGGCCAGCCCCATAAGCTCCGATCCCAGCATGAATTGAACGACTAAGGAAGAGGTCATGGTAGTATCTGCCAAGTAAAGAATTACTCGTCCGTTCCTAGCGGCGACCGACAATTTCCAGAGTCGAAGTAAGTCGGATCAACACTCACGACACCGATTGAGGCCCAAACATGTATTTGCTTTTTATCGAGCATATCTACACCGAAGTGACGTTTCGGAGTCCAGGCTTTCTCAATGAATATTTCATATGCTCCGAGAACGGGATGATAGATATACTGTTTCTCGTTCCATATTAGAAAACCACTTGCACCCGATTTAAATCCATTAAAGCCAAGCTTGGCGACGTCAGCCTTTTCTCCGAGCCGATAAGTCCCGCTGGGGATCGGATTATTGGCGACTACGAGTCTAGCCACGTCTTTCCCAGCATAGGCATTGTATTTCAGAATAAACATTACGGCATAGTCGCCACATTGGCCGAGTTTATCGGAATCCATCTTGCCGGTTGTGTAATGAAACCAGGCAGCGGTGTCGCGGGCCAATTCATCGGCTTTCTTCAAGTCAGAGCGGCTTGGCTTGTAAGAAATATCCACGGAATGAGCCATTTCTGCGGATTTCCGGGCCTGTGCAACGCTTTCTGTGGAAAGACCTGTGAAGGGGATCTTGGATGTTTTGCCGTCTTCCATTCGCAAAAGAACGGCTTCGCCTTCGAGTTTCACGAAATGTGCATTGATTGATTTTCCGTCATTGTTCGTCCATTGTAAAGATTCTGGCGGTGTTGGATTGGACTGGGAAAGGAGACTGCTGGTGAGAGCCAGCGAAGTGACAGCAAAAAGAATAAGAGGAGTGAGTGCTTTCATCGTAAGTATTGAGGGGAGATTTTAAGATTAGCATTCGCCGTACGTAAAAAAGCACGCAACCCTATCAGCGAGGGTGCACTTCGATCACAGGGTTGAGGTTTAAACTATGGAAGATCATGAAAACAGGACGGCTGATAGGGGTTGCGTGTCTCGGCTTGCGCTCTCATTTATTGGATGGAGCATGGCTGTCTTCTTCAATTTGCTGGGCTGTCTGGGGTGGAAACTTCGCTTCGATGATCTTCCTGAAGTCAGCAAGATCATCAGCACCAACAAACTTCGAATACAAAATGGTCGACTTGCCTGCTGTGCGTTCGAGGCACACGAGCAATGCATTGATGAGATCCTTATTCACAAGCTTCCGATCCGCCTTGGTGAAATCCCACGTAATGTAGAGCTTCTTCTGTCCTGCTGCTGCCGACTCGCATTGCAGTGAGACGCCAACTCTCGAAGCAACGTTGATGTCTCCTTCTGGCGAAGGGGTCTGTTGCTGTGGAATGTGGGGTTGGGTAATGGCGGTGAAGAATACCTCTGGGAAAGCACCGCCCGTCACGAAGGGAACCTCTCGCACTACCACGGACCCATCGACCATAGGATCAAGCGGTTGGTATATAGTGGTCAAAACGTTCTCGCTTCCGTAGGCGGTCATTAACGTTGAAACCAGAGCCGATAAAAGGAGTGGAATGATCTTCATGGTTATAATTTCTTCGCTAACAGTGTTATTGAGCCGCGCGCGGTATTTGTCCTGCAAATGCCGCACGGAAGAGCGTAACTATGGGTTGTCCGTTCATTGGATGAATTTCTATCATCACAAGGAGGATGGGCAAGAATGATATTGGTGAAGGGATGCCGACGAGGGCGTCGGCGCTCCTAACCTATAATTCAGGTTGTCTGTCCCGATTGTTATTAAAATCCAACATCTAACAGTCATAGATCATTCATTCGGGTCGTAGGGTTAGGCCCCATATCAACGGGCTGGTGGATTGCCTAGCATTCGCTGTCATCCCCACCGTGGGAGAACGTCAGTCGTCACGCAGGCGGCCCGAATCAAACACCATTTATGAACACACTCGAAATCAAGGGCGACTGGAACATTGCCAAGGGCAAATTGAAACAGAAATGGGCCAAGCTCACCGACGACGATCTCCAATACATCGCAGGCCGGGAGGAAGAAATGCTGGGCCGCATCCAGAAACGCACCGGCGAAACCCGCGAGGCGGTTGAGAAAGCCATTAACGAGGCACTCTAAGGTTCCGGCTGCAAAAAATAACCCGACCGCCCCATCGCCATGAAAGATCCCATCTACAAAAGTATCGAACTCACTGGGACTTCGACCACGAGCATCGAGGATGCCGTGAACAAGGCCATCAATCGCGCCCATCAAACAGTCAAACACCTGTGCTGGTTTCAGCTCGTCGAAACCCGCGGCAGCATCGAAAAGGGCAAGGTTCACCACTGGCAGGTCACGCTCAAGGTTGGCTTCGAGTTGGAATCGGCCAGCAAGAAATAATCCCCAGTCCCGCGCACAACAACCGACCATGAAATCTGAATCGCAGCCAAAAGACTTTCCGGTGGTCTGCGTGGGCGGCTCGGCGGGCGGGCTCGATACCTATACCCGCCTGCTTAAAAATTTGCCGGCCGACATGGGTGTCGCCATTGTTATCGTCAATCATGTGAGAAAGGTGATTACCTATCTTCACGAGATTCTGCCACGCTACACCTCGATGCCGGTCGAACTCATCACCGAGCGGCTGGATATCCGACCCAACCACGTTTTCATCATTCCGTCGCAGTGCGACCTCCATGTGCTCGACGGCGAATTCCGCCTACTGCCCGTTTCCAAACCGCAAGGCTGGCCCGACGTAATTACAGTTTTCCTGCGCTCCCTGACCGATCACTGGGACGGAAAGTTGATCGCTGTCATCGTCTCTGGGTATGACGGAGACGGAGCGGACGCGCTCCGCGGCATCAAGGAGGTCGCCGGCATCACGATCGCGCAGAAACTCGACACGGCCGCGCAGCCCGACATGCCGGAAAGCGCCATCGCCAGCGGCTACGTGGACTTCGTGCTCTCACCCGAGGACATCGCCAAAAAAATCATCGAGATCGCGCAGGGTTGTAAATTATAATCCCGGGCAAACTGAATTAGCTAAACAAGAGCCGACTCTTCTAAAAAATATGCCGACGAGGGCGTCGGCGCTCCTAACCTAGAGCTCGCCTTCGATGAGATCGTCTAGGGTCTGGCGTTTGCGGACGACTGTTGCGTCTGAGCCTTCGACTAGGATTTCTGCGGGGAGGGGGCGTGAGTTGTAGTTGGATGCCATGACGAAGCCGTAGGCTCCGGCGGACATGAGGGCGACGTGGTCTCCTGGGTTGAAATCGGGGAGGGGACGGTCTTGGCAGAAGAAGTCGCCGCTTTCACAGATCGGACCGACGACGTCGACTTTGATGAGTTCTGTGGATTTCGGTTGGGTGAGAGGAACGATGTCGTGATGACCTTCGTAAAGAGCAGGACGGATGAGATCGTTCATGCCGGCATCGACGATTTTGAAGGTTTTGGCGGAGCCTTTTTTCTCGTATAGGCAGCGGGTGAGAAGAACACCGGCATTGCCGACGATGTAGCGGCCCGGTTCTAACAAGATTTTCAATCCGAGGTCTTTGAGGCGGGGAACGAGTTCCTGTCCGTATTTCTCGATGGTGAGGGGACGTTCGGATTCGGATTTGGAAGTCCACCAATCAGTTGGTCCGGATTGCAGAGAATCATGATAAACGATACCGATTCCGCCGCCGATGGACCAGAACTCGATGCCGTGTTTTTGTTTCAGGGCGGTCACCATGGGGATGACTTTTTCAACGGCCTCGATGAAGGGATCGATGGAGGTGAGCTGTGAACCGATGTGCATTTGCAAGCCACGGAGCTTGATGCTTTTCAGCTCGGTTGCGGCGCGTTCGTAGAGCTCGGGGATTTTTTCGAAATCGACACCGAACTTGTTCTCACTTTTTCCGGTGGAGATGTATTTGTGCGTTTTCGCATCGACGTTCGGGTTTACGCGAACGGCGGCGGGAGCGATTTTTCCGAGTTCGCCAGCGACTTGGTTGAGGTAGCGGAGTTCTTCTTCGCTCTCGACGTTGAAGGAGTAGATGCCTTTTTCGAGGGCGTAGATGATTTCCTCACGGGTTTTGCCAACGCCTGCGAAGGTGCAGTGAGCTGGATCGCCACCGGCTTTGATGACGCGGAAGAGTTCGCCACCGGAAACGATGTCGAAGCCTGCGCCTTTGGTGGCGAGCAGGCGGAGGACAGAAAGATTGGAATTTGCTTTTACGGCGTAAGCGACTTCGTGATCGACGCCGATGAGGGCTTTATCGAGACGCTTGAAATGATCCGTGATCGTTCCTGCCGAGTAGACGTAAAGGGGAGTGCCGTGTTGCTCTGCAAGGGATTGCAGGGAAACGTCTTCGCAGAAAAGCTCTCCGTCTTTGTAGGAAAAGCCGTGCATGGCAGCTTACTTAACGAGTCCCGCTTTTTTCAGGGTCACGTAAGCACCATTTTTGTTGATGGTCTTAAGCGCGCGGCAGCTCAGTTTGATACGAAGGAATTGATCGAGTTCAGGAACCCAGATGCGTTTGTTCTGAAGGTTCGGGGAAACCGAGCGTTTGGTGACTTTGGTGACGTGACGACCGATACCGCCCTTTTTCTTGGCTAAGCCAGAACGATGGATTTTGCCGCCGGAGCGGACGCGGGTGCCTCTGATGCTACAAATACGTGCCATGATGAAAAATTGGTTATCGGGGGGCGAAGGATGCCCAGCGTTTCGGATGCGTCAAGACGAAATCTTGTGGAAAATGAAGAAATTATTCGGATCTCTGCTGATTCAGCCATTTTCCGACGTCGCGGAAGATTTTTTCCTTTTTCTCATCATACATCAGCAGGTGGTAGGCGCCTTTGTAGTTGTTGTAGGTGCTGTCGGTGGATTCTGGGAGGCGGGCGACGAAGCCGCGGACATCGGAATCGGTATTGAGGTTGTCCTCTTCTCCATGCAGCACGAGGATGGGGATCTGGATTCTCGACGCGCAGTTATTCATGCCATCAATGAGTCTTGCGAGCGTGCCGAGCAGGCGGAGCGTGTGTTTCTCGATGTTGTAGGAGTTGGTTTTGGATTGTTCTTTGTGGAGAGTGGTCTGGGTGACTTGGACGTCTTGCTGGCCTGTTATCGCATCCAAAGGGACGCGAGCAAGCGGAGCGGTGGTGGCGGCGACCTGAACTAAGGCGATTTTCCATGGTTCGATATCGTCTTTGAAGCGCACGATGGGAGATGAAAGAATGAGGGCATCGCAAGGTGGGTTTCCGGCTGGAGCCGAGTCGAGCGCGTGGGTGGCGATGAGTCCGCCCATGCTTTCGCCGTACCAGATAATTTTAGCTTTCGGATGGCGTTTCCTTACGAGCTGAGTGAAGGCGTTCAGATCCTCATACCACTGGGACGGATGGCCGATATCGCCGCGGCGTTCGTGGATGGGATCGCTGCCTTGGCCACGGACTTCGTAGGCGTAAACGGCGGTGTTGGCCTGGCGATTCACGAGATAATTTCCGAGATTGGCGTAATCGATGGAGGCTCCGCAAAATCCGTGGATTCCGATGACGACGATGTCTTGTTTGAAATGGTCTCTTTTCCAAGTGCGGTAACCAAATATTTCTCCGCTCTGTTTTGCGGGAACGGAATAGTCTGTCGGCGCACAGCCGTTGAAGGCGGCGAACAAGATACCTAAGAATAAACAGCGGAAGAAAACTTTCAGCACGTGATCAAGATGGTGTGGTATGGGGGTGGATGCAAGGTGTTATAGAGACGAAGGTCTTAAGGTCGAAGGTCGACTTTAGACCTTCAGACTTCTTATGAAATTTAAAGTTCCGCTTCTTGAGGATGGTGGTTTTAATACGCGGGTGATTGCGACGTTGTTGGATAATGCGGTGGATAAGCGCGCGGGCTTGTTGGATGGGGGGACGAATGCGTTGCGTTTGGTGGATGGCGCGGGGGATGGGGTTCCGGGGTTTGCGATGGAAGACTATGCGGGAAAATGGATGGCGATGACTCCGAGTGGTGAGATTCAAGCGGAGGTGAAAGCGTGGTTGAAGGCGAGTGGCCGGAGTATTTATTGGAAGCGGTTGGATCAGCATCAGAAAGAATCGCCCATGCATTTGTATGGCGATCCGGTGGTGGGGGCGTTTCCGATCAAAGAGAACGGATTGAATTTCGAGGTCTCCTTTGAAAGCGGATATTCTCAGGGAATTTTTTTGGATCAGAGATGGAATCGGGCCGAGGTGATGCGACGCATGGCGGGCGGCGGAAAGCTGCTGAATTTATTTTCCTACACCGGTGGATTTTCGGTCGCTGGTGCAATGGGTGGCGGAGAAACAACAACCCTCGATCTTTCCTCAGTCTATTTGGAATGGGCGAAACGGAATTTCCGACTCAATGATTTAGACGATACCCAACATTATTTCTGTAAAGGCGATGCGTTTCATTGGTTGAAACGATTTGCGAAACAGGGTCGGAAGTTTGATGGAATTGTGTTAGATCCGCCGACGTTTTCGCGGGATGATAAAGGTAAGGTTTTCCGAGTGGAAAAAGATTTCGGTGAGCTAGCGGAGCTGGCGAGCAAGGTGCTGGCGAAGGATGGCTGGATGTTGTGTTGCACGAATTTCAGAGGGATGTCTGAAAAGGACTTTATGCGAATGATCCATCGACCCAAGATGGAGTGCGCGGCTATGCCGGAGGATTTTTCAGAGGAGGCGTATCTGAAAAGTGTGTGGGTGGGGTAGGTATAAAGGCGATCATGGGTCGCTGTTTCCAAATGTAGCGAATTTAGAGTTTTGAAATTTGAGTTTTGAAATTTAGAGTCAGCGGCATGTCGAAGGTGATGGTTGGTTTATCGGGTGGGGTAGATAGCGCGGTTGCGGCCGCGTTGTTGGTGGAGCAGGGGCATGAGGTGGTGGGGGGATATATGAAGAACTGGATGAATGATGAGGGGATTCCGGGGGATTGTCCGTGGGAACAGGATATTGAGGATGCGCATGCGGTGGCGAAGACTTTGGGGATAGAGTTTCGGGTGATTGATTTGGTGGATAGCTACAAAGAGAAGATTGTTGAGTATTTGGTGAATGGTTATGAGGAGGGCCTGACGCCGAACCCAGATGTTTGGTGTAACCGTGAAATGAAGTTCGGGGTGTTTTTGGACTACGCCTTGGAGCAGGGATTTGAGGCGGTGGGGACAGGGCATTATGCGCGGAGACGTGTGCTTTCAAATGGTCAGGCAGCGATTTTACGTGGGGCAGATCCGAACAAGGATCAGAGTTATTTTTTATCGTTGATGACAGCGAGGCAGGTGGAGTATGCGCG
>JANMGO010000062.1:0-3116 GCA_031374665.1 Akkermansiaceae bacterium | reverse complement strand
GCGTCCACCCCGTCAGCAACGCCGTAAGCCCATGTGGACCACCAGTAGCGGTCGAGGATAACTGTCTCTCCATTTTCGAGACGAGGAATAATTACCCGCTGAATCGCATCGAGATGGGCTGCGATGTGAAGAGCTTGAAGGCTCGTAGGCGTCAATTGTACTACTCCAAAGTTTTCAGGATCGTGATGGATACGATACACGAGTTCTCCGATGGTGCCTGGGCTTTTTCCAGGAAATGACAAAACAGAAGCCGGAACATGCTTCGCAATAAGGGATGCGTAAACCTGCGCAGAAATAGTGGATTTCCCGGCAGCATCTACACCCTCAAAAACGATAAGACGAGCATTGGTGTTCATTCTATTTCACTCATAGGGTGGCGGTCTGCCAAGGCGCGAATTTTCTCAACAAAATCGCGTCCCGGACTTTTCCCCAACTCTGGCTGAGCAACAAAACAAGTGAAGCGGGTCAGCTTTACCCCAAGGCTGTGAGCAACCATATGCCCTAATTGACACAGGCCCAAGTAATTGCCGTAAGCTCGCTCCAAAAGATACTGCGTGGGATAGTAGGCCGACAATTCGAGACTGCCGGCCTCGTGATACGTGAAGCTGACTTGTTGCAAACACGGAAATCCGGCAAGGGCGGCCCCATTGTCGTCTTTTGCCGGGTCAAAACAGGAGAGCTGCAAAGCAGACCGACGTGGACGCCGCTCGCTTTTCTGCGCATTCTTCCAAAAATTGATGACATAAGCGATTTGGTTTACAGTGTTCACCTCCCACTTTCCGTCTTTTTGCTTTATCCCAGAATAGGAAATGAATCTCTCGAAATACGTGCCGTGCCTATTCTTTAAACAACGAGCCTTCAATCTAGGCAGGAAGTGTTTCAGATACCAGTCGCTTAATTCTTCGATAGAGACTTTCCCCTGCCTCAGCCACCGCTCGTACGGGACTATAGTGAGAGCCGTGTGGTCGATTCGAGGAACGTCCAAGGAAGTAAGCTTCTCATCAAGTGCGGTGGAGATTTCTGCATCTTGAAGGGGAATGTCGGAATCAAAATCCCGCAGCGCAACAATCAACGCATCGTCGGTTTCCATGTGAACGTGTAGGAACGCACGCGCCCACGCGATGGACAGATTTTTTTCAGTTATTAGATACGGTCTAGTTATTTTCATCGTCTTCCTCCAAATGTCTAAAAACACCGCGCCCCACAAACTGCTTGCGGCTGACACGAATCATATGCGCCCAGTTTCCGGAACAAATCGCCTGTGTCACACCGGGGCGAGTGGCCTCGACAACATCTCCGAAGCGGCAGTTTTGAATAATTCTCGCCGATGCCCCACGGAGTGACACGCCCGACGGTACGACAGCGAGATCTCCGACCTCCAAATCTACTGGTATTGTATTCCAATGCGAATCAGTGAAAACAAGGTGCCCCGGCGAAGTCGCTCCGAGTATTTGCGCGCGAATATTTCGCGGCTGCGTTTTCAGTAAGTCCTGCATCTGAGCATGGTCAATCAGGCTTTCTGACCATCGGAGGTGCGTTACCAACGTTTCGTATCCCACACCGAACTGACAGGCGATGGCATACAGTTCCAGTGCAGAAGCGCGCTTCGTTTGGATGCTGCGTTGCTGAAATGCAGCGTTGATAGCGCGACTCGGCATCAGGAGATACGCAGCAAATTGGTTTGCAAGAATCTCATCTGGGATCTCGCAATCGTCACGCTCAAAATCCAACATCTCCACCCGTGTTCCATGCCCAAACCGCCAGTGTCCCAATTCATGGGCACAGGTGAATACCCGCCGTCCCGATGGACGTTCTGCGGGCACAAAAACTACATCATGACCTTTCGCGTACATACCGGAAAAGCTGGATCCACCGACAAAGCGAACCTCCACGCCAAGCGCTTCGGCAAAGTCGTAGATGGAGATCGGACTCTCCAATGGAATCTTGGCTTTTCGTCGCATCTCAATCGAAGCGCGAAGTGCCATACGGGCGATGTCTTGGCGTGTCATGCTGCTACTGGCGGGGTTTCTTTAGTGAGCGAAGAAGTCGGATTATTTTGTCCAAGTCTTCTTTGCCGAGGCTTGATAATTCGCGGGCAGCCAGTTCAACCGCCGGGTCAGATTCGCTTTCATCTTCATTCATCAGCCATGAAATCGAAACTCCGTAGTGTTTTGAAAACACCGAAAGTTCTTCAGTGGTCACCTTGCGCCTCCCTGCCTCAATTTCTGAAATCGTTGGACGGTGGTAGTCCAATAGTTTGGCGATTTGCCCTTGGGACAATCCGGCCTGTTCACGGGCCAATCGCAAACGCTGGAAAACTGTATTTGTCGTATCGCTCATAGGTTCAGTTTCTACGTCTAGTCGGATAGTTTCGAAAGGTATTCAATTACTTCTGAGCAGCGTCTTGCACGCTTCTGTCCGTTCTCATCGCACTCAACGATCAGAGGATTGTCTTTCAGTGGAATCTCAATTTCCAAAATCGTCGCAAGATCGCAGGCGAGCTCGACGCCGTGCTGAGAATCCAAACCGCAGCACATCAGCACGTCATCTTCCGGCTTCAACTCATCAGGGAATTTATCCCCGGCAATCTGCCTGAGACATTCCATCAATGTTTTTTCGATTTGTTTTTGTCTGTCGGTTGTCATGGTTGCAAGAGGTAAGCGTTTATTACCACCCGTCAGATGTTCGTCAAGCGTCATCTTCGGTTTTTTACATCCTCGCGGACAGGAACGGTATCCGCCCTTTGTCGATTCGTGCGTGCTTTGGACTATCACGATCATTCATCCATCGGTTGATTTTCTCTTCCACGATTACTCGCGGTGCGGCGTATTTTTCGCGGGAGCGGGCGATGAGTTTTCTGCGGCGACCGGGGTTGAAATTTATCGGTGCGAGGGTGGCTGCTTGAAAGGGTTATCGGGTTTGGCCGTCTTCGTTGAGGCGGGCGATGATGCGGAAGCGGTCGAGGCTGGTGAATGTTTCGGGGGCGAAGGCGAGGCCGAATTCGCGGGCGAGTGCTCGTGCATCGGTGTTGCCGACTCAGAATGAAATGATAAATGCGATAGACATCGTGGAGCTGACTGCGAGATTCACAAGGGCGAAGATTTTCATCTCGCAGC
>JANMGO010000108.1:0-30717 GCA_031374665.1 Akkermansiaceae bacterium | reverse complement strand
CGGCGTGTTGACCCTACCCTTACCAAAGGTAGGGTCGCGGCGCCGCCCGCGACCCAATTCAGAATTATCCATGCGTGATCGTTCTAACAGACGTGTAACCTCCTTCAACGCCTTCCCTCTTCAATTCTACGGTCAACACGGCGTGTTGACCCTACCCGCGTGTTGACCCTACCACCCATCCACACAAAAAAGGCGAACCTCAACGGCTCGCCTTTTCTCTTTTAAAAATTTCCCGCTCTTAACGCCGACGACGCAGGAGCGCGAGCACTCCCAGAGCTCCTAACATGATGGAAGATGGCTCGGGGATCGCCAAATAGAAATAGTTAGTGGCACTTCCGCTGACGTTCGAGGTACCATTAAAACTATTAGCTGCATCACCCACAGCTACAATGGAAAGTATACCTGGAGTAGTCAAGTTAACGGTTGTCGAACCGCTCCCCGATGATGGAGTAAAAAGACTTGAAGTTGTCTGTGTCAACACTGCCCATGCAGTTCCTGACGGAGTAAAAGCAAGAGCTGGGTCAGTAGCTACCGTACTAATTAATCCGAAAAAAACGTGAATTTGTAAACCATCGAATGCGGCACCTGTGCTGGTGGAGAAACTTCCCGAAACTTCACTGGTTGGAGTACCAGTGGCAGTATCAACCACGGCAGAGGTTCCGACCCAAGGAGTAAAAACTCCGGCAGAAAAGCGACCTACAGAGACATAGTAACCGGCTGAGCTCACAAGTTGCGTGTGATCTAGGGATGTTTCCAGTGTAACTCCCTGTAAGCTAGTGCCCCCAAGACCGGTCGCAATGAGAACAGTAGCGGCTTGAGATGTAGCACTAAGCGCTATAAAGCAAATGGATAAATTTATTAATCTTTTCATAGTTCTTAATTAAAAAGCCGTTAAATATTATGATATTATGGACCAACGACAGTCCCTTGCAATGTAATCGTTGAGCTAGGGTTCCCTACACGTTTCAGTAAAAGACCTGTTCCTTCTTGAAAGGGTTCGTTAGTTGCGTAATCGCTGGCACCGATGTTCCACATCACCGCTCCACCATCATCAATGGCACCGAATGAAGTCGCTGTCTGATTAGCGGCCACCTTCTGCAATTCGTCGTAGTTAGGAGATACTCCATCATATTGATTCAATTGAGACGCGAAATTTAGGTTTCCTAGAGTTCCAAGTGCAGCCTTTGGAACACCCACAAAATTAAAGCCAGGATAAATATCGACCTGAGTTTTAGTCGTTTTAACTGCACCAGATGAAGAGAATGTGAGAGCGGTAGAACCGACACGCTTAATTCTGACTGCTGTCCCCGGTTCAATAATCGCGTTGTTTTCTGGGATACCGCTGGAAAGGTTAAGCCATACACCATTTGGATAGTTACCAAGATCACCCCAATCGGCAGCCGTTACAAAAACAAAGGTTATGACAGATTGAGCAACTGGATTAAAAAACTGAACTTCATCGGAGGCGTCAACTCCGTTATAAGAAATCAAACCAGGACTGTTGTAACCTAAGAACGTGGTGATAGTAGAGTGCTTTCTAACGGCAATCCTTACATTGGCGGGTAAGCTAGCAGGAAAATTATCGCTAATCGTTATACTGGTTGCGTTGGAGCTCACAACATTGCTCCACCAGCCCTCGCTGCCAGGCGAAGTGATTTCCAAAACATAGGAGCCATTGAATGTAGTAGGAACTCCTGATGGAAGGGTGATGGTGGCTCCGCCTGAAGGCGTTACAGTCGATGTACCTGAATATTCAACGCTATTAATGAGTGTCGGTGATAAGTAGGTGTCGGCGGATGGATTTGCGCCGGATCCAGCAATCGTGTGCCCTATGTAGCCCACTGGAGCAGTATAAACCGGCGTCTGAGCTAACAGTGCTTGGGGAGCCGTTAGACAAGCGAGTGCAAACAGAGTGATGGGTTTCATACAGGGTTTGTAGAAGAGAAGGGTGTTTTTGTCGGTGAGTAGTGGTGCAAACGAATACGCCAATACATTAGAGAAACCCTAGTCAATCCGGTGGTCATGGCAAACAAAAAATTGTGCTACTCTTGCTTGATTTAAACTTCCGGCCAATGGGTGAGGTTTTTGAGCAGGTTTAGGCGATTTTCAATGTCCTCCCTCGTGATGTGGGCGAGGCGGTTGGCGGAAAAAGCCTCGCAGGTGAAGGAGGCGACGACTGAGCCGTAGACCACGGCTTGGCGGATGTCGTCGAAGGAAAACTCGCTTTTTCCGGTTGATGCGAGGTGTCCCGCGAGGGCCCCGAGGAAGGAATCGCCCGCGCCGGTGGGATCGGCGACTTCTACGAGAGGGAAGGCTGCGCAGCGAAACAGGTCGAATTTCGCGCCGGGAAGGGTGAACTCGGTGGCTGGGGAGCCGTCTGGATGTTTTGAGAACAGGATGGCACCGAATTCGCCGAGCTTGATAATAACGTTGGTGGGGCCTTTATCCAGCAGGGTTTGTCCAGCGACCATGAGGTTGGAAGTTTTACAGAAATCCCGTGCCTCGGACTCGTTGATGACGAGGAGGTTGATTTTATTGAGGACTTTATGGAGGTCGTCGTTCGCGATAGTGATCCAGAGATCCATGGTATCGGCAGCGATGAAGGGTTTAGCCGAGGTGAGTTGCTCGATCATCTGGAGCTGGTTGATCGGGTGCATGTTGGCGAGTACAACCACTGGGGCGCAGGTCATTTCCACAGGGATTTTCGGGGTCCAGTTTTCCAAAACATTGATGGCGACAGAGAGAGTATCGCGATCGTTCATGTTTTCGTGGTATTCACCGGTCCATGAAAAGGTATCGCCCTGAGAGCGCTCGAGGCCGCTGGTGGAAATGTTTTTCGAGGCGAATAGATCCAGGTGTTCCTGTGGGAAATCCTTCCCGATGATGCCAATGAGATGCACCGGCGAGGTGAAATAGGAGGCTGCGATTCCCGTGAAGGAGGCGGAACCGCCGAGGAGGTTTTTCCCTTCGGCAACAGGAGTTTTGATATGGTCAATGGCGATGGAACCGCCAATCAGGACTGAAGAAGCAACGGACATGCAGGGGTTCTAAGCTTCAAGTTTCAAAATTCAACTTCTAAAAAGGTAGGGTCGCCGCGCCGTCGGCGACCGATTTCAAAAATATCCACGCGGGATCGCTCTGACGGGTGTGAAACCTTCCTCAACGCCACCCTTTTCAATCTACGGTCAACACGGCGTGTTGACCCTACCCTTCCAGAAGCGACCCAAATCAAAATTCTCAACGCGGGATTGTTCTGGCGCGCGTGAGACCTTCTTCAACGCCCACCTTTCCAAATCTACGGTCAACACGGCGTGTTGACCCTACCTTACATGATTGTAATTTGGCAGTTGCCCCAAACGTAGGGACGTGATGAATTTCAGAAATATGAAATTAACTACTCTCCGTCACGTTTTCATGGGTGTTTGCTTAAGTGCGTTGGTTTTCCCGACGGCTGCGTTTGCGGAAAAGGCCGCGCCTAAAAAACTCATCCTCATCGCAGGAAAACAGAGCCACGGTCCAGGCGACCATGAATTCAACGCCGGTTGCATGCTGTTCCAAAAATGTCTCAAAGACATTCCGGGTCTTGAAGTGGAAGTACATAACAATCATTGGGTGAAAGACGATGCGGTGCTCGAAACGGCGGATGCTGTGGTCATCTACTCGGACGGCGGAAAAGGCCATCCCGCTCTCCAGGGCAATCACCGTGAGCTGTTACAAAAAGTCGCCAACCGCGGTGGCGGGATCATGATGATGCATTACGCGGTCGAGTGTTCAGCCGAAGAAAAAGCCACTGGCGATCTATTCCGTAGCTGGGTCGGCGGAGCTTACGAAACCAACTTCTCCTGCAACCCGATGTGGGAGGCCGATTACAAAAAATTTCCCCAACACCCGATTTCCCGCGGTGTGAGCCCGTTCAAAATCAGAGACGAATGGTATTTCTCCATCCGTTTCCCTGAGGGCAATAAAGGCGTGCAGTCGATCCTCGTCGCGACTCCCAGCGATGAAACCCGCGACGGTCCTTACGTCCACCCGAAAGGTCCTTACCCGCACATCCAAGCCAGAAAAGGCGAAGAAGAAACCATGATGTGGTGCACCGAGCGCGCCGATGGCGGACGTGGTGTTGGTTTCACTGGCGGACATTTCCATAAAAACTGGGCAGACGACAACATGCGCAAGGTCGTGCTCAACGCCTTGCTTTGGATTTCAAAAGTGGAAGTTCCAGAAAACGGCGTCGAGTCCAAGGTGACCGAGGAAGACATGGCGGCAAATATGGATCCGAAACCTGCCCGCAAGAAATGAGTCGCGGTAATGGAATGCTCGTAGCCTTGCCCGAGCGCTGGGACGAAGCCTGTTTCGCTGTTCCCGCAGTGCGCGCGCTGGTGCGCAGCGGACTCATCGGCGCGCTGGTTTGTTATGACGAGCAGGAGAGTTTTTGGAAAACGGTTTGCAACCTACCGTGTATTACGATTTCCCACAAAACCAGCGCGGGTCAGCTCGCGAAAATGTTAGGAAATGATTGGGAGGCATCGCTGGTATGGGAGGATGGGATCGCCGCTAAAGCGTTCGTGAAAGCAAAAATACCGCGTCGACTCGGACCATCCGATGATAAGCTGAAAAAATTTCTAACGCATCCGCTCCATGCACGCGAAGCCCCCACCGAGCACCGCGTGCGGCTCTACCTCAACACCGCAGAGGAAATGGGCGTTTCCGTGAACCAACCCGAGTTTTTTGTTCCCGCTTCATTAGGCATTCCCACGAAACCGAATTCCGTCCTTCTCTGCCCGGGATCGGATTTTGGAGTCAGCCACGAGTGGCCGCTGGATCGCTGGCAATTGGTGGCGGAGGCGTTGTTAGAAAAAGGCAAGCACCTGACGATCGCCGGATCGGTGGGTGGGCGAGATCTTGGAAAAATTCTCTTCGGCCGCTTGGGTGACAATGTGGAATTATTCCACGCTGCACCGCTGGGCGCGGCAATACCGACGCTTGCGACGTTTCAACTGATCATCGCCGCAGATGGTTCGCTTCCCCACCTCGCTGCTTACACCGGTGGCACCTGCGTCACCCTGTTTGGTCCCAACGATCCCAACTGGAAACGCCCACTTGGCAAACAACACGCAGTCGTCAAACACCACGTCGAATGCGCGCCATGCCTTTCCCCAAAATGCCGCATGGACAACCGCTGCCAGAGTGAATTGCAAGTTAGTGAAATTTTGAATGCGATAAGGTAGGGTCGCCACGCCGTCGGCGACCCAAATCAAAAATATCAACGCAGGATTCATCTGACGGACGTGAGTCCTAGATCAACGCCAACCTTTTTCATTCCACGGTCAACACGGCGTGTTGACCCTTATTGAATTACCCTTTTATCAGCATCCTCGCGCCAAAGAGAACCAAGACCACACCGAAAATCCGGGTCAGTGTCTGATTAGAAAGTGAACGCATGAGATCCGTGCCGAACCATGCCGCGACAGCCGACGCAGCTCCAACCATGGCAACGATTTTCCAATCGATCAGATGTCCCGCCTTAGTTGCGTTGTTCGCGGTGGAGACCAGAGAGGTAACCACAATGATGGCAAGTGAAGTAGCCACTGCCTTTTGCTGCATAAATCCAAAAAAAGCGACAAATGCTGGGACCATCACAATTCCACCCCCCACGCCACACAGCGCCCCTAACAATCCCGCCACCAAACCAATAACTATAACGATCGCAATGACTTTCACGACTCAAAGGTGAATGGCGTAGAGTAAAAGTTCAATCCATGAATTTTCATTAGGGTCAACACGCCGTGTTGACCGTAGAATTGAAGAGGGTGGGCGTTGAGGGAAGGTCACACGTCCGTCAGATGAATCCTGCGTTGATATTTTTGATTTGGGTCGCCGACGGCGCGGCGACCCTACTTTCTGAATTTATAGTTTAAACCTCCGCATTTCCTACCTAAACACCCCTATGCGTTCTGGCCTCATTCTCAAACTCTCCTCCCCTGACCAACCGGGCATCGTGGCGAAAATCGCTTCTTACGTCGCGGCACATCACGGCAACTTGATTGAGTTCAGCCAGTTTTCCGATCAGATCGGGAAAAAATTCTTCGCGCGCCTTGAGATTGATACCACGGAGCTGAATATCGATGTCGAACAATTCAAAACGAATTTCACACCGCTTGCCCGCGCGCTCGATGCAAAATGGCATTTCCGCAATCTTCCCTACAAAATGCGCACCGCCGTGCTGGTGACGAAAACCGATCACTGCCTCAACGAAATCATCTGGCGTTCCGAACTCAGCGAACTACCCATCGAAATCACTTCCGTCATCGGTAACCGCGAAAACTGCCGCGCCGTGGCTGAGCGTTCCGGCCTGCCGTTTCACTACGTCGAAATGAGTGGTGCAAATCGTGAACAAGGCTTCGCAGACATCCGCGAATTACTCATCGCTCAGGATGTCGAGCTCATCGTTCTTGCGCGTTTCATGCAGATTCTCCCTGCGAGTTTTTGCGATGAGTTTTCAGGAAAAATCATCAACATCCATCATTCGTTTCTGCCCGCCTTCATCGGAGCAAACCCTTACCGCCAAGCTTACGATCGCGGTGTGAAACTCATCGGCGCAACGTGTCACTACGTCACTAACGACCTCGATGCCGGACCCATCATCGAACAAGAAGTCGAGCGCGTGAATCATTTCCATTCACCCAACGATCTCTCCCGCCTCGGCCGTCAATGCGAACGTATCGCCCTAGCGAAAGGCATCCGCTACCACGTCCACGACAGAACGCTCATCGATGGAAATCGCGCCATCGTTTTTCCGGATTAATTGAGGTAGGGTCGCCGCGCCGTCGGCGACCCAAATCAAAAATATCAACGCGGGATTGTTCTAACGAGCGTAAGACCTCCCTTCAGCGCCAATCTTTTCGGATCACGATCAACACGGCGTGTTTACCCTACCTCGGTACCGGCCCTATCGTTCCAGCTTCTACAAACTCTGCCAGTGTGAAACTTTGGCGCTTATCCACTACCCCGCGCGCAATTCTTTCCGCCCAGCTTACAGCACGCCTGATGATAGGTTCATGGTTCCAATGAATGTGGGAAATGGCTGGATTACACCATGAGAATGCTTGATCTGGATCATCACAAACCAAAGAAACATCGCGCGGCGCAATAATGCCTTTCTGCGCAAGATAGTCCTTTGCTGAAACAAAAAATGGAGGCTCACAAATGATCATCGCTGTAGGCGGAGTATGTTTGAAAAGCGAATCCAAACAGCGATGAAAACCCGCGATCGTCTCTTCCCAGTCCGGCAGATGATAAGGCCCTATTTTGATCCCGTGCATTTCCAATTCATCGAGAAATGCCTGCTCAAAAATCGCCGGCTTGGGATTGCGGCGCTCTTCCCGAGCAATCATCACGATCCGCTTATGCCCCAGCGCGATCATCTTTCTAACAGCCTCTCTCATCGCCGGTGCTTTTCTAACACCCATTGCCGCCATCGGCAAACCACTCGGTCTACCGAATTGCGCAAAAGTTGGAACGGACTGGCCCGCAAACCACTCCAAAATCTGCCGCGAGCCTGACGAAACAATCCATGCATCAACTTTGAATTTTCTCGCAAAATCCGCCACGCGTTTGGCATCCATCCCAAGATCATGCAGCGACTTATCCGCAAAAAACGCAGCGTGTCCGGCTTGCTCCAAGCGATGCAATAAATCGACCTTATCAGGCGTGATCCGATCTGCTGGCTCGTATAGAAAAATACCCACCCGCAGCACCGCCTTGTCTTTTTCCGCTGGTGGAGTAACTCGGCACCGCCGCCGCTCGCCTTGGCCGCTCAACAAACCCTCATGCTCCAATTGAGCCACCGCAGCGATAATCGTCTTCGGGCTGACCGCTAATTCCTTCGCTAGCCGATTTACGCCCGGCAGGGTATCGCCCAATGAGCCTGCCAATATCTCAGCGCGAAGATGCGCCGCGAGTTGTTCGACTGAGGTAAGCGCCCGAAACGGTTTCATAACAAGAAAACCTGTTACCCAAACGGTAACAGTTATCAAGCTTGAAAATATCATTGGCGGAAAAGAGTATCCACCTGTCACTTTATCTAACAAACAGCCAACCATGCAACAAAACCACATCACGCGCAGAGCTTTTACCGTATCCTTCCTCGCGCTCAAAACGCTTGTTTTTATTGGCTTCACGCTGCCAATAGCTGCTCAAGATGTACTGCCAAAAAATCCAGAGACTTTCGAGGTTGGTGGAAATCATGCATTCGTATTTCCCGCGCCGACGCCTGCCGCGGGAAAGCCGTGGGTATGGTATGCGCCGACGCTTAAAAGCTTAGCACCTGCCGAGCGAAGATCCTATTTTGAAGCCTTTGTGAAGGCTGGAATCAGCATCGCGGGCTTCGATCTCGGGGAAGTGCGCGGCTCACCTGCAAGCACCGCCAAGTTCACTCTGTTTTACGATGAGATGGTGAAACGCGGTTATTCGCCCAAGCCCATCCTACTTGGCCAAAGCCGCGGTGGCATCATGACACTTGCGTGGGCATTTCGAAATCCTGACAAGGTGCAAGCTTGGGTCGGTATTTATCCAGTATGTAATCTCGCGAGTTGGTCGCTAATGAGCTCAAAGCCACAAACGCTGGCTGACTTTGCGATGACTGAGCCCGAACTCGTCGGGAGACTCACCGAGTTCAATCCCATCGATAATTTGCAAGGCCTACTAAAGAACAAGGTGCCCATGTTCGCCGTGCATGGCGATGTCGATAAATTGGTGCCCTATGATTTGAATACCAAAATCCTCAAAGAACGCTACGAGGCCGGCGGCGGCTCCATCCAAGTCAAAGTAATTCCCGGAAAAGGTCATCAGGTTGATCCGACTTTCTTCGCGTGCCCAGAGCTGGTTGATTTCGTGCTCAAACACGTCAAATCAACATCACCTTGAAATCTGTCGGGAGAAAAACGTCACGATTCTCCTGAGAACTCAGATATTTCGTTGCCAATCGCGCCTATGCGCGCCTAGTTTCCGTCCCCCAAAGTAGAACATTTATGAACATCGCCGTAGAAAAACAGCCGAAATGCATCGCCATCCTTAACGTCGAGGTCTCATCGGCCGATGTCGCCTCCAAGCGCGAATCCATCGCCTCTTCCTACGCTTCTCAAGCAAAACTCCCTGGCTTCCGCCCCGGCAAAGCCCCGAAAGCCGTGATCGAGAAACGTTTTGGAAAACAAATTTCCGAAGAACTCACCGAGTCCTTGTTCGGCGCTGCCTGCGATAAAGCCCTCGAAACCGAGAACCTCAAAGTCCTCGACTTCGGTTTTCCCGACAACATCAACGAGCGCCCAGACGGCTCGATCGCTTTCATCACCCGCCTTATCCTCGCACCGGAATTCACACTTCCCGTCTATAAAGGCATCGAGATCAAAGCGCCTTCCACGGAAGTCACCGATGAGGAAATCAGCACCCAACTCGATAGCATCCGCGAGCGTCTCGCTGAATTCGAAGACGTCACCGACCGCGCGATCCAGAACGACGATATCGCAGTCGTGGATTTCACCACCACTCTCGATGGCAAATCGCTAACCGAAGCCATCGGCGAAAAAGGCCAATACCTCGCCAAACGCGAAAATCATTGGCTCCCAGTCAAAGAAGGTTCGTTCCTTCCCGGCTATGCCGAGCAACTCGTCGGTTCCAAAACCGGCGATCAAAAAGACGTCACCATCACCCTCGACGACGCGTTTCCTTTCGAAGAACTCCGCGGCAAAGCCATCGTCCTGCACACCACCGTGCAAGGCATCAAAGCGCCGAAACTTCCTGAACTGAACGACGAGCTAGCCGAAAAACTTGTTCCAGGAAAAACCCTCGACGAGATCAAAGCCATCATCCGCGAGAACATGGGGATGGAGAAAACCAAGCAGATCAACGAACTCAAAGTTTCCCAAATCGTCGAGAAATTGAACACCGCAGTCAGCTTCGAGCTGCCTGAGGAAATCGTGAAACGCGAAGTTCAGAGCCAAGCGAACTCCCTGGTCGAGCAAGGCAGCAAACAAGGGGCCTCCGATGAAGACATCCTCAAACAACAAGAGGAAATCTTCTCGGTCGCCACCAAACGCGCTGTCACTAACCTCCGCACCAATTTCCTTCTCCAAGAAATCGCACAGGCAGAAAAAATCAGCGTCTCCGATGCCGATCTGCTTGGCCACATTTCCCAAATCGCCCAACAGCGCAAGCAGCCGATCAAAAAGGTCATCAAAGACCTTCAGAAAAATCGTCAGATCCAATCGATCCGGAACTCCATGCTGATCAGCCAGACGATTGACTTCCTCGTGGAACAAGCGAATGTGATCGAAGTCTCAGCCGAAGAATTTGAAGCTAAACCTGCTTAATCACTCATGAACTTTTTTCCTCCCTCTAACAACTCCGGTTCCAACCAGTCGCCGAAGAACAGCTACTACGTCCCCATCGTCATCGAATCCGATGGACGCGGCGAGCGCTCTTTCGACATCTACTCGCGCCTCCTCAAGGATCGCATCATCTTCATCGGCACTGGCATTGATGACTACGTTGCGAACTCAGTGATCGCCCAGTTGCTTTTCCTCCAGATGCAGGATCCTAAAAAAGACATCCACATCTACATCAACTCCCCAGGCGGTTCCGTCACCGCAGGTCTTGCAATGTATGACACCATGCAATTCCTCACCTGCGACGTGAACACCTACTGCATCGGCATCGCTGCATCGATGGGTTCCGTTCTCCTCACCGCAGGCACCAAAGGTAAACGCTTCTGCTTACCTAACTCGCACGTGATGATCCACCAAGTTTCAGGTGGAGCCCAAGGCACCGCGTCCGACGTCGAGCGCACCATCGGCTTCATGTTCAATCTCAAGAAACGCCTCAACGGCATTCTTGCCCACCACACCGGCAAAACTATCGAGCAAATCGAACACGATTCCGACCGCGACAACTACATGTCCGCCGAAGAATCCGTTGCCTACGGCCTCGTCGATAAAGTCCTCGAGTCCCGCAAACAACTCCCCGACGCAGTCAAAGCTGAACTCGATAAGAAAGACTAACCTCCATCTTGGATTCCAAGTTTGGAATTTAAGATTTAAAATTTAGAATTTTAAAAACCCATGGCCCGCGCAACCAATCTCACCATGTGCTCCTTCTGCGGAAAGAGCCACTCCGAGGTAAAAAAACTCATCGCCGGTCCTGGCGTTTATATCTGTAACGAATGCGTCGATGTCTGTAGCAACATCCTCGACAAAGAACTCAACCAGCCCGATCCCGCCACCGGCAAAAAACGCAAAGGTAAAACCTCGCACAACCGCGAAGACATCCCAACGCCCGCCGAACTCCTCGCCGAGCTGGATCAATACGTGATCGGTCAGGAAACCGCCAAACGCGTCCTTTCGGTCGCCGTTTACAATCACTACCTCCGCCTCAACCAGGACAGCCTCTCGGTTTCCTCGGAATTCAACGACGTCGAGATCGAAAAATCCAACGTCCTCTTGTTAGGCTCAACCGGCTCCGGAAAAACCTTACTCGCCCGCACCCTTGCGCGCGTGCTCGACGTACCTTTCTGTATCGTCGATGCCACCACTCTAACAGAAGCGGGTTACGTCGGCGAGGATGTGGAAAACATCATCCTCCGTCTACTGCAAGCCGCAGAGTTCGATGTCGAACGCGCCGAACGCGGCATCATCTACGTCGATGAAATCGATAAAATCGGCCGCAAGACCGAGAACGTTTCCATCACCCGCGACGTTTCCGGCGAAGGCGTGCAACAAGCTCTCCTTAAAATCCTTGAAGGCACTATCTGCAACGTCCCACCGCAAGGCGGCCGCAAACATCCGCAACAGGAATACATCCAGATCAACACCGAGAAAATTCTCTTCGTCTGCGGCGGCGCATTCGTCGGTCTCGAGGACATCGTCCGCCGCCGCCTCGGCAGCAAAACCCTCGGTTTCCACTCAGACAACCAAGCCAACGATCTCGACGAAAAAGCCTCCAAAATTCTCGAGCGCGTCCTGCCCGAAGACCTCCTTCACTTCGGCTTGATTCCCGAATTCATCGGCCGCCTTCCTGTCATCACCGCCCTGCGCAAACTCACCGAGGACGAACTCGTCAAAATCCTCACCGAGCCGAAAAACGCGTTGATCAAACAATACGGCAAACAACTCGCGCTCAATAACGTGAAACTCAATATTTCACGCGATGCCCTCCGCGCCATCGCCCACCAAGCGGTCGAACGCGGAACTGGCGCCCGCGCCCTGCGCTCCATTTTCGAAAAAATGATGCTCGACGTCATGTTCGAAGTCCCCTCACGCGGCGACATCGAAGAAGTCACCATCAGCCGCCAAGTCGTCGAAGGCTCAAAAGCCCCTTCCCTCCGCCGCCGCAAGGCCAAGGATACAGGTAAAGAAGACGCGGCTTAATCTCTTTGCCCTAACGGGGCACGCGGTGAAAGCGAAGGGTGCCGCAGGTGCCCTGGGGGGCATAGAAAATATCCCCGCGCCCCAACGGGGCGCACGGAGTCTGATAACCATTGGGGATGGACAATGTACCAGCCCCACCCGCATTTTTCCGAAAATTTCGTAAACAAATCTCCATTCCGGTGTCGCAAATTTGTCAGATCAGAATAAAAACCTGCCAACCCATTTTAAATCAGCCATCCCCATGATCGAAGTCGTCAATATCAGCAAACATTTCGGAACGAAGCTCGCCGTCGATAATCTCTCCTTCACGGTTAAAAAAGGCGAGGTGCTCGGTTTCCTCGGACCCAACGGCGCCGGAAAATCCACCACCATGCGCATGGTCACCGGCTTCCTCCCACCCAGCTCTGGCGACGCGAAAATCTGCGGCATTTCCATCACCGAAAATCCCTACGAGGCAAAAACCAAGATCGGCTACCTCCCGGAATCCGCGCCACTTTACAACGACATGACGGTCATCGGTTTCCTCAAATTCTGCGCGAGCATCCGCAAACTTTCTGGCTCAGCGAAAAACGATGCGGTCGAAAAAGCGATCGAAACCTGTTTCCTCACCAGCGTCGCCCACCAATCCATCGATACCCTTTCCAAAGGCTACCGCCACCGCACCTGCCTCGCCCAAGCCCTCCTTCACGATCCCGAAGTTCTCATTCTCGACGAGCCCACCGACGGACTAGATCCCAACCAGAAATACGAAGTCCGCCAGCTCATCAAACGTCTTGGCCAAGACAAAGCGATTTTGTTTTCCACGCACATCCTCGAAGAAGTCGAAGCCGCTTGCACCCGCGCGGTCATCGTCGATCGCGGCTCCATTGTCGCCGACGGCACACCCGCCGAGCTCATCGCCCAAGCCCCGCACGGCTCACTAACAGAACTTTTCCGCAAAGTCACCACCACCGACACCGCCGCGTAACGTCAATCTTCATTAGCGCAACTCAAGTCTTCCACTGATCACTGCTCACTGACCACTAGTAACTTTAACATGAACACCCTAACCATCTACCTCCGCGAATTAAAATCCTACTTCGCCCAGCCCACCGCTTACGCGCTCATTGTTATCTTCGTCTTTCTCTCTCTCGGCCTGACTTTCACCTTTGGCGAATTCATGCGCGCCGGCGATGCCTCGCTCTACTCTTTCTTCTTCTGGCATCCATGGCTCTACATGCTACTTGCCCCGGCCATCTCGATGAAACTCTGGGCCGATGAACAACGCAACGGCACAATCGAGCTGTTAGGCACGTTTCCGGTTTCCACATGGTCTGCCATCGCCGGGAAATTCCTCGCCGCCGCCACCGTTTCCCTCGTCGCGCTATTACTGACTTTCCCCATGGTCATCACTGTCAATTTCCTCGGAAACCCTGACAACGGCGCGATCATATCCAGCTACATCGGTTCATTCCTCGTCTGCTGCACATTCATCGCCATCACCATGCTGGTGTCCGCATTCACGCGTGACCAAGTCGTTTGTCTCATCGTTGCCGCCGCTGTGTGCACCCTGATGGTGCTCTGCGGTTACGAGCCCGTGACCCGCGAACTCGCGAAAGCCACATCGCCCGGCACCGTCGAGGCCGTCGTCGCTTTTGGCGTATGGGATCACTTCTCCTCTCTCAACCGTGGCATGTTCCGGTTCCAAGACATCATCTGGTTCACCAGCTTCATCGGCATCAGCCTCCTCGGAACCTCCACCATCCTCAGCGCCAAACGCGCTTAATTCTAACATTTTTTAGAGTTTAAAATTTAAAGTTTGAAGTTTATGAAATCCCCAATCACCCGCGCCACCTTCGGCATCATCGCCCTTGTCGCCATCGCCATTCTTGCGAACTGGTTTATTTCTCTAACCCCTTACGGAAATTGTGGAGCCGATTTCACGGAAAACAAAATCCACACGCTTTCCGACGGCACGAAATCCATTCTCGGAGAACTCGATACCCCAGTCGTCATCCGCTACTACGCAACTCGCAGTAGCGATTACATGCCGGAGCAATTGAAAGTCCACCTCCGCCGCGTCGATGACCTGCTCAAAGAATACGCAAATCTTTCTAACGGAAAACTACGCATCGAACACCTCGATCCACAACCCGACACCGATTCCGAGGACTCCGCGCATCTCGATGAAATTTCCGGACAGAACATCAACGAAGACAACCTCTATCTCGGGATGGCGATCTCCGCGTTGGATAAAAAAGTCGTTCTTCCTTTCCTTAATCCAGAGGAGGAAACCATGTTGGAATACCACATCTCGAAAGCCATCGCCGAAGTCTCCACTCCCGTGAAACCTGTGATCGGTATCATTTCAGGAATCGATCTTGCTGGTGCGCCCGCGATGATGCCCGGTCAGCAAGGCCAACAACCCTGGGTCATTTACCAACAGCTTCAGCAATCCTTCCAACTGAAAGATCTGGGCATGGCTCCCGGAAAAATCGATCCGAACGAAATCAAAGTTCTGCTCGTTTTCCACCCCGCAGGAATTTCCCCGCAAACCGAATTCGTCATCGATCAATACCTCCTCAGTGGCGGAACGGTCGTCGCTTGTGTTGACGCGCATTCTGTCGCCGCCCAAATGACCGGTGGTGGCAACCCCATGATGGGCCAACCCGGCACACCGACTTCATCCAACTTGCCCACCCTGCTTCCTGCATGGGGCGTGAAATTCAATTCCCAACAAGTCCTCGCCGATCCCGTCCACTATACATCGTTCGGCGATGGCCGCGGTAGCGTTGCCGTCTTGAGTCTTCCTGAATCCGCGATGCCTCAAAAAGACAGCATCATCACTAAGGGTCTTGCCTCTGTGACTCTCTACCTACCTGGCACATTCGAAGTCACCGCCAATAGCGGCGTTACCGCGAACTCGCTGATCCGTTCATCCAAATCCGCCGGCTTCGTCGATCCAATCAAAGCCTCACAGCTCGATCCATCCATCGAGAGAAATATCAAAGCCGAAGGCAAAGAGTTAGATCTCGTGACTTTCCTTTCCGGAAATTTCAAAACCGCTTTCCCTGACGGCAAACCGAAAAGCGAAACTCCTGAAGGCGAATCCAAACCCAAAGACGCGCCGAAAGAAGAATCACTCAAAGAAGCCGTGAAACCCGGCAACCTGTTCCTCGTCGCGGATATCGATGCCTTCTTTGATAACTTCGCCTACACCATCCAGAATGCAGGCGGCATGCGCATGGCGAACCCGTCGAATGGCAACTCCGCATTGCTTTTCAACATCCTCGACCAAGCCCTCGGCTCAAGCCACCTGATTGGCTCGCGCTCACGCTCCGCTACGCGCCGTCCATTTACCGTGATCAAAACCATGGAGGAAGAGTTCAAGAAACATGTCGGTTCCAAAATCGAAGAATTCGAGGTGAAGCAACGAGAGGCGCAAAACAAACTCCAAGAGCTCCAAGCGCAAAAAGCAAAAGGAACGGAGCTCTATCTCTCACCAGAACAAGAAGCGGAAATCGAAAAGCTCCGCAAAGAACAGGCTGATTACTCCCGCCGCATCCGCGAACAACAAAAAGACCTGCGTCGCCAGAAAGACAGGCTCGCCGGAAACATCACCCTACTCAACGTCGCGGTCGTGCCGACATTTGTTATCCTCTTCGGACTCTTGCTCCACTTCATCCGCCGTTCATCAACCCGCGCCCGCTGATTTCGTAAATACTCTTCAACTAAAAATTTCTAACATTCAATAAGATGAAACCACGCACCGTTATCATTCTCTGGATCGTCGCCTTACTTCTCGGCGTTTCCGTTTTTCTCATCAAAAAGTCGGCAGGCAACGACATCAAAACCGCCACGGATCGAACCGCTGGACAAACACTCATCCCTAATTTGCCAGCCAAAGAAATCGCATCCATCCACATCGCCGATGCCGAGCTATCCGTCACTCTCGAACAAAAAGATGGCAACTGGTCGGTCGTTGAACGCGATGGATTCAAGGCGAACCCCACCGAAATCATCGGATTCCTTCGCTCCTTGATCGAACTGAAAGTCACACAAGGTATCGAAGCCGGCCCGTCATTCGCGCCACGTTTCGGCATGGATGAAAAATCCTCCGATCCCGCCCAACGCGGCATCACCGCCACGCTCAAAGACGCTTCTGGTAAATCTCTCGCCACGATCTCGTTCGGAAAAAATCTCGACTCCGTCGCGTCCTCTTCGCCCTTCGGCGGTGGCTCGGTAGGTCGCTTCGTCCGCAACCACGCCGATGAATCCGGATTCTACGCCGTATCCGAACTCTTCCCTTCCCTCTCAGCCGATCCTAAAAATTGGCTTGCTGAAGAATTTATCAAAATCGAAAAAATCCAATCCATCGCCCTCACCCAACCCGGCTCAGATAAAAATGAATTGGAACTCGAGCGCGATACCGAAGAAGCCGATTTCAAATTCACCTCGGCATTTCCCGGTGTGAAAATCGACCCCGCTGCCGTCGCTCCGTTGAAATCGTTGTTCTCTTACGCAAGATTCGACGACCTCGTGCCCACCGCTGAAATCGCAAAACGCGCGAACCCCGAGAAACTCCAAACCGCCACGATCAAAACCTTTGAGGGACTCACCTACGTTCTCATACTGCAACCATCGAAAATTCAAGGCTCTGAAAACTACCTGCTCACTGTCAAAGTTTCCGGCGAACTTCCCGAGAAACGCAAACCTGCGGAAAACGAAAAACCCGAGGACGCAGCGGCCGCCGACAAGGCGTTTGATGAGCGCCGCAAAGCCATCGCTGATAGCATCGCTCAAACCAAAAAACTTGAACCTCTCACTTTCGAGGTGAGTAAATTCACGGTCGATGCCCTACTCAAATCCCGCACCGACTTCATGGACAAAGGCCCCGGCCCACAAGCCCAGCCCCAACCCGGCAACGGCCTCGGCCCGGTCTTCTCACCTCCCATATCGATTCCCGAGCAGTAAGACTTTTCCTAAAGTCGTTGCAATTGAATCGTGGCTGGGGATTCCAGCCCCAAGAATCCATTTGCGCACGCGGACTTTTGGCAAATACTAAGCTCACAAATCCGTTACTTAAAACTAGCCAATTCCTGTGGAGCGAGTTTCCATCGTCTTCAGTGAGCAAGCACCCCACAGACGACCTACGCATCTCAGGCATCAATCCGCTAATTTCCCCAGCGGTTCTGGAATACTACCTTCAAATCGATGAAAAAGCAGCTTCAGTCGTGCACTCCGCGCGAGCTCAAGCAGATGCAATTCTTGCACACCAAGATGATCGCCTCATGGTCATCATCGGTCCTTGTTCGATCCATGATCCAGAAGCCGCAATCGAATACGCAACGAAACTCAAAGCTGAAGCAGATCGTCTTAAACAAGACCTGTTCATCATCATGCGGGTCTATTTTGAAAAACCCCGTACCACCGTCGGCTGGAAAGGCCTGATTAACGATCCACACCTCGATGACTCCTTCGATATCAACCATGGCCTGCGTGTCGCACGTAAACTACTGCTCGACCTCGCCAACATGGGAATCCCTGCTGGAACGGAATTCCTAGATACCATCTCCCCACAATATATCGCGGATCTCATCGCTTGGGGCGCCATCGGCGCTCGGACCACGGAATCCCAAATCCACCGCGAACTCGCCTCCGGCCTCTCCATGCCCGTCGGCTTCAAAAATGGCACCGGCGGCTCGATTCAAATTGCACTCGATGCCATCCAATCCGCCTCCAACCCTCACCATTTTCTCGGAGTCACGGAACAAGGCGTCTCCGCCATCGTTTCGACTGCTGGAAACCCTTCCTGCCACCTGATCCTGCGCGGCGGAAAATCAGGTCCGAACTACGATGCAGAAAGTATCGCCGCAGTTGAAAAAATGCTCGCTGAACAAAACCTTCCTAAATCTTTGATGATTGATTGCTCACACGGCAACTCGAACAAAGACTACCGCAACCAACCGCTGGTCGCGAAAAACATCGCCAACCAAATCTCAGCCGGCTCAAAAACCATCACCTCCGTGATGATCGAGTCCAACCTCGTCGAGGGCAACCAGAAGCTCCAGCCAGATCTTTCCAAACTCACCCGCGGCCAATCGGTCACCGATGCCTGCATCAACTGGGACACAACCGTTGAGACCTTGGAGGTGCTTGCAGAAGCCGTTCGCAAGCGCCGGAGCTAATAGAACCTACTGGAGAGCCGCGCCTCTGGCCTGCTTACTGATACAGATCTAGACTTTTGGCAACCGGTCTATCACTTAACACTGGCAAACTGGCCGTGGAGACGTTAATCCAACTCCCCCGTGACCAAGCACCGCACAGACGACCTCCGTATTTCAGGCATCAATCCGCTCATTTCTCCAGCGGTTTTAGCCTATTATCTGCCCATCAACGAGCATGCCGCTGAAGTAGTTCACTCCGCTCGCGCCCAGGCCGATGCCATCCTCTCTCTCCAAGATGACCGACTCATAGTCGTCGTCGGCCCCTGCTCGATTCACGATCCCGAGGCCGCACTCGAATACGCCGCGAAACTCAAAGCCGAGGCCGAACGCCTGAAAGAAGACCTCTTCATCATGATGCGGGTCTATTTTGAGAAACCTCGCACCACCGTCGGTTGGAAAGGCCTGATCAACGATCCCGGCCTCGATGACTCCTTCGACATCAACCGCGGCCTCCGCGTTGCTCGCAAGCTCCTGCTCGACCTCGCCAACATGGGCATGTCTTCCGCCACAGAGTTCCTCGATACGATTTCTCCGCAATACATCGCCGACCTCATCTCATGGGGCGCGATCGGTGCCCGCACCACGGAATCTCAAATCCATCGCGAACTCGCCTCCGGCCTCTCCATGCCAGTCGGTTTCAAAAACGGCACGGGCGGATCCATCCAGCTCGCACTCGACGCCATCCAATCCGCCTCCCGCCCTCACCATTTTCTCTCCGTCACCAAACAAGGCGTCTCCGCCATCGTTTCGACCACCGGAAACACCTCCTGCCACCTCATCCTGCGTGGCGGAAAAACCGGCCCAAACTACGAGGCCGAACACGTTGCCGAAGTGGAAAAAATGCTCACCGAGCAAAGCCTCCCACTTTCGATCATGATCGATTGCTCACACGGCAACTCAAACAAAGACTACCGCAACCAACCGCTCGTCGCGAAAAACATCGCCAACCAACTCGCTGCTGGCTCAAAAACCATCACCTCCGTGATGATCGAGTCCAACCTCGTCGAGGGCAACCAGAAGCTCCAACCGGATCTTTCCAAACTCACCCGCGGCCAATCCGTCACCGATGCCTGCATCAACTGGGACGACACCGTGGAAACCTTCGAAGTTCTCGCCGAGGCCGTAAGAAAACGCCGAGGTTAAATTTACAGAGTTGTAGCACTTGAATGAAATTAAAGTGCGTAGGCTATGATTGACCACAGGAAGCCTAGAGTTTAGCGAGTGGTGTGGAAGCATGGTCTGGAGCGATAGGTTTGCCTTTGATTGGCGCGGCGTTACATCCGTTGCTTGGGGTAATGGTGCAGCGTGCCTCGCGATTGGGCGCGCGGCTTCCGGTGCTGCTGGGGTGTGCGAACTTGCTGACCTTTGTGGTTTTCGCGATCTATTTGAAACCCGATTTCAGTGCGCCGTTTCAACGATACGATGCGTTGGCGATTTTGAACGGATTTCTGTTTTTCTGGGGGCAATGGTTTTCCATCCAATCCGTGCGTCGTGGTGACCTAGTGGTGCATTCCTCAGCGCTGGGTTTCAAAGTGCTGTTGGTCGCGACGTTTTCTGCGGTCGTTGGCTTGGAAAAAGCAGGCGTTGGCCTATTAGGCGGAGCGGTATTGGCGACGCTTGCTGTGTATCTAGTCGCGGGCGCGACGCTTGATCGACTCAAAGCCAACCGCATGACTCTTTGGCTAACTCTGTTAGCGTGTGTATTTTTTGCGACCAATGATTTTCTAACAGGTTGGAAAAGTTTTGAAACCGGGGGGCCGAGATGGTTGATGATCATGATGGCTACCTCTGGCCTATTATCGATTGGGATGTTGTTGCTACGCTGGCGGGATGTGCGCGAGACTTTTGGAAAAGTCGAAACAGCACTGCCAGTGATCGGCGCAGGAATCACGCTCGGGGTGCAAGCATTGCTTGTGAACTTGGCATTCAGTTGGTTTCGTGAACCCGCACTCAGCAACATCGCCTACAGCACGCGCGGAGTGATGGCCGTGATTTTTGTTTGGATGTTGGTCAAACGTTGCAAAGAACCACTCGGCGCAAGGCAACTGATCGGCGCAATCCTGATGGTGATCGCGCTGGCACTAGTCCTAATCTAGTAAAGCGAGCCTCAATCCTCTAATAGCTCGATTAGGCGATCCCGAGCGGTGGTAATTCCTTTGTACTGCGCCATCGGCTCCGGCATGGTTTGCAGGGCACGGATCATGCCTTGGCGGGTTGCTGGATCGGCTTTGATTTCATGCATCGGAATGATGACTAACTTGATACCAAAAAGAATGCCGCCAGACGCGGGGAGCGCGACGAGAGATTGTTGCTCCAAGCGAAACCAAACATCGTCGATTGTAATGGTGGAGTCGAGGCGCGGAAGTTTGCGCGAGGGATGAAGATTGAGCTCGGGCGTACGACTCAGTCCCCAGTTGGCACGTTCCCATGAAGTGCCGGGTTTGATGCGTTGGAGAAACCCATCGATTTGCCGACCTAATGTTTCATTCAAGCCCGGAACAGGAGCATGGATGTCGGCCATCGGCTTGCCCAGCTTGTCCCGCAAATCCCAATGCGAGGGAAAACACAGGCAGCCACCGTAAAGGCGGAACACACCTTCCGCATCGGGTTTCATCAGCAGGAAATCGGCCTCCCAAAGTTCACCGAGTTTGCGACACCGATCCATGGGCTCGAGACTCGCGAAGAGTCCCGTCGAGTCTTTTGAAATGGTTTCAAGTTCTATCGCGAGTTGAATCACCTCATCTAACAGATCCAAACCTTCGGGCAGTAGCGCGAGATATTTGTCCGGTTCGCTTGCTATCCACTTCCGGCGCTCTGCAATCAGCTCGTCATAGTGATCCGTAGGTTGAAAGAATGCCGAAACCTCACGCCGATCAAACCGCATGCGCAGCCCGAAGTCTTTGTCGGAAAGGATTTCAGAGAGGTCGATGAGTGGTTTCATGATTCAAACGATTCGGTGATAACTAAAACCGGAGAAGCCAGAGGAATCAAACTCTGTTTCAATTTCTGCTTAAGAATGAATATCCGAGATTTTACACAATCTTTGCAATCAGCCGGACGAATTCACTCTAAGTTCATCTTGAAATGAAAACAAATCCTTCACTCCGCAGTCTCGCTTTATTCAGCGCCTTCGTCCTTCCTTCATCCTTGCAGGCTCTCGAAGTGCATGAATGGGGAACGTTTACCGTGTTGGTTTCCTCTAATGGAAGAACGGTTAACTGGTATCAGCCTTACTCAGACATCGCTCAACTTCCGCCCTTCGTTTACAACAACGCGCTGGCGATGAAATCATCCATCAGCCTTGCCTCGGTGCGAATGGAAACTCCTGTGATCTATTTTTATCCGGAAGAGGAAATGGCCGTTCGAGCAAAGGTTATGTTCCGAGACGGCCAGATCACAGAGCGATTTCCCGCTGCAACAGACAAACCTTATGATCACAAGAACATTTTATTCTCCGATGCTGGAATGACTATTTCGAGTTCTGGTTCGATAAAAAACAGCAATGATCTTTTCGATGATCGGATGTTAGAGATGGGCAGAACGTCTAGGCCAATTGTGACACACTGGAGCGGTAAGCTACTACCTCCTGATCATTCCGATTCAGCTTTGATCCCCTCTATCGCCAGTCATAAAGGCGAAAACTATGGTGCCGCGCGCGATGTGCCGGATGCTTGGATATTCCGGTCCGATAGCCCAGTTATCAAAACTGAAAATCAACCGGACATTCATCCAGTCGAGAAATTCATTTTCTATCGCGGCGCGGGACAATCCGTGCCGCCATACAGTGTTTCGATGAGCGATGAGCAGACGATGACGTTCAGCAGCTACAGTCCATCGGCAAGCCGTTTCCAAGTCGCGCTGCGTGTGCGTGATGGCAAGGCATCATGGAAACAAATGTCGAGCCTGCCTGAGCCGACAGAAAAATCTGATCGCAGCAGCACCACCACGTTTTCCGAGCAAACCATTTCCATCGAACAAGCCGACAAAGAGCTGAGCGCTCTATTTTTAACAGAGCTAACCAAGAGCGGACTTACCCAAGATGAAGCGAAAGCGATGATTAAAACATGGAATCACACATGGTTCACCGAACCCGGGCAGCGCGTGTTCACCATCGTCGAACGCGAATGGGTGGACTCGATCTTACCACTGGCAATCTCGCCGGAGCCGAAAAAAATCGAGCGAGTTTTTGTCGCTCGCTACGAAGTCATCTCGCCCGAGACCGAGCAAAAACTCGCCTCGCTCATGCGTGAGGAAAAACCAAGCGATCAAGCGGCTAGCGATTTCAAAGCGCTCAATCTAGGACGTTTCGCCAACGGCGCTGCACAATTGGTTTCTGATCAGGCAAAACAAAAAGCCCTTAATAATTATAGCCAGCTGTTTAATAAATCAGTCGAACTAGGGAAAAAGAATTAGCGCCCTTTCCCCCACGAATCTTTCAGCGCAACGGTTCGATTGAAGACGGCTTTTTGGCCAGAGATGTGGTCTTTGCTGTCGGCGATGAAATAGCCGTTGCGCTCGAACTGGCAGGAGTAATCTGCTGCTTCGTTCAGCAACGAGGCTTCGATTTTTGCGGTCACGGTGTTCACAGATTCCGGATTGAGCACGGAGAGGAAACCGCCCTCCGCAGCATCGGGATCCTCGACGGTGAAGAGGCGATCGTAGAGTCGGACTTCCGCATCAACAGCGGTTGCGGCATCGACCCAATGAATCGCGGCTTTGCAGACAACACCTTCCGGAGAATCTTTTCCGGTGGTATCCGCCAGAAGTTTCACGCGAACTTGGGTGATCTCCCCTGCTGCGTTTTTATCGAAGCCGGTGCATTGGATGATCGGGCCGCCGCGTAAGCGAACATAACGATCCGGACCGAGGCGGAAGAATTTTTTCTCGGGAACCTCTTGGAAGTCCTCGCGCTCGATAAAAATTTCCGACGAGAATGAAACATCGCGTTCGCCAAAGGATTCGTCTTGTGGGTGATTAGAAACTACTAGGCTTGTCGTAGGCTCTTCGGAGAAGTTTTCGATGACGACTTTCAACGGATCAAGCACAGCCATGCGGCGCGGTGCGGAAGAGTTGAGGTGATCGCGGATATCGTATTCGAGTAGAGCCACATCGGTGGTGCCGTTGTATTTCGTGATGCCGATGCGTTTACAGAAATGGCGAACCGCAGCGGCTGGATAGCCACGACGACGGATGCCGGAAAGGGTTGGCAAACGCGGATCGTCCCAGCCGCTGACGTGGCCTTCGTTCACTAGTTGGAGTAGCTTGCGCTTGCTCATGATCGTGTAGGTAAGGCTGAGGCGCGCGAACTCGATCTGGCGTGGCTTCGATGGAACTGGGCAGTTATCCATAAACCAGTTGTAAAGCGGGCGATGATTCTCGAACTCAAGTGTGCAGAGCGAATGAGTGATGTGCTCGAGCGCGTCTTCCAGCGGATGCGCAAAATCATACATCGGGTAAATGCACCATGCATCGCCGGTATTGTGATGATGCGCGTGCATGATGCGGTAAAGCACGGGATCGCGCATATTCATGTTCGATGAAGTCAGGCCGATTTTCGCGCGTAAGACCGCTTCGCCTTCTTTGAATTTTCCCGCACGCATCGCAGCGAATTTTTCGAGGTTTTCATCGATAGAGCACTCGCGGAATTTCGATGGCGTTCCAGGAGTCTGAACATTGCCGCGATGAAGTTTGATTTCCTCAGGGCTTTCCTCATCAACATAGGCGAGTCCGTTTTTGATGAGATGCACGGCGCAATCGTAGAAGAACTCAAAGTAATTACTCGCGAAATAGAGATCGTTTCCCCAATCAAACCCGAGCCATTTCACATCAGCTTTGATCGACTCCACGTATTCAGTTTCCTCTTTTTCTGGATTCGTATCATCGAAACGCAAATGGCATTTCGCACCGGGATGTTCTTGCGCGATCCCGAAGTTCAAATAAATCGATTTAGCGTGCCCGAGGTGGAGGTAGCCGTTCGGCTCCGGCGGGAAACGAGTGATCGTGGTCTGGTGTTTCCCCGAGGCAAGGTCTTCGGCGATGATATCTCGAATGAAATCGGATTTGGGAGTTTCGGACATGAGTGGAAGTGGAAAGTGATCAGTTAGCAGTGATCAGTGGAAGAGTAACTGGTTCGGGGCGAAGATAGGGCGTGAAATTTCACCCGCCAAGGCATGAATGAGGGGGAAAATGAAAATAAATTCAAGCTTCATGCCATATCAGGCTGGGAGCGAGGGCGTTGGGTGGGGCGTATTCAAAATGCAGGATAAGACGGCGGTTGGGTTTGGTGCTACGGTGTGAAGAATGTAGCAACAAGGGCGACATGAGCATGACATCTCCCGATCACCCACCTATCCAAGTTATCCAAGATTCGGACACCTTCTGCTCATTTTTCCCCTTTTCAGCCCCACTCGTTTCCTCTCAATGTGATGCGTTTTCAAACCCATTCTTTTATACAACCCAGTCCAAAACCACCCATGAAATTCTACTACACCCGCCTCACCCTCATCGCGCTGACCGCTCTTGCCGGATTCTCAGCCCATGCTGCTGAATTGGAAAGCACCACCCCTATCGCAGCCAAAACCAACGGTGAAGCTTGGTGGAATGGACAATGTTCAAGGATCGACAAAGATATCGCAAAAATGGATGGCAAAATCGATTTGGTCTTCGTCGGCGACTCGATCACAGCGCGTTGGAGAGACAGTGAAAACTGGAAGGGCCACTGGGGTGGCTACAACGCGATTAACATGGGCATCGGCGGCGACCAAACGCAACATGCTCTGTGGCGTCTGCAGAACGGCGATTTGGACGGCTACAAGGCGAAGATGTTTGTCGTCCTGATCGGCACCAACAACATGTGGGCCAACGACGCCGATCCAGCGAATGCTGCGGCTGGGGTCAAGGCAGTCATCGATTTGATCCAAGCCAAGCAACCACAGGCTAAAATCCTTCTGCTGAGCCTTTTACCGCTTGGTGATAAACCCAATCCGGGTCGTGAGAAGAGAATGGAAGTGAATAAACTGATCTCGAAGTTCGCCGGCGGAAATGTGGAATACATGGACATCAGCGCCAAATTTTTGGAAGCCGATGGCACCATCAGCAAGGAGGTCATGCATGACCACTTACACCTCGCCCCCAAGGGCTTCGATATCTGGGCAGACGCCATCAGTGGCAAAGTCAAAGAAATCGTGGGTGAGAAGAAGTAGTCGCTGCGGTGAATGATGGAGGGTTCGGCATTGTCGACCCAAGACGTTATCATTGTAACAGACATGTGACTTCCATCAAAGCCCACCTTCTTGGAATCACGGTCAACTCGGCGAGTTGACCTTACCATTTATATCATCGGCCTACTTCGCCAGCTCTTCTAACAGCGCCTGATTCAAACGAATCCCGGCTTCAAAATTTTCGATAGGGAAATTTTCGTTCGGTGAATGGATCTGGGCGTCGGAAAGGGCGAGACCGAGCAACAAGGTATCGACACCGAGGATTTCGCGGAAGGCTTGGACGATGGGGATAGAGCCGCCTTCGCGGATGAGCATGGGCTCGCCGGGGAAGGTGCGTTTGAGGGCGCGTTGGGCAGCTTTGCCGAAATTGGAATGAGGATCGCAGGCGTAGGGTTTACCATCGTGGCCGATCTCGATTTCCAGCCTCACGCCGGGTGGGCAGTGTTTTTCCAGATGGGTTTTGACCTGTTGCAAAATCTTCTGCGGATCCTGATCGGGGACGAGTCGGAACGAAAATTTCACAAAGGACTCGGAGGGAATGACGGTTTTCGAGCCCTCGCCTTGGTAGCCGCCGCCGATGCCGTTAACCTCTGCCGTCGGGCGCGCGAAGACGCGTTCGGCGGAGCTGTAACCCGGCTCGCCAAAGCTCGCGTGTGAGCCGGTGACTTTCAAATAATCCTGATCGGAAAGCCCCGGGACTTTCGCCCACATTTCACGTTCCCATGCTTCGAGCGGACGGACGTCATCGTAGAAACCTTCAATCGCCACCTTACCTTCGGCATCGTGAAGGGAGGCAACGAGTCGCGCGATCGCGGTGGCGGGATTGGCGATCGCACCACCGAAGATACCGGAATGCAAATCTCTAACAGGGCCGATGATTTTCACTTCCGCACAAGTGATTCCGCGTAAGCCGTAACCAAGAGTTCCGGTGTTAGGCGCGACCATTCCCGTATCGGAAATGGCGATGATATCGCATTTCAACTCGTCGCGATGCTGTTTGAGAAACGGTGCGAGGTTTGGAGAGCCGATTTCTTCTTCACCTTCGAAGAGGAAAATCAAGTTCACTGGGAGTTCACCTTTTGCTTCCAGAGTTTTTGAAACACCGAGAATGTGGGCGAGCATTTGACCTTTGTTATCCGTGGCACCGCGCGCCCAGATTCTACCATCGCGGATTTCTGGTGAGAACGGCGGTGAACTCCAAAGCTCCAACGGATCGGCGGGTTGGACATCGTAGTGACCGTAAATCAGAACGGTTTTGCGATCCGCCTGATGCTTGTTTCTCGCAATGACAATCGGATGCCCTGGCGTTTCATGAAGCTCGGTAGTGAGCTGCATGGCGGAAAGTTTTCTAACAATCCAATCCGCGCAATCACGCACATCCTGCCGGTGCTTGGAATCGGTGGAAACGCTGGGAAAAGAGAGAAAGGTGAAGAGTTCTTTGAGATCGTCCGTCATGCTGGGAGGAAACTAGAACAAGTTTCCGCAGGCGGAAAGGAAAACGGTGGCGGTAGCGATTTTTCTGCAAATACGTATTTGCTGCTGTTTGGGGGGGGTATACCGCAAGGAGAGCAAAGAAATCAATACATCTAACGCTCGCTCACTTGACATTCTAATCTGAGAATGGATATCTTGCAGACTAATTTCTTTTTTTATGACGTTCCATGCACAACGAGTAGGATGTTTGACAGTTCTCCTGCTGTCGCATCTTTTTCCATTGCATGCTCAGATCGACGACTCCGGTAACGGCCTCAGTGATATTTGGGAAAAAGCCCACGCGATGGGACTCAGCGCCGATGTAGACTCCGATGGGGATGGCTTCACCAATCGTCAGGAAGCCGCCGCTGGCACCGCACCGTTAGATTCGAATTCCTTTCCGCGCAGTTCCTCACTTTCTTTTACCTCACCGAACCAATTCCTGCAATCGTGGCCCACGATTGCAGGAATCCACTACCAGCCCATGGTATCCCGCGATCTTATTTTGTGGCAACCTGTCGGAATCGGCATCATCGGCACTGGCGAAGAACACCAACAAATTCTCCGCCCCACCGATATCATTTCCTCAGGAAACATCCGCCGCACACGTTGGTCTAGCTCTACTGGGGGACTCTCCACAGTAAAAGGCTACGCAGCTTCCCCAAGCCCACCCACCCCGCTCATCGACGACACTCTCACCCGTCTCGAAATCCCCCAAAGCAGCCCCGATCTGAATCAGTATGCTCAATGGTTACGCGGTTGGATCATCGCCCCAGAAACTGGATCCTACACCTTCTGGATCGCCAGCGATGACAACTCCGAGTTCTGGCTCTCATCCGATAACAGCTCATCTAACAAATCTCTCCGCGCTTCCGTTTCTGGTTGGACGAATTCCGGTGAGTGGACAAAATACCCCACCCAGCAATCCAACCCCATCACACTCACCGCTGGGCAATCTTACTATTTTGAAATCTTCCATCAGGAAGGAGTCGGCGGCGATCACGTCGCTCTAGCTTGGAAGCGGCCCTCCATGCCAGCCGCGACAAGGGAAATCCTGTCCGGAAACGTTCTCGCCTCATCGGGTGAAACGTTGGGCGGTCTCATTGCAGGAGGCAGTCGCCTCTTTTTCCGCCTCGAAGTCAAACAGATCGACTCTGACGGTGATGGCGTCACGGATTACGAAGAGCACCTCTTGGGCCTCAACCCTCAGTTCGGGACCACCACTCCTCGTCTAGATGATAGTGTCGCCGCTCGTCGCATGTTGGCGAGCCCCAGCACCGTCACACTTGGTGTTGCTCATCCACGTGCCTATGAAGGAACAGGCTCTCCCGCGCGCTTCATCGCCTTTCGCTCCGGCGGCATCGGCCCTATTACTGTTCCTTATACCGTTTCCGGCACCGCCGATGCCCTAACCGATTTGCAAACACTTCCCGGCACGATCCATTTTCCTGCGGGAGCGCGCGCCGTCGCCATTCCGATTATTCCCGTGAATGATGATAGCCTTGAGCCTCAGGAAACCGTGACCCTTGCCCTCCAACCCGGCTCTAACTACGATCTCGGTAGCCCCATCGATGCCACCGTTACCATCGACGATGCTGCGGATATTCTCTACGTCGCTCAACTTCGCAGCGCCACCGGCCTTGGCTCCGCAGGCAAAGGCATTGCCTCCGTCCGCAGAGCAGGCAATTCACTCCACTCTCTTTTATCTCTCAACTACGGTGGTCTTAGTAGTTCAACAACCAGCGCGGAAATCTATCGTTCCACCAACCAAGGCCTCGGCGGCACCATCGTCTTCACATATCCACCCGGCCAAGTGCAGAGCCTGTCATGGGATTTCGCCCCGGCGGGCAGACTCAGCCGCGAGCAAATCCTCCAAGCTCTAACAGCCGGAGAGCTCTGGGTTCGCATCAACACCACCACCGTCGGAGGAGCGGAAATCATCGGTCAACTTCTCGCCACACCCGGCTGGCAAACCATGCCGCCTGTGGAAGCAACACCACCCGCACCCACCCACGCGAACTCCATCGGTGAGAGCGCGCGCTTCCTCACTCAGGCCACCTTCGGCCCCACCGAAGCGGAACTTGCCTCACTTAACGGAAACGCCTTTTCCCCATGGATTGATTCCCAACTCGCCATGCCAGCCACCTACCACCGGAACGCTGTCGTAGCCCGTACCAACGAATGGATCGCGCGTGGCGACGACAGTGGTGGCTGGCAAGGTCCGCGGAACGAAATCTGGTGGCAACGCTCCCTCACCGCACCCGATCAACTCCGCCAACGCATGGCCTTCGCCCTCTCTCAAATCTTCGTCATTTCCCAGTTCGGCCAGCTCGATGGTGAACACGAAGGTGTGACTCTCTACTACGACATGTTGCTCCGGAATTCCTTCGGAAACTATCGTGACCTCATCGAGGATGTCACCCTAAGCCCGATGATGGGCACCTACCTCAGCATGATGCGGAATCGCAAACCGGATCCCATCACCGGCCACGAACCCGACGAAAACTACGCGCGCGAAGTCAAACAACTCTTCTCCGTCGGCCTCAGCGAAACCCACCTCGACGGTTCACTTCGCCTCGACGCGGAAGGACTGCCCATCCCCACCTACACCCAGGAGGAAACCGTCGGACTCGCCCACATCTTTACTGGCTGGGGCCCACACTATGATGACGCAAATCCACCCCGCTGGGACGATGGTGCAGGAGACATCGCGAGTCGTGACGACTGGTTCCGCTATGGCTACGACGGCCTGCGGGAAATGTCTTTTTATTCCGAGTTCCATGACAACGAAGAGCGCATCATCCTCGGCGGCCAAATCATCCCCGCCGGAAGCGATGGAGTGGACCGCATGAGGCAAGCACTCGACGCCCTCTTCCAACATCCAAACACCGGCCCTTTCATGGCGAAACAACTCATCCAGAAATTCGTCACTGCCAACCCAAGTCCCGGCTACGTCGCCCGTGTCGCCGCAGTATTCAATAACAACGGCTCCGGTGTCCGTGGTGATCTCGGTGCCACACTCAAAGCCGTCCTGTTAGACTATGAAGCCCGTGCCGAAGCGCCTCGTCAGTCCTACAGTTTCGGAAAACCCTCCGAACCACTCCTCCGCATCGCCCGTTCTCTCCGTGTCCTTCCGGGAAATCTCCCTAAACCCGGCGACCCGAACTACTACATCAATTTCCAATACAGCATCCCAGAACAGGCGCCGCTTCTCTCTAACTCCGTTTTCAATTTCTATCAACCCGGTTACTCAAACCCCGGCCCCATCGCCCGCGCTGGCCTTTTGTCACCCGAGTTCCAGATCTTCGCCGAAACCAACGGTCTGCGCCAAGCCAACCAAAACCTCGGGATCATCAGCTGGGGAATCTGGACTTCGGAAGAAATCACCCCCGGAAACAA
>JANMGO010000102.1:0-11236 GCA_031374665.1 Akkermansiaceae bacterium | reverse complement strand
CATCGATCACGTGACTCACCTGCTGCGGGGTTCCCTGCGCATCGGCATTGATTGGCCAGAGATACAACTGCCGCAATCCGTAATCCCGACACAGATACGAAAACGCGCCTTCCGATGTGACTAACCAACGTTTCTCCTCAGGAATCGACGCGAGCTTTTCTCTAACAGGTTCATCTAAAGATACGATGCGCTCTGTAAAGGAAGCGGCATTTGCATTGTAGATGACTGCATTTTCCGGATCTACTTCCACCAAGGCACGACGGATATTTTCTACATAGATCTTCGCGTTCGCAGGCGACATCCATGCATGCGGATTCGGTTTTCCTGAGTATGGACCTTCGGTGATACCCATCGGCTCAATTCCTTCGGTCAGCACGGCGGATGGCACATTCTCCACCTTCTCGAAAAATTTCTCGAACCACAGTTCAAGATTCATTCCGTTCCACAGCACCAGATCGGCTTGCTGCACTTTGACGATATCTTTCGGAGTCGGTTCATAACCATGCACCTCGCTGCCGGGTTTGGTGATCGATTCCACGATCGCCGCATCGCCCGCTACCTCGCGCGCCATATCGGCAATGATCGTGAAACTTGTGACGATGCGTTTTTTTCCAGACTGATCGGCTTGCTCCGCAGGCTTGTTGCAGCCAGCTAGAACGAGTCCAAAAATCCCCGCGCAAAATATCGACCATCCGAGCTGCTTCATTCTACCTCCAACCTTCTTGTTCCCTAGTTGCTTCATCTTGTGTGTCTATTTAGAAATAACGTAATTTATTAGTCTAGGCTAAATTCCGGGTCAAAACTTAGCGCTTACACCCACAAAAGGAGTTAAATCGTCCGAATCATTCGTGAGCCCGACCCGCACCCCGCCATCCAACTGCACTTGCTCAGCCACCGCGTAGGTTAGTCCGGTGTTGAAATAAGCTTCCGTTCCTGCTTCAGCACCCTCGCCCACAATCCCGACGCCCTCCAAAAAGCACCCAAGCGTTTCAGTCAGATCATGCGCCGCGGTCGCTGAGGCAAGGAACTCAAAATGATGACCATCCGATAACTCGTCAGCCATGAGATCGACCTCAGCCTGCAGGCCGTAACCCCAACCCATCGCGCCCTCAATGCCTAAGGGTAAAATGATTCCGCCCTCAACCTCACCACTCGTGATTCCACTGCTACCGGTCGGAATCTGGATGAAAGGCATAATCGCCAGTGCGGTGTCACCACCGTCATTTCCCCAGAGATTCTGTTTCAAACGAATCTGCATATCACCAAAACCCTCCGCGCCACCTGCTTCGCGCTCATAAGAACTCACCACCCATTGTAGATCGGTGTCTGTCCCTATGCCGTATTTCAAATTCATTTCACCCAGCGCATAGGACTCCCCACTGCCATCACGGGTCATGGACGCCATATCGAACTCAAATTGGAAATGGCCCTTATCCACCGTGAAAGGACTCTCCGTCGTATCGGGACGATCCGTGCTCAGTGGTCTCAATTCCGCACCTTCCAGGACTACTCCCTGTAAGCCCGCAGCTATCACGACCGCTCCAACTCGTGTATTGATTCGTTTCAACATGGCAGAAATACGCCCTTTCTAATTTTATTAGTCAAGACTAAGTTCTGAGAGTAGGACTTACTTAGGATTCTTGAAATCAATTTTTCTTAAACCCCGATCTTCTTGATCGATGCCATCAGTGGTGCGACGGCATCGCCATCTGCTGGGATTCGCAGCATGCGTCGGCATGAGGGGCAAACAATACCAACCCCGTCGTGATCGCCTGGCACACGAAACACAAAGCGGCAATCCGGGCAGACATATGCGCCCCAGCGCCTAGCTTTTTCGTTTGCTGATTCAGTTTCTGACACGCTGCTAATTTGGGTGAAGGTCCGGTGACTTTGCAAGTCTCGGGTTTGAGCGCGGCAGACTTTGATCTTATTCTAGCTCTCTTCCAAGAAAATCCTACCCGCTTTTCTTCTCAACCGCTTTCCACCCGGCAGATTCACGCTCGCAGGCTTTTCGACATCCAGCAGCTCCACACAACGTTCCAGTAGGCGCCAATCCACATTTTCGATCTGTTGTTTCTTCAAATAATCCGCAATCACCGCTCGGGATAAAACCGCGGGCAAATCCATCATCGCACCCGTGTGCAAGCGACCTTGTGGATCGGTCGCTGAGGCAGCGGCAATACTCCAATCTAACAAATCACGCCATTCACTATCTATTTCTGCGGCGCGGATTAGGTTCGGAGTGATGTCGCGCTTGGCGATTTGATTGAGCAATGGGATCGCCTCATTTCTCAAACGATTCCGTACCACATCGTTCACTGCATTCGTTGCATCTTCTCGCCAAGAAAACATACGCTCATTCATCCACTCCGCGAGCTCGACTTTACGCACACCTAGTAGCGGACGCACCACCGTCATCTCTCGACCGTCCATTCTGAGTTCGTTGGTTTCGCTCATGCCTCGGCAGCCGAGAGAGCCACGCACCAGATTCCATAAAATCGTCTCTGCCTGATCGTCTGCATGATGAGCCAGCAAAAGCAACCGACAGCGTTGCTCTTTTCCACACTTTGCAAAAAACGCATGCCTTGCCGCCCTGCCAGCCGTTTCCAATGAATCCCCTGTTAACTTCATCTGCGCCAAGAGATCCACTTTTTCAGAGAGCACTTCATAACCCAAACGCTTTCCTAACAGCTTAACAAATTTTGCATCATCTGTAGACTCCGCACCTCTCAATCCATGATTCAAATGACAGACCACGACTTTTTGAAAACCTTCTTCCTTGAGTATATGCAGCAATGCGGTCGAATCCAAACCACCGGAAACCCCGATCATGATTTTCTTTTGCCGCGAAGCATGCTCAAGCCACGGAATATTCACGACTGCAAGGGTTCGCCGTTTTCAAACACCATTCGCTTACCACTAATAGGATGCGTGAAACTCAATTTCCATGCTTCCAATTGCATCGGTGCATCTTCGATATCCAAAGTCTGCGTGTCGCTCATCTGCTTGTTCGGCAAGTAACAAGGATCGCCGACCACAGGAAACCCGAGCTCCCAAAGATGAATGCGGATCTGATTCGTCCGACCGCTTCCCAGGTTCGCTTCCAGCCATGCTGTGCCATCCGCACAACGCTCTTTGACAACGAATTCCGTGCGCGCTTCCAAGCCATCTTCTTCATCCACGCTGCGACCGCCGGGTCCTTCGACTTCTTTAGAAATCGCAAACTCGCAAACTTTCTCATCCCACTCCGGGCAGCCTTGTACTTTCACCCGATAGATTTTCTCTATCGTTCCATCGAGAAACTGACGTTGCATCAACCGACAACAATGCCGCGTTCTCGCAAACAACACCAAGCCTCGGGTATTCGCATCTAACCGATGCACCGCACGCAGAAACTTCGGTGCGTAAACTTCATTCATCAAATACTGCAGGGTGTTGCGATGGTATCTACCACTCGCATGCATCGGCAACGGCGCAGGCTTTTCAACCAAGACCAAAGCCTCGTCATCCCAGATAATTCGAATCCCAGTCGCAACCGCTGGCTCCGCGGCTGGTGGAAACACCTGCAAAATTCTCTCACCCGCGCGGACGATGTGTTCCGCACCACGCACCTTTCCACCGTAACTCACAAAACGACCTTCCGCGCATCTTTGTTCCCAATCCTCGCGTGAAATCTGTGGAAACTGCTCCACCAATAAATCGATTAGAGTCCACCTATCATACTTCGCGGCAACGTTTACCGGCCTGCGATTTTCCTGTGGAATCGATCCCGGCAACACGCGGCAAACCTCATCGAGCTTCGCCTGTGCTTCCACGATACGCTCAGCCATTTTTTCCGGCTCTGCTTTGAAACAATGCGGACAACTCACACCTCCGACATAACGCACGTCCTCTTGATCCTGTGAATCGAGCGGAGCTAGGCATGCATAACAAATCGCAGAATCCGTCTCCTGTAACGCCGGATCTACGCCAACGCGCTGATCAAATACAAAACATTCACCGTCGTAGTGATCGCCACCGCATTCCTCAAAGTATTTCAAAATCCCGCCATCGAGTTGATAGATGTTTTTGAAACCTTCCATCTCCATGAATGGACCTGCCTTCTCACAGCGAATCCCACCCGTGCAGAACATGACGATGGTTTCATCTTTCATCTCCTGTGGTAGTTCTCTCACTGCGTTAGGAAACTCACGGAACGTCCGGATATCCGGCACGACGGCGCCGGTGAAAGTTCCGAGCTTCACCTCATAATCATTGCGCGTATCCAGCAGCGTAATTTTCCGTCCCTCGTCCAACCACTTTTTCAGTTCCTTTGCGGAAAGCTTAGTCGATGTCCGTCTTCCTGGCTCAACTCCCTCGATCCCAAACGAAATGATCTCCTTCTTGATCCGCACCAACATCCGGCGGAACGGCTGATCATCACTGACACTGACCTTTCCGACAAAATCCTCCAGCCCCGGAAGCTGTCGCAGCCTTCCCATCAATCGATCAATCCCCTGCTCCGATCCGGCGACGAAAAGATTCACTCCCTCCACACTCAGCAAAATCGTCCCCTTCAAACCCGCGTCCTTGCAAAGCCTAAGCAACTCCTCCCGAAGCTCTTTCAGCCCCGACAACTCCACAAAGCGATAAGCCGCCAAATTCGTTACCTTTTCTCCAATCATACTCGGGCGGGCAATTTGCCAACCACAGGCTCGATTGGCAACCGCCCAGCCAAAAAATTTCCACGTAGCTGCGGCTTCTTGCCGCAGGCCGTGAAAGGAGCGTCTAGCTCCGCTCTCTTCCTTGCAGTTTAAAATTTAAAATTTAGAGTTTCCATCATGCTTCTCCAAGAACTTGTCCAAATCCCATCGGTGAACCCCGATCATGCCTCTCCGGAACAGGCGGATCTTGCAGGAGAACAGCGAATGGCCGATTTCCTAAAAATCTGGCTGGAAGGCATCGGCGCGGAGGTCACGATTGATGAAATCGAACCGGGGCGTCCGAACCTAATTGCCAGATTCGCACCATTGGATGACCGGCCTCGTATACTTTTAGGGCCGCACATGGATACGGTTGGAATCGATAACATGACCATCCCTCCGTTCTCGGGTGAAATCCGTGATGGGAAAATCTGGGGTCGTGGGGCCAGCGATACCAAAGGCCCAATGGCGGCGATGCTGATGGGTTTGAAAAACAATCAAGCCATCCTCCGCGATCTTCCAGTGGCGGTCGATTTCGTGGCGTTCATGGGTGAGGAGGCCTCGCAACATGGCTCCAAACATTTCGCAAAATATCATGTAAAGGAATATGCGTTTGCGATCGTGGGTGAGCCGACATCGATGCAGGTTGTGCGCATCACCAAAGGTTCCGTATGGGCGACACTGACAGCGAGCGGTATTTCCGTGCATTCCTCGCAACCTGAAAAGGGCGAAAATGCGATTCTTAAACTCTCACGTGCTCTACTGGATCTTCAGGAAACCCTCGCTCCAAAACTTGCTGCATACACCGATGAAATTCTCGGTCACTCAACGATGAACATCGGAGTGATCTCCGGTGGCTTAGCGGCGAATATCGTTCCTAACCTTGCTACTGCTCAGATCGACATCCGCCAAACTCCTTCGCTCTACTCCGCTGGTGGTGCGCTTCAACTTCTGCGCGAGACGATTGCAGAACTGAGACTTCCTCTTGAGCTAATATACGCACACGAAAACCCACCGATGGAAACGGATCCTGAAAATTCCTATATCCAGAAACTCCTCTCCAACTCGCCTGACACCGGACTCGCTGGTGCGCCATGGTTTTCCGATGCAGCTCACCTCTCAGCAGCAGGACTTCCATCGATTTGTATCGGCCCAGGCTCCATCGCTCAGGCGCATACAAAAGATGAGTTTATTGAGATTGATAGGCTGTTAGAAGGTGAGGCTTTCTTTACGGAGTTTATTCGGGGATTGAAGTAAGAAGAGCGAAGTGACTGGAGTGCGGGAGCTTGCTCCCGCCATGCGGTGGACGGAGCTTGCTCCGATGCGGGTGGGATTGATTTTTTCCTGCGCTGCTTACCTACCACGCGGAGCAAGCTCCGCTCCCCTTCGGCGGAGGCAAGCCTCCGCACTCAAAAAAAAACCCCGGCCACCTTGCGATGAACCGGGATTATTTGATTGATGTTAGAATTACGCGGAGACCACGTCTTCTTCGTCTTCGAAGATTTCTGGTGCTTCGACGATTGGCTCTGGCTCTTCGACAGTGAACTCGAACTCCGAATCACGATGGTGATGGAAGCCGGTGCCCGCTGGGATGAGGTGACCCATGATGACGTTTTCTTTGAAACCTGTGAGGTAATCGATACGGCCAAGAGTCGCAGCTTCGGTAAGAACACGGGTGGTGTCTTGGAAGGAAGCAGCGGAGATGAACGAATCCGTTTCCAGAGAGGCTTTGGTGATACCAAGTAGAACTGGCTCGCCTTCGGCAGGTTTACCACCGTTGGCAACGATCTCGGCGTTGACCTTTTTGAAGGTGGTGCGCTCGACTTGATCGCCCCAGAGGAATTGATCGGCATCGCCCGGATCGGTGATTTTCACCTTACGGAGCATCTGACGAACGATAACCTCGATGTGCTTGTCGTTGATTTCCACGCCTTGGACGCGGTAAACCGATTGGACTTCGTTCACAAGGTGTTCTTGGAGTTCGGTTGCGCCGCAAGCTTCGAGAAGATCTTCCGGAGAAACTGGGCCTTCGGTGATTTGATCGCCGCGTTTCACTTTGTCGCCTTCGGTCACGATGATGTGTTTGCCCATCGGTACGAGGTGGTCGACTTGTTCGCCGGTGGTTGGATCGGTAACGATGACCTTTTTCTTACCACGGACGTTTCCACCGAAGGAAACGTCGCCTTCGATTTTCGCGATGACGCATGACTCTTTCGGTTTGCGAGCTTCGAAAAGCTCAGCAACGCGTGGAAGACCACCAGTGATGTCTTTGGTGCGGGCCACTTTACGTGGAGTTTTCGCAAGCTGAGTTCCCCCAGTGACCACTTCGCCTTCTTTAACGGAAAGGTGAGCGCCGACAGGGATGGAGTAGCTGATGATGACTTCGCCGGTTTTCGGATTGGTGATGCAAACCTGAGGATGGAGATCCTCTTTGTGCTCGGTAACCATGGTTCCTTTTTTGCCGGTTTCTTTATCAACTTCAGCGGCAACCGTGATACCGAGAATCATGTCGCGGAATTCAACTTTACCAGGTTTCTCGGTGAGAATCGGCACGTTGTATGGATCCCATGTCACGATCGTATCGCCTTTTTTCGCATCTTCACCGTCTTTGACGGAAATGATGGAACCGATGATGATGCTGTGGCTTTCGAGCTCTAGGCCGCCTTTGTCGCGGATCGAGACCGAACCGTTTTTGTTAAGCGCAACCCAGTTACCATCCGAGTCTTGAACGACGCGAAGATCTTTGTAAACGAGGCGTCCAGCGTTCTTGGTTTTGATAATCGGTTGTTTGAAGGTTGCAGCAGCAACACCACCGACGTGGAAAGTACGCATGGTGAGCTGTGTTCCTGGCTCACCGATCGACTGTGCAGCGATGATGCCGACAGCTTCACCAATCTTAACTGGAAGACCAGTCGCGAGGTTGAGGCCGTAGCAGTTTGCACAGCAACCGCGATCGGCTTCACAAGTGAGAACCGAACGGATTTTAAGTTTCTCGTGACCAATTTTCTCAAGCGCGTTGGCTTGGGATTCAGTGATAACGTCGTCGACTTTGACAATGATATCACCCGTGATCGGATCTTTGATTTGTTCGCAAGAAACGCGACCGTAGATACGAGTGGAAAGTGAAGCGACTTCTTCGTCACCGTCGTAGATGGCCTCGACAGTGATGCCGTTGGCTGTGTGGCAATCCTGTTGGAAAACGATCACGTCTTGGGCGACGTCGACGAGCTTACGAGTCATGTATCCGGAGTCCGCAGTTTTCAGCGCGGTATCGGAGAGACCTTTACGGGCACCGTGAGTGGAGATGAAATACTCAAGCACCGAAAGACCTTCACGGAAGTTCGAGATAATTGGGCGTTCGATAATTTCACCGGAAGGTTTGGCCATCAGACCGCGCATACCACCGAGCTGTTTGATCTGGGATTTGTTACCCCGCGCACCGGAATCGACCATCATGAAAAGTGGCGATGCCTTTTTCTTGCCTTCGTTATACTCGATCTTGCGATAGAGGGCGTTGGCGATGGTGTCGGTGGCTTGAGTCCAAATGTCGACGACTTTCTGATAGCGCTCGCCGTTGGTGATGACACCGTTGCGGTATTGCTTAGAAACTTTTTCGACCTCTGCGTAGGCATTGGCGATGACTTCTGGTTTCTCTTCAGGGATGAGCATATCGACGATACCGATAGAGATACCGGAACGCATTGCTTCCATGAAGCCGAGGGATTTGAGTTTATCGAGAACCTCAACAGTTTTCTTCTTACCGGCTGCTTGAGTGCAACGCCAGATGATGTCACCGATTTGTTTCTTGCCGACGGTTTTGTTATAGAAACCGAGTTCAAGAGGCCAGATTTCGTTGAAACGAACGCGGCCTGGAGTGGTCTCGATGATCTTGAGATCGGGTTCACCGTAAACAGTTTTCTTGCCGAAGTCTTGGTTGCGAATACGGATCCAAGAATGGTAATCGATCTTGCGCGAAGCGATAGCGAACTCAACTTCCGAGGAGTTTTCAAACAATGGAAGGTGCTCTTTTTTGTCGCGATCCACTTGGGTGCGGATGCCAGCCCATGTTAGATAGTAAGTTCCAAGAATGATGTCCTGGGAAGGAACTGTGATCGGACGACCGGATGCAGGCGAGAAGATGTTGTTAGGTGCAAGCATCAACTGACGGCACTCCATCTGAGCTTCGATCGAGAGTGGAACGTGGACAGCCATTTGGTCACCGTCGAAGTCCGCGTTATAAGCGGTACAAACGAGCGGGTGAACGCGGATCGCAGAGCCTTCGATGAGTTTCGGTTCGAAAGCTTGGATCGAGAGACGGTGAAGTGTTGGAGCACGGTTCAGAAGGATCGGGTGACCTTTGGTAACTTCTGCGAGGATGTCCCAAACTTCTGTCGTTTTGCGATCGATCATCTTCTTGGCCGAGCGAACGGTATGGCAGTAGCCAAGTTCTTTTAGGCGGCGAATGATGAATGGTTCGAACAAAGTAAGAGCCATTTTCTTTGGAAGACCGCACTGACCGAGTTTGAGATCGGGACCGATAACGATGACCGAACGTCCGGAGTAATCGACGCGTTTGCCGAGAAGGTTCTGACGGAAACGACCGCCTTTACCCTTGAGCATATCGCTGAGGGATTTGAGCGGACGGTTGCCTGCACCGGTGACGGCACGTCCGTGACGACCGTTGTCGAAGAGTGCATCGACAGCCTCTTGGAGCATGCGTTTCTCGTTCCGGATAATGACTTCCGGAGTTTTGAGGAGCAGCAAGTTTTTAAGACGATTGTTACGGTTGATAACGCGTCGATAGAGATCGTTAAGATCGGATGTCGCGAAACGTCCGCCTTCGAGAGGCACGAGCGGACGAAGGTCCGGAGGAATGACTGGAAGAACCGTTTGGATCATCCACTCAGGACGCGTCTTGGAAGCAGCGAAGCCTTGAGTGATTTTCAAACGCTTCGAAAGCTTCTTCTTGTTTTGCTTAGACTTGGTGGTTCCGAGTTCTTCTTCGAGCTTGGCAGCAAGTGGTGCGAGATCGATCTGCCTGAGCAGTTCCATGATTGCTTCTGCACCCATCATTGCTTTGAAGGATCCGTCACCGTAGGTGTCTTCAGCTTCGCGGATTTCGACTTCGGTTAGAAGTTGGCCAACTTCGAGAGCGGTGTTGCCCTGATCGGTAACGACATAATCTTCGTAGTAGATCACGCGCTCAAGCTGACGGGCGCTCATGTCGAGCATCAAGCCGATGCGGGAAGGCATGCACTTGTAGAACCAGATGTGGGAAACTGGAACGGCGAGTTCGATGTGACCCATGCGCTCGCGACGGACGCGGCTGAGGGTAACTTCGACACCGCAACGATCGCAGACGACGCCTTTGTGTTTGATGCGTTTGTATTTTCCGCAAGCACACTCCCAGTCACGGGTTGGTCCGAAAATGCGCTCACAGAAGAGACCGCCTTTTTCTGGCTTGAAGGTCCGGTAGTTGATGGTTTCAGGATTTTTCACTTCACCTTTAGACCAGCTACGGATTGTCTCCGGAGATGCTACGGTGATGGAAACTTGATCGAAGGCTTCTGGACGTTCGTCCACGCCAAAGATTTCGCGAAGGTTATTGTCGACACTCATAATAGGTAATTGTTAGGGATGTGGGGTTGGTTTCGCGTTTCTAATTAGAGGGTGAGATCATCAAGGGAGAAATCATCGACTCCACCGCTAGAGAGTGGTGAGCCGTGATTCGATTGACCTTGGCGTCCAGGGCGGACATCCAAGCCGAGCGATTGCATCTCTTTGATGAGAACGTTGAACGATTCCGGAGTTCCGGCTTCGAGGTTGTTGTCGCCTTTGACAATCGCTTCGTAGATTCGGGTGCGGCCTTGCACGTCGTCGGATTTGACGGTGAGGATTTCCTGAAGGGTGTAAGCGGCGCCGTATGCTTCGAGCGCCCAGACTTCCATCTCTCCGAAACGCTGACCACCGTATTGCGCTTTACCACCGAGCGGCTGCTGGGTGACGAGCGAGTATGGACCAACGGCACGGGCGTGGATCTTATCGGCGACAAGGTGACCGAGTTTGAGCATATAGATCATTCCGACCACGACTGGATTGTGGAAGGCTTCACCGGTGCGGCCGTCATAGAGTGTGGATTTACCTGCGATGCTGCCGTCTTTGCCGTCACCGATCCAAGTGTAACCTGGGGTTTCTGGCTCATTAGCTTTGCGCTCGCGGGCTTTTTCGCCACCACCGATGATTTTCACACCGTCGACTTTTTTAGCCTCGGACATGAAGTTCCAGATGATGTCTTCTTTGATACCGTCGAAAATTGGGGTCGCGACTTTGAAGCCTAGGGCTTTTGCAGCAACACCGAGGTGAGTTTCGAGAACCTGACCGACGTTCATCCGGGAAGGAACGCCGAGTGGGTTGAGGCAGATGTCAACCGGAGTTCCGTCGTGAAGATAAGGCATATCTTCTTCAGGAACGATGATTGCAACCACACCTTTGTTACCGTGGCGTCCGGCCATTTTGTCACCGACGGAGAGCTTGCGCTTGGCGGCGATGAAGAC
>JANMGO010000097.1:0-14646 GCA_031374665.1 Akkermansiaceae bacterium | reverse complement strand
CGCCAACGCATGTTGCGTTCGGCCATGGTACGGACTTCCGGCCCACAGATGGTGGCAGCCCAACTGGACCACTGGGTGTGGTAATCATGGGCATGGCCGCCGCGGGGCGTGAAGGAGGAGTGGGCGGACATCATGGCGAAGTATTTAGCACTGTAGTCGTCGCCGATGAGTTTCATGGCAAAGGCGGTGCCGGCGTTTTTGCCATTGCTGTCATCCGTGCCGGCTGCGGCGTGGTCGCCGTAGGGTATCGCACCTTGGTCGACGAATGAACCGAAGAATCTATGAGCACGCTCCACCGCAAGATCGATTTCCGGGTGTTTAATGCCGAGTTTTTGAGCGAGGGCGACGAGGAAGAAGCAGCGATTTCCGGCGGCGTTGAGGGCACCGTAACCCGGGTTCATTTCGTGGAACTTGCCACCATTGAATGATGGGTAGGCGAACGTGTGGCCCCATGTCCCAGCCTTGCTCTGACCCATTGCGGCTTCGATGGCATACTTGCGCAGGGCAGGAAGCACATAGTCGTCGCCTGTGGCATCGTAATACAATGCGCATTGGAGCCCGATGAACCCATGATGCCAAGTTTGGTAGCCATTGTAGCCTTTATAGCCGGGTTTGAACCTCTCGCCGATGGCTTCGGTTGGCGGCTGCCAGGGGCAGTCTTTACTACGCACCCATTCGTGGACAAGCTTGCGGTGCTCGGGTTTTCCGGAAGCGACAAGTGCCATCGCTTCGATGATGCCGCCTTTGCCGGAACCGGGCTTTTTAGGATCTACGACGAATCGTGATTCTAACACTTTCCATGCGTCTTCAAGAATTTGCTTTGTTTTGGGGCAATCGTAGGGAGCGGTGTCGGCGTAGGCGGGTAAAACCCGGACTTTTAATTCCACATCCAAAGTCGAGCCATCGATGGGAAACTTATCTAGATCTATGTTTTTGACCTCTTCCTTACGTGCTGCCTCGGGCTTCCAATCGTATAACGAATTATCGCTTTCCACCCGATTGATCAATACATCGATGTCTGTTCCGGCGACGTTCTTAGCGCCAGTGCGGGCGGCATAATTTTTATCGCGCCAGACTTGGAAGACCATTTTGCCGCCGTTTTCCTCTTTTTCAGCTTCGATGATCGTATTGCCGATCGTAATGCCGAGATGTTCGCCCGCTTTGAACTTCACGCCGTTGATGCCGGTAATCACATCACCGGGGAAAAATTTTCCATCCGCAGGAGATCCTTTGACGGCGCCTGTCACCAACAATTGATCGCCAACAACCTTCCCAGACATGATGCATGAAATGCCGGTGGGACCGAGAGTCCAAATGAATTGCCCATATTTACCGGGGGGGGGTAGGGATTCCCCTTTCGTAAGATCCGGAAGGTTCTTCGGGCGCTCGATTTTCTCCACAATATCGCCGCCGTTTTTGATCGCTTCCAGTTGTTCTTCGGTAGATTCGCGTTCATCAGCGAAAACAAAAAGTGTTAGAAAAAAGAGAACAAGGATAGGTTTCATAAGATGGTTTTTTCGTTACAGATGAAGAGAGAAAATCCGGTGGCGCGGGCAAATATTTCGAAGTCAGCGATATCATCCTGAGGCAGCGCTTGATCGATGTTCCAGACGAGATGGACGTTGAATCTTGATTTGGCGCGTGCTTTTTTGCGTTGTTCGAGTTGCTGATAGATGGAACCGAAGAGAGTGTTGATGCGCTCTAGATCATCGACGACAAAGCAGCTGCGTCCGTACCAGAGGGATTCGAAGATAAGCTCATCTGAAATGCGTGAGCTATCGACGTGAAGTAAATCGATAGGAGCGAATTTTTTCCCGATGCGTGGCAGAGATTTGGAAAGATCGGAGGCATTTTTAGTGAGGCAGACGAAGACGTCTCCGCGTTTGGCGAGCCATGCGAGTTCTTCAGGCAGAGTGCGACGAGGTGGGTTGGGGCGATGCGCAACGGCTGGAAACGGATTAAAGGAATTGATCAATGAAGCCGGAAGCGGCAAAGGAAAGACGGCGCGCGCGTATGAGTTGGCGCGTGACAGGTAATCGATGAGGAAAATGAGAATTCCTAGCAGAACGGCGATACGTGCGGCATTGAGGTTGAGTTTATCGAGGTGGTTGGCGGTCGTCACGTGGGCTTGCGACATGAAGATAGGCGGGCGTTTTTCTTCCTCAGTTTTAAGGGAATCGGATTTCACTCCGGAAATGGCTTCTTTGCCACCAATTGCATCCTCAAGATTATCGCTTTCCGCATCAGCTTCACCCCGCTTTTTTTTCTTACCTTTCCATGCGGGCTCTTTGGATTCATCGAGGCTATCGACATACTTGCGATCCGCATCATCCATGCCGGCCTTGTCAATAAAGTCATGGTCTGTATCTTCGGCGAAGCGGATATCGGCGACTTCACCGCCACGAGCCTCTTCGACGATCTTGAGTTTTTTGGCAGCGGTATCGAGTTGATTGACGATGTCCTCAGCCTTTTCGACTTCGATGCGATTGACGTGGTAGCTGGAGTTGATTTTGGCGAGACCGAGCGCGCAAATCGCTAGCGCGAGAGCAAGCCATCCTGGTAAAGTGAACCGGTGGCGGAGCGGCCATAGCAGCGGCACAGCGAGCCAAAGCAACACGCTGAGATAACCGAGAATACTGAAGGTGTTTAGGTTCATTTTTTCGCTTTTGCGGCCGCGTCATCCCACTGATTGAACGCGTAGTAGACGAGGTTAACGCCGAGGTTCATGGCGGCCTCGCGCATTTCAGGAGTGACATCGGTGTAGCCTTGAGATTTCCAGGCGCCGTTCATGTCGCCCGGGTGATAGAAGGCGATCCAGCGGCCTTCGTGTTTGATGCCGAGAGCGCGTGTGCCACCGAGTCTCCAGAATGGCGGAGCACCGTCCGGGAAGGTGTAGGGCACCTGATAGAGCATGTCGTCATCGGCGATGTCGATGAGCGGCTTATCGGGGAAAACCGAGCGGATAAAGGGTGTGAATGATTTATGAAATTCCACGCTGCCCGCATCGGCAATGAGCATGCCGCCGTTGAGGCAATAATCGCGAAGGATTTTTTTGTCGGCAGCGCTGACGTTACCCATGGGTCCGTTTCCTGTTAGGAAGACGAAGGGAGGGAAACCATCTTTGGGATATTTTTTCAGAAGCGCGATGGGATGGCTTTCGCCTTTGCTAGCAATTTTTTTAAAGCCGGTGGCTTGGGCAAATGCACGTAGGAAATTGATATCGGCACCGGATTCATCCATGCCGTCGTCCCAGCCCATCCCGCTGTGTTCAAGACGGATGAAACGAATTTTATAGTCATCCATGCCCTCTGGCCATCCGCCCTCGGTTCCGCCGCCTTTGCCCATCTTGCCGCCCTTACCACCCTTGCCGGTCTTGCCTGCCTTGTTATCTGCCACATAGGTCTCCTGGGTTTGATCTTCCATCACTTGGTCGACTTGGGCGTCATCAAGGTCAGGCGTTGCATAAATGATCGACGAGTTAGCTCTCAGGCTAAGGCTGCGCTTTTTCTTCTGCTGCTTCTTCTTAACCATCTTGACCACTGCCACCGCCTCCACTGAATCCGAGCCGCTGCCTTTGGGAACTTTGTAGGCTTCGACACAACCCCCGAGACTCATGATCCATGGAATCAAAACAAGAATGACAAGATGGGTAAGCGTGCTGAGATAAAGACTGCGGCGATTGCGTGGATCGCGGCCGTGGGTGCGGATGTCCTCAAGCACGCGGTCGCCGACCATGGCGGCTCCTTTTTCGCGAGTGAAAGCGGCGTAGACTGAACGGCTGCGGAGTATGATGTGCGTCCATGCGGCGAAGACAACCATGGCGAGGGTTGGCCATGCAATGCTCCACCAGAGACTGATGATGGTGGCATTATCTTGGGCCATGCCATCGACCTTGAGTTGTTTATCGAGAATGGAGAAGCATGCCTGCCATGTGACCCAAAGGAAAAATCCAACGATCAAATAGACAGCGAACAAAGGCAGGCGGAGTGCGTGCCATGTGATGCGGTTGCGGAAAAATCCGGCGATTCCGGACACCGAGCAAAGGATTGTTAGAAGGCCGAAGAGTTGGAACGCGAGCTTGAGCGAAGCGTCCGAGTGGTTGCTCTGAAACAGGATTTGAACTTCCGCATTGCGCGAAAGAAATGCAGCCAGCGCTGGCGGGAGCCAAAAGTAAGCCGCGCCTGACAAGACCGCGATGGATGCGACTGCAATCGTCGCCACGCGCGCCTTGAAAGGGGACGGATTCGTCGGAATCTCGTCCACTTTCACGGTGGGGATAGCGGTGTAATAATCGCGGAACATGCGGATTTGTTAGGAAAATTAAGACGGTTCGATCTTTGCTTATTTATTAAACAGATCTTCTTCGTTCGCTTCCTCGACGGGAATGGATGGCACCTTTGGCCCTTCTTCTTTGACTTCCAGTTGTTTTTCTATGGCGGACTTAGGCTTTTCAGGATCCTCAGTTTCACCGGGTTTAGCAGTTTCACCGGGTTTAGCAGTTTCTTCGGGTTTAGCGGTTTCCGGTGTAGTTGGTTCGACTGTAGGAGCTGGTGCTTCTTCTTTAGGCGCGGCAGGAGCCTCACCACCGGCAATTTGGGTACTGAGATCTTGTGGTTTGATACCGTGTTTGGTGGCGATGTCGCGTAAGGCATCCTTGGCTTCGCTGGCGGCGAGTTCGGTGCGCTCTTTCTCACTGAGTGTGGAATCAGATTTCCCGGTGAATGCCTTGATGATGTACGGAACGCTCGTGCCGCAGATAAGAACAACGTGGACGATAACCGTGAACAGGATGACAGATTTCAAACTGCGCCCACGGAAGGACTCCAGCAATTGGTCAGGGGTGGTTTCTTGATTTTGAGTGGACATGATGATGGGTGATTAGATTTACTTTTCGGTTTCGCCTACGGCTTCGATGATGCCGCCGGCTTCGGCGATGGCTTGGAGGACAGGTTGAAAGACTTCTTTGGATTGAGATTTGTCACATTTGAACTGAACGTGGCGCTGGTCGTCTGACACGGTGTTGGTGAGAATTGCGCGCAAGCTAAATTCGATGTCTTTGGCGCTATCGACTGGCGCGTTGTCACAGTAGATTTGACCCTTTTCGTCGACGACCACGTATGCCACGACGGTGGCTTTGGTTTTCTTGACGTATTCGGAAAGGGGAAGTTCGACCGGGAGTTTGGAGTTATCCTTTACCGCCTCACTACAGACGAGGAAGAAGATGATCAGCAAGAACGCGATATCGCCCATACTCGCAACGGGTATGGGAATAGTTTTGCGTTTCTTTTTCTTGGGGCGACTCATGGCTTATTCATCTTCAACAATGGCAACCACGCCGCCGTTGGCGCTGATGGCGGCGAGAACTTGGAAATAGTTTTGATAAGGCGTGCCTTTGGCAGCCTCTAACATGATGACGCGCTTTTCGCCGTCTTGGTTTGGCAGGTCGAGGGCGGCAAGGCGCTCGTTGAGTTCCTTCATCGCAACAGGCTTGTCGCTGAAAAACATTTCATCGCCGCGCAAATTGATGATGGGTGTCTTCTCTGATTTTGCCTGAGTGGATTTCTCACCCGCAGGAAGATCAGCAGTGATCGACTTCACCTTGACGAGCGTAGTCGCTACCATGAAGTAGATGATGAGAAGGAATGCGATATCCGAAAACGAATCGACGGGAATATCACTGGAACGGCGGTTTTTCACTTGGATTTAGCTTTTTAGCTTTTTGGCTTTAGTGATTCGTGAGGATAAATTCCACCAACTCGCAGGTGCTTTCTTCGATTTCGAGTTCGATTTCATCTGCCCAGCGGAAAAAGACGCTCTGCGGGATAACGGCGGCGAGAGCGATGAGGAGGCCGGCGGCTGTGGTGATGAGTGCTTCTGCGATACCGTTTGCGACGGCGCCACCGCCACCGCCGGTGCTACCCGCTTCCGCGAGGCCGGCAAAGGAAGCGATCATACCTGTGACCGTTCCGGTCATTCCGAGCAGTGGTGCGGCCATACCGATGGTGGTGAGGACATCGAGGCGCTTGTTGACGACGCTCATCGCCTGAGCGCTGTAGTCTTGCATGACTTGGGTAACAACTTGGCGCATGATGTCCGTGCTTTCATTTTTATCGCGTAGTTGTTTGTAGGAGCGTAGCCCGGAAAGCATAACGGATGCGACCGGACCGCCGGCGGCTTCACATTCGCTGATGGCGCCCGCAACGTTGTTTTCACGCAGGCGAGTCTGCACTTTGGCGCGAAGAGAGCGGATATCAATTTTGCGGTTATCCCGGAAAGAGAACCAGCGGTCATAGACGACGGCAATTGCGACGAGGCTGCACAACATAAGGGGAATCATCAGAGGTCCGCCTAAAAGGAGTTGTTCGATCATAGTTTTGAGGTGTGGTTAAAAAGAATGGTTATTTATTTGTTAGAAAAGCTATTACATCTAGAGCTTCACGAGGAGAGAGGTTGATGCGTTTCATACGCAATGATTCGGCAGAGTCGATCACCAATTCTCCGGCGGCCGCCAGGTAGTGACAGCTGTGGCAATCGGCGAGCGGGACTCGTTCCACGAAGCGGCGGCGGGCGACGGCGAAAAAGATGAGTTCGCTACCGCTGACGCAGATCCACACAGGGGTGCCGCGCCACCAACGTCCGGCGTCGATGCGCGTGCGGGACCTCAACAGGAGCTTGGGTTCGGCTCCGTCTGTGAGTTCGTCAAGTAGCGCTGACTCCAGTTGGTTCATCATCGGTTTTTCTTACTATCTTTGAGGGCTTTGATCATGTTCTCGCGCTCTTCATTTTCAAGAGCGATGCGTTTTTCGAAGACGGGATCTGCGAGGCGTCCCCGAGCATATTTCGCCCAGATGCTGTCTGGGAAATCAAAGGTAATGCGGCGGTAGGTTTCGTAAGCGAGCTCCATGGCTTCGCCGCGACCTCTATAGTTGTCTTCTGACATGAGACCCGTGAGGCGCTCTTGGCACATGCCGCTCCAATAGAGGGCTTGGGAGCGGATCTCACGATCATCGTATTTATCGTTTGCATGGACGCTGGTGAAGATCTTGACGGCTTTAGGGTATTGATGGGCGCGCATGTAGTTTTGGCCAGCGCGGAGTCCTGCGAGTCCGGCAAGCGGATCCTCTGGGAAACGTTCTTGGAGTTTTGCAAAGACCATGGCGGCATTGAGGAACTCGGGATAGGAAAGTTGATCGAGGCGAAGGACTTCGGCTTTTGATGCGTCGTCGGTTTTATCACGGAGGGCATCAGCCTCTTTTTTCAAGGCGAGGCCGGTTTGTTGGAAATATGCGCCGAGACGCGACATGACTGAAGGGATCAATTCATGATTGGGGTATTTGTAAGCGAGTTTGACGTATTCCTCGACGGCGTTTTCGGTCTCTCCCATTTTTTCATAAACCAGAGCGGTTTTAAACTGAGCTTTCGGAGCAAACTCGGTATCGGGATAGTCCGAGGGGATTTTCGAGAAACGAGCAAGGGCGTCCTGATACATCGGAAGCTTGGATTCGTCATTCTTCGCGAGGTCGGCGTATTCCTGCGCAAGGTTTCCTAACAGGTATTCTGCGTGAGCGCGGAGGTCGTCGTCGCGGTGAGTGGCGATGGCCTCGGCGAGGAGTTTGCGGGCTTGTGCGATTTCGCGGCGGGCGAGGCTTTCTTGTTCGAGCTCACGGTGTTTTTTAGCGAGTTCGAAGTAGCACTCGGCGAGGGTGAAGCTGGTGCGGACGGCCATTTCATCACCGTTAAAGCGTTTGCTGAAAGGTTCGATAAAACCGTCAGCGCCTTTGTTGACGGAAATGGTGTGCGGCAGGGTCTCGTTATTCGAAGTGTAGGAAATTTCGATATCGTCACCGTAGCGGACGGGGAAGCCGTTGAGTGCGACGGGTGGAAGTTTGGCAGGGAGTTTTTCCGGCGCGTAGCTGATGGCGAAGGCGGATTTGAAAATACCGCTGTGTGCTTCGGTTTCCTGGAGTTCGTAAGAGGTGGAAGTGGATCCTGCTTTGAGGGTTACCGTTGCTGCATCGCGATTGGGACTGCTGTCTAGACCACTATCGATGAGGCGAAGATGAACTTTTTCTCCGACGAAGGCTTTTGTTAGAGGCTCTGTGTAGTTGGGGTTCATGACGTCGAGGAACGGATGGCTCTCGACGGTGAAGCTGGCGGTGATCCATTTGATCTGATCCGAGGCATCTTTGTAAGGGTAGCCGACGTGGACGATATCACCAGCTTTGATAGCAAGGCCTTTAGGAATCGATGATTCTGGAAGTGACTCCGCGGATTTGGTGGCGAAGCTGCGGTCAGGATTTTCTCCGAGGATGAGTGGGACGGAGAAAAAGAAGCGACCTTCTTCGAGAGGCGGCTGGTTTCCCGGAGCGGCTGGGGCTTGGCCGAGCTTATAGCCATTCGGAACAACGACCTCGGATTTGTGTAATGTGCCGACGAGTTTGAGGGTGCCGGGAACGGCGACGTCGAATTGTCCTTTCACCTCAGATTGTTTTAATTTGCGTCCGGTTTCTGTCTGGACGTAAGCGTTGACCGAGCTGCTGCCTGCGAGGGCGAGGTGGGGAAAGACCACGTCGAAGCGCACGCTCGAACCAATGACAGCCGTGAGGGGTTTGGTTTCGGCGCTGTTTGCAAAATCAAGAGTGCGACGCGGAGTGACCACTTCCGGCCCTGATGCGCGGGCAGGAGCACTAGAATTTTTCGGCGCGGTTTTGTTTGTGCTAACTGCCAGAGATTTACTGGTGACGTTATAAGTGGAGAGCGCTGGATCCGAGTAGCGCGCATGTTGGATGATGACTTCGCGATCCGTGGGGATGCCGGGGCTGAGGTTTTCAGAGTCGCGATAAGAAGCTGTTAGAGTCCCGCCTTCGGTGAGTTGGATTTCAGAGGCACGAGCGGGTTGACCCACGACGGGGAAGATGCGACCGAGGAAAATGCCGCTGTGTTCTTCTGTCTCGACAGCTTGAATGGTGGCTTTGCCGCCGGACGAAGAGGTCACTTTGATCTCGACCATGTCTTTTTCGTTGCTCCCGTCCATGTCCGGATCCTCGATGACGAGGGCGACCGCATCGTCGAAGCGGAAACGGCGGATGGCTTCCAACACCAGTTCGCGACCTGTTTCGGTTTCCTTGTAATTGAGGAAAGAGGCGGTGAGTTTGGCATCGTTGAACGCGACATTGAGGCGTTGTTCGTGGCGATCGCGTTTAGGTGTGGCGGAGCGCGGGTCTACGTATCGAACGCTGATACCGTCGCCGGGAAGGACTTCGAGCTGGTTGTTGTCTCGCAATTCCATGAAATCCTGAGCGACAGGAATGAGTGTCTTGCCCTCTCGGTTGGTGAGTTTGACCTTACGAATGGTTGGGGCAACCCCGTCGAATCCATGGATTACAAGACGAACGAGGCGTGCGCGAGTTTGGTCACCAAATGCGATTTCCATGTTTCCGTTCGCGGCGGAGGTGATTTTCGCGGGTTGTGGAACCAATGGTCTAACATTTTCTGGGAACGAGAAGGGATTGAACATGATGTCCGCACAAGGAACGAGGTCGGGCTTGCCGTTTTGGTCGCAGAGGAGGACGGGTTTACGTTTGATGAGTTCACCGCGGCTTTCGTGGCGCCAGATTTGGATTTCGTGAAGACCGGGAGCGAGCTCGCGTTCGATGAGCAAGCCGCTTTCTGCATCGGTGGCGGCGGGCGTTCCGTTGATGAGGAAGATCGTGTTACCATCTTCGGGGTAGCCGGTGAGCTGGAAGCGGCGGATCGCGGCGGCGGGTTGATGGAAGAACGCACGATAGCGAACGAGGCAAGAATAACCCGGGTGGCTCGAATTAGCGATAGGCAGTTCACCCGCGGATAGACTGTTCACGCTGGCAGAGTGATACTCGACCCCTTCTTTGTTAGAACTATAGTCCATGATCTCCGCCCAGTCTTTGGGGAGCTCGCGGCTGGTGGGTTTGGAAACAGGAATGGCTTTCGTTCCAAAAGTAGGGAAAGAAGAAACATGCGGTTTACCTTCCAAAACGGGCGTGGTTTCTGGGTAACGCGCGCGAGTGATCCAATTGCGTCCGTCGAGCGAGGTTTGGAGAACGAAGCGTTTAAGGACGCTGGAAGCATCACCTATGTCGAGGCTCATTTGATTGACAGTGGCGTTGTCATTAAGATCGATGCCAAAGGTGCGTGGTTTAGTTGCGTCGCCAACGTTACCTTGCCAACCTGGATATTCACGTGAGCTGATGGCCATGTTAGGGTCACGGCCCGGTGCGCTTTCTGAGGCGAAGGCGATGGCCTGTGCTCCGGAGGTTGGGACGATGCCTTGAAACTCGCCGCTGTAGGGTGAGGTTTCTTTGAGCAGGAGCTGACGGATTTCATCACCGCTGGAAGTTTGGAGGCTGACGATGACTTCATCGATGCCGGAAGTGATGCTGCGATCGGGATCGGTGACGCGAATATAAACCGGATTACCGGGACGCACGGTGCGGGTACCGAGGGCTGCTTGCGCTGAGGAAACGCCGAGTTCTTCGATGTTGAGGCGGCGTTCGCCTTCGCGTGGAGGGAAAGCACCAGCGGCGAACGCGAGCATGGCATCCGAGGAGACGCCGATGACAATGTTTGGATCGGCAGGAAGATCTTTCATTTTCGCGCGGAAGCGTTCGGAGTAACCGAAACGGATTTCGTCTTCGCCGAGGATTTGCAGGATTTTATCTCCGGCAACAGGTGCTCCGAGCGCGGTAGCAACATCGGCTCGGTATTTTTCTTTGCTATCGCCAAGCTGATAGAGAAGCACGCGTTCGCGGTCGCCGGACTTGGCCCAGATTTCCACTTCGATTTCCGAGCCAGCGCCTGAAACGCTGAGCGTGGGATCGCGCAAATTGATTTTCACTGATTCACCGGGGACGATGAGAGTTTTGTCTTGGGAAGGTCCGAGTTCGATTTCACTGGCCTCGACGAGTTTGCGCATTTCGAAATGGATTTTACCGCGCAAGATGAGGGCATCCGGATGTTTGGGTTCCTGGCGCAGGACTTGTTCGATTTCCTCAAGTGCCTCGGCGAAGCTTTCCTGATCCATCAAAACCTCGGCGCGGGCGTAGCGAATTTTTTTACGGAAATCTGCGTTCGGGAACTTCATCAGGTTGTCGAGTTCCGTTATGGCGGCTCCGAAATTTTTGGAAACCCTATCGACTTTTACTGAGCCGAGCGCGGCTGTTAGGTGAACTTCACTGCCCTCGTATTCGGCAGCTTCAGCGACTTTACGATACCATGCGCGTGCGGTGGGGAGGGCGCCTTTGCGGAAGGCGAGATCGGCGTAGGCGATCTTGAGTTGGGCATCTTGCGCAGAGCTGAAAGTGCCTACCGCCTGGCGTGACCAGATGGTGAGTTCCTTGATAAGGTTTTCGGCTTCATCACTACGATCGGTCTCAATGCTTTTTTCTAACAACCAGAATGCGTAGTTAACAGGAAGCGAGCGCAGGACGGCGGCGAGTTGATCGGCGTGAGCGAGGTAGAGCTGCCATGCGGAATCGAAATTACCGGCGGAGAATTCGGCGTTGGATTTGTAGATTGGATAGGCGGGGTTGGTTTCATCGACGGGGATTTCCACCGCACCGACTTCCGCGGCGGCGAGACCGGCGGTCTTGCGAAGGCTTGTCAGGATTTCGGTAAGTTTGGCATCGGTAACAGCTCGTGCGGCGATGGATTGGGTTGCGCAACGGGAGAAGGTCATGGCGAGCGAGGCGTTGCCATCTGTTAGGGATTTTGCGGCGAGTTTTGCGAAGGCATCCGCAGCTGCGTAGGAACGCGGATCTTCCGTCACAGTTGCAGCGGACCACAGACCGGCGGCAATGGATTGGAGTTGGGCTGAGCGATTCGCCGCGGAGGCATCGCTGATCACGCGCAGAGCGAGTGATTCGTAGCCGTTCTTTTTGGGATATGCGCCGATGGGTGCTTGTTGATTAAAGAGGGAGTGAACGGATTGGCGCAGCGGATCCGACCAGTTGGGGAGTTTGGCAACTTGGTCAAGGCCGAGGATCGTGTAAGCGGCTGGTGCTTTTGCGGCGCGATCGATGACGGATTTGAACGCCGCTTCGACAGCTGCCGGATCCGCATTTGCCTGCAGATCAAGAAGTTCGCGCGAGATAGCCAAGGCTTTTTCGTTGGGAGCAGCTGGATCCGCTTTGGGATTACTGGGATTTTTCGGTTGCTGAGGCGCTTTGGGAGCAGCGCCGAGTTCTGGGCGCGCAGCGATGAGTGCCTTGAATTCTTCATCGGAAATGAGATAAGGAACGATCTTGCGGTTTTTTGCGAACGGCACCTGGAGGTTGATGATTTCCTGGGCTTGCTCGACTGGCAGGGTTTTGAGCGCGGCGAGGATGGGCGCGGCTTTCTCAGCACGACGCGGATTCACAAAGGTGGCGAAAACACCGGAATCGCCGGCGGAGAAGTGCATCCAGCCATGCGCGACGACGAGGGAGCCTTCATACGGTGATGCGGTGATGAGTTGTTTGGCGGCCTGCAAGGACGATTCCAAGAGGGCATCAGGCGCAGGTTTTTTCGTATTTAAAGCATCCGCCATTTTTTCCGTAAACGGCACGGCTTCGATGACCCACTCGATCCTTGCCTTGACTGCGGGGCTGGTTTGCTTGGCGGTAGCGAGTGCTTTGAGATCTGTGAAAAGCTGCGGTTGCTTGTAGGTGTAAGTTTCCAGATCCGCAATAAGAGCTGTTAGAACCGGTTCATAGGCTTCGCGCGGTTCATCGCTCTGATAGATCGTGGTGAGCCACTTCGCCGTGGAGCTGAGATCCTTGCGTTCGCTGGCCTTTGCGAAGAACCATGCATCGAACTGGCGGTTGTTGCCAAAGCCGCGAAGTCGGAGGCCTTCCTCACGCATCAGAAGGTAGGCGGAATCGGCATCGCCGAGGTGATTGATGAGCAGGCGGTAGCAGCTTGGAGCTGCGATAGCAGCGGTGGAGGCGTCGAGGTCACCCTGTTTGAGAAGTTTGCGATAAAAACTAACAGATTGCCGCCATTCACCGGCGAACTCTGCGGATCGCGCGGCGAGGAAAAGGAATTTTGAGGATTCCGCAGCGTTTTCGGCGAGCCATGGTTTGACAGCTGCGAAGGCGATAGCCGAGCGATTTTCTGACAGTCCGAGATCGAGGATTTCGGAAACGGCGGTTTCAGCTTGGGTGGGAGCGGCCTTGAAAGCCTTGATACGGTCGTCCAAAGGAGCAGCCGTCGCCCAACCCAAAGTGAGTGATATGGAGAGAATACGAAACATCAAGAATGCGGTTTTTTGTGTGTTAAAGGTCATTTTTTCTCGCCCTCCAGTCTTTCCAACTCAAGTTTGTCTTCGAGATTCAGCATGTTCTCTTGGGAGAGTTGGCCGCGGGCGAAGGCGGCCCATTCGCTTTCGGGGAAATCGTAGGTGAGGCGCTTGAAGTGGGAGAAAGCGGCCATGGGCTGCCTGATGTTCTGGTAACACATGCCTGACCAATACATGGCTTGGGCACGGATGGTGGGGCCGTCATAGGAAGCTTCGTCGGTGACGCGTTTGAAGGCGTCAATGGCTTCCTGATTTTTTCCGGCACGCATGAAGGATTGACCTGCACGCAGGCCGGCTTGCCCAGCGAGAGGATCGGTAGGGAAACGCTCCTGAAGGCGTCCGAAGATCTGGGCGGTTTTGAGATATTCGGCGATGGCCAATTTGTTCAGGGCCTCTCCCTCGAAAGCGGCGTCCTTGTTTTCCGCAGCTTTTTCTAACAATGGTTTGGCCTGTGCTTCGTATGTAGAGGCTTTTTTGAGGAAGTGCGTGCCGAGGCGAGCCATGGAGACGGCGAGGTATTCCGAGTCCGGATATTTGTAGGCAAGTTTGACATATTCCTGGGCGGCGATGTCTGGCTCTTTCAGGCGCTCGTAGATGGTGGCGATCTGGTATTGCGCTTTGGATGCGTGGAGGGTTTCCGAGTAGCTACCGGTGACGTTCAGGAAACGGGTGAGCGCGGCGCGGTAACGGGTTTCCTTGGTTTCCGCATCCGTCGAGGCATCAGCCTCTTCCATGGTGAGGCTGGCTAACAGATATTCCGCGTGGGCGCGGGTGGATACATCCTTGAACTGATCCATCGCGCTGGAGAGAAGTTGTTTGGCGGTCTGGTAATCGAGATCGGCGAGCTCGTTTTCACCAAGTTTGCGGCGGCGTTTTGCGACTTCGAGATACGCCTCGGCAAGTGAGAACTGGGTGCGCATGGCAATCTCCGGATCGTCGTAGGTTTTCGAGAACGGCTCGATGGTGCCATCGGCGCCTTTGCTTATGCTAACGGTTTGAATTTCAGTTTTCAGGCCATTGGCATCCGTGTAGCGAGCAGCAATGGTATCGCCGTATGTGACGGGGAAGCCGTTGATGCGGACATCGAAGGGAGCAGGGGCGCTGCCTTCCGGAGCAGGTGCGGGTTTGGCATTTGCGTATGCGATTGGATAGGATCCTTTGAAAATGCCGGTGTGAGGGCCGCTCTCGTTGAGGACGAGGGTGTGCTTGGCTCCGGATTTCGCTTGAGCGAGAATGCTGACTGTATCGGATGCATCGGTTAGATCAGAGCCAAGATCGACGACGCGGAGGTTGAGGTTTTCACCGACGTATGCGGCGGTCACGTTAGAGCGATA
>JANMGO010000089.1:0-63962 GCA_031374665.1 Akkermansiaceae bacterium | reverse complement strand
CATCGAGGTCTCTTTCCTCACCGGTAGAGAGCAGGAAAATCACCGAACCCCACGTGGGTTTTACCTCCTTGGCAAGAAGGTCGGCGAGGTTTCTAACAATCTTGTCGGACTTGGGGCAGTTGACCGGCCATGTATCGCTGTAGCGGCCCATCACCGGGATATTCACCGTGACATCGCCCTTGCCTTGGATTTTGAGAGTGACCTTGCCATCCGTGGCCTCAGCCTCGGTGATGATGTCACCAAGGATGATACGTGGATCGATTTTTTCGAGCACCTTGCCGTTGATGGTTTCGATTATTTGGCCTTTCTCCAGTTTTCCGGTTGCCTCGGCCGGCGAGCCTTTCTCCACGTTGTTGATCTGCATGGTCATGCCGGGGCGGGTCAGCAGGATGCCGATACCGACCGTGCCGAGATTCCTCACCAACCATGGCCCTCTATCAGTTACGTCTGGAAAGGGGTTGAATGTCGGTGTCATCCCAGGGGCGTAATAGGGCGCGGGATTCGTCGGTGCGACTGATGCAGTTTGGGCAGGAGCCTTGGCTGCTTGAACCGCAGGAACCGGTGGGCTGGCTTTCGCGGCTTTTTGATCTTCCTGCCACTTGGCAACGAACTTCTTGTCCGTTTCGCTCAAGACTTCAAGGGGCAGGCGTGTTTCCGCACCGGCTTTTCTAACAATAGCAACGTCGCCTTCGATTCGCAGAATATCGGCTTCTATGGAGCGACCCTTGGTGTCCGTCCATACTCTAGCTTCCGCAGTGGAAACCATGAACAACAGCGCAGGAATCAAAACCACGCTTGCCAGCACGGGTCTGACAGTTTTGTTTTTTAATGTGGAATGCATAAAGGAAGTGTTTTTGTTCATAGCGGATTTTCCGTATCTTACTTCTTCAACAGATCCTCCATGGCATGGCCGAGCAAGAGGCCGACTTCCATGTAGGTCTCGGCGTTACGGTTGTAGTGAAATCCTTGGTCTCTCGGGGAAACCGCCACCTCACGCCAGAAATCACGGGAGTCCACGCACTTCACGTTGCCTGCGAAATCCGGGTGCTTCTTGGTGTCGTTCATCGCCAGTTGGCCTTCGGCGATCTGCAGGCCAAAGCTTTCTCGACCGGGATTGCCACAACCGGTGGCGAGCACGAACTTCGCGTTGGGTGCATTGTAGTCCTTGCGCAGACTCTTGATCAGGCTCACCAGGTTTTTCTCATAGTTTTTGGCATACACATCGCCCTGGTCCTTGTGGCCCTGCCACCAGACGAAACCGGCGATCTCGTAGCCTTGTCCCTTGTAGTCCGGGTAGAGTTTTGCAATGTCGGCGAGTGCTTCCTTGGCGTTGGCCAGATCAAGGTCGTATTGCAGGCCCGCATGCCACTCGACGGGCTTGCCGTTTTTGTCCACGAACGGAGGCGGAGGAGTGTCCACGCCCTTGGCCGGGTCGGCATCCCAGACCGGCGGCTTTTCGCCGTAGCCGGCGTAAACCTTGCCGTCTTCCATGAAGCGCTTGCTGCCAGGTGGTAGAAGGTCCCAACCGAGGCCGCGGTTGCCGATGCAGCTCTTCAGCAAGAACACGGGTTCATCGAGCATCTGCCCCATGACAAATCCAAAGCCAAGCTCGGGACCGATGGATTGGCCGCCGTTGTTCGCAAGCGCACTCAAGGAGCTGCTTTTTTTGGTGAGGGCGTTGTAAAAGTAAACATCCTTGCGTTCACTCCATTGGCCCTTGTCGTCGAGAAGGTAGGGGTATTTCCCCTGTTGTTTGACGAGGGTTCCCAGCGTGCCAGGAACGTCGGTGCGCGACATCCAGCCGGAGTTACTCGCAGCATTGGTTAGATAGGTGACTTTGAAGGGATAAGATTTCCCTTCTTCAAACTTGAAGTCTTTGCGAATCGGTTGCTTTCCGAGCTCGGACCGGTAAACCTCCGTTCCATCCACCACCATGACATTGAGGGCCGAGCCACCGTAGCCCGGGCTGAATTCGTAAACTCCGGGCTTACTCGGTTTGATTTGCCCACGGAGCACATAAGTCGTCGGTGTTGATTTGTCGGCATCCGGCGGACTCCAGTCCTTGTCCAGGGGCACCTCGGTGGTCGAAACGGGCTTGAGCTTGTCATAGTCCGTGTCTGGCGAGTAGGCACCCTCATAAACCGACATGACAGTGCTCTGGAGTTCGCCCCTCCATGGGCCGCTGCCCCCTTGGAGGTCGCCCATACCGACCATGTTGGACTGCCCCATCATGATGAACACCTTCAGCTTCTTGGTCTGGTCCGCCGGCTTTCCGTCGGGCTTTTGGAGGGTGTCCTCAGCGAGAAGCGAGGATATGGAAGTTAGGGCGTATGCAGCCAGAGCGAGACTGGTGCTGAGGAATGATGTGGTCTTCATGATAGAGTTCTATGGGGATGAGAGGCTTGGTTCATTAGATTTGAGAGAGGTGAATTCCTTGATGACGGATGTGGCTTTCTAGAGAACGCGGGATGACTACGGTGCACTCGCTTCGCTCCGGCGGGCTCGGCAATACATGGGTATTACGTGAACGTAGGAGTGGGCGTGTCGAAGAAATTTGCGCTTGGCAAGTATCCCCCAAAATGAGACGGTTTTCCGCAATGACGATGTGGCAGAGACCTTCGGCGGTGTCCTTGCTGGCTGCGCATTTGCGCGGCGAGTTGGAGCGCGGGCGATGGCAGGGGAAGATGCCGGGGGTGATCCGGTTGGCGCGGGAGCTGGGGGTGGCGCGCAAGACGGTGGAGGCGGCGTTGTGCGATATGGAGAAGGAAGGTTTGTTGGTGGCGCAGGGGCACGGCCGGGGGCGGGTGATCGCGACACAGAAGCCCTACGGTCGTCGATCTCCGCTACAGGCGGGACTGCGAATCAGGATATTGCTATACGAGGAGAGCGATGCGGACGACGAAATCACTGCGGGAACGCGGCATCTGCTCGAGGAGCGTGGCCATCAGGTAAGCGTCGTCCCAAAAACGTTGGTGGATCTGAGGTTTGATGTGAACCGTGTGGCGAAATTGGTGAATCGAACCGGCGGCGATGCCTGGGTGATCCGCGCGGGGTCGAGGTCGGTGCTTGAATGGTTCGCGGCTCAGAAGGTGCCCGCCTTTGCGATGTATGGTCGGCAAAGCAGTATTCCGATGGCCAGTGTGGCGACCTTTAAACCACCCGCCGCGGCGCTGGCGCTGCGGAAGTTGGTGGATTTCGGTCATCGCCGCATCGTGATGCTGGCGCGGGAGGAACGGCGGAAACCGATCCCAGCGCTGTTCGAACAGTGGTATCTGGAGGAGCTTGGGCGTCTGGGCATCGAGGTGGGGTCATACAACCTGCCGGATTGGGAGAACAGTCGGCTTGGCTTTCACCGATGCATGGATGCATTATTCCGGCACACCCCGCCGACCGCGCTGTTGTTGGGAGAGTCGCCGCTTTTCTTCGCGGCGCAGCAATACCTGGCGGGCAAAGGCATGTATGCCCCGCGTGATGTTTCACTGATCAGTGTGGACGATAATCCCGCATTCTATTGGCTTGAGCCGATTGCGTCCCACATTCATGTCGACACCCGGCGCGTGGTGCCCCGGGTGGTGGAGTGGGCAAAAAATGTGGCGAGCGGCCGGGAAGACCACCGCAAGACGATCATCCGCGCGGAGTTCGTGGAGGGCGGGACCATCGGGCCGGTGCCGAGACGGTGAAGCCGGTGAATCGGATTCGACTCGAAAACCTATTTCAATCCACGATTACCCGCTGGAAGGCATGAAGGGTCGTCGGGCCAAACGATGGCTTGCCTTCGCTGGTGGAGGTGACCAGGACCCGGATACGGTTGGTTCCGGGTTTACTTGGGTCACCGCCGCCATCTGTGCTTGAATCGCCTGCCAGAAGTCGGCGCTGTTTCAGTAAAAGTTAACCTAGCTGAAAGTGTTCAGACTGTCGCCAGTATCGGCCCGCAGACTGGCCGCGGGCGCGAGGGAAAGAAGCAGAAGAGGTGAGATCTTAGCGATTGGCGGGCTACGTTGCGTAAGAGAAAAATGCCGAGCCGCCGATACACGGCAGCCCGGCATTCGGAAAGGCAAAATCAGATTACCGGCGGCGGCGGATGATCAGCGCTAGACCCGCGAGCCCGCTAAGGAGAGTGACGGAAGGCTCCGGCACCACGGCGGGGTAGTTAAGGTCGGAAACATTGAACTGCCCCGCAGTAAACGAAAACAACCGGACGTGATCGATATTACCGTTGAACTGGCCTTCGTATGCGGTAACATTACGGCCGGCACCCAGCATGAATAAGTCTGGTGTGATTGGAGCAGCGGCGATTGTACCGCCGGACGCCACGCCATTCACGTAGAGAGTGCTGATTCCGTTGTCCCGAACATACGCGATGTGTTGCCAGGTATTCAACTGCACTGCTGCCCCGGCGGCTCCCCCAGCTACGTTGGGGTGAAGGATTTTCCAAAACCCTCCGTCCTGCAAGATCGCGTAGCCACTATTGACTGAAAAACCCCCATTGGAAATGGCAAAATCGAATGCGTCGATGGAGGTGGGACGTACCCATGCCTCCATTCCGACGTTGTTAGTGAGGGTAACAGGGGTGGCTGCGGAGTAGAGATTCGAGCCACTCAATTGAAGGGACATGGTGCTCCCGGGTGCGGTGATGGAAGTTGAATACAAGGGAGAAGTGCCAGTCACAGCCAGCGTATTGCCGCCCGCAATGCCCGTCGTGGAGGTAGATGCGCCGCCGCCAGTGGCACCAGCATCATCTTCGCCCCCCCGCCAGACAGCAAGGGTGGTGACGGCTCCATTGACTGAGCCTGCGAGAGCGATGATTGAGAGGAGAGCGTATTTCATGACTTGGTTTATTGAGAACCGAATTTAGCATTCTCCGTGCCGAGGCTCGAATCTGGGCGGCATTTATTACGCGTTTGTATGTAGCTATTCCGACCGCTGAGACAAGAGTATTTAGCAGTGGTGCTTTTTTGAACCCGCAGAGCGGCTCAAGATGGATTCCGGAAATAACCTGCCAGGCATGCATTTGCCAGTGGGGAGGGAAATGAAGAGATAACTTGGGGTAGATTATAGGAATGCGGGGGCTTTCCACGAGTCGTGCCGGGTTGGTTTTAAGCCGACGAGGGCGTCGGTGCTCCTGAGGGAGAGGGTAATGCGTGGTGCCCGATGAAGTCGGTGAAATAAAATGGGGCGGCGGTTGGGGCGGATTCGGTAAGCCTCAGGCTTCCTCGTCCTCAAGCGGCGCCTTCGGGAGCTTGTCGACTTCTTCGAGTAAATTGACGATTTCCACACCGCGGATCGCGGAGTTATCGTGCTTGAAACGTAGAACTGGCGTGGATTTTAAAATCACCCGTTTCATCACCGCTTTTTGAATCGAGCCGTGAGCTTTATTGAGTTTCTCAATAATCGGTTCAGCGGAGCCGCCGATCACGCCGATCCAAACTCTGCCTTCTTTGAGATCATCAGTGACCTCAACTGCGCTTACCGTGACCATTTTACCGTGCCATTCGTAATCGTGTTGGATCACCGTGGAAATTTCACGGCGAAGCAGTTCGTTGACTCGATCGATACGGCGGGACACAGGATGAAGATGCTTGGTTTAAAGGCTCAGAGAGTTTGGGCCACTTTTTCGAGAGTGTAACACTCAATGATATCGCCTTCCTGATATTCGTTGAATTCGCCGAGGCGGATACCGCATTCGAAGTTGGTTCTGACTTCGTCGACTTCTTCGTGGAAGCGGCGAAGGGTGGACATTCTGCCGTCGAACACTGGAATTCCGCCGCGAATAACGCGAGCGTGTGCTTTCCGATGGACTTTGCCATCCGTGATAAAGCAACCGGCGGCTTTGCCTTTGTTGACTTTGAAAACTTGGCGGCACTCAGCGTGACCCATAATCAACTCACGAGACAGCGGATCGAGAAGTCCGAGCATCGCTTCGCGCACTTGATCGATGAGTTCGTAAACGATGGAGTAAAGTTTGATTTCGACGTCGGCTGCTTTCGCAGACTTCACGGCTTTGGCTTCCACTTTTACGTTGAAGCCGAGGATGATCGCGTCGGACGAACTGGCGTAAGTGATGTCGGATTCGGTGATCGGACCCGCAGCTGCGGTGATGAATTGGCAATCCACTTTTTCAGATTCGATGCCTTCAATCGCTTTCTTGATCGCCTCAACCGAACCTTGAACGTCGCATTTGAGAATGATTTTGAGCTGATTTTTTCCACCGCCATCATTGACCATGGAGAACAAGTCTTCCATGCGGTTGCGGTGTTGTGGTTTAAGACGTTTCAATCTCAGCTCTTCCTGGCGCTCGGACGCGAGTGATTTCGCTTCGCGCTCAGTCTTCATTTCGGTCAAGTGATCGCCGACGTTTGGAAGTTCTTCGAAACCGATGACTTCGACGGGAGTTCCCGGAAGTGCGGTTTTGACGCTCTCGCCGAGGTCGTTGATCAATGAACGAACTTTTCCTGAGAACGGACCACAGATGAAAGGAGTGCCGACTTTTAACGTTCCGGACTCAACGATGACGGTAGCGGTGGTGCCGCGGCCGGGAACGACGCGTGCCTCGATCACGCCTGCGCGTGTAGTAGCTTTTGGATTGGCTTTTAGCTCAAGCACTTCCGCTTGGAGAACGATGAGCTCTAACAGATCGTCCATGCCCTGACCTTTAAGTGCGGAAATGCATGCGAACTCGGTATCGCCACCGTAATCGGTAGTTTGCAAACCGTTTTCTGCGAGCTGCGATTTCACGCGCTCGACATTAGCCGCTGGGAGATCGCATTTGTTGATCGCGACGATGATGGTCTTCTTCGCTTTTTGAGCGTGTTTGATTGCCTCAAGCGTCTGCGGCATGATGCCGTCGTTGGCGGCAACCACGATGATCGCGATGTCGGTGATGTTCGCACCGCGTTTACGCATATCGGAGAAAATGGCGTGACCCGGTGTATCGAGAAACGTGATCAACTGATCGTTGTGGTTCACCTGATATGCACCGATGTGCTGGGTGATTCCACCAGCCTCGCCACTGACGACTTTACTCTTCCGGTAGTAATCGAGGATCGAGGTCTTGCCGTGGTCGACGTGACCCATGATCGTAACGATGGGCGGCCTGGTTTGTAGTAAATTTTCGGGTTCTTTAACCGGAGCTTCTGGCTCGACGATGACTTCCTCAACTTTGTGGAAACCTTTTTCCTTATCGCGTTTTTCACGCTCAAAAGTGAATCCGTGGATCTCGCAAACCTGTGCTGCGATTTCTGGTTCAAGCGGCTGGTTCGGCGCTGGGAAAACTCCCAGTTTGATCAAATCCGCCATGACGTTGAACGGCTTCAAGCCAAGTCGTGCTGCGAGGTCTGGGACCAAAATCGGTGGCTTGATGACGATCAACTTCGAATCGGAAGGATCAGATGAATCGGTTGATTCGGCCACAGCAACCGATGCCGCAGCAACCGGAGCGATGTCCTGATTCTTGACGAAGTTCGGATCCTCTTTTTCCTTATCCAAGGTTTTAGAAATACTTCCCAATACGTCCTTACCCGTCCGCGCGCTCTTTTTCGCCTTGGGCTTCTTCTCCTCGGTGAACAAGTCTAACGCATTCGCTTTTGCAGCATCCAGTTTACTCGGCGCAGAAACGGTTTCCGCCTCCTTGCGCTGACGTTCTCTACGTGAAGGCTTTTTATTATCATCGATAAGATCGAGGATTTTTTTAGGCTTTTCTGAGGAAGTATCGCTATTTTTAGGCATTCGGCGTTCTGAGTATGAGAGTAATCGGTCTAAAGTTTTATCTTAAAGGTTTGAAAAATGTTAGGTGGCGAAATCTTAGTTAGCGGCAGCTTCTCCTGAAGCGATGCTTTTTGCTCTTTCCAAGATGGCTTCTGCTTCTTCGACACTGAGCTCAAGCGAGCTGGTGAGGAACTCCACTGGCATATCGACAATCATCTCAGCGCTGACTCCACCGAACAGGGTGAGTTTCGCGGCGAGTTCATCGGAAATGCCAAGTTGTTCGCCCAAGGTATGAGCGACGCCACCGATTTTTTCTTTAAATTGTTCTTCCTTGGTCTCGTCTTTGCGGACTTGGACGTCCCAGCCCATCAGGCGTGAGGACAAACGTGCGTTCTGGCCTTTTCTGCCAATCGCTTTGCTAAGATCTTCTTCGCTAACGGTGACGAGAACGATTTTATCTTCTTTGTTCACCGAGATCGAAATCAGCTCAGCTGGTTTGAGCGCCTCGCGGACCAATTCGGCCGGATCTTCGCTCCAACGTATGATATCGACTTTCTCGTTGTTGAGTTCGCGGACGATGTTTTTCACCCGAGCACCGCGCATTCCAACGCATGCACCGACGGGATCGACTTTTGGATCATTGCTCCAGACCGCTACTTTTGTGCGGAAACCGGCTTCACGTGCGATGGCGCGGATATCCACCGTACGGTCGGAAATCTCATTCACTTCGGCCTCGAACAAGCGGCGCACGAAGTTCGGATGGCTGCGGGAAAGAATGATTTCCGGGCCACGGCCTTCGTTTTCAACTGCCAACACGTAGCAGCGGATGCGGTCGCCGATGTTGTAATCTTCGCCTTGGACGCGCTCACGATTCGGCATGATTCCCTCGAATTTACCGAGATCGATCATCACATCGTTGCGCTCGAAGCGGCGGACCGTTCCGGAGACGACATCGCCAGCGCGGTCTTTGAACTCTTCGTAAATCATTTCCTTCTCCGCTTGGCGGAGGCGCTGCATCATCGTTTGTTTCGCAGTCTGGACGGCGATACGTCCGAAATCTTTAGGGGTAACGTTGAATTCCAGAACTCCACCGACCTCGATCTCCGGGTTCTTTTTCTGTGCAATACTGAACGGAACTTCGTTGAATTTGTCCGTTTGCTCGCCGTCTGCACACACATTAAGCGCTGCGAAAATCTTGGTAGTGCCCTTTTTCGTGTCCACTTCAGCCCGCAAAGTCTCGATCGCGTCAGCGCCGGGAACCATTTTGCGATAAGCAGAAACAAAGGAAAACTCGAGAGCCGAAACAATTTTGTTACGGTCGATTCCTTTTTCTTTTTCGTAATATTCGATGAGTGCGACGATGTCGTTGGTCATAGCTAGCGGTGGACAGGCAGTTGATGGAAAAATCGCTTTTTCCTATGGTGAATGAAGGTTCTGTAGACGCAAAAGAGTGGGTATATGACCCACTCTCCATGTCGCAGAGGTTGTTCGTTGCAGGCTTGTAATTCGGTTTCGTAGACCGTTGCAAGCCGAAAGTCTTGCGGGGAAACGGCTTCAGATAGGCGTCGGATGCCGATTTCTCGGGCTGTTTTTACTATTTCTCCTCCGAGAGCCCGCGCCAGCGGATATCTTTGATCCGCGCCGTCGTCTGCCAGGTGGCTAGGCCGAATGGTGCGCATTCTTCAATGCCGCCCTGCCGGAGCGACAGGGTTTTACCCGTAGTATCGACATCAATGAGTTTCTCGCCATCGATCCACACCATGATCTTTTCCCCGCCCCTCACCAATCGGATCTGATACCAGACGTCGGTCTCGAAGGTGTGAATTTTCTGTGCATCGTTTTCTGAGGCATCTTTGCCATCGATCGAGGAAATCCCGACCAAGCTCCCTCCCCAACCGCCGACAATCAGGGTTACGCATTCTTCTACACCTCGTGCAGGAAACGTCACTGCGCAGAAAAAATCCGTGCCGTTGACTCGTTTCGCCTTCAGCTCCAGCTCAAATGGCGCAGTCGGCACCTCACCTTTCCAACGAACATTCGTCAGTCCCTCGCCCCAACCGATGCTGAGTTCCTCCCCAGTTTCTAAGATTCCACCGCTAACACCCTCCCACTCATTTTTCATCTCTGTCCAAGGTAACTCCACCGCCGTCTTTTTCTCCCCACATCCCACCAAACAAAATCCCCCGAACAAACCCATCCATTTCCGACGCTTCATTCCGCGACTCTACCAAATCATTTCGGAAAGTCTCCCCCTTCCTTGAAGTTTAAAGTTTAAAATTTCGAGTTTTCACTTAGCGTCCGCGCATGCTCTCTATTGAAAGACTTACTGGCTTCGCCGACGAAGCCTCCCGCGATATCGATAAACAAATCCAAGCGACCCAAGAGCTTGGTTGGTCAGCTATCTCCACTCGCATGGTTGGGAACACCAACATCCACGATATGCCGGAAGATGATTTCCAGAAAGCCGCCGACAAACTCGATGCCGCTGGGATTAGCGTCCCGGAATTCGGCTCCGCGATCGGCAACTGGGGCAAAAAAATTAGCTCAGACTTTTCCATCACTCTCGCGGAAATCGAGCGCGCGATCCCACGCATGAAGCGCCTCAATACCCCGATGATCCGCATTATGTCCTATGCGCAGGAACCATGGGGCACCGATCAAAACGAAGCCGAGCGCTTCCGTCGCTTGCGCGAAATCGTCAAACGTTTTGCTGACGAAGGCCTCACTGCCATTCACGAAAACTGCATGAACTGGGGAGGATTTTCTGCCGAACATTCGCTGCGCCTCGTGGAAGAAGTCCCCGGCTTGAAACTCGTTTTCGATACCGGTAATCCTGTTTTCCAACTCGATCGCTCCAAGCCAGAACCTTTCCCATGGCAAGACCCCATGGAGTTCTGGCTGAAAGTCAAAGAGCACGTCGCTCACATCCATATCAAAGACTGCATCAACCCAGTCTCCGACGACGTCGAGCCAGAATACACCATGCCCGGACTCGGCCAAGCGAAGCTTCGTGAAATTCTAACAGACGCTCACCAATCGAACTACAAAGGCTGGATCGCTATCGAGCCACACGTCGCCACCGTCTTCCACGCCCCTGATCCCTCCGCGGTCGATTGGGACCAATGCTACAACTCCTACGTCGAATACGGCCGCCAATTCGTGAGGTTGATTGCAACGTTATAGAAAAAAGGTAGGGACGACGCGCCGTCGTCGTCCGTGACTAAAATCCTAAACGCATGATTATTATAACAGAAATGATACTTATCTAATATCTCGTTTTCAAATTCCGTATAGAACAAAATCACGGTCGACTGAGGCCAGTCGACCCTACCCTTTTAAGTCACATCACCACCTCATTCAGCACTTCGCGTGAAACATCAGCTCCAGACCAGACCACGCTGTTGATGATTCGAGCTTCGCTTCCGATTCGCGCGCCTTTTCCAATCACGCTGTTTTCAATGACGGCTCCGTTTTCGATGATCGCTTCGGGATGGATCGGAGCTTGCAACGCAAGCTGCTGATGCGCGGCGAGGTAAGATTCCGCATCGCCAAGATCCATCCAATCGCCTTCATCCAGCACCACTGCACCTATACCACCTTCACGCACGAGTTCCTGAAAAGCTGGGATCACCGAAATGATTTCTCCCGCGGGAATCTTTTTGAGAAACGCTTTCTTCACACAGTAAATTCCCGTGAAAACATGCGTACCCGGCAAACCGCGAACCTCGCTCCGCACATCCTCCACTCGGTTATTTTCCCCCAGAGAAATGCGTTTTTCGCCCCCGCTCGAACGCAACGCCAGCGTTACTTCATCGCCACTGGATTCATGTGCGTCGACCAGTTGTTTCAGATCCATCGATGAAAAAATATCTCCGTTGTGAATCAGCAAACTTCCTCCATCCAACCAGCTCTCGATATTTTTCAGTCCACCGCCGGTTTCTAACAGGATCGGTTCATGAAAAAACGTCACGTCTCTTCCCGCGCCAAATCCGTGCCATTTTTTAGGTAGGTGATGAGTGTTGATCGCAAACCTTTTGCAGCCCACCGCCTCGCAAGCCTCCACTGCCCATTCCGCGAGAGGTTTGTGAAACAGCGGCACAAGTGGCTTGGGAAACGCATCAGTTAGCGGGCGCAACCTCGTGCCCAGCCCCGCGCCCAAAATAAATGCCTGCGTAATCATCTGGCGATTTCTAATCACCAAATCCCAAAGTTCCAAACCTCAATCGAGACGAGCTCATTTTTCTGAAAAAATCAGAGGAAATATTCATATTTGCAGATATGTATTAGGATTCGCACCGCTATAACGGTGCTTTAAACCAACCTCACTATTATGAAACCATTTATCACAGCCGCCATCGTCGGAGTTATCGCCATCACATCATCATTTGCCTCAGAAGTCGGCAAAGCCGCGCCTGCCTTCACGGCGAAAACCGCCAAAGGCACAGAAGTCAGCCTAACGGATTATAAGGACAAAGTCGTCGTTCTCGAATGGCTCAATTTCGACTGCCCATTCGTCAAAAAGCATTATTCATCAAAAAACATGCAAACTCTCCAAGCCGCCTACGCCGAAAAAGGTGTGATCTGGTTGGCCGTGAATTCTGCAGCCGAGGGCAAGCAAGGCTACCTCGCCGCTGATAAACTTCTCGAAAAAGCCACCGCCGAGGGCAGCAAAGCCACCGAAATCTTGATCGATACCGACGGTAAAGTGGGCAGAGCCTACGATGCGAAAGTCACCCCACACATGATGATCATCGGCAAAGATGGCACGCTCGCCTATTCTGGAGCGATCGATTCGAGTGCAACAGTCAAAGCTGAAGACATCGCTACCGCCGACAAACTTTTCGCCAACGCGCTCGATGCCGTGCTTGCTGGCAAAGAAGTCACGAACCCTTCCAACAAACCTTACGGTTGCGGCGTGAAATACTAATTTCTCGTCTGCGATTCGCATTCAAATCAAAACCGCCGCCCACAAAGCGGCGGTTTTTTATTGGCGAAAATTTCGCTCAACGCGCCGCATGGATGTATTTCAAAACCGCGCCCTCATCCGATTTGGAAATCCCCGCGTTCCAAGCCATCCCCGGAACCACAATGTGCCAATCTTCATCAGAAACTTTCGAAGGCATCATCGGCTCATGGCAGCGGCCGCATTGAGACACATAAACCGCATGACCCCGCTGCAGGGTTTTCAGAGAATGGCCACTTCCCGCAGCCATCGCCGTATCGGGGACGGGAATCTGGTTTTTTGCAACGCATCCCACCACCACACAAACCGCTATTATCGTTAACACCCATTTCATAGCGCCACTCAATCAAAGCAAACCTCCAGCGACAATCTCAATCCACGCAAGGAACGTTTTTGACAAATTCCCCACAATCCCCAACCCTCCCCGCACAGAACCTTTTTTAGAAAACACCAACCATGAGCTACATCCGCACATTCACCACAGGCTCCGGCAAGGAAGGCAAACTTCACTCCCTCCCCGCACTCGCCGAAAAGGGTTTCCCGAATCTTTCGAAACTCCCCGTCTCGATCCGTATCGTGCTCGAGTCCCTGCTTCGCAATAACGACGGACTCAAAGTTTCCGACAAAGACGTCCAGAACCTCGCAAACTACAACGCGAAATCTCCTGGCGATTATGAAATTCCCTTCGTCGTCGCGCGCATCGTGCTTCAGGATTTCACCGGCGTGCCCTTGCTCGTCGATCTCGCAGCGATGCGTTCCGCCGTTCACGCCATGGGCAAAGACGCAAAAATGATCGAGCCACTCGTGCCTGTCGATCTCGTAGTCGATCACTCGGTGCAGGTCGATTACGCTGGAACAGGTTTATCGTTAGAAAAAAACTTGGACCTTGAATTCCACCGCAACCGCGAGCGTTACGAGTTCCTCAAATGGGGCGAACAAGCCTTCGATACTTTCAAAGTCGTGCCTCCAGGCATCGGCATCGTTCACCAAGTGAACCTCGAATACCTCGCGAAATGCGTGCTTGAAAAAGACGGCGTGTTTTATCCAGACACCCTCGTCGGCACCGACTCGCACACCACCATGATCAACGGCCTCGGCGTCGTCGGTTGGGGCGTGGGCGGCATCGAAGCAGAAGCCGGTATGCTCGGCCAGCCAGTGACTTTCCTCGTTCCCGAAGTGGTCGGCGTTTATCTAACAGGTAAACTCGCCACCGGCGTCACCGCGACCGACCTTGTCCTACGCGTCACTGAAATGCTTCGCCAAACCAAAGTCGTCGGAAAATTCGTCGAGTTCTACGGCCCCGGCGCAAAAGCCCTCTCGCTTCCCGACCGCGCGACCATCGCAAACATGGCTCCCGAATACGGCGCAACCATGGGCTTCTTCGGCATCGATGAAATCACCACCGGCTACCTCGAAGGCACAGGCCGTTCACCCGAGCTCTGCAAGACCGTCGAAAACTATTACAAAGCCCAAGACCTCTGGGGCATCCCAACCGATCGCGATGCACTGCAATTTTCCCAAGTCGTCGATCTCGATATTTCCACCGTCAAACCCGGCGTCGCAGGACCGAAACGTCCGCAAGATCGCATCGACCTCGACAACCTTAAAACCAAGTGGAACCAACTCCTCGCAGCGCCCATCGCCGATGGTGGCTTCGCAAAATCTGAGAGCAAAACCGCTACGGTCACGGTCGATTCGAAAGACAATGTCCAAGACACGATCCAACACGGTTCCGTCCTCATCGCGGCCATCACCTCTTGCACCAACACTTCAAACCCAAGCGTCATGCTTGCTGCGGGTTTACTTGCACAAAAAGCCAACGCGAAAGGTCTAACTGTTAACCCTTCCGTCAAAACCTCGCTCGGACCCGGCTCGCGTGTCGTCACCGATTATCTCAACAAAACCGGCCTCCAAGAAGAACTCGATACACTCGGTTTCCAAACCGTCGGCTACGGTTGCACCACCTGTATCGGAAACTCCGGCCCGCTCGATCCCGGCATCGAGGACGTCGTGAAATCCGAGGACATCGTCGCCGCCTCCGTTCTTTCCGGAAACCGCAACTTCGAGGCTCGCGTCCATCAATCGATCAAAGCCAACTTCCTGATGTCGCCACCACTCGTCGTCGCCTTCGCGATCGCCGGCACAGTGAACATCGATATGGAAACCGAACCCCTCGGTATCGGTTCCGATGGTAAACCTGTTTTCCTCAAAGAAATCTGGCCAAGCTCTGCAGAGATCGAGGCCGCGATGAATTCCTCGCTCCGTCCAGACGTTTTCCAAAAACTCTACACCGGCTTCGCTGACCAGAATCCAAAGTGGAACAACATCAAATCCTCCACCGGAAATGTTTACGAATGGGATCGCGAATCCACCTACATTCAAGAGCCACCATTCTTCGACGGCTTCACACCAATCCCACGCGACATCGCCGAAATCAAAGGCGCACGCCCACTCGGTATCTTTAGCGACTCCGTCACCACCGACCACATCTCACCTGCTGGAGCCATCAAGATGGATAGCCCAGCCGGACGCTTCCTCGTTGAAAAAGGCGTCAGTTTTTCCGATTTTAACTCCTACGGTTCCCGCCGCGGCAACGACCGCGTCATGACTCGCGGCACCTTTGCAAACGTCCGCATCAAAAACCTCATGGTTCCCGGAGTGGAAGGTGGAGTCACCAAATACTTCCCTTCCGAGAAGCCGAAGAAAAACCAACTCATGTCCGAGAGCCATGAGCTCAAAAACGGTAGCATCTCTGGACAGGCACTAACCAACGGCGATGTCCCCACTCTTGCCATCTACGATGCCGCCGCCGTCTATCAAGAAGAATGCGTCCCCACCATCATCATCGGCGCCGAAGACTACGGCATGGGTTCATCCCGCGACTGGGCAGCAAAAGGCACCAACCTGTTAGGCGTCAAAGCCGTCGTCACCAAATCGTTTGAGCGCATCCACCGCTCCAACCTCGTCGGCATGGGCGTCCTCCCTTGCAACTTCGTCAACAAAGACGACTACGAAAAAGTCAAAGACCTAGCCGACGCCACCTTCGACATCCTCGGCATCGACAACAATCTCAAGCCCATGCAACAAGCCACCCTCCGCGTCCACAAAGCTGATGGTTCAAGCTTCGACATCCCAGTCGTCGTTCGCATCGATACACCCGTTGAAAAAGACTACTACCGTGCGGGGGGGATTCTGCCATACGTACTCGCGCAGATTTTGGCTTAATGAAACGTGGCGGCGGATTTTATCCGCCATGCCAATGATCAACAAATGCCGCCCTACAAAATGTAGGCGGCTTTTTTGTTTGTGATTACTCTAGTCACAAATATCCTGGCCCAATATGGGAGAACTCAAAGAAGGAATCTATGATCATTTGATCAGTGATAAGCTAAGACAAGCTCTGGACTCCCTCAATATATCTACACATAAAGCAGTAATTGAAAAACTTGAGGAACCGTTTGCGACCGACTACCTCACTCGCTTCCTCCGCGCTCAGATTAATCAAGCTCTTACAGTCGTAAAACACGATAAACGACTCGATCTAGCAAATCGTTTGATTCGGTCACTCGCCGAGTACGATACAGACCTTGCGTTTCTCAGCTCTGAGAAGCTTGAATCTATAGCGCATATTTTAAATGAAATTTCACCAAAAGGTCTCAATAATTTTTCGCGCCCCACTACTCCACCAAGTAGCCCTAGTCTTTTCACCGGCGCAGGAAATAGTCCACAATTAGGCCGTGAATTGGAGTTGGAATTGGAGAGCGCAGATCGCGTGGACATGCTCGTTTCGTTCATCAAATCCGCAGGACTGAAGCTACTTCTTCCCTCATTAGAGCGCTTTACTAAAAGAGGAGGAAAACTGCGTGTGATTACTACGACCTATCTCGGGGCTTCTGATCCAACCGCTATTCGTCAGATAAGTGAGCTTTCAAACACCGAGATAAAAATCAACTACGATACAAAACACTCCCGACTCCACGCTAAAGCTTATTTCATTCACCGCGATAGTGGATTATCCTGCGCATTTATAGGCTCGGCTAATCTTTCTCACGCCGCAATGACTAGTGGATTAGAATGGACAGTGAAACTGCCTTCTACGGAGCTGCCAGATCTATACCGTCGATGTGAAGCTGAGTTTAGTTCCTACTGGGAAAATTCATCGTTCGTGAAATTTACTGCGGAGAACTTTGAAAAGCTCGTAGCAGCCACTAAACAGGAGAAAGGAATTTTTTCTGATCAAAGCACAATCCTAACAGTTTTTAAAATTCAGCCTTTCGATTACCAAAACGGAATTCTTGAAAATCTTTCTTTAGCTCGCGACTCACGCGGCCATTTCCGCAACCTTGTAATAGCCGCTACGGGAACCGGAAAAACGATGATAGCGGCATTTGACTACAAGCGGCTATCCGCACAAGGCCATAAAAAACTTCTATTCCTTGCACACCGAAAAGAAATTTTGGAGCAAGCTCGAAACACTTTCCGCCAAGTAATTCAGGACGGAAACTTTGGCGAATATCTCTTCGATCAGCACCAACCAGAAAACTATGATCACCTCTTTTGTACGGTGGCGAGCTTTCACGCTAAAAATCTATCTGGAAAATTTTCCTGTGATCACTGGGACATTGTGATCCTCGATGAAGCTCATCACGGTATTGCTGCGTCTTACAGACCAATCCTAGAGGAATTGAAGCCGAAAATACTTCTTGGTTTAACCGCTACACCGGAACGCGCCGATGGCACCACGATCGCTGATGATTTTGATACGCCCGTAGCTGGAGAAATACGCCTACCTGATGCGCTGGAGCAAAAACTTCTCTGTCCTTTTCATTATTACGCTATCAGCGATCACACCACAGATCTTTCCGCTGTGGAGTGGAAAAGAGGAAAATACGACACCGCAGCAATTGATAATTTAATCAGTGGCAATGAGCTACGCTCTCAATTGGTTATCAATAAAATCGTGGAACATCTTCCTGATCCATATAATCCATCCGATTTCGAGCGCAGCCATGTAAAAGGCCTTGGATTTTGTGTTTCAAAAAGCCATGCCGCTTTTATGGCAGAATCCTTTAGCGCAAGTGGAATACCTGCGATCGCCGTCGATTCCGATACGCAATCCGAAGAGCGCCGTCTCGCTCGACAACGACTTCAAAAAGGAGAGATCAATTTCATTTTCACCGTTGATCTATTCAACGAAGGCGTCGACATCCCAGCGATCAACTGCTTACTCTTCTTGCGTCCAACGGAGAGCCACGTCCTCTACTTACAGCAGTTTGGGCGCGGTTTGCGCCACTCGGAAGGCAAAGATCAGGTTGTAGTCCTTGATTTCATTCCACGTTCGCGCCGGGAGTTTCGCTTTGACCTTCGTTTCACTTCGTTGCTTCCGAAAAAACGAAACGATGTAATAAGTGAAGTTGAAAACGGATTTCCACACCTTCCTTCCGGTTGCCATATCCAACTTGAACGTCAAGCACGTGAAGAAATTTTAAAGAATATCAGAGAAACCTACCGTAATCCTGAATTTCGAATTAAAGAGGCATTTCTTCGCTGGGATGGCCAGCCACCGCCAAAGTTTCATGAATTCATTGAAGAAAGCGGTGAGTCTCCGGTTGATTTATTGCTCAGACATTCATGGACAGATTGGAAACGAATCGCGGGATTTCAAACAATTGATGCGCCCACTACTAACTCACCAGATGAGCGAGCGCTAGCGCGCCTCAGCGAAGTAAGAAGTCTAGATTACCTAAACGCTATCGAGTCTTTCTTACGCAGTTCGGGAAACCTAGAGAAACACCCCCTCGTTGCATCTGCACATTATCTACTTTGGAGCAAATCACCCCAGGATCTCCGGTTCGCCACATACCACAAGAGTTTTGATGCCATCAGAGAAAGCTCGTCGTTTGTTTCGGATGCACTAGAAATTATTGAATACGCCAAACTTTTTTCAGTTAAGACGACCCCCTTAAATCTTCCTTTTCCTTGCTCGCTCACATTACACGGAACTTATGGGATGCGTGAAGTATCAGCTGCATTCGGAAAAGCGAATTTACTCACCTCGGGACCCACTGGCACTGGCGTCATTTCTGTTCTGGAGAAAAGACTTTATCTCCATTTCATCACCTTTGAAAAAACCGAAAAGCATTTTTCAGAGAGCAATATGTATCGCGACTATCCTATATCCCCAACTCGTCTTCACTGGGAGAGTCAGTCTAACACCTCACAAGATACACCTACTGGCCAGAATTACATCCATCACCAAGCACGCGGATATACAATCCTTACCTTTGCTCGTGTCCGCAGAAACAATGGAAAACTAACGAGTAATTTTATTTTTCTCGGAGACGGAAAATTCATAAGAGCTCAGGGCAATCGGCCCATTTCGATTGAATGGGAGCTAACTCATCCTATGCCAGCCGAGTTTTATCATGATTCAAAACTTGCTTCCGGGCTGTAGTATCTACACTGACACGCATCCAAAGACACCATAAGGTTCGTGCATTATGCATGAGAGTTGGCTCATTATCGCCATAGAAAAACCCCTAGACAATTGTTCAAAAGAACTCTATTTCTCAGGCATTGATGTCCCCGCCAAATTCATACCCTGAACGCCCTTCCGAGATTCTACTTTATCAGACTCAGGATGGAACTTTTCGACTCGATGTTCCTACGGATGGGGAGACGGTCTGGTTGTCGTTAAATCAGATGGCGACGCTTTTCGATCGCGATAAATCCACCATTTCGCGACATATTAAGAATGTCTTTGAAGAGGGCGAGCTGGTAGAAACTTCAGTTGTTGCAAATTATGCAACAACTGCCACAGACGGTAAAATTTATCAGGTCGAGCACTACAACCTCGATGTCATCATTTCCGTCGGCTACCGTGTGAAATCACTGCGTGGGACGCAGTTCCGTATCTGGGCGACAAAGCGATTGCGCGAATATCTGATCAAGGGTTTCACGATGGATGATCAGCGACTCAAAGAGGCAGGGAACTCGCGTTATTTTGAGGAATTGCTGCAACGTATCCGTGATATCCGTTCTTCTGAAAAGGTATTCTGGCGTAAAGTGCTAGATATTTTTTCGACGAGTATTGATTACGATTCAACATCTGAACGAGCGAAGGAATTTTTCGCCAAGATCCAGAACCAACTACACTGGGCGGCGCACGGCCATACTGCGGCAGAGCTGATCTACGAACGCGTGGACGCGAAAAAGCCAAACATGGGAATCACCAATTACTCGGGCAAAGAATTGCTGAAACGCGATGTTGAGGTGGCTAAGAATTATCTAGGCGAAGAAGAGCTGAATTTACTCAATCGCTTAGTCACCGCCTACCTCGAATTAGCTGAAATTCAGGCTCTCAACCAAGTAGTGATGACGATGAACGATTGGCTGGATCGCTTGCAGCAATTTCTCTCGATGACAGGACGGGATATACTCACCCATGCGGGAAAAATCAGTCACAGCGCAGCGATGGATAAAGCCCACAGTGAATATGCGAACTACAAGGACAAGCGGTTGAATGAGCCGTCCGCAGCCGAGAGAGCTTTTTTAGAAGCTACAGAGAAAGAGTTAATGGCGTTAGAAATCAAGCGGCGGCTATCTTCTCAGTAGACTCACTCGTCTCACCTTCGTTTCAGATATTCCCCACTCACTTAACCGTCGGTTTAAGGACGAAAAGTCCGTGAGAAGCGTTATAAGCATCGGACATTTTCATACGTTTGGCTTCGTGTTTGGCGCCCCAGGAATCGGAAAAGATGACTTCTTCGGTCTTGTCGTTGTAACCGACGATAAGGCGCATGTGACCGCCGGAGGTTTGGGGGGTGAGTTGTGGGACTTCGGGATAGCGGCCAAGTTCCAACGACCATAGCAGGGGTAAACCGCTGTCGATGTAAGTGCGCATTTCTTTGAAAAACTTGCGGTCATCGACGGGCTTGCCGACGTAGTATTCGCCTTTCTCTTCTTTCACATCAGTCAATGGCTGACCCATGCCGATGATGTCTAGGCGGGTTTTGAAACGGTAATCGATTTTATCGAGTTCCTTCGCCATGGTAAGTGTGCTGGTGCCTCTGTTAGGATCGGCCTCAGAGATTTGTGCGATCTGATGCATGTCTGCGCCGATGCCGTAGTATTCAAAAACACGCTGCACGGTTGCGACGACGCAGTAGCCTTTATCGCCTTGGTCGACCATGGGCATGTTGCCGATAAGCACATCGCCGTTGGCTTCTTTTTTAACGTTTTTTGGGAGGTCGCCAAGTTTGGCCGCCGCTCCGCCGCGAGTATGGATCATGGAAGCAGCCAATGGGCCCGTTGCATTTGGCCGTGCGATGCGGAGTCTTAAAAACTCACGTTCAGCTTTTTCTAAAGCGCCTTCGTTATGCTCTAACAACGCCACACCGGATTCTCTGGAGTTCCATGAGAAACCTTCGGTCAGGAGTCCGTTCTTCGCATCTGCTACGCGGCGCTGCGGTTTCGCCGCTAAAATTTCTCCCACCACTTTTCCAGCTGTTTTGAAACGCTCGGCAAATTGTTCGGTCGTGATGGGTCCGCTATCCGCACGGTTGTAGATCGAGATCGAAATGAGATTCAGCCGACCTTCAGCAAAATCGACGATCGCTTCTTGCACCGGCACTTGGCCATCAAATGCGATGAGATCGATTTCCACATTTCCGTAAAGCTTACGACTCAGCTTCGCGCGGGTGCGATCAAGGGTTAGCCATACGTAGAGTTTGTTGCCATTTTCGGTGAAGGTTTTTTCAAACTCATCAACAGTCATTTTCCAACTCTCCGTCGCTTTGAGTAAAGGATCGATTGAACAGGGTATCGACTTCGCATCGACATTCACACCGGTGAATAAAATCAGTGATACGAGAGCTAGGTAAAAAAAATTTGGAAACATCAATACGAAGGCTAGTTCTAAACTGAAATTTGCGCAAGAACTCAGTCGGCCGACTAAAAATCGCGTCTGCCTTGCAGAGCGCGAATTAATGTTAGCTCATCTGCATGTTCGAGCCCACCACCGGCAGGAAGTCCTTGGGCGATGCGAGTGACTTTTGCTGATTTCCCCCGCAACATATCCGCCAGATAATTTGAGGTAGCCTCGCCCTCCACATCGGCGCCAAGAGCGAGAATGATCTCCATATTTCCGTCCTTGGAGTCCACGCGCTGCAAGAGCTGCGGAATATTCAAGTCCTCCGGTGAAACCCGATCCAATGGAGACAATTTTCCACCCAAGCAATGATACTTGCCCTTGAAAACTCCAGCGCGCTCGAGCGGAATAACATCGGTCGCTTGCTCAACCACGCACAGTAGCGACTCATCGCGTTTCTCATCGGCGCAGATATCGCAAATTTCACGGGTCGCGAAGAACCCGCAAACCGGACAAGGGATGATGGTTTCATGCGCGTGGATCACGGCTTCGGAAAGCTTGATGGGATCCGCCTTTTTATTTTGTAGCAACCACACCGCCATCCGCTCTGCACTGCGCGGACCAACCCCGGGAAGGCGTTTGAGCTCCGCGACTAAATTTCTAACAGGATCAGGAAAATCAGCGCGTGGCATCGGTTTGTGTTGGGTTACTGTTATCTGTTAGATCCGCAGGCATTTCGTGATTCATGGTGTAGACCATTGCGCAGCAACCAGACCAGAGCAGGCCTACCAAAGCGACGCCGATTTCTGGTTTATGTGAAGCGAGCAGCAATACTGGCACCCAGAAGAAGGTGAGGATCAAAGCGAGAGCCCAGATCAGGAGACGCCGCCAGCTGCCTGAAATGTTCAACATCACAGCGGTCAAGCAGATTGCCAGCAATGCCGTCACGCTCCAGAGAAGGTACGGATCCAAAGTTTGCACTGGGTTAGAAAAACCAGGTTTTAGCATGACAGTAGCGATCCAGCGATCCACTCGCTCGATGATTCTCAAAAATTCTAAGCCTGCCGCGAGGCCAACGGCCATCAGGCCAATCGCGAACGTTGCGAAAGTGACATGTGCTGGATGTTTATGAGGCTTGTGATCCATTAACCCAGAATTTCAGACAATTTCTCTGTATGGCTGAGCGGCGAGACTTTTTCTAAAACCGCTTCGATCCTACCATCTACGCCGATCACAAAGGTGCTGCGTTCAATTCCCATAAATTTTTTGCCCAGCATAGATTTTTGCACCCATACTCCGTAGGCGTTGACGACTTGTTTATCCTCATCCGCGATCAATGGATAGGGCAGGTTTTTCTTAGAAATGAACTTCCGGTGGCTCGCCACACTGTCGGCACTGACGCCGAAGACTCGGGCTTTGCCTTGGATGTCGCCCCAATGCTCACGCAGCGAACACGCCTGAATCGTGCAGCCAGGGGTGTTGTCTTTTGGGTAAAAAACCAGCACCACCCGCTCACCGCGTAGATCCGAGAGCGATACCTGAGATTCGTTTCCTCCATCTACAACCGTCGCACGGAACTCCGGCGCCATATCGCCAACCTTTGGTTTCATCCCGTGAGCTTCGCCCTCTCCTTGCCGCAAATCAACTCCTGCTTTGCCAATTCATCCCTGACTACCATTTTGCCATTCCCGAAAATCCATGGTTGTCTCCATCTTTCGACTCGCTAATCTTTCCCCACAAATCAATTTCAGCTCTTGATCTTCCGCATTTCCATCCTCCTTCTGTCTGCTGGTATTTTATATGCTAAAGATCCCATTGCTGAAGCGGCAAAAAACCCCATGACTCTTCTCCCGGATGGTAGCGTATTGCATGGAGTTCTGCTTCCCCGTTATGACGAAAACCGTAATTTGGTTGGCGATCTTAAAGCAGAAATCATGACTTTGATGAATTCGCAGCAAATCCAAGGTGAGAACGTCCTGATCAAATTCTATAAGCCCGACCGCACCTTGCGCGGTAGAGTGAAGCTCCAAAAAGCCGTATTCAATCAAACCACCTCCCGACTCCAGGCTAACGAGCCAGTTGAAATCACCACCGACAGGCTCGTCGCCAAAGGCAGCGGCCTGATTTATGCTTTCCAAAATGGCCAAGGATTTCTCGTCGGCCCTTCGACTACTTGGATTTCCTACCCTGAACCCGCTACTTCAATGCGCTCCACTCCCACTAAAACAGCCGCTCTCCTCGCCCTATGTCTTGCTCCATCGCTCGCTATCGCAGCGCCGCCAGCTAACGTATCTGAGGCCGAGCTTTCTGAAATCCAATCCGCTGCCGCTTCCGCCAAACCAAAGCTAGCCAAACAAAGCGATACGGTCGAAGCCACCCTCAACGCGGATTTAGCTGCGGCAGAAAAAGCCTCAACTGCCGCTCATGGGTTCGTCAAAGCTGGAAAGTTAGAGAACATTCCCACCGAAACCACTGCAGAAAGTGCGCCCCTCGAAGTCGCGCCTGGCCCAAACGATACCGTCATCAAATGCGACGGCGGTATGTATTTTGACGCCGAAGAAGGTGTCCTAGTTTATTTAAAAAATGTCTCTGTCGCCGATCCACGCTTCACGCTAACTGGAGCTGATGAGCTAAAAGTTTTCTTCGATAAAAAGGAGACCAAAAAGCCTGCGGTAACCGACAACAAACCAAGTGTAAAAAAGCCTGAAGCCTCCGGCCCTACTGCTAACTTCGGGGATGTCAAAAAACTCATCGCAACCGGCACCGTCCGTCTTGTTCAGAAGAGCGTAGCCGGAAAAGACCCCGTCGAAGCCAGCGGCGGAATCCTGACTTACGATGTTCCAAAAGGAGAAATCATCATCAGCCAACGCTACCCATGGGTTAAACAAGGATCTTTTTACGCTCGTGCCAAACAACCCAATCTAACACTCCGCCTACTCAATAACGGATCCTTTACCACCCAAGGAAATTGGGAAATGGGCGGCAACCTCAAATTCGACGGACGCTGATCTTGTAGACTGAGGTTTAACATCTAAAATTTATAGTTTCATCCACATGACGCACGATCCCGGCTCCACTTGCACTCACATCGAAACAGCTGTCCTTGCTGCCGAAGGGTTAAAAAAATCTTACAATGGCCGGGTGGTGGTGAATGATGTTTCGATCACGGTGCAGCCCAAGGAAATCGTCGGATTGCTCGGTCCCAACGGAGCAGGAAAAACTACCTCGTTCTATATGATCGCCGGCCTGATTCCGGCAGAACACGGAACGATCCACCTTCTCGGCGAGGATATTTCCAAACTTCCCATGCATCAACGTGCGCGCCGTGGCCTTGGATATTTACCTCAGGAAGAATCGATTTTTCGCAAACTCTCCGTCCTCGATAATCTACTAGCGATTCTTGAAACTCGACCCGGCCTTTCCCGAAGTGAACAAAAGGATCGTGCTCACGATCTACTCGAGCGCTTCAACATCACCAAGCTTGCGAAGTCCCAAGCCATCACCCTTTCGGGCGGAGAAAAGCGCCGACTCGCCATCGCCCGCTCACTGTGCACCGACCCCAAAGTCCTGATGCTCGACGAGCCTTTTGCAGGCATCGATCCTATCGCTGTCGAGGACATCCAACGCATCGTCCGCGAACTCAGGGAAAAAGACAATCTCGCCATCCTTATTACAGATCACTCGGTTCGTGAGACGCTATCTATCACTGACCGCGCCTTCTTGATTCACGACGGACGTGTCATTTTGGAAGGTGCCTCCGAAGAACTCGTCGATGATCCCATCGCACGGAAATACTACCTCGGCGAAGATTTTAAAATGTAAGCCATCCGTTTCCACTATCTAACATGAAATCTTTTCTCTGCCTGCTTTGCCTCCTCCCGCTTCTCGTTCAGTGCGCCAACAACACTCGGAAAGCTCATCATCAAACCATTCCGCACCAGATGTTTCATGGCGGCGGCGGCTTCGGCGGAACCAGTGTCTCCCGATCACCCGTCGTCCTCAACGTCTCTGGCTGGGATCCCAAAGAAGCGCAACGCAGCGGCAGCCGTTTTTCGGAACACAACGTTTCAGCTCTCAGAAAAAATGGTGGATTAGCGCTCATCGCCCGCTCAGCGAAAGGTCCACTCCTTGATGAAAAATTCGGTGATTTCCTGAAATCCGCCGACCGCGAAGGAATGATGCTCGGAGCCTATCATTTCGTCACGATGGATCAACCTGCTGCACTACAAGCAGATCGTTTCGTCAATCGAGTCCAGGCCATCGCCCGTGCCCGCGGTCTAACGAGTAGACAAATTTTATTGGTCGGTGATTTCGATACGCATTCCACTCCAGATCGTTTGGTCGATTTCATCCTACGTGTCCACCAACGCACCGGCATCTATCCTGTGACCTATCTCGAAAACAGCGATGGACTGCGTGCCCGCTTGAGTCGCGCTACGCCCGCTCAGAAAAGTATCATCCGCAATTCCCCTTATTGGCTCGCGCTTTACAGCCCTGGAGGCACTGAACGAGTCATGGCTGGCGGCGCGCTAACACCTGATTTGCTCAAAGACCAATACGGCATCTGGAATACCTGGTCGATGTGGCAATACGGCGGAGTTGTCTGGGAAAAAGGTGGATCGAAAGCCAAGCATTACAATACTCCAGCTTGGGGCAGTCCTCGCTATTTTGGTGATCTTTCGCACCCCATGGAGCGCAACGTTTTCAAAGGCAGCGATAATGAACTGCGCGCTTTCTGGGCTCGCCATAGCATAACCATATAATCCTACACGCCCTTCCCCCATGAACTGAAACCCAAACCGTGAGATTTCTTCTTCCCTCATCCGGCTGAGGTGTCTAATTTTTCATGATATCTCCAATCAAACCCATGATTAAATTACCAAGTGAACAAGCGAAACGTGAATACTGGAAAGCCACTCTGCGTTTGCTAGTCATTCTCATCAGCATATGGTCCTTCGTTTCCTATGGCTGCGGAATACTTTTCGTGGATTACCTGGATCAATTCAAACTACCCGGAAGCGATCTCAAGCTTGGCTTCTGGTTCGCCCAACAAGGCAGTATTTATTGCTTCATTTTGCTAATTGCCTTCAATGCATGGGCCATGAACCGTCTTGATCAAAAATTACTGGAAGGCACTGATGCCGAACAAGGCACCTGAAATTTTTCACTCGAATCTTAATTTTTTAAAACCTTGATCATGGATGTAACGACTTGGACATATATAATGATTGGGCTCAGCTTTGCCCTCTACATCGGAATCGCTATCTGGTCACGAGCTGGCAGCACCGGCGACTTCTATGTAGCAAGCGGGGGAATTTCTAATATCTCTAACGGAATGGCGACCGCCTCCGACTGGATGAGCGCCGCCTCCTTCATCTCCATGGCTGGGATGATTTCAGTGATGGGACGTGATGGGTCGTGCTACCTGATGGGTTGGACGGGTGGTTTCGTTCTCTTGGCATTATTGATCGCTCCATACTTGCGCCGTTTTGGAAAATTCACGGTTCCAGAATTCATCGCTGACCGCTACGATTCAACGCTGGCACGCTTGGTCGCTATTTTCTGCGCTATATTCATTTCCTTCACTTACGTGGCCGGACAAATGCGCGGCACAGGTCTGGTGTTTTCTCGTTTCCTCGAAGTGGACATAAACACCGGCGTGATGATCGGAATGGTTGTCGTTCTTTTCTATGCCGTACTCGGTGGAATGAAAGGGATCACTTACACCCAGGTCGCACAGTATTGCGTGCTCATTTTCGCCTACCTCGTTCCAGCTATTTTTATCTCTATCATGCTGACTGGAAATCCTGTTCCTCAACTCGGACTCGCCAGTGATGCAGTAGGGGAATCCATCGGACTCGTCGACAAACTCGATGGATTGAGTCAAGAACTCGGTTTCAGTGCTTATACAGATGGCAATAAGTCGTGGCTGGACGAACTAGCAATCACTCTGGTGCTGATGGCCGGGACGGCTGGTTTACCGCACGTCATTGTGCGTTTTTACACGGTTAAAAAAGTCAGCGACGCACGGAAATCCGCATTCTGGGCGCTACTCTTCATCGGAGTACTCTACACCACTGCGCCTGCGATCGCCGTTTTTGCACGCACTAACCTTCTTAATACGGTTTGCGAAAAGCCTTATGAAGAATTGCCATCATGGTTCAAAAAATGGGAGAACTCAGGCCTTATCGCTTGGGTGGATAAAAATGCGGATGGTAAAGTCACCTACGATGGTTCAGGCGATGCGTTTGAAAAACATCCATTTCGCAGTAAATTGGAGCCCGTTTTCGTCGTTAATGACATACAAAATGAGAAGGGTTTCTCAGGTGAGCGGATTCTCCTCAACGAACCCACTTCAAATACCAACGAGCTCTATTTCGACAACGACATCATCGTATTAGCGAACCCAGAGATCGCCAAGCTACCCGGCTGGGTCACCGGTCTTGTCGCTGCAGGCGGACTTGCTGCGGCACTATCCACGGCAGCTGGTTTGCTTTTGGTTATCTCCACCTCGATCTCTCACGATCTTGTAAAACGCACACTCAATCCATCGATTTCTGATAAGACCGAACTACTCTTGGCTAGGATTGCAGCTGGTGTATCTGTGGTTATCGCAGGTTATTTCGGAATCAATCCTCCAGGCTTTGTTGCGGATGTGGTGGTGTTTGCCTTCGCACTTGCTGCCTCTTCATTCTTCCCAGCTATCGTGCTCGGTATTTTCACGAAGCGCACCAACTGGATTGGCGTCATATCCGGAATGCTGTTAGGAATCACATTTACCAGTGCATACATTTGGTATTTCACGCTCGCACCCGCAGACATGCGTGGCGCACCCGATCAATATTTATTCGGTATTTCACCACAAGGAATTGGCATGGTCGGCATGATCATCAACTTTGCGATCTCTATTATCGTCTCTTACTGCACCCCACGACCTCCGGAACACATCGAAAATCTCGTCGATAGCGTTCGCTACCCGCGTGCTGCTCTCGAACAAAATGATGTAGGCGCCACTAACCACTGACCGAAAGTCTAACGCTTGTCCGATGCTCGCTTTCTCCACCTGTTGGAATAATTCCCGCCACACCGATGGCGAATCGATGATTGATGAAATCATCGATTTGGGATTTTCCAACATCGAGCTTTCACATGGCATGACCATTGCCAAACTCCCCGGCATCCAGAAAGCGTTCCGTGCTGGGAAGTTCAGTTGCTCCGGGGTGCATAATTATTTCCCCTCACCTGTCGAGGTGATGATCGATGCGCCAGATGCCTACGAATACACCTCGCACCGCGCCTTTGATCGGAAACGGGCTATGGACATGACTCTGAAAACCCTCGAACTCGCCGCCGAGTTCAACGCGGGTTACATCGTGCTTCACATGGGATCGACACCGTTGAATCCCGAAAAATTCACCAAACCACTCACCGAACTCGTAGCCGCTGGCCGTCAACACGAGCCCGAGTTCATCAAACAAAAAATCGAGTTCATCAAGAAACGTGAGAAAATCGCGGAGCTCTACTACCAACGCGCAATCGAAGCTCTTGAACAACTTGCCCCCAAAGCAGAGGAATACCAAATCAAGCTAGCCGTCGAATCTCGTTCACGTTTTGAAGACATGCCCAATGAACGCGAAATGTTGAAACTTCAGGAACATTTCAAAGACCACCCATGGATCGGCTACTGGCACGACTTCGGTCATGTTCAGCTTAAACATAATCTGGGTCTTCTAGATCATGAGGAATGGCTGGAAGCCATCTCGCCTTACCTCATCGGCGGCCATGTGCACGATGTCGAGTGGCCAGCGCGCGATCACCGCACTCCTTTCACCGGAACGCTTAACTACGCATCCATCCTCTCTCATTTTCCCGCTGATTGCCCGCTCATCTGGGAATTAAGCCCGTCCCGGCAATCCAACGAAATTCAATCTTCACTCATCACTTGGAAACAAAATTTCCCGGAGCGTTCTTAGGAAATTTTGAATTCGATACGACCGTCTGCATCCATGCTTTCCCGTTTCGCCTGCTCGTAATCTGACTGCTTGATTTGGTGCGCAGCCCTTCCCGCGAGCTTTGCTAATTCTAACGTTCGATCAGATACACGCTGCTGATGATCTTCGAAGTTCTTCTCGGAAACGGTGGTTAGTGTTTTCATACGTTTGTCAAAATAAGCGATTATTGCCTCACACTCAATGGGGTGGAATCCTGCATTATATGAAGCGCTGTCTGTATATAAGGAGACGCCTGTATTTCTGCAGACGTCTCATCACTTAGGGGAAATGCACTGGATAATTATTTATCGAGGCCCACAAATCCGTCGAGGGATTTAGGGACTAAAACGACACCAATACTGTGCATCACGCCATTCGTTGCAGCAACGTTGGCGGTGAAAACTTTTGCTCCATTGATTTCGACTTTTTCATCCGAAACATCGACGCTAACTTTCTCACCGTTGACAGTTTTGACATCACCATCGATCAACTCACCGGAGACAACCTTGCCAGCAATAACGTGATAAAGAAGCAACATACGCAGCTTCTCTTTATTTTCTGGAAGCATAAGCTTGGTGAGGGTTTCAGCAGGCAACTTACCGAATGCCTCATCAGTTGGGGCAAAAATGGTGAACTCATCTTTACCTCCAAGTGTGGTATCAAGCTCTGCAGCTTTGAGGGCACGAGTCAGAGTTGAGAATGTTACGCTATCAGCAATCACTGTAGTAAGTGTGCCGGGCTGAACGGTAGCTTTCTCCACGAGCACAGATTTTTCAACCGGTGCATCTTGGGCATGTACCAATGGATTGAACGCTGCAACGGAAAGAAAGAGCGCGGTGTGGGTCAGATATTTTGTTTTCATGATGTATTCTTTTGCAGAGCGAGACTTATGCCCGTCCTTACATGATGAAATTGGATGACGCGCAACAATAACACTATGGGGTATTTCCCTACATATTCAGCCCAGCTACTGGGTAAAACACCCCATGGTGATTCAAATGAACGACAGATAGGCTCTTTGAGTCTAACAAAATATACCATTATGAAAAATATCCTACGTGTCGTTATTGCCACCGCCTTTGTCGCGCTTGTCATTAGCTGCAATAAACAAAAATCCGCTATCAATGAAACTAAAGATGCTGATCAAGCTGTCATCGAGTCACGCAAAGACAAAGTCGATGCGGATGCGAAATATGCGATCGAGCAAACTGAAGTGAACGCTGATATCAACAAAGCTAACATCAAGGCAAACCAAGAAGCGCTCAAAGCACAACTGGATGCTGAGAAAATCGCAGTCGATGCCGATGCGGATGCCGCTAAAGTGAAGATTGATGCGGAAAACCGCTAATAAAATTAAACGCGGGGCAGACGCTCCGCGATATTTTATCATCGGGAGCGGTAGGCGATCTAGATCATGGTGATTTGCACGCTGCTCTCGATGATACCCGATGCGATAGCGTAACGGGTCAGTCCGGCAGTATCATGAATGTCGAGTTTATCCATCAGATTTCCCCGGTGCTTTTCAACTGTCTTGATGCTGATGCGTAACTCAGCAGCAGTTTCTTTATTAGCCTTACCCTCGGCAACGAGTTGTAACACTTCCATCTCACGAGATGTTAGAAGATTACGTTTCATTTGCATTTTTCCAGAGCGATCTTGCGATTTCGGATTCATGCGAGTGAAGCGTTTCGCGATTGATGAACTGTAAAAAATTCCGCCACGATGCACTTCTCGTATGGCTTTGTAAACATCGCGAGTGGAGTCTTGTTTCAGAAGAAAGCCCTTGGCTCCGCAATCCACTGCACGGTTGACATACACGTCATCGCTGTGCGCAGTCAGGATAATAATTCGTAAGGTTGGCAACGCATGGAGAAGTTGGCGAGCAGCCTCAAGGCCGTTAAGCCCAGGCATCGCGACGTCCATTAGCATCACATCCGGCATCAACTCTGTGGCGAGGGCAATGGCTTTACGACCATCCTGCGCTGCACCCACTACTTCTATATCTGACTCAAGTCCAAGCATCATACTTAGGCCTTCTCTCAAAACAGTGTGGTCTTCCACAATTAAAACAGAAATCTTACTCATTGTTATCTCACTTTTCTTTTTGGGGTTAATGGCCATCGGGATGCATACGATAATTGTCGTGCAATTGCTGGGAGAGGAATCGATTCAGCTACTGCCTTCGATCCCTCGCTAAAGCACAAACTCAATGCCGACTTATAAGGCCTCGAAAAGTTGGGTGGAGGATTTTTCATGGGGAATTGCCCGGCGAACGATCCGCCCTTCCAATGCATCCTGACCCTGTGTCAATTAGTGGATGCTGTCAACGAGTTCACAGCACTCGACGACCTTGGATCACTCGCACCAAAACCACGATGATGGCTATCACAAGCAACACATGGATAAATCCACCCAATGTAGCACCGGTCACAAGGCCCAGAGCCCAGAGAATTAAAAAGACGATAGCGATGGTCATTAACATGAGGTGATTTTCTTGAAGGTTGATGATTTTCAAATTCAACTTATCAGTGGGACGCATGCTCGATGCTTCTTCCGGCTGAGCGGACATCGGATCCAAAACCATGCATGGTTCCGCATCCTGAAGTCATAAATGCGATCACTGCGGCGGCGAGGGAATAGAAGACAACGTTGATAAATGTGAATTTCATGCCCACAAATTATCTTCTGACTCCTCTGAATACTATGGGGTGAAACCCTACTTTAAGGTCTCATTTTACGAAAAATAAGGGAATTTCTGACTTACAAGAGAGTTTGCTCTTGCAAAGAACCCCGGTCTCTGGTTTCACACCCAGCCCGTCTCCGACTTAATTAACCTCTTTTGAGCGAACTAGCCATGTCCTCTGATCCAAAGAACCTCGTATCTTTTGAACAAACACAGCAAACCTCGCAACTACCCGGCTCCACTATGAAAAGCGAACTTGTCGATCAAGCTGCAGAAATTGTCACCGACCCATTGGTCCTTATTAACCTTGTATCTCAAAGGGTTCGCCAGCTAAACAGCGGGCGCTCACCTCTGATCCCAACCGTCCCTAGCATGGGCGCTGCCGATATTGCTCTTACCGAAATCATCGAAGGTAAGATCAAACTCGTGCACAAGCCGATGGCGATCTAATTGGGATCTCCCACTCGGGTTGATTCTTCCAGCAGATGAGTGCCGAAATCGCCACCAACCGCAAGGCCGGTCGAGATTTCAACATTCTCGATAAATACGAAGCCGGGCTGGAGCTGAAAGGCACTGAGGTCAAATCGATCCGTGCCGGGAAAATCAATATTTCCGATGCCTTTGCACGCGTGGAAGGTCATCAGGTTTTTCTTTATGGCTGCGATATCCAACCATGGCAAACCGCCGGCGAATGGTTCAACCATCAAGCAAAACGCCCTCGGCGCTTATTGCTGAACAAACGCGAAATCCTCAAGCTCGCAGCCGAAACTGCTATCAAAGGCTGTTCCCTGCCGCTATTGCGGATCTATTGGAAAAACCGCCGAGTCAAAGTCGAGATCGGGGTTGGCAAAGGCAAAACCCATTCCGATCAACGCCAGGATCTTAAGAAAAAAGTCGAGCTCCGCGAAGCTCAGCGCGAGATGTCACGGTTCAACCAGCGCTGAAATCCTCCGTTCAGGGATGTCGGGTGTTGATTCCCTCTCGACAAAGTTCAATCTAGCGCCCTTCATCTTACCGAAATCTCATGCCAGAAACCTCCCCAGCCGACCTCAACGACGTCACACGGCGCTTAATCGAGCAGCTCCGCAATCACCCAAAACGCGTCGTTTTCACTGAGGGAGAGGATATTCGAGTCATCGAGGCAGCCGCGCGCTTTGTCGCCCTTGAAGCGGTTTCTCCCATCCTTCTTGGCAATTCACAACGCATCAAGGCGTTGGCAGCGGAGCACAACATTCCGATGAACTTCATCCGAGTGATCGATCCGAAAACCTCTTCAGACCTTCCGCTTTTCATGAAACGCGCGCAAAACATGGCTCGCTACCGTGACAACCCGCAGCTTGTGAATGAAGAAACCATCACTCGCCCTCATCACTTCGGCTCGATGATGGTGCAATACGGCCATGCGGACGCTATCGTCGGCGGCAATCAAGCAATTCCCGCATACTATTTCCGCGCCTTGATGCAAAACATCAAACCAGATCCCAAAGTCTCACGCATCTTCGGCGTCACCATGCTGGTCGCCCCACATTTTCCACTACTTGGTGATCGCCCTTTGTTTCTGGCAGACACGGGCTTGATTCCACAACCGGACGTCACCCAGCTTTCCACCATCGCTATCGAAACCGGGAAACTCGCGCTCCATTTCCTAGGCAGAACACCTCAGATCGCCCTGCTCAGCCATTCCACCAAAGGCAGCTCTAGCACTCAAGAAGCCCAGAAAATCACCGCGGCAACCGCCCTAGCGCAAAGCCGAGTTAAAGAAGAATTGTTAGATCTCAATATCGATGGCGAACTCCAAGCCGATGTCGCCTTGGATCCAGTCGCTGCCGAAACCAAGCTCCCCGATGCAGTCAGCCGACTCAGTGCCGATGTGTTAGTTTTCCCGAACTTGGATGCCGCACATATTTCTCTGAAACTTTTGCAGCACCTCGCTGGCGCACAAAACTACGGCCAAATCATTCTCGGACTCTCCCGCCCCGCCGCACAAGTTCCCCGCACCGCCAGTGTAGAAACCATCTTTGGCACTACCGCAGCAGTCGCCGTTGAGGCGATCAAATACCATGTGCTTTATCCAGATAGTGATTTTTAGAGGCTGAGATAATGGACGAGAATTATATCGCTCGAATTCGGTTCATAAAAAATACCTCCATCTTATCTCTAGCTTTCTTTTCTGCGCTTTTAGTTTGGCAGTTGTTCGTTCTGATCTCTGGAAATTATCCAGAGCACATCATGCCGATGGTCAAAATATTCAATGGCACACAACAGGCCCTACCTGTCGCGTATTCTTGGACGATCCGCCTCGCAGTATTAACGATTGTTGGGCTGCTAGCCTCTTTGATCGCGTGGATTGGAGCAGAAAGATATTTTCGTGCGATTGAACCATCGAAGCTGAATCCCTAATTTCCAATCGACTGCGAGCCATTTTGATTTAACGAATTGCTCAGTCGATGAAGTTCGTGAACTTCAGGATAATCACGGATCGATTTGTGGATCCATTCGTGTCGCACAAGTCGCAGTGGTTGCGCTCTCTCTATCCGCGGCGGCTTGTCATAAAGTAAGCCGCACAACGGGCGAACCCCTTCAGATGCCTGACACCAGCGAGACGAAGGATACAAAAGAAACGACCCCAAAACGCATGCCACCGATGCCCCCACCTCCCGCTCAGCGAATGACAGGAGTAGTTTGCCCGCAACCTAGGATTGACATCTGAGCATGCCACAAAAAAGCCGGTGCCCTTTCGGACACCGGCTGATAATTTTTAGTTAGAAAAGGGGGTTCAACCCCCTTCTCCATATTAGACGAGAGGAGTGGTGACTTCTTCGACTGGAGTGCCATTGGCTTCCGCCTCTTTGGCTTTCTCGTCGCGGAGCCAAGCACGGCGTGACATTTTCACGCGGCCTTTTTCATCCACACCCAAGCATTTTGCGGTGAGCAAATCGCCTTTCTTGACAACGTCTTCGACTTTCTCGACGCGGCCTTCGGCCAACTCCGAGACGTGAATCAGTCCGTCTTTTCCAGGAAGCACTTCCATGAATGCACCAAATGCAGTGATCGAAACGATGCGACCGGTATAGGTCTGACCGACTTCGATTTCTTGGAACATGCGATCGATCATCTCTTTCGCGCGCTCAAGTCCTGCTTGTTTGGAAGCGTAGATGTGAACTGTGCCGTCGTCTTCGATGTTAATCTCAGCGCCGGATTCAGCCTGGATGGCTTTGATGTTTTTGCCGCCAGGTCCGATGAGTTCGCCGATGCGATCTGCAGGGATTTTCACGGAAACGATGCGTGGTGCGTGGGCGCTGAGCTCTTTCGGCTCAACGATGTATTCCGCCATTTTCGCAATGATCTTTGTGCGGCCGTCTTTAGCAATTTTGATTGCCTCTTCGAGCATGGCGATTGGGAGACCGGGGAGCTTGAGGTCAAGCTGGTAACCAGTGACGCCTTCGTCGGTGCCGCAGAGTTTGAAGTCCATGTCGCCGTAGAAGTCCTCGGAACCAATGATGTCGAGGAGCATCTTGTGTGCTTTGAGTGAACCGTCTTCGTTCTGCTCGGTGACGAGTCCAACGGAGATACCACCCACTGGACGGATCAACGGGACACCGGCATCGAGAAGAGCCATGGTGCCGGCGCAAACCGAAGCCATCGAAGTGGAACCGTTAGATTCCATGACTTCGGAGGAAACGCGAATGGCGTATGGGAAATCTGCTTCAGCAGGGATCACAGGCTCGATCGAGCGCTCGGCAAGTGAGCCGTGGCCAATCTCGCGGCGGTTGATGCCGCCCATGCGACCGCACTCACCGACGGAGAACGGAGGGAAGTTGTAATGAAGGATGAAACGCTTCTCGTCCTCGCCGCCTGCGTAGTTGTCGAAATGTTGTTTTTCGTCAGCTGGTGCAAGGGTGGTGATGGCAAGTGCTTGGGTCTCGCCACGTGCGAAAATTGCGGAACCGTGAACGCGCGGCAGGGTGCCGGTTTCACCGTAAAGCTCGCGGAGATCGCCGATTGCGCGGCCGTCTGCACGGATGCCTTTTTCCATGATCGAGATCCGGAATGCCTTTTTCTGAAGGTATTCGAAGGCTTGCTCGACATCGAAATCGGTTGCTTCTGGAGCGCGTTGTTTGATAGCGGCTTCAACTTCGTCACGAAGCGCGCCGACTTTCTTAGAACGCTCAGTTTTGTTCGCTGCGTAGATTGCACCTTCGATGCGGTCGCCAGCGATCTCGTAGGCGATTTCAAGGAGGTTTTCCTTAGCGAGGGTGAGTTCGTATTCACGCTTCGGCTTGCCGCATTTCGCGACGAGTTCTTCTTGGCCAGCAACGATCTTGGCGACTGCTGCTTGGGCGAAGTGAAGGGCTTTGATGAACTCATCTTCTGGGAGCTCGTCGGCTTGACCTTCGATCATGATGACGTCGGTTTTGTTGCCAACGTAAACAAGGTCGAGATCACTGTCCTCGCGCTCGTCGTGGGTCGGGTTGATGACGAAATTGCCATCAATGCGGCCTACGCGGACTGCACCGATTGGGCCGTCGAAAGGAATGTCGGAAATCGCGAGAGCGGCGGAAGCGCCGTTCATCGAGAGGATGTCGGAATCGTTGATGCCGTCCGCACTGAGGAGGATGGCGACGATTTGGGTTTCGTAGAGGTAACCTTTAGGGAACAACGGACGCAGCGGACGGTCGGTCATGCGGCAGGTGAGGATTTCCTTTTCGGTAGGGCGACCTTCACGCTTGAAGTAGCCGCCTGGGAACACGCCTGCGGCGGTTGCTTTCTCCTTATATTCTACGGAGAGTGGGAACCAAGTTTGACCTGGCTTAACTTTGGTTTGTGAAACAGCGGTAACCAAGATGATGGTTTCACCGCAACGGACTGTGACTGCGCCGTCGGCGAGTTTGGCAAGTTTGCCGGTTTCGATGGTCATCGGATTGGTTCCGACTTCGATCGTTGTGGAATGGATATTCATTTTTCTTATTTCTTTTACTTACATCTGAGCAGGGCAGCCCTGTGCCGCCCTAGCTATCAAGGTTTCCGGGACAATCCCGAGGATGCAGTGAAAATCACGCGCACCCTTTTTGCTAGGCAGCCACGAGAGAGACTCCCGTGGCTGCTTTTGCGAAATAGTTGGTCAATTAACGGCGGAGGCCGAGATTGTTGATGAGTTCTTGGTATTTCTCTTCGCTGTTTTTCTTGATGTAATCAAGCAGCTTGCGGCGCTGAGAAACCAATTTGAGAAGTCCACGACGTGAGGAAAAATCCTTCTTGTGGGCATTGAGATGTTCCGTGAGATCAAGGATTCTCTGGGTAAGAAGGGCGACTTGGTAAGGTGAACTTCCGGTGTCTCCTTCGTGGGCTTTATACGACTTAAGGTCGATGGCTGCTTTTTCTGTTTTAACGCTCATTTTTGTATAAGGGATGGGCTCAGCGTTCATCGCCGAGCCGTCCTAGGTGCGCGGAATGAAGCGGGTAAAGGCTCTGATTGCAAGAATTTTTACAATCGCGATGCGGAGAATCTAAATTTCTAAAAAACCTCCCAAGTAAGCAGCTGCGCATCCTTTAAGTGCATTGACATTAAAGATGAGTTTAATAACCTACCGCAGCCAAGCAAACATGCGAAAACACAGCTCGAAAAACAGACGCCATCGGCACCACGTAAAGGTGCTGAAATCTGAGGTGATGTCGCCTCGGATCGCATGGTTCAATTTTCTCGATTTTCTCAAGCTGCTAACAAAAATCGCGGCGGTGATCGCGGTGCTCTTGGCCGTCGGCTACGGCGTGCGTGAAGCAATTCAATACACCTTCCACCAAAACCCCGATTTCCGCCTTCAAGCGATCCAGCTCAACACGAATGACGTCATCGATGAGTCAGCCTTGGTCGAGCATCTCGCCATCGATCTGAGTTCAAACATTTTCGATTTCGATACCGATGCAATGGAGAAGAAATTATTGGAAATCCCCGCGATTCACACCGCGAAAATCGAACGCGAGTTGCCAGGAACCTTGGTTTTCCATGTCGTGACCCGGCAACCCCAAGCATGGATCGCCTGCCCGGAAGAAGGCCTCACAACCACCCGCAATATCGACCAGTTTCTCGTCGACCAAAACGGCTACATCTATCCCTGCCCCGAACAGCAGCTCGAACTTGCCGCGAATCTCCCCATCATTCATGTCAAAGCCGATCCGATACATCCCATCAAACTGGGCGTGACTTTGAAACATCCGGAATTCCGCCGCTGTGTCCATCTGCTTGATTCTTTCCGCACCATTTTCCCTAATGACATCCGGATTATTGAAACCGTGAATCAAATCAACCCTTGGTCAATCAACCTCTCGACCCGCTCAGGAACAATCGCCACCTTCGGCCTAGACGATCACAGCCGTCAGCTCGACTATTTTAGCCAAGCTCTCCATCACGCTCAGAAAAAAGGTTACGAAATCGACACGATCAACTTGATTCCCAAGCAGAATATCCCCATCACCATGCGCGGCGAGGCAAGACCTCCACGCGCTATTCCAGTCGGTGATGTCCCAGTCACCAACAACGAAGACGCTTTACGAAATAACGATCTCCAATCTCTTTTAAATCGCAACTGACCCTCATGGCACGCCGCACCAAAATTCATGTCGGACTGGAAATCGGCACCAGCAAAACCTGCATCGTGGTTGGCGAGGTCAAACCCGATGGAGCAGTCAAAATTCTCGGTATCGGCGTCACCAAATCCGCAGGTGTTAGAAAAGGTGAAATTTCAGACTTTCCCCAAGCTCGTGCCTGCTTGAAAGATGCACTCGCTCGTGCTGAGGATTCGAGCGATGTCGAGATCGGATCGGTTTTCCTTTCGGTCACTGGCGCTCACATGCAGGGCGTGAACAACCGCGGCATTTTCCGCCTACCTAACAACCACGAGGCCATCGAGTTTGAACACCTCGAAGAAGCTCGGGAAATGGCGCGTGATGTTCATTATCCCGCAGACCACGCCTCGCTCCACACCATCGTCCGCAGATACCTTGTGGATGGACTCGAGCAAACCGCATCCCCAATCGGCCTTTTCGCTAAAACCGTGGAGGTCGATTTCCACATCGTCCACGGCATCAGCAACCGCATTCAAAACTCCATCAAGCTCGTTCGCGAATGCCCGTTGGAAGTGGATGACATCGTCTTCGCCCCCATCGCCACCGCACAAATGGCACTCGATCGCGAGCAACGCCTGCGCGGCGCGTTACTCATCGACATCGGCGGCGGAACTACCGACTACGCTCTTTATCTCGATGGCGCAATCGCTGCTTCTGGTTGCATTCCTGTCGGCGGTGATCATGTCACCAATGACATCCATCTCGTCACTGGGCTGCCATTTTCCAAAGCGGAAAAACTCAAAATACTCGAAGGCAACGCATCCAGCGATCCAGCACTTTCCGTGGGCATCGCAAAACTCACCGATGAAAACGGCTTCGCCGACGTCGAAGTCAAACGTGCGATCCTTAACGAAATCATTCGTCAGAGATTAGAGGAAACTTTACTTCTTGTTAGAGACCGACTCCCAGAAGGCGCAGTCGAGTCCATTGGTGCCGGCGTCTATCTCACTGGCGGCACCTCGCTGATGCGCGGTTTTTCCGAACTCGCCTTCGATGTTTTTGGACGCGATATCTACCGCCCAGAAACCCCAGAGAACAGCGATCTTTCCCACCCCTCTTTCAAAGACCCTCAATTCGCCACCGCGATCGGACTCATCCGCTACGCGCAAATCATCGAAACTGAAACACAACGCCCCCCAGGCTTCTTCGGGAAAATCCTACGCCTTTTCTGGCCCTTTGGTCGTTAGACATCGGCCTTACAACCAACCTTAAAACTTGAATTATGATTTCCTACTCACGCGATCCTAAACAAGAGATCCCTGCCTCAGCCGTCAAAATTCTCGGTTTGGGTGGAGCCGGCGCAAACATGTTAGAGCGTATCGCCCTCGACAGCATGGAAGGCGCGCAACTTGTTTCTCTGAACACCGATGTCCGCACCCTCGGTGCATCGTTGGCAAAAGAAAAAATCCAACTTGGTCTCAATTTAACCAAAGGCCTTGGCACGGGTGGAGATCCAGAGCTCGGACAACAAGCCGTCTTGGAAGCCGAAACCGAAGTTCGTAATGTATTGAAAGATCAAAAAATCGTCTTCCTATGCGTGGGCCTTGGCGGTGGAACTGGCTCTGGTGCAGCTCCAATTGTTGCTCGCATTGCTCGCGAAGAAGGCGCATTTGTCATCGTGTTCGCAACCATGCCGTTCCTCTTCGAAGGCTCACGTCGTCGCGAACAAGCAGAAACTTCCCTCAACCAACTCGCGGTTCTTTCAAATGCACTCGTGACATTCGACAACAACCGCATGGGCGAACTCGTTCTTGCGAAACAGGGTATTCACGAGGCTTTTGGCGCGGCCGATAAAATGATTTCTGAATCGATCAAAGCCGTGATCCGCTTGGTTGTTAGACCCGGGCTAATCCATGTCGGGTTAGACGAACTCATCACCGCCCTACGCACCACTCGTTCGCGCTGCTTGTTTGGTTCCGGCATCGCCGATGGTAAAGACCGCGCTTCCAAAGCCCTGCGCAACGCCCTTTCCAGCCCACTTCTCGATCAAGGCGCCCTTCTCAAAGACGCTCAGAGCGTTCTCGTTCACCTCTCGGGTGGTGAGTCGCTCACCTTGTTCGAAATCGAACTGCTCATGCAAAGCCTGCAGAAGCACGTTCCCGATCACACCCAAATTCTTTTCGGTGCCGCCATCGATGCCTCAATGGGCGATTCCTTATCGATCACCTTGATCAGCTCTCTCCCAGAAGAGGTCTTGGTAAGCTCAAATCCAATTACCCAAGCCGAGTCCACTCCGGAGCCAGCGCGAAGCATCCCAACCCCAATCGAAGCACAGGAGCCGAATAGACCGACCCTCAAGCTTCCTGAAAAAGTAGTCTCGGAGCCTAGACAACCAAAACTGATTGAGGAGATTTTTGATGATTTGAAAACGCAAACTCCTAAAGCTCCCCCAACTACCCAAGCAGACGTCGCAGTTGATCCGCCACTTCCAAAACAAGATCAACCAGATTTAAAGCATTCAAACTACACAACGGTTAAAGCTGATCTGCTTTCCAAAGACACACCCAAGACGGAAAACTACGACCGTCCTTTCGCAGAGCCCGATCTCATTCCATCACATCCCGCGCCTGCTCCAGTTGCGCACGCTCCTATCCCTCCAGCCCCGATTGCAAAAGCCGAGGTAAAACCTGAGCCAACCGCTCCTGTTCCGGCCGAGCAACCGAAACCAGAGGCGACTCCTCTTCCTGAAACTCGAAATGAAACTCCTGTAACTCCTCCGAGAGAGCCAAAAGTGGATCTCGCGAGTTCATTGCAACTCAAACTGGATCCCAAGCACCCCGTCGACCAAGACGAACTGTCGTTCAAGAAAACACCTCGCGGCCGCTTCGAGGGTGAAAATCCAAATGTTGTAGATGGCGAAGATCTCGACCTTCCACCGTTCCTTCGAAAGAAGAAATAATCTACGGCCTAGCGCCTAGTCCAGACCGTGATCATAGATCGGGTCCATTGAAATTTTCGCGCGGTCTCACGGATCAAAAATGGCTCATCGCATTCTGAGCGCTGCTCGAAATGCCCTAACAAATGCTCTTTGAGCCATCCCAAGGTATCCGCTTTCGGCCAGTTTTCACGTGGTGTGAAATTTTCCAACCAAGTGCAAGGAGTTGCCAAAACTAGTTCGCCCCCGCTTACGACCAGATCACCTAACCGATTCAGCAGTAAGATTGGATCGCTAAGTCGGCACAACAAATTAGCCGCATGAACTCGGTCAAATTGGCCCAAGTCCTCAGATAAATGCATCGCATCTCCCTGCATGAACTCCACGCGTGAAGCATCGATCCCTTCTGGAAGCTCTGCCATCAGCCGCGCCTTAATCACGCCCTCATCGATCCGCGAGTAATCAACATTCCGCTCATTTTTTAAACGGTTAGCAGCCGCAATGAACCGATGGGAGAAATCCAACCCTATCACCTTTTCACAATTGCGCGCCATTTCAAAAGCTGACCGTCCAACCGCACAACCGAGATCCAATCCTCTAGCTACTGGACTCTTCGAAAAATGTAAGGGAGTGCGCACCGCAAAATCCAATGCCTGCCTCATCCCATCAGGCCAATGAATCTTGGTATCTAAAATTTCATTCTCCCTGCCATAATGAAATAGCAAGTATTCATCTAAGATTTGGGGATCTTCGTAAATTTCACTCATCTTTTTAAACCAATCTAAAACCTTTCCTGTATTTGAAGTCAAAAGAAGCTGGAGGCGACTCGCTTTTCAGGCAAGGTTTCTTGTGATGCAATTTCGAATCATCGTCGCGGGAAAACCAGCTCTACCTTATGCCAAAATGGCCGTGGATGATTATCTCAAGCGCCTCACCCGTCACGGCAGCTATGAACTCGTTATCGTAAAAGCCGGGGACAAAGAATCCGTCTCAGAGCGCTTACTCCAGGCATCAAACGGTTGCTACCGAATCGCGCTAGACGAACGCGGCACGACGCCTACCTCACGTGAACTCGCGAAAACCTTCGATTCGATGAAAATGGCAGGAGAAGTGAAAACCGTCGCTTTTCTCATCGGAGCCGCCGATGGCCATACTCACGAACTCAGAAACGAGTGCCATTTGACGCTCTCTCTATCAAGCATGACCATGCAGCACGAAATTGCTCTGGTTGTCTTGATGGAACAACTCTACCGGATCGAGACCATCCACGCCAGCAGTCCTTATCACAGAGACTAAAAATCTGCGCGGCGCGGTTAGCGACGATGCTGATTTTGCGGCATTGCACCAAGCGCCCCACCGCCTTGACCCTTCTGAGGCATATTCCATGGGAGCTTGTTCGATTCAGAAACTGGCCCAACGGGCTTTTTTTCTTCCGTATCAGCGCATGACACAAAAAATGCGGAAGCGATAACAAGAATGACAATATGTTTCATATGAAAAAAGGCGGTTAACTATAATTGAATCTGTAACGTATCTAACCGAAAAAGAATTAATTCGAAGTAGGTTTTGCTAGAATCACCTCGTCGCCTGGCTGGAAACGCACTCCTGGGGCGAGCGAACTAAAATCTATGTCAGCAATGGTCTGAGTCGGTTCAATTGCCGTAGGTTTAACTGAGCCAATCAAACGCCCATCACGCTTAACCAGCAGTTTCGTATCAGGCATAAATCCAGAATTTGAACCCGCGCCAATTACGATAAATCCCCAATCTTGATTCACTGCCGTAACACGGGCTTCGATCTCATTCAGAGCAATACGTAGAACTCTTGCTTGGATGCGCTCGTTGAGTTTGTTCACTTCTTCGCGCTTTTCAGTAAGTTTCTTCTCTTCTTTTTCGATCGATTCGTCGAATCCGACGTCGGTGTTTTGCTTAACCTCAATCGCAGCTTCCAAAGCTTTGAAATCGTCACTCATAGTTGCGATTGTGCCCTCATAGCCCACTTGAGACAACTCTGCCTTAACACTTACCTGAATTTGCTTCAATTCGGCAATCTTTGCCTCTTGCTCTGCAATTTTTGCCGTCATATCAGTGGTTTCGGATTCAGCCGCATCACTTTCACGTTTTATATTTGTGAGGCTTGATTGAGCAACTGCACGCTCATCTTCGGCGGCTTTAATCCTAGTTTTTTCTGCGGCAATCTTAGCTGTAGATTCATCAATTTCTGCGCTTACATTGACGTTGGTGGCAATAGCCTCCAGTCTTTCATCTTGGATAACTTGAAATTTATTAGTCTGCGATACGGTGAAATAGGAGGCCACTGCAGAAATCGCAATCGCAAGAAATAGAAGAACAGCTTTCATGGTGTGGGTATTTTTGTGAATAAATAAATGCTTTGGGGACTGACAGAATCTCAGCGCTTAAGGAGTTGGAACGACTTGATCGCCAACTCTCAGTGTTATCTCGTCGACAATTGAATCTGGGACGATGCCGGCAGAAGCGCTACTTCTCTCGACAGAACTCACTAGAAGCTTTGCGATGACTTTGCCATCACGAACGACATCCAATGATGAACCGCCAATTACGCCTGATTGATAACCATCTACTAAGGTCACAAAGCCCCAGTTTGGATAGATTTGACGGATTTTGGTTTTTAAAGTCGGTAATGAACTTCCCCGGCTCATGACCTCAATATTTTCTTTCAAACGCTTCGCTAAATCTTCAGCACCAGTATTTTCAGCGTTTAAATTTTTGAGTTTGGAATCTTTATTGGCGATGAGCACATCTGCCTCCTGTAATTTGATTCGCATACCTTTTGCCTTAATCACAAGCTCAGTTGGCTCGCCAACTGCCGCCAATGCAGTTTTGATTTCTTCATACTCTTTCCCGCTGGTTGCTATTTTTTGAGTTTCCGCTTCAAAAGTAGCTTTCCGCTTTTTGATATTTTCTAGTAATACAGCCTGCTCTTTAGTTGCCGTTTCGGTGTCTGCCTGAACGCTAGCGAGCTCCGCCGGTAATTTTTCTAGGGTAGCAAGCTTCTGTTTCAGCTCGTCCTGACTGACTTTGAGGCTTTTCTCAGAGACGTTTTTCTCCTCAATTTCAATTTTCATCCGTCCATTATTTTTGAATGAAATGAACGCTGACGCGAGGAGGATTATGAATGTAAGAACACCAAAGGTTGTTGCCATAAGTTTGTTTCTAAAAACTATGAAATCTGAAAGTGTTTGGAGACTAATAACTTATCTCGGCACGGCAATACCAAAAGTTCCGAATTTTTTCATTTTTATTGGGTCACATTTAAAGCTTGGCTTTACAAACTGCCAACCCACGCCAAGCGTGCGCGGCGAACGATGAAATCCATACTCAGAGTATTTTCTTACCTAAGGCGCTACCCCATGCTGGCGAGCCTGCAGTTATTCTGCGCCATCGGTATGACAGCCGCTCTATTCGTCTTCCCGACTATCACTGGGTACGCGGTCGATGAAATTCTACCCAATGCCGACCGGCACCAAGAATTCCCTTATTGGGTCGCCATGACTCTCCTCGCATTCGGCATCCGCGAGGCCCTGAATAGCGCCCGGATTTTCATCAATAACCACTTCGAGCAGAAGGTCATCTATGACATACGCTCTGATCTTTATGGAAAAATCCAGTTCCTCCCGCTCAACTGGTTCGATACCCGCCGCACTGGTGACATCATGACTCGCGTTGTGGAAGACGTTACCAACATGGAGCGGGTCCTGATCGACGGCATCGAGCAGGGAATCATCGCCGTCCTGCAAGTCCTCGGCATCGGCATCTATCTCTACATTCTCAATCCCGTCGTCGCGGGTTGGGCAACCCTGCCCATTCCCCTCCTCGCCATCGGAGCATGGATCTACTCCACGAAAGGCCGAGATCGCTATCGCAACCAACGCGAAGCGACCTCCGACATGAACTCATTGCTACACGACAATATCGCAGGCATCCGCCAAATCAAAAGTTACGCCGCCGAGGCCGTCGAACACACTCGTTTTAACCAAGCCTCCGAACAACTGCGCCAAGCAAGCCTTCGAATGATGCGCTGGTGGGCATTTTATTCGCCAGGCATGTCATTCCTTCGCACAACCGGTTACGTCCTAGTTCTCGCTTTCGGAGGGGTAGCCGTCATGAAAAACCAAATGAGTTTTGGCGATTTCACACGTTACCTGCTTTTCCTATCTCTTTTCTACGAGCCAATCGATCGACTTAACTCTCTCAATCAAATGATTCTATCCGGCAGATCCGCTGCCGACCGAGTTTTTGAAATTCTCGATGCTGACGAAGAACTCCATGCAACCGATGGTGAAACATTCTCGGGACGTTCACGAGGTAGCGTAGAGTTTAAAAATGTCTCTTTTGCTTATCAGGATCAATCCACTCTGGATGGCATCTCGATATCGGCTGAGCCGGGACAAACCATTGCGCTCGTTGGGACCACCGGAGCTGGGAAAACCACGGTTTTATCCTTGTTGGCGCGTTTTTATGAAAAGGATTCCGGTGATATTCTGTTAGACGGGACAGATATCAGCACCCTCCATAAAAACTCCCTCCGCAACCAGCTTGCTTACGTCACCCAAGAGCCATTCCTCTTCAACGGAACCGTTAGAGAAAACCTCGAACTCGCCAAACGCAGCGCGAGCGACGAAGAAATCTGGAAAGCACTAACTGCCGCTAACGGTGATCAATTCGTCCGCGAACTCCCCAAACAACTCGATACCAATGTCGGCGAACGCGGCGTAAAACTCTCCGGCGGCGAAAAACAACGCCTCTCCATCGCCCGCGCACTTTTGAAAGACGCGCCCATCCTGTTACTCGATGAAGCCACCGCATCGGTCGATTCCGAAACCGAACGCCAGATCCAATCCGCGCTCGATCATTTGATGGAAAATCGCACGGCCTTCGTCATCGCTCACCGCCTTTCCACCATTCAAAATGCCGACCGTATTTACGTCCTAGAAAAAGGCCGCGTGATTGAGCAAGGAACCCACGATCAGCTCCTCGCAAATCAGGGAAAATACGCCGAGCTCTGCCGCCGCTCGTTTTTAGCGGAGCAGGCCTGATGGAGAGCCGAGTCTCCGGCCGGCGAGAAATTCAAAAAGCAGGCCAAAGACAAAGCTCTCCAACAAAAAACGCCCGGAGTTTCCTCCGAGCGTTTTAAAGTGATTTCCTGCTGATCGAAATTAGCGGGAGTAAAGCTCGACGATGAGCTGCTCGTTGACGAGCGGATCGATTTCCGAACGCTCAGGAACGCGGGACATAGTCGCAACCATGTTTTCGCGATCCACTTCGAGCCAATCCACAGCTGGAACAGCTTGTGTCAGATCGAGCATGCGAAGGGCGAGCTGCTGTGAAGATGGCTTAGCGCCAACTTTGATCACATCACCTGGCTTAACTTGATAGCTTGGGATGTCAACGCAATGGCCGTTCACAAGAACGTGACCGTGGTTAACCATCTGACGAGCGGCTTGGCGGGAATTGCCGAAACCTGCACGGTAGCAGATGTTATCAAGACGACCTTCAAGAAGCTGAAGCATCACAGTACCTGTGATACCACGGCGACGCGCTGCCTCTTGATAGTAAGAGCGGAATTGTTTCTCAAGAACGCCGTATTGGAAACGAAGCTTCTGCTTCTCTCCGAGTGCGACTGAGTATTCAGATTTCTTCTTACGGCCTGCACGAACTCCGTGCTGACCTGGTGGGAAATTGCGGCGCTCCAATGACTTGGATGGGCCGAAAAGAGAGACGCCGAAGCGGCGGGAGATTTTGGTTCGGGGACCGGTATAACGTGCCATGATCTTAGAAAGTTAAGTGTTTAAAAGTTAGGGATTAAACGCGACGCGCTTTCTTCGGGCGGCAACCGTTGTGTGGAATTGGAGTAACGTCACGAATCGAAAGAATTTCGAGACCCAAACCTTGAACTGCACGAACTGCGGACTCACGACCTGAACCAGGACCTTTGACGCGAACATCAACTTCCTTGAGACCGTGACCCATTGCTTGGCGGCAGGCATCTTGTGAAACCACTTGAGCAGCGTAGGCAGTGCTTTTACGTGAACCTTTGAAACCCATCTTGCCAGCACTCGACCATCCGATCGCATTGCCAGACTGATCGGTCACACTCACAAGGGTGTTGTTGAACGTTGCGGTCACGTGAACGATACCGCGCAAAACGTTCTTCGAACCTTTTGCCTTGTGAATCTTGATTTCTTCTTCGCCACCACCGATTTCAGCGAAGATGTCTTTCTTCTGCTCTTTTTTCGGTGCGCCGTCTTGGACAGCAGACGTGTCAGCCTTTTTAGATGCCTCTGCCTTCGCGGCAGGAGCCTCTACGCTTTGATCCGACTTCGCTACAGCGGCAGTCGGGGTTTCGGGTTTAGCCTCGGCAGCGGGAACCGCTACTTCTTCAGCTTCTTGGTTGTTGGTTTCTTCGGACATATGTCTGGATGTAAAATGGAAGTTTTCACTTCCGGAGAGTATTTCGTAATCTCAGCGGATTACTTCTTAACACCGACGGTTTTCTTCTTACCTTTACGGGTACGAGCGTTGGTGCGGGTGCGCTGACCACGAACTGGAAGACCACGCTTGTGGCGGATACCACGATAGCAGTTGATCGATGTCAGGCGCTTAAGTTGGGATTGGCGTTCACGGCGAAGGTCACCCTCTACCATGATTTGCTCGGCTTGAATCACTTGAGCAATTTTCACCAACTGATCTTCGCTGAGTTGACCAGTGCGGATGTCCGGATCAATGCCGGCATGGTCCAGAATGCGGCTCGCCAATGGGCGTCCGATTCCGAACATATAAGTTAAAGAAGCCTCGATGCGCTTCTCATTGGGGATTTCGATACCTAGAATGCGTGCCATGTTGTGAAGATTTTCGCGTGATTGTTGTGGAGCACCGATGCATACCGGAAGCCCCGCGGGGCGGGTGATTTACCAGAGTTCCACTCTCTGGCAAGCCGGAAATGGAAAAAATCCCACAAAGATACCAATTTTTTATCATTTCTCCACTTTCCGTCAGATCTTGCGGATTCTCCGGTATCACGACTCGACAAAAACTCCGGCACTCGTAGCTTCCAGTAAGCATTAATCATTCATGGATACTACCGCCGAATCACATCAAGAAATCTCCCTACAAATATCAAGGGAAACAGCTTCCAACCAACTTCCACCTGATGATGTCGCCGCCATCGATGAACTCGGAAAAACCTACCAAAGCTTCCGGGCCGAACTGGCAAAAACCATTATTGGACAGGATGAAGTCATTGAGAAACTCGCAATCTGCCTTTTTGCTCGCGGTCACGCCCTGCTTATGGGGGTTCCTGGACTAGCTAAGACGCTTTTGGTTTCATCCGTCGCGCAGACGTTCAACCTCTCTTTCAATCGTATCCAGTTTACTCCCGATCTGATGCCAGCCGACATTACTGGCACCGATATCATTCAGGAATCCGGAGTGGGTGGCAAACGCGAGTTCGAATTCATTCATGGTCCTGTATTCGCAAACCTCGTCCTTGCAGACGAAATTAACCGCGCTCCAGCCAAAACCCAATCTGCCATGCTTGAGGCGATGCAGGAAAATAAAGTCACTGTTCTCGGTAAGACCTACACCCTCAGACCACCATTCTTCGTTCTCGCGACCCAGAACCCGATTGAACAAGAAGGCACATACCCCCTCCCTGAAGCTCAGCTGGACCGCTTCATGTTCCTCATTGAGGTCGAATATCCAACCGCAGATGAAGAAAAACGCATAGCCCGCGAAACTACCGGAGCAGCGAAAAGCGAACTCTCCAAACTCATCGATGGCGAAAAAATCATCGCATTCCAACAATTGGTTCGTCGCGTCCCCGTTCCCGATCACCTTTACGACTACGCCGTCGAAATCGTCCGCAAGACCCGCCCAGGCCAACCGGAATCTCCACAATGGATCAAAGACACCGTCGGTTGGGGCGCAGGTCCGCGCGCCGTGCAATACCTCATCCTCGGAGCCAAAGCCCGCGCCGCTCTTCGCGGAAATTACATGGCCTCCCTCGAAGACCTTGAAGCCGTCGCCCCCGCCGTTCTCAATCACCGCGTCATCACCAACTTCGCCGCCGAATCCCAAGGCATGACCTCTAAGAAAATCATCCAGAAACTCATTTCTGAGATGAAGGATAAATAATACTTCGGAAGGTTCCTGCTTTTTCTAACAAGGAGAGAGGAGGAACAGGAGAATGAGGAGAATCATAATCTATCCTCCTCCCCTCCATACCCTCCTCTCTCCCTGTAGAAACAAAGTCCGAAACCATGAGCGCCCACTCCTTCATCGACAGCGACCTCCTTTCCCGCCTGGGCTCTTTGCCTATCGAGTCGCGTGTGCCGATGATGGGCAACGTCGCCGGCAAACACCGCTCGCCTCACCGTGGCTCCTCGGTCGAGTTTGCGGAGTATAGAAAATACGTTCCCGGCGATGACACTCGACGCCTCGATTGGAAAGCCTTTGCCCGCTCAGACCGATTCTACATCAAAGAATTCGAAGCCGACACCAACCTCCGCGCCTACTTCGTGATCGACGCCTCAGGCTCGATGAATTTCCACAGTCCCGGCATCGATTCGAAAATTCAATACGCCCGCCGCATCGCCGCATCACTCGCTTATCTGTTAGTTAACCAAGGCGACGCTGCAGGTCTCTCAATTTGCACCGACAAACTCCATCTGGAAGTTCCTCCCTCACGCCGTGCCGCGCACCTTGAACGCTTTTTCTCCACCATCGAAAAAGTCGAGCCCTCCGGCGAAACTGGTCTAATACCCGCCCTCCACACCATCGCGGAAAAAATCGGCCAACGCGCCTTCATTGTCATCCTTTCCGATTTCTTCACTGACACTGCGGAACTCGCCGATGCCCTTCAGCACCTGCGCTACCGCAAGCACGACATCTCCCTTTTCCATCTCATGGATCCTCAGGAAATCGGTTTCAACTTCGATCGTCCACACCGCTTCGTCGACCTCGAAGACAACACCGCACTCGTGGTGGAGCCCAACCTCATCGCCGATGAATACCATACCGCTCTCAACGAGTTTTTGAAAAACGTCCGCGACAAAGCGCACGACGCAAACGCCGATTACCAACTCGTCACCACGGACACCCCGCTCGAGCCCCTCCTTCGCGAATTCCTCACCGCAAGATTACCTAAAGCTAAGCATTAAATCCTAAGCACGAAATTCTAAACGAAGAAATGGATGATGAAAAACCAGTTTATGACTTGGAAGAGCGCACCTATCAGTTTGCTCTCAAAGTTCGACGCTGCATCAGTCGCACAAGATGGACTCGTGAACAATGGACGGATGTCGATCAAGTCTTGCGAGCTTCTGGATCTATTGCCGCTAATTACATCGAGGCGAACAACGCGGTTTCAAAACCTGATTTTCTTTTCCGCATACGTATCTCTAAAAAAGAGTCGAGTGAATGTCGCTTATGGCTTCGTCTGCTGGGAGAAACATCCCAAGACAGCAGTCTTAAACAAACGCTTCGTGAACTTTATAAGGAGTCTGATGAACTGGCTAAAATCATGGCTACCATTTTGCGTAAATCATCCCCTTAATGTATTAGAATTTAATGCTTAGGATTTAGAATTTAATGAAATGACATTCCTCTCTCCAGTCCTTCTCTGGTTCCTGGCCGCTGCGAGCGTGCCGGTCATCATTCATTTACTCAACAAACGCCGCCATAAAACTCTGCAGTGGGCAGCCATGCAGTTCCTTCTCAAAGCCACACGTGAATCACGTGGAAAAAAGAAACTCCGCCACATCCTCATCCTGACTTGCCGCGCACTCGGGATCGTCGCACTCGCCTTCGCCGCTGCCCGTCCGATTGTTTCCGGACTCCTCGGCTGGGGCACTGGTACGATAGATACCGTAGTTCTGATTCTCGATCGCAGCGCCTCCATGGAACTCCGCTCTGGCGACGGCCAAGATGCCAAACGTGAACTCGTCCTGAAAAAAATTCGCGATGCGATGTCAAACATTGGCAGCCCACGTCTCGTCGTCATCGATAGCGCCACAGGAAAACCACAGGAAATTCCCTCACCCGATGTGCTCGCGGAAATTTCCGCCACAGCCGCTACCGATTCCGCCGCAGACATCCCAGCTTTGTTAGCGACCGCAGCAGAAGTTCTAACATCTTCCACCGGTCGCTCAGAAATCTGGCTCGCCTCAGATCTCCAACGTTCTAACTGGCGACCCGATGACGAACGTTGGGCAGCCGTGCGCGCAAATCTTCAAAGTATTCCTGAAAAGCCTGCGATCCGTGTCCTGTCTATCAGCGGAGACGCAGCCACCAACATTTCCTTCCGCCTGCTCAGCACCCGCCGCACCATCGATGGCCTGATCCTCAATTTAGAACTCAGCCGTTCCAAAGACAACCGCGGCAGCATCAGCCTTCCGGTCACCACTCAAATCAACGGCGCATCGCAAAACGAATTGGTCACTCTTCCCGGCCAATCCCTGCGTTTTCAAAAACGCATTCCCATCAAACTTGAAGATGAATCCGGCCACGGTTGGCTCTCCATCCCAGCCGATGGAAACCCGCGCGACAACTCAGTCTTCTTCGCCTACGGCCCAGCCCGTCCGATGAAGTCTCTCATCGTTTCTTCATCTAACGAAGCCGCCGATTACCTCGCTCTCGCCGCCGCTCCGCCGAATTTTGAAAAGCAATCCGTCACCCGCATCGATCCCGCCGCCTTCGCAGCAACTGCCACTTCCGAGCTCTCGATGATCCTCTGGGCCGCTCCGCTGCCCACCGGAGAAAGTGCCAAGACTATTCAGAATTTCCTCACCAGCGGCGGACAAGTCGTGCTTTTACCAAGCTCTGAAACCGCCCCGACCGAAGCATTTCTCGGCACTCAATGGGAACCCGTCTCTCTTGCTGAAGCCGGTAAATTTTTCATCCTGAAAGATTGGGATCACGCCGATGGCCCGCTACGTGACGGAGTCGATGGAGCACCCATCCCCGCTGAACGCCTCCGCGCGATCAAACGCGCCATTCCAAAAGGCGATGCTTCCGTGCTCGCTAAATGGGAAGATGGCGAACCGTTCATCACTCGCAAAATCGTCGACCAAGGCACGCTTTGGACGATAGGCAGCATTCCCGATTACTCATGGTCAAACCTCGGCGATGCCGATGTCCTGCTGCCTGCCTTGCAACGTATTCTTGCCCTAGGTGCGGAACGTTTTGATGCATCATTTCTCGCGGAGGTCGGCTCTGATTCAGCGAATCCAGCCCCTGGCGAAACTCGCACCCGCGTGGACGACTACTCCAAAGAAAATGGCGATCACGTCGCAGGTATTTTCCGCCTCGGAAATCGCCTAACCGCTGTCAACCGCCCCCTTGCCGAAGACGAACTGGATATCACCAGCAAAGAAAATCTCGATGCGATGCTTGAGGGAACCGACTACCGACTCCTCGACCAAGCCGGTCAAGCCTCCGACCCATCACTCTCCACTCACATCTGGCGCGCATTCCTTGTCGCGGTGCTGTTTTTCCTAATCAGTGAAGCCCTGCTCTGCATGCCTAAGAAAAATGCCATAACAACTCCAACTCCCCAGCACGCAAAGCGAAGCACAACCTGATCACTGTTGATCAAATATCATACGATGGAATGGGATTTTAACAGCGTCGCAATCGTCGGCTCAGGCGCGATTGGTTTGTATTATGGCGGTCGCCTTGCTGAGGCTGGCGTGGATGTAAAATTTCTCGCGAGATCGGATTATGATCAGCTTTCGAAATCCGGATTGGAGGTCGAAAGTTCGGCTGGAAATTTTCACCTAACAGATATTTCAGTTTTTAAATATCCCGAGGATATCGGCCCTGTTGATCTGGTCATCGTTGCGTGGAAAGCCACCGCAAACGATTCGCTTGCTGACGTTTTACCGCCGCTCATGCATGCAACTACCCAAGTGCTGACCTTGCAGAACGGATTGGGAAATTGCGAACGCATCGCAGAAATCGTCGGCGCGGATCGTGTGCTAGGCGGGCTCTGTTACGTCTGCATCAACCGGATCGCTCCAGGAATCATTCGCCATACTGCTGGTGGACGGATGACAATTGGAAAGTTTTCCAGAGACGATTCAAACATAGCAGAACTCATCGCCAAGCGTTTCAAAGCAGCCAACATCCCCACAACTGCGGTCGATGATCTCGCTAAAGCCCAATGGGAAAAATTAATCTGGAACATTCCATTTAACGGACTCGCCGTCGCCGAAGGCGGAGTAACCACCGATGTATTGTTGGCGAATCCAGTCATTGAAAACGAAATTCGCTCGCTCATGCACGAGGTCATCGCAGCGGCTGCCGCGCAAGGGATTAAACTGGATCCAAGCTTGATCGAATCCAACATCGAACGCACCCGCCCGATGGGGCCTTACCAACCCTCAACCATGATTGACTTTATCGAAGGCCGCGAACTTGAGCTCGGCCCCATCTGGAATGAGCCACTGCGGCGTGCGGATGAGGTCGGTGTGGAAATGCCGGCTCTGGAAAACTTGTTGAAGCGCATCAACACGAGGCTGGCGGAGAGATCCTAGGATTATTAAGCGCTTTTTCCCTTTACCTCACGAAATACCACCTCTTTAATAAGAGGTGTGATTTCATCGAAAGTCTATTTCGTCGATGACGATAAATTTTTTCTTGGTGTTGCTTCCCAGTTGCTGCGCCACGCTGGCTTTGATGTGATTACTTATCTCTCAGCAGCGGAGTTGCTTGCTGATCTCAAACCCGATGCTAAAGGCTGTATTTTAACTGATTTGGATATGCCTGGCATGAACGGTTTAGCCATGCAGAATGCGATACAGCAAAGCGTGAACCCTCTACCTATTGTCTTTCTTACTGGAGCTGGCGATATTCCAGCATCCGTAAGCGCTATGCGACAAGGCGCTGAAGACTTTATTACCAAGGGTGCTCCAAAAAAAGACCTGATTGCTGCGATTAATCGCGCCCTCGCAAGAGGTGAAGAAGAACGATCTGCACGGGAAACACAGACCGCAAAGCGAAAGCTGCTCGCTCTTTTGAGCGATCGAGAACGCGAGGTTCTTGAGCATGTCGTGCAAGGCAAACTCAATAAACAAATCGCAGATGATCTCGGTATTCACGAGCGCACGGTCAAGCTTCACCGCACCGCAATCACAACCAAACTCGGCCTGCCTTCTGTAGCTGAATTGACAAAATTGTGGCTGGAAGCGGGATTCTCCGTTGGTTCCTGATCACTTCACCAAAGCCGACCTTCCCCTAAGGGCAGTAGCGCGAACCCCACCTCGTATGGGAATGTTTTCGCAAGGTGAGTGTGAACAGAAATTCTAATCAAAATTTAAGAAGCGCTATTATTTGCGCGCTTATTTTTGGTAGTATATCACAGCCACTCAGTGCTGCAACGGTGACTTGGGATGGCGGTGGTAACGACGATACTTGGATGGGAAATGGCGGAGGGAAAAATAGTAACTGGGATCCGAGTAATAACGCACCAATTAATGGTGATTCTCTCATATTTGCCGGAGTAACGCGCCTGACGCCAACCAACAATATGACAGGCTTGTCGATTGTAGGAATCGAGTTCGCCTCAGGAGCAGGCGCATTCGTTCTAGGAGGAAATCAACTCACGTTCACAGCAGGAGGTATCACTAACACTAGCTCGAATCTCCAAACCATCAACATGGCTCTCGGCTTGAACGCCACGATTACGGTTGCAGCAAACACTGGTAATGTTGCCCTCGGGGGAATAGTTAGCGGCACAGGCGGGATTACCAAAACTGGCGCAAATACTCTTCTTCTCACTGGCGCCAACACCTACACAGGCACAACGACTATCACGACTGGCTTAATTTCAGCCAATAACACCACCGGATCCGCCACTGGCACAGGTGCGGTGGATGTCAGCGCCGCTGGTATTCTTGGTGGCACAGGAACAATTGCTCCGACAGGCAGCAACGGCATCACAGTGAGCAGTGGTGGCACCATCGCTCCAGGAACCGGCACTACCCCCGGCACCTTGACATTCAATTTCACCTCAACCACAGGCAAGTTAACGATGAACAGCGGTTCTGGATTTCAGTATCATCTGGGCTCAGCGGGAATCGGCGACATGTTGGCTATTGTTGGAGCCTCCGCTGGAGACGTTGCATTCAACAACAACCTGATTAATTTCATGGGAACGGGTGCGGTTGGTTCATACAAAATTTTCGATACGAGTTTGAATTCCACCACTTGGACAGGTCTCACTGTCAACGGCAGTGGTCAGATCACCAGTGGATTAAGTTACTCGAATTTAACCGTCGGTTACTCCGCTATTTTATATATGGGTGGGATGTCCTATGGTGGGGATGCTGGCGATATTTACGTGCAAGTCATTCCAGAACCGAAAGCCGCACTTCTTGGTGGGCTAGGCGTTATATTGCTGCTCCGCCGCCGAAGATCCTGAAGAGAAAAGGGGCAATAAATCATTGACCCTGCGACTGGCGCGCACGTTCTTGTTGCTCCTGCTGCTGACGTGCACGCTCTAGCTGCTGCTGCTCCATCCGGCGCTGAGCTTCTTCCTGCTGCTGACGTGCACGTTCCTGCTGCTCCTGTTGCGCACGCATTCTTTCCTGTTGTTCTTGTTGGGCACGGATTTGTTCCTGCTGTGCCTGCATGCGGCGTTGAGCCTCTTCTTGCTGCTGACGTGCGCGTTCCTGCTGCTCCTGTTGCGCACGCATTCTTTCCTGCTGTTCTTGTTGAGCACGGATTTGTTCCTGCTGTGCCTGCATGCGGCGTTGTGCTTCTTCTTGCTGCTGACGCGCGCGCTCTTGCTGCTCTTGTTGGGCACGCATTCTTTCTTGTTGCTCTTGTTGCGCACGCAATTTTTCCTGCTGCTCCTGTTGGGCGCGTATCTGTTCTTGCTGAGCACGCATTTTCTCTTGTTGCTCCTGCTGAGCCCGCAACTGCTCCTGTTGGGCTCGCATTTTCTCTTGCTGCTCCTGTTGGGCGCGCAACTGGTCTTGCTGTTCTTTCAGACGACCCTGTGTCTCTTCCTGTTGCTTACGAGCCAGCTCTTGCTGCGCTTGTTGTTCACGCAATTGATCCTGTTGATTGCGATCTTGTTCACGCTGCTCTTGTTGCATACGCAATCTCTCCTCTTGTTCCTTGCGGGCCAGTTCCTGCTTATCTTGTAATTCGCGCAACTTCTCCCCTTGCTCCTTTTGTTCACGATTGCGCTCATTCAGCTTTGACTGCTGCGCTTCTAACTGTTGCTGACGCGCACTTTCTTCTTGCTGAAGCTTTAAGGCGCGTTCTGAGCGAAGCTGCTCTTCACGCACTGCGTCTTGTTGTTTGAGTAACTCTCTTGCCGCTTTTTTATCAGCTTCACTTTTCAGATCCGAATCGCGATTCGGAGGTAATTGTGAACGATCGGGCTTATCATTTAATTTGGGTTGCAGCGGCACTGCAGTAGGCTCACTTGCTTTTTTCTCTCCCAGATTGTTTTCAAGGGTAGGCACTGATGGAACGACCCCGCGTGGCAATCTGTTAGGTTTCGTTTTTTCATTACGAATCTCATCCCTTTCGATACCCGGCACACGAGGAGCCGTAGGGTCTTTTACTTCATTCGGAACCACAGGCACTTCTGTATTCGGAATTGTTGGGGTCTTCGTATCCGTGACCGCAGGCACCTCCGTATTAGGAATCGCTGGCACCTCAGTATTGGGAATCGTTGTTGTCTCGCGAACCGGCGGCCTTGCTCCTTTATCGATTGGCTTTCTCTTCTGATCTTTTGGCAGATCCGCGGTCTCGGTGACAGGAGGCTGATTCGGACGGTCAGTTTCTCTGTTGCTTTCTTCACGTGACTTGCGATCGGCACGATCGCGAGGTTCCTGTTTGGCAACTTCTTCACGAGCTTTTTCGAGGCGACTTTTGCGTTCCTTTTCAAACGGCACGCTACCTCCAGCATTAGTGACTAACACTTGCGCTTTCTTGTCTTCCTCATTTTTGCGTTCGCGATACTGCTTACGGACGTCTTCGGGAAGCTCTTTGGATCGATCTACGACCACATTACCCAGATCACGACTCACTCGGGATGGCCGGAGCGCACGATTCCAATCTGCATCCATACGAGGTGCGACGACTTGTAATTCATCGCCGCTAAACTGAGAGTTCAGACGACGACCGCCCCGTCCAAAATCTGGACTCTGATCTAAATGAAGCCGATGAATAGGGAAATCTCTGCCGATGCGATCGCAAACATTTCGATAACGAGGACCACCGACAAACACCCGACTGTCACGAACGACATAATGAGTGATATTTATCGTGTTGTGATAAATCACGATGTTTTGTGAGACGGGTAAACAGTGTCTGTGAATGTCATTTCCGAAAAAATTATAGGAAACAAATGAGAACCATCCGCTATCGATCACAAAGCGAGATTCCACCGATGAATCCCAAGAGTGACCTCTCCAGCCGAGTGTTTCTGGTGGCAAAGGAGCCCAACCGACGTGACCAGGGCTTTCACGCCATGTCACCCAAGCTGGTGCCCACTCGCTACCAGGAACCCATACCCAGCCGACATTTCTCAATAGCGCCCAGCGTCCGTAATGATAACAAGCCCAGCCGAAAGGCTCGTTAGAAACCCATGTCCATCCTTGGTTGGTAAATGCCCAGCGACCGCGTGTGTAAGGACGCCATGAGGAATCGCGCACTACCGAAGGCTGATAAACATAGCCGTAATCACTGGTTTGAAACCACGAACCATAGGCGCCAAGCGGTTCATAAAAATTATTAAAATCACCAGTCGGCCCACTGACGTAATTTCTTTCGATCGGTGGCAGCGCATCGAGCGGCTCACGTCCAGCGAGGTCCAACTCGCGTTCACTGAGCCGTGATTCCAACCCAGTGATATGCTGTTCGCGGTTGTCTAGCTCGCCTTGTACTTCGGAAATTTTTCGCTCACGTTCCATGAGTTCAGCTTGCCGTCTTTGTAACTCATTTGCGGCGGTAGCATTTTCTGCATCTTGCCTCTCTTCCATCGCGATCCGTTCCTGCTCGATCAGTGTGCGCTCGCGCTCAATCGCGTCTCGCTCGGCTAGAATTTTCTGCTCTTCGAGCTCCGCCTCAAGCTGCTGCTGTCGTTCGACGGCCTCGGCTGCTTTCTTTTCGAGTTGGCTGAGTTTGGATTCGACCTCGCTGCTTGGTTTTTCACAGGAGACAAAGGCAAGCGCGACGATAGCGGTTAAAATTGGGTTTTTCATCGAACGATAAATTGGGTTGTGCGGGCTTGGACTAGTATCAGGAAAAATTGATTCGATTTTTTTACGCCCAACCCAATCCCTCAACTCAAAATGAAATCGATGTAAGGCGGCTCACCCCCAACTGGCGCACCGGGTATGCGGGAAATTTTGACGCCAAGAGCCTCTTCCATGGCTCGAAGCTCCATGGCCACCGCGCGTGGATACTTTTCGAATATAGGTCGGAGCGGATGATGAAATTCACGCAGCGTTATCTTCTCCGAGCTTTCATCGAAGATGCAGCGCATGAAATGACCCTCTTTACTCCGCAGTTTCACGAACAAACCGGCGCGATAAAGAAGCGTTGTGCCTTGGCTGATGCGGGTTTTCCAGTACGTTTCCTGCTCCTGAAAATATTGATACAGAAGCTTTTCTGGAGCGGTATCGCCAAACAACGCCCGTGCATGATCGAGCATTTGAATCGAAAAACTGGATGGGATCGCAGGAAACATGGCGTCGGCCTTTTCAGCCAAACGATAGAAAATTTCGGGTCGGCCAATCTCCGTCCGTGGCACTCGAATCCTTATCAAATAACCATGTTTGGTGAGATCTTCACAATGTTGTTTCACGGTCATGTAACTCCCGCCAAGTTCCTTGGCCAAATCATTCACCGCCATCCCGCCGGACATTTTCAACTGCATCAAAACACTGAGCCACTGCGGCTTCAGGAGATCGTGAAATGCGTTGAGAAACATGATTAAGGCGGATTTTTTAAAAGGACGTCTCGAGCCTATCGTAGTTTTTTTCCTTGTCGAGCCAGCGTCTCACACGAACCTACGAATCGCTATGAAATGCCTTTTTCAACTCGCGATAGCTCTCCTTGTCCTACAAACGACTCTTGTCGCGGCTGAACGACCCAACATTGTTTTCATCTTCTCAGACGACCACGCGCTTGAAGCCATTTCCGCTTATGGCGATCGTTTCGACAAAATATCTCCGACTCCAAACATCGATCGTATCGCTAAAGAAGGCATGTTGTTTGAGCGATCCTATTGCGGAAACTCCATCTGCGGGCCTTCCCGCGCGAGCATTCTCACTGGCAAACATTCTCACATGAATGGCTTCTTGGATAATAACTTCAGCCGTTTCGATGGCAACCAGCCAACCTTTCCAAAAATGCTACAGAAAGCAGGCTACGAAACAGCCATCATTGGGAAATGGCATCTCATCTCAAATCCAACTGGGTTTGATTATTGGGAAGTCCTCCCCGATCAGGGAAGCTACTACAACCCGGATTTCATCCAAATGGATGGAACAACAAAACGCTTTCCAGGATATGTCACCGACCTTGTCGTCGATAAGTCTCTCGACTGGCTGAAAAACCGCAAAGACAAGTCCAAGCCGTTTGTTCTCATGTCTCAGCAGAAAGCCCCGCACCGCAACTGGGTGCCTGCTGAACGTCATATGAATCTGTTCGACGGTGTGACCATTCCGGAACCCGATACGCTTTTCGATGATTACAAAAATCGCGTTGCTGCAGTCTCTAACCAAAAAATGTCCATCGCCAAAGATTTCAACTGGGGACATGATCTGCTGCTTCACGGATCACCCACCGATCCGCGTTTCCTGAAACAGCTAGGCAATCACGAGTATGGCCGCATGACGCCCGAGCAAAAAAAGGCATTTGACGATGCATACAATGATGAAAACCAGGCTTTGATCGATCAGTTGGCAAAAGGTATGAGCGATGAGGATGTCATACGCTGGAAATACCAACGCTACATCAAAAATTACCTGCGCTGCATTCGCGCGGTGGATGAAAACACCGGAAGGCTGTTAGATTATCTCGATGAGTCTGGTCTCGCTGAAAACACCATCGTCATCTACGCTTCCGATCAAGGGTTTTACCTCGGCGAGCACGGCTGGTATGACAAGCGCTGGATGTTTGAAGAATCGCTTTCCATGCCATTCATCATCCGCTGGCCGGGCGTTGTCAAAGCCGAGACACGCAGCAAAGCGATGATTCAAAATATTGATTACGCCCCCACGTTTCTTGAAGTTGCTGGAGCACCCATTCCCAAAGATATCCAAGGCAAAAGCCTCGTGCCTGTTTTGAAAAACGAAGGTAACGCACCAGCCGATTGGCGTAATGCGATCTATTACGAATACTCCGGTGAATACACCCACAGCGTCGCCGCTCACGATGGCGTCCGCAACGAGCGCTACAAACTCATGCGTTTTCCCGATACCGACGAATGGATGATTTTCGATCTCGAAAAGGATCCGCAGGAAATGAAAAACGTCGCTGCGGAAAAAGATTACGTAACCGTCCTCAAAGACATGCGCACCATCTACGATTCCCTCCGCAAACAATACCAGGTAACCCCATCCACCTTTCCGGACCAACGTTGGGACGAGAAATGGTGGAAGCAACGTTGGGACGAGAAGAACAAAGAGGCGAATACTCCGGAAGCCAAAAAAGCTAAAGTCGTTTTCCTTGGAGACTCGATCACCCAATCGTGGGAAGACGAGGGTAAACAAGCATGGGACAAAAACTTCGCCCAACTTGGTGCACTTAACTGGGGCTACTCAGGCGACCGCACAGAACACCTCATCTGGCGCCTGCAAAATGGAGATATCCAACGCATTAATCCCGAAGCCGCCGTCATCCTCATCGGCACCAACAACACCGGCCACGACCAACGCCCAGCAGAAGAAACCGTCGGCGCGATCAAGCGCACACTCGATGATCTCGAATGGAAATGGCCGAACACCAAAATCATCCTTATGTCGGTTTTCCCACGTGGAGCAACTCAAGACGATCCAATGCGTAAATTGAACTCGCAAATCAACGAACAATTGAAATCCCTCGCCGATGACGAGCGCGTCCACTTGCTGGACATCAACGCTCAGTTTCTCGATGCATCAGGAAACCTCAGCAAAGATATTTTCCCCGACCTCCTTCATCTCGCACCAGCCGCTTATAATACCTGGGCAAACGCAGTATCAGCGAAACTCAAAGAGCTCGGCGTAGAATAAGTGTCACGTCCTAACTAGAAATCTTTTTCCAATCCGCCTCATCAAGACACGTCGGATCTGCTGCCACCCAGTGACCTGGCTCAATTTCTCTTAGCGAAAGATCTATGCCCACCGTTTCCTCATAACGAGGATGATTCATGCGATGTCCAAACGCACTCCCTGCTGGAGGATTGATTGGTGAAGGAACATCACCTTCTAACAAAATCTTTTTACGCTTAATCTTCGGATCAGCAATCGGCACCGCAGACAGCAACGCTTTGGTGTAGGCGTGTTTGGGATTGCGGTAGATTGTTTCGGAATCAGCGAGCTCGACGATTTTGCCAAGATACATCACCGCAACGCGATCACTCACGTGTTTGACCACTGAGAGATCGTGAGCGATAAAAAGATACGAAAGATCAAATTCTTTCTGAAGATCCACCAGCAAGTTGAGAATCTGAGATTGTACGGAAACATCCAACGCGGAAACCGGCTCATCACAGACAATCCACTTCGGCCTCAACGCCAGCGCTCTAGCGATTCCAATCCGCTGCCGCTGACCTCCGGAAAACTCAAATGGATAACGCTCAGCCGAACTCGCTGTGAGACCCACCGTATCTAACAATTCATTTACCCATTTCTTACGCTCCTCACGTGATCCCATGCCATGAATCTGATAAGGTTCTTCAATGATCGATCGGACATTCATCCGCGCATCGAGCGATTCCGCAGGATCTTGGAAAATCATTTGGAAATCTCTACGCAGCGGGCGGATCTGGTGTTGACTGAGATGGGTGATATCTCTGTCCTCAAAAATAATTCGACCCGATGTTGGATTCAGCAAGCGCACCAATGCTTTTCCAAGCGTCGATTTTCCGCAGCCAGATTCACCTACCAAACCAAGGGTTTCACCAACTCCCAGCTCAAGTGAAACCCCATCGACTGCTTTCACCGCTCCAGTCTGCCGCAATAACAGACCACTCCTAACAGGAAAATGTATCCTTAGGTCTTCGACTTTTAGCATGGCTTTATCACTCACAGTTCTGAACAGTTTCTACAAATTTCTGACCAATGCCCCGGTGTAACTTCTTTGAACGGCGGGCGATCACGACTTACTGACGCATCGATTCCTAAGCGCTGACAAAAACGGCATCCATGCGTGTGCTCACCCAAGCCAGCCACCGTTCCAGGAATGGTATATAAATGCGATTTCGGCGGAGTATCGAGCGTCGGGATAGAACGCAACAGGGCTCTCGTATACGCATGTTGCGGATTTCCAAAAAGCTCTTCAACCGGCGCACTCTCGACCACACGACCGGCATACATCACCACCACCTCATCACAGGTCTCAGCAATTACTCCGAGATCATGCGTGATCAACATCACTGACATTCCCATTTCACTCTGCAAATTTTCCAACAAATCCAATATCTGCGCCTGAACTGTTACGTCCAAAGCTGTGGTCGGTTCATCAGCGATCACCAATGACGGCCTACACGCCAGAGCCAAAGCAATCACCACCCGCTGCCGCATCCCGCCGGAAAGATGATGCGGATAATCCATCATCCGCTTCTCCGGCGCTGGAATTTTTAACAGCGCCAACATCTCCGTCGCCGCATCCCATGCGTCTTTCTTGCTCATGTTTTTATGGATACGGAAAACCTCAGCGACTTGTTTACCGATCCGATGCACCGGATTCAACGCCGCCATCGGCTCTTGGAAAATCACACCGATTTCACCACCACGCACTTCCTGCATCCGCTTTTTACTGCAATGCAACAAATCCTCGCCTTTGAATTTAATTTCACCTCCCAAAATCTTACCCGACGGCTGAGGCAGCAAGCCCACAATCGACATCGCAGTCACACTTTTCCCACAACCGGATTCACCCACGAGCCCCACCGTCTTACCATAGGGAATTTCAAAAGACACCTGATCCACAGCTCGCAATAATCCGCGATCCGTCTCGAATGACGTGATCAACTGGTTCACTTCTAAC
>JANMGO010000082.1:0-9589 GCA_031374665.1 Akkermansiaceae bacterium | reverse complement strand
AAAATAAACTGCCAAAATAAACTGCCAAAATAAACTGCCAAAATAAACTGCCAAAATAAACTGCCAAAATAAACTGCCAAAATAAACTGCCAAATAAACTGCCAGGCATACAATAAGCTTGCGGGTGATTTTTTTGGGTGGTATTTTTTCACCATGGATACGCCGAAACAAGATAAAAAAAGGGATTTAGAGGGGCAAAAGGTGTGGTCTCCGCTGGAGTTGGCGGAGATGAAAACGGGGCGGAGGTTGGGGCAGATTCGGCGGGCCAGAGGGTTTGCTGGGCGCAAGCGGATGCGGATTACGGATGGCTCGGCGTGTTACCATGTGATGTCGCGGGTGGTGAATGGCGAGTTCTTGCTGGGCTCGATTGAGAAAAATAAACTGCCAGGCATACAATAAGCTTGCGGGTGATTTTTTGGAGTGGTAGTTTTTCACTATGGATACGCCGAAACAAGATAAACAAAGGGATTTGGAGGGGCAAAAGGTGTGGTCTCCGCTGGAGTTGGCGGAGATGAAAACGGGGCGGAGGTTGGGGCAGATTCGACGGGCCAGAGGGTTTACTGGGCGCAAGCGGATGCGGATTACGGATGGTGCGGCGTGTTACCATGTGATGTCGCGGGTGGTGAATGGCGAGTTCTTGCTGGGCTCAATAGAAAAGGAGGCACTGCGGCGGATGATGTGGCGAATGGCCACGTTCTCAGGGGTCGAAATCCTGACCTACGCGATTATGGATAACCATTTTCATATTTTGCTCAAAGTGCCTGAACAGAAAGGCTGGCTGAAACGTTTTGAAGGTAAGGAGGGAGAGGAAAGGTTTTTTGAACACCTTTCATTGGTCTATTCAAAGGCTTTCATCACCCAGTTCCGGAATGAAATCACCGAGTTACGCAACCGCCAGGAGGAGGATGCGGCGCAAGCTTTGTTAGAGCGATTCCAACAACGGTTCTGTGACCTGAGTTTGTTTGTCAAAGAACTCAAGGAGCGGTTTAGCCGTTGGTATAACAAGCAGAAAAGCCGACGTGGGACCTTGTGGATGGATAGGTTTAAAAGTGTGCTGGTGGAGACGGGTGAAGCGTTACAGACGATGGCGGGTTATATCGATTTGAATCCGGTGCGGGCAGGGATTGTGAAAGATCCGGCGATGTATGCGTGGAGTGGCTATGGAGAGGCGGTTGGGGGGAGTAAACGGGCACGACGGGGGCTATGCAAGGTGTTGGAAGTGGCGCAGGACGGGTGGAATGCGAAGGCACACGCGTATTATCGGAAATGGTTGTATGGAGAAGCCACGGTGACGGAAGACTCGCGAAGAAAAGGGTATACGCAAGATCAGGTGAAGGCTGCGCAAGCCGCGGTAGAGAAGGTTCTATTTTTGCCGATGTTGGAAATCCGCAAGCGGATGAAATGTTTCAGCGAAGGGATAGCACTGGGCAGTGAGGATTATGTGAAAGGAATGGCAGCGAGGTATCAGACGCAGTTTGATAGGAAGAGAGAAAGAACGGCTAAGCCGTTGAAAAGCGCAAGTGGCGGGAAATCAGGATCGATTTATGTGATGCGAGTAAGCAGTGATAAGGAGTAAGGATTTCGTGTGTAATGGGATCAGGCGGAAGGACTGCTGAAATCAAATCTTGTGTGCGGAGGCTTACCTCTGTCGAGGAAGAGTAGTAACTGCTCCGTCCTCCACAGTGCTGGAGCGAGCTCCAGCACTCCGGTTGAACTGGTCCAAATCGCTTCACTATTCATTTCTCACTCGGTGAAATTTCATATAGGTGCTGAGCGTTCGTTTAGCTCCGCCCATGAAAATCAGAATACCCCCGAAATGTTCTCTCAAGTTCTGCATCTGCACACTTGGGCTTCTTATCAGCCTAGCTCAAGTTTCCTTCGGGCACCCTCCGAAAAAGTCGGCGGCTCCGGAAGCCGCGCCTATTCCTCAATTTGAACCTGCGAGAACACCGGTGGTGACGGGTGAATTCGTTGTTGGTGTGCTGAACATCACTTTCAAAGATACCGTATTTCCAAGTGATGTGAGTGGCGCAATGAGCACACTTCAACGAGTCACGGATACGAATCTCGAAGCCGATCCAACAGGCGGCGGTAAATCCTCAGCATACTCCAGCGCGGTTAATCAGGAAGAATATTTCAAAATCTACAGCAACGACATCGCATGGCCGAAAATTACGATGATGCCTGACGAAAAAAGTTACTACGCGGATCCCAACTTTTACGGTTACTACTGCGAGTATGATCGATTCACCAATCCGATTGGTTGGGAAGAAGTCGAAGAAGGCGCGAAACGGGTGAAGAAAATGAATGACAACGCGATGCGTTTCGCCCTCAAAAACTACCGGGGATTGAAGCCGCGTTTCATTTGCTACAACTACATCACGAAGCGAACCGAAACTCCTGCTGAGGAACTCACCAAAGCGTTGTTCGAATTCTATCCGGGACACGTCGATGTCAGGGACGAAAGCCGGAAAAATAAAGCGCGGATTGAGGAAGGCGCATCAGCTATCGACGACACCGAGTTGTGGAAGATGTATGCGCCCGTCTGCAAATGGGGTGAGCCGGCGTGGCCGAACTCGAAAATGCAGATTCATGATTTTGCCGGAGGCGTGTTGGCTCATGAGCTCGGTCACTGCCTTGGCGCGCCGGATGTATATCGGGTCGGCCGTTTCAACGATGGCATTGGTGGAGATGCGAGCCTGCTGTTTTACGGGCCAACGGCCAATGCGTTCAGCCGCTTTTATCATCACGCTTATATCAAAGCGGAAAATCATCCTACGATCGAGACCTCGGGCACCTACACGCTGCATCCAAGACACATCAACCCAACCGGCAAGGAGGCGGTCGGCTACCTCTTTCCGAGTAATCATCCTCACTACATGTATCAGGTGGAATACATTCATAACGAAAACGGCACCGTCGGCGTCGGCTCCTCGCATCAGGGAATGCTGATCTCTGTGATCAATTTCGGTCTAACAAATTATATCGGATCACCGGATTACACCTACGTCTACCGGCCTAACGATCCGTTTTTTCGTGGAGTTGGCGATAAGGCCAAGTGCCTGTTTGGCAAAGCCCATGGCCGGACGGAATTCAACATGAAAACCGAGCCGTCATCACGCCTGCCAAACCTCCTCGACGGTGGCGTTTCATTTAAAAATATCGAGGAAAAGGACGGCACACTTACCATCGATGTCACAATCGATCTCAAGCCCGTTACGGGTCGCGAATATACCCTTTCGATGCTTCCGCAAATCCGCTTGGACGAGATCACCGATATCCAGACCACCAGTTTCGCGATGGATTGCACGATCAAGTTTCGCGGCGAGCCGCTCAAAACGATTTACGGTTTCTGTTGGGACACATCGAAAAACCCCACCATCAAGAACTCCACCTATGCCCTCGCGCATCGCGAATGCTATCGAGGTCATGCGATCAATCTCGCTCCCAACACCACATACTACGTTCGTGCTTTTGCATCGAATGGTCTGGGAGTTCGCTACAGTGATGAGGAAAAAACCATCAAGACTCTGGGTGGAAAAACGCAGTCACCGAAAATAGGTCCGCTTATCACCGATTGGTTTTCTAACAATTCATATCTTGATTATGAATATGGCAATAACACAGCGGACGGGTATCCAAATTACAGTCCGATATGCACGTTGGCAAAACTGATCGCTTACTACCGCCCCGAGAGGTTCCAATCGCTTTCGGAAAAAGATCAGGAAAAATCCATGGTCGATTTCAATCAACTCAACTGGAACCCTCAAGCGGATCATCCCAAGCCGCGTTTGGAACAATCGGATGGATTCTTTTACCATTTGTTCAGTCAGATTAACGCATCGAAACTCCATGAAGAGAGGTTGGAGAAAAAACTGATCCGCGGTATCGCGGATGTGACGGGATTCAAAAGTAAGCCGGTTCTCACAGTCCTGAACAGCTCAAGTGAGAAGCAAGTTTCCGATCTCATCAAAGCCGATCTCTCGATGAGCCGTCCCGCGTTGATGATATTTGTTTATGAGAATGAAGGAGCCCATGAGCTGGTCCGCTGGGTGCTGGTTGACGGAATCAACAGCAATGGAGAGTTTCATGTCGATATTCCGATCAATTCGAAGTTTCTCATCGACGGTAATCCCGAGTCGATGAATACCGATTACTATTCCTTGGATAAGTTGATACTCAGCGGATACAAGCCCTTCGTTATTACCTCGTGCTTTCATAGCAAGTAGATCAACCATTCTCTCATGCGCGCTTCTTCACGTTTTTTCCACTCGCTGCTGGTGGTTGCTGCTCTTGCTTTTCAAGACTCACTGGATGCAGCAGAGAAACCAAATTTGATTGTGATCATGGCGGACGATCTCGGTTACGGTGATCTTTCGAGTTATGGCGCGACGGCTTTTCAGACGCCGCACATTGATAAGCTCGCAAAAGAAGGTCGGCGCTTTACGAGTGGATACGCATCCGCCTCCACTTGCACGCCGACCCGATTTTCTCTTCTAACAGGCACTTACGCTTTCCGTCACAAAGGCACCGGAGTTGCGCCTCCGAATGGGAAATTGACGATTCCGCCAGACACGACGACTCTTCCCGATCTTGCCAAAAAAGCGGGATACCACACGGCGGTGATAGGGAAATGGCATCTCGGGCTTGGTGGGGAAACGGGTCCTGATTGGAATGGGGAGATCAAACCCGGTCCGCTCGAACTCGGCTTTGAGCATGCCTTTTTACTCCCGACCACCAACGACCGCGTGCCGCAGGTGTTTCTGGAAAATCATCGGGTCGTCGGCCTTGATCCAAAAGATCCGCTTTGGGTGGGTGATGAGATTCCCGCAAAAGATCACCCGACTGGGATCAGTCATCGGGATACGCTGAAAATGGATTGGTCGCACGGCCACAACGGCACGATTCATAACGGGATCAGTCGCATTGGTTTCTACACCGGCGGACATGCCGCACGTTTTCGTGACGAAGATCTGGCGGATAAGTGGATAGAGAAATCCAACGCGTGGATCGAGTCGCATCACGACAAACCGTTTTTCTTGTTCTTTGCAGCACATGATATCCACGTGCCGCGCATGCCGCATGAACGTTTCCAAGGAAAGAGCGGACTCGGGTTTCGCGCCGATTCCATTCTTCAGTTCGATTGGTGCGTGGGTGAGTTGATGAAAACGCTCGAACGCCTCGGCATCGCTGAAAACACGTTGGTTGTGATTTGTTCAGACAACGGCCCAGTGATGGATGACGGCTACAAAGATGACGCGCTTGAAAAACTTGGCAGCCATCGAGCCGGTGGTTTGTTGCGTGGTGGTAAATACAGCGTTTATGAAGGAGGCACGCGCACGCCGTTCATCACTTACTGGAAAGGAAAAATTCCACCAAGCGTTTCAGATGAAGTGGTCTGCACAGTCGATGTCGCGGCGAGCTTCGCTGCGCTTACCGGCACGCCTTTACCCGGAAACGAATTTCCCGATAGTTTCAATCTGTCTGATGTTCTGTTAGGAAAAGCCGACGCCAAAGGTCGCGAACATCTCATCCAGCAAGACAACGGACAAAAAGGGAATTTCGGTTTCCGCGTGGGGAATTGGAAACTCGTCCGTTACGATTCGAAATCCGCACAAAACGAGGTGGTGGAGCGCAAACTCGGCCCTGTCCCGACGCCACAGTTTCAATTATTTGATCTCGCAAAAGATCCATCCGAGAAAACGGATGTGATCAAAGACAACCCCGAAATTGCGGAGCAGATGAAAGAGCGCTTGGCGAAATACATCGCGGATGGTCGTAGTAGGGCGAAATGATTTTTAGCCAAGGTAGGTGAAGTGAGCGTCCAAATGGAAGGCAAAGGCAAGTGCAGCGGGGTTTGTCACTTGTGGCGTTCAGGTGGTAGTTCTGCATCTCCGGTGGGTCTCGTCTCAACGCCGCTCGCTTTACCGGCGAGTCTGGTGAAGGACATGGGGTGGAGTGTGATTTTAGCCGGGGAAGCGAACTTCTCCACAGTGACTCTGCCTGGGGCTTCAAGGCGTTGGATCGTCTCAATCGCGAGATGTTGTCCCTTTGGGTCGAGGGTTACCTCTGCGGGCAATTCGCTTTTGTTCATTAGGTAAATCTGCGTCCACTGAGTTTTGTCGTCTTTGGTCGCGAAACCGTATACTGCAGTGTTTCCTAAAGACTCGATCGGTATGTGATGGGTTCCCATGGCCGTGGCGACCATCTCGTATACCAAGGCGGGAGGCATAAGCTTGACCTTGCCATTCTCTGTTAGAAATACACGAGCAGGTTTAGGTCCCATATTGAGATTCCAGCACGAAGCCATGTATGTCTGATGGCGGAAGAGCTCGATGAAAAAATCCGCAGTCAGCAAGGTGAAGTCGTAATCATTTTTGGATTCCTTCATGCCACCCAAGCCCCATTCATTATGGGCATGCTTCACATTCCGGCCCAGTGTCTGATTATTTTTATCAAAACGTTCGTAAAATTCGCTGAACTGACCGTTAAACAAAAAAGGTTTCTGAGCTAGCCACTCTTCTCTGGTCTGTCCTGAGTAAAGCCCCCAGTCGGTACCCCATTTTTCGTGGTACTCCATGATGTCGATGGATTTGGACATCCGAATGAGTTCCAAACTATCTTCGAAACGCTTCTTATCACGCGGCCCATACTTCCAATCCGCAATGATCTGCGCATCGGGGTAGACCTTCTTTAGGATCGCCGCATACTCATCAATAGCTGTCGCATATTTCTGACCATGGAACCCATTTGTGTAACCCTCGTTTCCTATGTAGAAGAACTTCACGTCGTAGCCCTTGCCCTTGCAGTATTCAGCTAGTCGCCGGGCTTCGGCCTTGCTGTCGTCGTTAGTGCGGTAAGTGTCCCCCGAGTGTATATTGATCCCAAGCATGGCGTCAGCACCCACCCGTTTGCAGATGGCCATATATTCGTCTACATCCATGTAATCTTTAGTGTCACGCTTTGGCAGCTGACGATACTTGGGACTCCAAGTATCAGCAGTTCCCAGTTCGCCGGTGAGTTCTTTGACATGGTGATCAAAGGCGTAGCCGTTGAGGTCATCCCAGTGCCAGTTCTCGGTGACGGTGCCGCCAGGATATCGAATGACTCCGACCTTGGCACGTTTCATCCAATCGATAATCGCATCGTCCTCGTAGATCCAGTCTGCCTCGTAGGCATATACAAAGTGCGAACCCGTCAGATATTTTGATATCACCCATTGTGGTTTATCTAGGTGTATGGCCACGGTGACATCTTGGGCATAAGCCGATGATCCGCTCAGGCAAACGATGACAAGACCTATCAGAAAATGCGATTTCATATGACCGATGTTATACAATCTTTAAGCAGAACAGTTATTCCACAATTAGTCGTCTTTGATAAGGTGAAAAAGCGCGTCATCTGTGATTACTAAGAAAGGATAGCGACGACTATAATCTCAAAGGCCGAGACTACTCGCCGAAGGCTTTGGACTGCCGACGATTCGGGGCGCGACTGGCGTGTCTATGAAAAAGGAAATTGAAAAGTTGATGCACCGTTGCTGTAGCGCGGCTTATACGGCATTTCTTCATTGGCGAATTCAGGTCGGAATCACCCCGCGATTGTAATACTCGTCAGCTTGATGGATCCGTCACCGAGGCGCGTGAATCGATAAATGATAGCAGAATCAGTCCACTCGCCCTCAGATAAAGTGGTGGTTGAGGTGTGACTAATGCTCCATACTATTGGAACATCATGAGCGTCCGAATGACTTCCATGCAAATCGGGGGTTGTAGTCAAAAGCGTGCGAATCGCATCTTCAGGAAACAGCATGCCGAAGTGGCGCTTAAATCCCTCTTGCGTATTGACTCCGGCAAAATCGGCACTGGTCTCCAAACCTCCCTCCAGTGGAAATCTCGTCATCCTTATAATCGCCGATACATCGTTCGTCTTGAGGGCTGCCCGGAAACTCCGCCAAAACTTGGGAAAGGCATCTGAGTCTTGAGCTCCACTTCGATGTCGAGATGCGACGATCAAGGACGGACTTTGCGGAGAACAAGAGGAACCTATGACAAGGAAGATCAGAAGTGTGTATCTCGCAGCGTTGCGCATAAATCTAGGTTTCTGCCGAATGTTATGTCGCCCACCGGCGCGATTGAAAGGAAAATGAAATGAGCTTGAAAAGCTTATGGCCGATTGGTGCGTCACGCATCTTGTTAGCTCCTCTTCTGAATGTAACGCATCGCCGAGTTGAAGTCTTTGTTATACTGCAGTCGCGTCTTGTCGTTGATCGCCTTCCATTGGTTTCGGGGCACGAATCGGACCTTGTCGCTACCGAAAGCATCTATACCATGCAATGCGATCCAGCGGGCATCATAATCCCGCGGCATGGATTGATCAGTCGATATCACTTTCGATACAGTCAATCGAAGGCGCTCAGTATCCTTGAAGGAATACTGGTTGATTTGTTTGCCATAACGCTGATTCAGAACGCTTACCGCTTGCCTCGCGGAAACGTCTAATGCCTTGTTTGCGTCGCTTCGTGCTCTGAGCTGACCTAGGTAAAACCAGTAAACGGCATCGTCCTTTCTGTCGCTCCGAAAAAGCGCGTCCGAAAGGGCATACAGGACTGCTGGATTGTAATTACCAGGATTCTTCGTGACACGCTCTATTGAAGCCCAATCGCGCTTGGACAACAGCTTCATCTCGCTATTCGAAGGTTCGACGCGGATGGTTGCAAACTCCCCTTGTGGATTTACTGCGACTTGTGTTGGCAGTGCGCAACTCGCAAGTGTAACGATCGAAAGCAGGGTGAGATATTTCATTTTGATTGTGTAATTAATTCTTTGGCTAACGTCAAAGCCCACCGGATCCGTGACTGAGGGCGAGGCTACGACTGGGGGTTGAGGTTGTCATCATCATAACGGAGAAACACGGAGCGTTCAGGGATACGGTGCGGCGACTTGTTAGCCATTTATTCGGTCTTTATGCTCCTCGATGTCCTTAATCACCCCACGGAGCATATCAAGTCTGCCAAGAGAACTGTTCTTGTTTCCCAGATCCTTTCGCATCTCCAATAGAAATTCTGCAAACAACCCGATTCCAATAAATCCGCTATCAGTGTCATCCTCCTTGGCCGTGTAGTGATGCTGCATCAGCTTGTTCCAGGCCTTCACGACCTTGTCAGAACCAAACAGTGCGATTCGTACAGTTGTTTTTCGGTAGGCCTCACTAGTGATTGTCTTAAGCGCTTTGGCCTGCCCGTGTGGGTTCGAGGATCCGAGAATTCCGATGTATGGCTCAATAATATCTTCGTAAATCTTTAATCGATCTTCGTGCAATTTTGTTTGTGCGGATCGGAGTTCTTCGGTCTTGGTCTTGATCAACCACGCTACGAACCCGCCGATGCCAAGCAATGCTGGCGCATAGACATACTGGAGCAGTGTTGGATCAATTGGCATTTTCTAGGCTAGACCTTATGGCTGCGACTGGCACTTGCCAGGCATTCTTTGGTCGAGTTGAGGTTTGATTAAAGGGTGTCGTGTCTGGTTCAAGTCGTGGGCTATCGCACCGGCACGAGGTCGGTGTGACCTATCCACATTCAATATAT
>JANMGO010000057.1:0-11490 GCA_031374665.1 Akkermansiaceae bacterium | reverse complement strand
CTTCTTTGTTAGCCATGATTTGGATGTGGCAGGGCGGGCAATCGACCTCGAAAATCGCTGGCCACGCCGAGGGAACGTTCTGGTTTGTCCTGCCGACCCTCCCGATGTTCCTCATTCTTCCATGGATGCTGCGCCATGGTTGGTCGTTTTGGGGCGCGCTCGCGGTCAACTGCGTCCTCACCACGATCTTTTTCTGGCTCACTGTGATTATCCTGAGGAAATTCGGCATCGATCTCATGCCGAGCTGATTACAAGGAGCGGCGGCATCCTGCCGCCGGTTTAAGAAAGTGGGCAGCAGAATGCAGCCCCTCCTTGTGGCACAGGAATCCAGCTCAAATCGCCACTTTGAAATACTTGCCATTTCTCCCCCAGTGGCTCTCGATACGCCCCATCGTTCTGATTCAAAACTTTACCCATTATTGAAATGAAAAATATCCTCATCATCGGCGCCGGCGGAGTCGGCAGCGTGGTTGCTCACAAATGCGCGATGCTTCCCGAAACGTTTGGCGAAATCACTCTCGCGTCCCGCACGGTTTCGAAATGCGACGCGATCGCCGCATCCGTCAAACAACGCACCGGCAAAACCATCTCCACCGCGAAAGTCGATGCCGACAACTCGGATGAAACCGCCGCGCTCATCAAAAAAACCGGTGCTGTCCTGCTCATCAACGTCGCTCTCCCATACCAAGACCTCAACTTGATGGACGCGTGTTTGAAAGCCGGCATCGATTACCTCGACACCGCGAACTACGAGCCACTCGACGTCGCGAAGTTCGAATACTCCTGGCAATGGGCGTATCAGGAAAAATTTCAAAAGGCCGGACTCTCTGCCTTGCTCGGCTCCGGCTTCGATCCCGGCGTGACCAACGTTTTCACCGCATGGGCGCTGAAACATCATTTCGATGAAATCCACACGCTCGACATCATCGACGTCAACGGTGGCGATCACGGCCGCGCGTTCGCCACGAATTTCAATCCAGAAATCAACATCCGCGAAGTCACTGCGGAATGCCGTCATTGGGAAGATGGAACATTTGTCGAGACTGCGCCGATGTCGAAACATCAATCGTTCACTTGCCCGCAACAAGTCGGCACCTATGAAATCTACCGGATGTATCACGAGGAGCTCGAATCTCTCGTCAAACACATCCCAACGATCAAACGCGCACAGTTCTGGATGTCGTTTTCACAGAATTACCTGAAACATTTGGAAGTCCTTCAAAACGTCGGCATGACCCGCATCGACGAAGTCGAATACCAAGGCCAGAAAATCGTCCCGCTGCAGTTCCTCAAAGCCGTTCTCCCAAACCCCGGCGACCTCGGTGAAACCACCAAAGGCAAAACCTGTATCGGCAACGTCATCACCGGAATCAAAGACGGCAAACCGAAAGCGATCTACGTTTACAACATCTGCGATCACGAGGCCTGTTTTGCAGAAGTCGGTTCCCAAGCCATTTCCTACACCACCGGCGTCCCAGCAATGATAGGCGCGAAACAAATGTTAGAAGGAGGCTGGAACAAACCCGGCGTCTGGAACATGGAACAACACGACCCCGACACCTTCATGGCGGATCTCAACGTCAACGGCCTACCATGGCAGTTCATCGAGCTCACCCCAGAGCAGGCGGCTGGATTTGTGGTGGCTTGATGGCGTGCCTGCCAAACGCTCTACCGCGTTATTGGATTCTAGAGGAAGCGTGAGAATTATTGTGGTTAGAGCTGAATATTTCGAGCTCGGCTCTCAGGCATAGGGCGTCTTGTCAATTCAAGGAATTCAACGTTTATGGAAGAATTGAAAAATTCTAACATGAATTTGGATAAAAATTGACATAACTCAGTTCTTGGCATTTTTTCTGCGTCGCCGAAAGAGTTCCCATGGGAACTCTTTCTGATATCCCCCCAATCCCCCCCTCTTATGAACGACTTTGTAAAAACGTCTATTACTACGATCAGTATGTCTGCCATTCTGATCAGCCAGCTTCAGGCATATTTACCGCCTATCTCATTTGAGAGTCCTCAATACTACTCTGGGCAGTCGGTCGGAACGGTTCAGGGTAGCGGATGGTCATTGTTATCTGGTAATGCTTCGGTGACTCCGCTTGGAAATGGTGTTGGTGGAGGCCAAGCATTGAAACTCGAAGCCAACGCAGCACAAGAGCCGCTCCTCGTAAGAGACCTTGATTGGAATATCGCGGAGAAAGTTGCGTTCATTGATCTCCAGATCAAACCTGCGGCTGATCCTGAAGGGAGTCTGGCGAGTTTTCATTCCAATGGAACCCAGCTTGCCTTTCAGGTCTCAGCTGGTGGAAGTGTTGGTAGTATTTGGGTTTACAACGGTAGTTCTGGTCAGGCCAATCCTGCCCAGTGGGCAAAAACGGTGGGCACTTTTGCTCTTGCTGCAAATGGCGTAACGGCTGCTGGTTACTCTAGAATCACCCTACGGCATGATTATCAGCGCAATATTTGGGACTTGTTCATAGATGGTAAAATGGCAGCCGCTAACCTGGCATTTGAAGGGCGCGGGGCAAATTTAGAAAACATCGAACTTTACGGAAGTAGGGTGGGAGATACTCTGATAGATAATCTAACAGTTGATCCAACAAATACCATGTTTCCGGATTCGGATAAGGACGGATTGCCAAACGCATGGGAATCTGCCAACGGTTCGAATCCGAATCTTTATGATCGTGATCTGATTAATCCTTCCACCGGTAAATCTTATCTCGATGGTTACATGAATTCGCTTTGGCTTGGTGGTTTAAATGGTAGCGCGCCCCTGCCGCCGCAAGGTAGCATTCCTCCCGTAACGATTCTTGGATCGCACCAACCTGTCACTTCGTTGAAAGGCTCGATGTCTGTGGGCGGTGATGGCGCCATGACCTACTCCATGCCCATCGATATTCCGAAAGGAACTGCCGGAATGGAGCCGAAAATTTCCCTCAATTATTCATCCAATTCAGGAAATGGAATCGCTGGGGTGGGCTGGAGCATCGGTGGCTTGCAATCTATCACCCGTGGCGCCGCGACTCCTGCCAAAGACGGCTTCGCGGGGACGGTAAATTTCGATGGAGAAGATCGTTTCTTCTTCAACGGCGAGCGTCTCATTTGTGTTGCGGGCATTTATGGAAAACAAAATTCGGAATACCGCACCGAGATTGATTCCTTCTCGCGCATCACGTTGAAAGGTGGTGACCAAAATCAGCCGGGTTCCTGGTGGTGTGTCGAAACGAAAGCCGGGCTCATCATTGAGCTAGGAAATACTGCGAATTCTAAAATCTACGCGCCAGATGTGAGCGCTCCTGTCACTTGGGATGTGAGTAAAGTTTCCGATACTCTCGGAAATTATTACTCGATCAACTGGACCGATACCCGCACAGCGGATCATTTGAAGGTGGATAACCGCCGCTTGGACTACATCGCCTATACCGGCACGGCGAGTCGGGCTCCATATTGCCGCCTCGATTTTATTTACGAGGCCAGACCGGATAAATCCTTTGCCTATTCGCCCCAAGGCACGCGCATGGAAAATACGATGCGCCTTAACTCCATCCGAGTTAGCACGAACAATAACACGAACCACACTTACCTACTCCAGTATGAATCCAGCGTGCAGACCTCGCGCTCGTTGTTGAAATCAGTCATGAGGCAGCATTCTGATGGCTCCACGGTTAATCCCACGGTGTTTACGTGGGGCGGTCTTAAAGCGAACCAGGCGAAGTGGGCGAAATTGAGCGCAGCCAGCTCGACTCTCCCTCGTTATAGCGGCGCGACTTTTGATGCGAGCACCGCTGGAGTGAACTCCGTCGTCACGACCAACGGCAACGCCATTCGTCTCGATGGAGATGTCGCGCGCTACCACGCTGTGCCGGGAAATATCAACGTCACCACGGGAACTTGCATTCAGTTTGAATTCCGCGCCGAGAAGCTCGATCTGGGTGCCTACTTGATACCAGATGGCAATACAACCTGGAATAATTCCGGAGAGTTTTCCATGCGCATCAAGCGATCAACAGCACCAGCCTCCTCCTACTATGGCCCAAAACGTGAGGTCGTCTATACAGCCGCAGAAGGCCAGTGGCAGACGTTTAGAGTCTCTTTTCAGGGAAATGCAAATGCCGCACTTAATTTTACAAACGCTACTTTTGCTAATCTCGCTTTCATCAATCATGATGATGACGCCACAAACGGCACAGCCTATTCGGAGTTCCGTAATATCAGAGTGGGTAGCGCCGCTCAGCTTGATGCTGGAAGTGTCACGGCGATTACGTTTCCTGAAATATATGAAATCCCTCAATTCAACTCTGCTGGCAACGTACCGCGCGGAATGAGAATCGTCGATCTCGATTCTGACGGTCTTCTGGATTTGACGGATCAACATGTAACCGGCTGGCAATGGTTGAATAATGAGCTAGTCCCGCATCCTTCTTATCTTTCTGGCAGTGTTTATCGGAATACAGGTGATGGCTTCGCTCTAACACCATCGCTCGCGCCGAATCCTCGTAATGCCATCAGTAATCTTGGAAATGGCGCGGATTTTGTGAAACGTTTTGATCTACTGTCCGTGCCTTGTGATGTGAATGCAGACGGTCAAAGCGATCTATTTGTAACCGAACTAAAATCTGGGGGTAGTGCCGGCACGACCGCGACGCAAAGTTATAAGTTTCTGACCTATTCCAATGGGGCATGGGTCGAACTAACAAATTACAATCCAAAATTTGAAAGCCGTGGCACACATCCTTGGGGCAGTGGTTATCCGGGAATAAAACAGATCGTTTCGAAGGAGCTCGTTGATATGAACCGCGATGGCTACCCCGATCTTGTCATAGAAACCCATTCCTATGCAACCCTCGCCTCGACTGTCACTTCCGCTACGCTTCTACCTAGTTTATCTCGAACGGTTTTTCTCAATCTGGTTCACAAAAACCAAGGCTGGGTGCAGGCAAATTATCTCGCGCTTCCCCTGCCCTTGCTTACCACAGATAACGTGACTCTTTATAGCACTGGCAACGTCCTCGCCGATGTCAACGGCGATGGATTTCAGGATATGCTGAAATCGCACATGGTGTTTCCTGTCAATACTGCATATATCCACACTCAAGTAGCTCATCGGTTTAGTCCGACTAGGGGGCGGGCGAATCAATCCCCATGGGCTTCGCCTACTTCAAATGGAGTGGCTGTGGATCATCCAGCATTTCGGATGCCTAATCAGCCATGTCCTCCAGCGGTCAATAATGATTATTCTAATAATTCTCCATTCAAAGATACAAATCCTGTGCCGCTTAATGACAGTGCACCATTGTTTCATAATGATGCTTCTAAGCCGACAGGTACAATTATGTTAGATTTGAACGGCGATGGGCTAGTAGATATCAACCGCGCCTACTCAAGATATTTCTCTTATTATTACTACTGCTACGAGCGCTCTCATTCCTCGTGGTTCAATACCGGCCGTGATACTGCCGCCGCTTCTTCACGCTGGTTGCGCGATGCCTCTGCTTACGGCTCCGGTTACACTCTGCCTATTTCTCTTGTGACAGAAGCCGTGGGCGAAGATCAAAATTGCCACCGCTTTTCTGATCTCAATGGCGATGGTCTTGTGGATATTCTATTTTCACGAGATGGCACCAAAATGGTTGGGCCGAATGCTAACCGGCCTGCCACTGCAACGGATCCTTTTGGCGGAGCCAACAACGGTGGTTTTATCAACACTGGCATGGGCTGGAAACAGGACACTTCATGGGGTTTGCCTACGGGTATCCGTTTAGGAAGAATGAACACCCAGCAAGAAGCCGCGACTCTTGTGGATGTAAATGGCGATGGTTTTCCGGATGTCATTGGAAAAATTCTCGATGGTCAGCAGCCTGAGCTTTGGTTGAACCAAGCTAAGCCGGAAGTCATCACGGCAGTCATGGATGGGTTCGGCTCCGAGCTTCAAGTGCAGTATCATCGGCTTAACGATCCGTTTCCGACTCCTGGTTTTGGAACTCGGGTTTATGAAAAATCCACCGCAGCTCTTCCGGCGGGGCAAGCGAGTGTGATCGATTCTCGTTTGGTCGTTTCTCGTTATTCACAGCCCAATGGTATGGGCGGGCGCAATTGGAAATCTCAGCGTTATGGAGATCTTCGTTACGATAAAAATAACGAGGCTTCTCTGGGCTTCGGTTGGGTTGAAGCACTAGATGAAACCAACGGTCAGCTCACCCGCACGGATAGTCATCGCCAGTTTCCTTTTGCGGGAAGTCCGGTTCTCACGCAGACCAGCGTTGTGTTGACGGCTGCGGACATCGCCGCCATGCCACCTAACCATTCTGGATGCCCTGCGTTTAGCGCGGGTCGGAAAAATCTATCCATTCAGACGGCAACGTATGCGGAGATGCCAAGTCAGGCTGGCACCGGCGGAACCATCAGACGCCCGATCCAGACCACCTCCGTAAATCAAATTTTCGACCTCGATGGCACTCTGAAAGGCGAGACGGTAACCACTCAAAGTCCTAACAATTTTGATGCGTATGGATTTGTGAAAGTCTCAAGCGTGACGTCCCTTGATGGCTCATCCGTGGTCACCCAAAACCAATACAACCACATCATAGCTTCTGATAAATGGCACTTGGGTCGATTGTCTTCGGCCAGTGTAACCAAAACCGCACCGGGACTCCCCACTAGCCAGAAGAACTCCGCGTTCACCTACGATATCGGAACCGGCATTTTGAAATCCGAAACCGTGGAGCCCGGGCATCCGCTCTCAGTCACGAAATCCTACACGTATGACACATTCGGTAACGTGGTATCAACGACAGTCACCGGTTCAGGCATTACTCGCGCATCGTCCACGTCCTATGATTCTTCTGGCCGTTTTGTCGTCTCCGAAACGAACGACCTCGGCTACACCGCGACTTATAATTACGATTTCGACAAAGCCCTCGTTCTTTCGACGACAGGTGTCAATGGTCTAACAACAAGCTTTGCTTACGATCCATTCGGAACCCTGATCAAAACCCATCATCCTGATTCAACCGTGACCGCTGAGGTCACCGGATACGCCGCGAACTTTTCCGTGCCGAACTCGGTGTGGCCACTCAACTCCACTCAGAACATCGCATATTTCCGAGCCAAACAATCTTCCGGATCACCCGTGGGTAAAGTTTATCTGGATGCGCTGGGCCGTGAGCTAGTCACAGAAACCACCATTCTCAAAAACGGAGCTGCGGGAGGTTCTTCACGCTACGGCAAAGTTTACTCAGTCACTCGTTACGATAGTCAGGGCCGCAAATCTTCGGTTTCAGATTCCTTTGCTGCCGGTGAAACTCCAAACTATACGACCATTCAATATGATCTATTGAGCCGTGTCGTTCGCACCACGCGTCCCGGTAACCGAAGCGACTCCGTCGTTGAACAAGGTTCCTGCATGCTCGGTGGCCAACCAACCACTTACTCAAAAACCATCAACGTCGCGGGTCAGGTTTTGGAACGTTGGGAGGATCAACACGGCAGGCTCGTCCAGTCCAAAGATCCCTCCGGCCAAACCACTCTTTTCAATCATGATATCGAGGGCCGTTTGCTTAGCGTCTCCGTCGGCGGCAATGTTTTGCTGACCAATACATGGGATACATTTGGAAATAAAATTGCGGTTTCCGAAACCAACTCCGGCACCTCGTCTTCCGTCTACAATGCTTTTGGTGAGGTCTTGTCTTCCACGAACGCAAAAGGCCAGACCACTACGTTCGATTATGACGTGTTAGGTCGTCCTCTAACAATCACCCAGCCAGAAGGCACCTACTCCACCACCTACAGCAGTGCTTCTGGCGTGACTCGCGGAAAAGTAACCCAGATCGTCGGGTCCGGCGCGGCGAGTGGCTATCAGGAAAGCTTTACTTATGATTCTTTAGGCCGACCCCTCACCACATCGAAAACCCAGTTCGGTGAAACGTTCACCACATCCACCCTTTACGATGCGCTCGGGCGTGTCGCGTCTTCTACCGACGCCGGAGGTCTGACTGTGATGAATGTTTATGACGAGACCTATTCGTTCCCACTGCGGCAATCCTTAGCCCCAGGCACCTACGAAGGTGCGGGCACGGTTCTATGGCAGGCGGGAACCTATGACAGTAAAGGCCGCACGCTCACTCAAGTTCTTGCACAAGGCGTCAACATTAGCGCCTCCTACGATGCCGCCAAAGGAGACGTGCTTGCTCTCTCTGCATCACGCAATGGCAGCGCCATCCAAAACAAAATCTATACCTGGGATAATTTAGGAAATTTGAACACTCGCAACGATCTCGTCGCACAGCGCAGTGAAACGTTTGGCTATGATTCCCTGAACCGTCTCACTTCATCCTCAGTCGTCGCACTACCAGGAGCGACCATCACCAGCGTCCCGCCTCCGCAGAGCTATTCCTATGACATCAAAGGAAACCTGCTCAGCAAAGGTGACTCTGCCACTCTAACATACGCAAGCTCCACCCGTATCCATGCCGTCACCTCGGCAACGGTGAAAGGCTTCAACCGCACCTACTCTTACGATGCCGCCGGTTACGTCACCTCAGACGGCAAGCGCAGCTACACCTGGAGTTCATTCGGCCAACTCAAACAGCTCGTCTACGAAGCAACTCCAGAACTCAAAGATTTCTCAGGCCTCGTCGTACACGCAAGCGGACTCGTTCAGTCAGAATTCGATTTCGATGCCGCAGGGAGTCGGGCTCGTCAGATCAAAGAGCGCATCGCGGTCAATGATTCCCGAGAAGCTGAAACCACCCTCTACCTCGGTTCCTATGAACGTGAGAATCACACGACCCGAGCCGACGGATTTTCTAGCTCCGTAATGGTCAAAACCGTGCATCGTCATTCCCTCGGTGGAGGAATGATTTACACCCGCGTCCTAGGCGGCCCGGATCCCGGAACCAAGCTCACCAACGTCATCAAAGACCACCTCGGCTCCACCGATGCGTTATTGGTCGGCATCTGGAATGGCACATCTTTCGCCAGCCAATCTACCGAATACCAATCCTTCGACGCATGGGGCGAACGCCGCGATGCAAGTACCCAGATCAGCTACCGCACCAGCGATGCCGATCCGTTCCGCACCAGCTCAAAAGACTACGACCGCGGCTACACCGGCCACGAACAGTTAGACGACTCCGGCCTCATCCACATGAACGGCCGCATCTTTGATCCAGAGTTAGGCCGCTTCCTCTCACCCGACCCAGTCGTCCAAATCCCAGAATACAGCCAAAACTTTAACCGTTACAGCTACTGCCTAAACAATCCCCTAAATGCAACAGATCCGAGTGGGTTCTCGTTTATCAGTAAGGCGTTTAGTAGTATTGGAAGCTTCATTAAAGAGAACTGGCGGACGATTGTGGTGATCGTGGCCGTGTTTGCACTCGCAGTATTTGCAGCAGGTTCGCTTGCGGCTTTGATGCAAGGTGGTATGCAAGCCGTAGGTGCGGGCTTGGTGGGTGGTGCTGCTTCTTCTCTTCCAGGTTGGGCTCTAAGCGCTATAGGAGGAGGGTATCTCGGTGCTGTCGGAGGAGCATTAGGCACTGCCTTAGCTGGTGGCGATATTGGTGATGTGCTGAGGGCTGGTGTGGTTGGAGGTATTTCAGGTGCGATTACTGCTGGTGGGCTTCATGGGATTGATCCGGGTGCTGGCGGTTTATTTTTGAATCCTGGTAAAGCCTCACTACACATCGCAGGTCATGGTGTCGTCGGAGGCGCAACAAACGAAGCGATGGGCGGAAAATTCCAAGATGGGTTTATTTCTGCAGCTGTGAGTGCAGCCGCAGCAGATGCGGGTGCGTATGCCTTCATCAAAGGCGATAGTCCTGGCGCTGTGGCAGGCCGCACCGCCATGGCGGGAATTGTTGGAGGAACGGCATCCGCACTGGGCGGAGGTAAGTTTTCTAATGGTGCATGGACTGCGGCATTCCAGCATTTGTTGAATGCTGAGATGGCTGAGATGGAAAAATATCAAAATAAATTTGAAGTCAATCGAGCTATACCAGTTGAAGGAGATGATCCGTTTTTTGATGCAAGAACGAATAAATTACTTCGTTCGTTAGAGCCTGAAGTCAAGCAAAGAGCACATATTTTGCTCTATCAACTTAGACTTTTAGGCATCGATGCCCGAATAATAAGTGGAACTAGGACTTATGAAGAACAAGACCTACTGTATGCGCAAGGTAGAACCAAACCTGGCAAAGTAGTAACTAATGCTAAAGGAGGCTACAGTAATCATAATTTTGGCATAGCATTTGACATTGGTATTTTTACAAATGATGGAAAAACATACTTGACTGATAGTCCTTTATATATAAAAGCTGGTTCACTTGCTGGAGCGTCTGGTTTAGAATGGGGCGGCTCATGGAAATCATTCAAAGATTATCCACATTATGAGTATCCAACTGGGTTGAATATGGCTCAATTACGAGATTTAAAATCAAAAAAATTACCAATAATTAAATGAAAATTTATAATATACTTTTTATAATAATTATCAGCTTGTGCTTTACTAATTGCGTTACAACGAAAAATGCTTCCTATAAAAAAATGCACCGTATCATGCTAGATACAGGAACAGATGGCGGCGGAGAAGCCGTTTTTTTTAAATTGGAAAATAAAAGTAAATATTTACTTATTGTAACTATTTATCTATCGAATACACATATAAAATTATTGTATGAAAGTAGCACAAAACTTAAAGTTACAGAATATGATATAAATAATAATATTAAAAATTTTTTAATTTATGAAAAAAATATTCCAAATAAATACCAAAAAATATATACACTAATTACAAAAAATTATACACTTAATGAAATAAGTATAGAGCATTTGAAATTGTAAGAGTCCCCTGTAGCGGAACAGATTGAAACTAGAGTTTCGGGTTGCTACAAAGCAAACGAAACGATGAAAAAGAGCCAATTCACAGAGAGCCAAATAGTGGCGATTCTCAAAGAAACCGACACAGGGATGAAAGTCTCTGAAGTGTGCCGCAAGTATGGTATTAGCCAGCCGACTTATCACAACTGGAAGAGTAAGTATGGAGGTTTGAGTGTTTCTGAACTCAAACGCACCAAAGAGCTTGAAGCAGAGCTATCGAAGCTCAAACGCATGTATGCTGATTTGGCTATGGAAAATGACGCCATCAAATCTCTGCTCGAAAAAAAGCTCTAAAGCCAGTCGAACGCCATGAGGCAGGTAAGCGCCCAACAGAACCGCTCTTGTAGAGATTAGCGTATCTCTGGTGGTTATGCTATTTTGCTTTGGCGTATTTGTTGCAGCCATGCCGTTGGCAAGAGCTGGTCGATTTGCTCCGCACTTGGGGATGGCTGATGCATGAGTTTCTCAAAGACCCACTCGAAGTAGGCGTATGCAAATAAACTGCCAAAATAAACTGCCAAAATAAACTGCCAAAATAAACTGCCAAAATAAACTGCCAAAATAAACTGCCAAAATAAACTGCCAAAATAAACTGCCAAAATAAACTGCCAA
>JANMGO010000067.1:0-22624 GCA_031374665.1 Akkermansiaceae bacterium | reverse complement strand
TGTTCCCGTAAGGTTCCGATGTCTTGATCGGACAAGGTTTCGTGTCCTGGCATATCGGTTCCGAGAATGCCGAATTTGATGATTCTCGCCAGGTTATCATTCTGGTGATCCTTTTCGGCCGACCATAAAAAAGGACCAACGACAAGATTGGCGGGAGGCTTTTGAAGGCGGTTCGCCATTAAGCCATCGCCATGGCCTGCTGTGCCATGACACACGACACAGTGCTGAGCAAATAATGCGTCGCCATGATTGCTAGTGGTTGTTTCTTGAGGTCGCCACTCGGCAATTTGTTCAAGTCGATCGCCATATCTTTCAAGACCTAGACTTGAGAGATAAGCCACGAGATCGTCTCCCCGATCATCTTCGAAAAGATAAGAGTAAGAGGGCATCGGGGAACCTGATGCGAACGCTTGGGGATTGATGAAATGTTGTTTCAACCATGTTGAAGAACGGCGTATGCCGATGTTTGTTAAATCGGGCCCTTGCCGACGATTGCCGATAAGCACGGGCTTTTGCGTTTTGATATCATCCATACTCGGACCCATTCCCCAGAGAATTTCATCAGAGCTATGGGGACGAATGTATTGGGAATGACAGTTAATGCATCCTTCGGAAAGGTAAACCTGTTTGCCGCGTTCAACGGCGCTTTTGGGTGCTGTATTTTGAGTTAGATTTCCAAGTTGAAATACAAGTAGCAGCAATCCTAAAACCGCGGCGATACGCCATGATTTATTTTCAGTTAGTAGCATTCCTAAAATAACCACAATCCCGGATACTGCGATGAACCAGCCGGGAACAGCGTTCAGGGTCTGAGCCATTCCAATGCCGTTAGCTGAGCCGAACCAACCGGCGATGCCAAACAATGTGGCTGCTCTCCAGCCAATCTGATGACTATTTTTTGCGCCACTGAACCATCCGGGCCATGCGATAAGCGCAGCTGAATAAATGGAAACGCCAATCGGGTAAAGCCACGCCGTGAGAGTGATGGTGGATGAGTGGTTAACAGCTAGCGAAGCGATGGCGAGTATTACCCAAGCGCAGATGGGTAATATTCTAACATTTCCCTTGTTCATTAAAAATCCCGCAAGCAGTGCGGAGAAGAAATGCAGCGCTGCATTTTTCCAGAGATGCCCGGTTCCCCATGTTCCGGCTTTCATTTCTGATTCATGTTGGATGATGAAAAATGCAGATGAGTCCAGCCAGACCAATGCAGTAAACACCAAAACGATGAGCCAAAAGCTGCGTGAATTCACAGGAGTTTGCTGCGTTTCATTCTGGCAGACGGGTTGCTGTGGAGTTACTAGCCATCCGACAACGCCAAGTCCGCATGCAATGTATGATTGTTGTGAGGGATCGGATTGAAATACCCACGGTAGGTTGCAGAAGCCATAGCCTATACCCGTTCCGAGTCCTACCCATAATAACCCGCACCAATCTCTGAGTAATGTGGCTAGACTGACGGTCGCGAGTCCGAGCGCAGCTCCAGCTAGAAAGCCAATGAACACCGCATAAGGCATATGATAAAGGGATGGGGCGAGTGCAGCAGCAATAGCCGCGGCGATAAGGGACAATTTCAGCCATCGGGTCGAGGAACCTCGCCACGCGACGAAAAAGCCTGAGCCAATACCTCCAACTGCCATCGCACCGAGAACCATTTTTTCACCGGTATGGCTGATGCCGCCTGAACGGATGAGTTCGACAAAGGAAAACTGCGCGAAGATGAGGAAATACCCATATACAGCAGCGATTAGAACAGCTGCTCTAAGTGCGATCCGATTCATGAATCAACCTCCCTCCACCAACCTAAGCGAAGCACATAGAGTTGAAATGCGGCGACGAAAGCATCTGAAAATGCGACTAACAACCAAGCTTGTTGCAAGTCGCCAGATCCGATTTTCCAACAAATAAATGCCGATACCATCAAACGAATCATTGCCGTGATTTTCCAAATGAGTTCTCCCTCGGCTGCCTTTCCTAAGGCCCAAATATAGCTGAAACCGACCCCGGTGATAAACACGCCCATCCAGCTGAGATAAACCCATGAGCTATTTTCGAGAGGCGTAATTCCTAACAGTTTCAAAATGAATGCAGGCACGAAAATGAGCAGTAACCCGGTAATCGCATCCATGGACCCGACACATAAGCTCCAGCCTTTGATGATAAGTTTCTTATTCATTTTCGTCTCCATTGAATCAGCCAAGTTATTGAGATGGATAGCATGATTATTCCCAGAATGGTTCTCAGAATAAACCCAGTTTGCCTCCAGTGAGGATTGGAAATCATCCATGAATATTCACTGCCCTCACGCCAACCCATCCAAACGAGCAATACGACCATCCCGAGAGTCGCTGTGTTCCATAACGGAATCGTAAGTTTTCCACCTAGCTTCTTTCCGGAAATTGCAACGATCAGCAGTGCGCAGAAGGATGAAGTGAATCCAGCCATGGCAAGATGGGAATGGGCGACAAGCCCTTGAGTAAATTTCAGGTGATCGAGCAGACCTGGTAAAAATGCAGTGACGCCGGTGACGACCAAAATTCCCCACCAAGTGATTGCCGCGATCCGCCATTCTATTGTTCCTTCAGGCCATGAAAATTTTTGCCAATCTTTCGGAATCAACCATGCCCACGGGACAAGGCAAAGCATTGCGCCGATTTGCCAACTGTCGAAATGCGAACCGCCGATGGCTTCCGTGACGACAAAAACAAGCCAACAGAAACCAAAAAAGATCCATGTAAACCGTGATGAGCGGGGTTCTGCGGATAGTCCTGAAATACGAGGTAAAAGCAGCATCATACCAATTACGATCAAAGTTGAACCTAACAGGCTAGATCCCGTTGGCCCGCCAGTGGTGTGATCAACTGGCGGATAAACCGAGGGCGATGCGGCAAAGATCATTGAAATTGGCACCAACGCCAAGCCGGCGATACAGATGCCCGAAAGCCATTTTTTTGAACGCTTCCAACGCTTTGCACCGTCTTTCCATGCGATGAAAAGCACGATCCAGAGAATGATCATTGCTACAACAAAACCCCAGATCGCTCCATTTCGCCAATCGAGGAAAATTTTACCCGAGCTATTTCCTGTGAGCCATGAAAAGCAGCCGAAAAATAAAGCACCGCTCCACGCCCAGACTGCGGGAGCTGCCCACGTAGAGGATTTGCTGCGGTGAACCTCGTAGACGGAAAATAGCCATGCTATGAGCGGTAATGCAGTCCATCCGTAGAGTTGAGCGTTGAGATGCAATGGAGTCCAACGACCATAGCTGAGTTCGCCAAATGTTAGGCTGGGGAATAAGAGAAGAATAGATAGGAGAACCCCGATGAAGTTACCAACGACGAGCCATACCAACGCATGAACTACGGCGGTGTGCATTCCAACGCGCTGATTCTCAATTATCATTTTCTGGCCAATTCTCCCTCGATTCTCCCATCCCTCATTCGTAAAGTCCGATCACAGCGAGCGGCGAGCTCGGGATCATGGGTGGCGAGGATGAGCGTCCGGCCTTTTTTCCTGACCAAGTCTAAAAGCAAATCGAAAACTTTTTCGCGGTTCTCCTCGTCTAGTGCACCAGTCGGTTCGTCGCAAAGTAGGAGTTTTGGGTCGTTCATCAATGATCTAACAAGGGCTCCTCTTTGTCTTTCTCCACCGGAAAGTTCTCGAACTCTTTGGTGAAGTCGATGGCTTACACCAGTTGCTTCGGCGAGTTCTTCCATGCGTTCACTGGCGTGGCGTCTGCTCCCTCCGACCGCAATCACGGGAACATAACAATTTTCCGCCAGAGTGAGATCCTGCATCAGGTGGTGAAATTGGAAAATGTAGCCGATATGATGACGGAGAAGATCAACTCGTGTAGACTCATGGACGACATCATAACCAGAAACTGAAATATCTCCTCGATCCACTTCTTCAAGGCCGGAAATACAGTTTAACAGTGTGGATTTACCACAGCCGGAGGTGCCGCAGAGTGCGATGATTTCACCTCCGGCAACATGAAGTTTCACTCCGCGTAAAACGTCTACCCGACCTTGATCGAAGCTTTTCCAGACATCATCCATTTTTACAAGTGCACTCATTATTTTGGTGGGTTATTCAAATCTAAGGGCAGCAGCTGGATTCAGTTTTGCTGCATACCAAGCGGGATAGAGCGCTCCGATTAAGGCGGTGAGGATGGCTAGTGTGCTGGCTCCCAAAAGCTCTGGTATGCCGATGCTTGGTTCGATGTATCCCTGTAATTGGGGAATGGCGCGGAGTAATATCAAGACACCCTTGCTGAGTAGCCAACCAGCGATAATACCAATGGCGGAAATGAGTAGGGATTCGCCGAAAATCATACGTGCGATCTGTCCTCTGGAAAATCCGCAGACACGAGCAATGGCGAGTTCCTTGATGCGACCGAACACAGAAAGGATCATGGTGTTCGTTACGCTCAAACCGCCTAACAGAAAGGCACAGCCTCCCACGACCCATGCCGTGATTTTCATGATCTTGAACTGAGAATAGCTATTGCTGAATTCTTCGTTTTCTAGTGCGGTGAGGCCATGGTGGTTTGTTTCCATCCAATTTTTCACCTCGGCTGCTTCATGACCATCGGCTAAGGCGACGGTTACCACAGAGCAGACACCTTCTTTGTGAAAGGCTTTTTGACACGTCGCCAAAGGCATAAATACTCCACCGTTTTCGAAACCATTTTCCATGCGCACGATACCGGCAACGGTGTAATGGGCTTGGCCCAATTCCAGAGACTCTCCCATTTTCGCATTTAGAAAATCCGCCGCTCTCTCTCCGATCACAACGCCGTCTCCATCTTCACGGAATGCCGAAATGTTTCCGGATAACCATTTTCCTTTTTTCAAGCGGCTATCCGTTGGACTTATCCCGAAACAAGTCACGACGGGTCTTTCTGGAGCAGAAATGATGGCGAATAGCACGGGCTTAGCTTCTCTAACAAATTTTTGAGAATTGAGCTCGTCGACTAATTCTATGGGCACATTGCTAAAAAATAGGTCGGAAACATTTCGCTCGAAAACGACCATCTCTGAGTCGCTCCGAAGGATGCGCTCGAACATTTTGACCGCCCCGCCCAATATGCCGACCACACTTAGCATGGTGGCGACACCGAGCGCGATGCCGATGGCACCAATTGCCGTCCGCACGCGATGGCGGCGGAGGTTGGTGAAAATCATTCTCCAAAGACTCATGCGTGTTTATACCGCCATACGGATTTTGAGTTCTTCTATATCCACGGGCAAGGGAACACGCAGTGTGTCGAGAATCTGCCATTGGCAGAGCGCACCGGGCAGAGAATTTTGTAAGCGGTCGGCGATAGAATTGAGCCGTAAAAGCCTTCGGATCGCACCTTCTGTGCCTTCGGTATTCACGAGGTTGGGACGGCCAAGAGCTTGATCCCTTCCGCCCGTTTTGCCGGAAAGCTCAGATGTTTCAAAAACGTCTTTTAGATCGTCCGCTGCCTGATAGGCGAGACCACGGAAAAGAGAGAGACGATCCAGTATCTGAATTTCGCGTCGCGTTGCCTTTCCTAGGATAGCAGGAAGGACAACTGTTAGACGGAGGAGATCTGCGGTTTTCATGGCAGCGACTTTGCTTACGCTCGCCGTGTCTTTCGAGCTAACCCAGCTATTGAGATCAAGAGCTTGTCCACCGATTACACCGCCAGTGCCAAGACGCTGGGTGATCCACTCTGCGGCTTCTTTTCTGCGTTCGCTGTGACCGAGAGCGACACCATGCCAAAGCATGGCATATCCGCGATTGATCATCGCTAGTGCAGCTAGAATGGCTGTAGCCTCACCGTGAACGACGTGGACGCATTTATCTCCTCTTCTGCGAGTTGCATCGTCCATGGAGGGGAGATCATCAAAAATAAGCGAGGCGGTGTGTAAGTATTCGATCCCGCAGGCGATGGCTCGTGCGCCTTCTTCCAGTAATCCCATTTCGATGCCAACCATATAGGCAACAACTGCTCGAGCCATTGAACCTGGCTTGATGAGAATATATTTCAATGCAGCACCTAGCCGTGGCTCTATTTTATTCAGCGGTCCCATGCTGTTGGCGAAGCACTCGGTGAGAAGTGTCTTCGCGCATCCGCTACGCTTTTGCCACCATGATTCAGGATTCATTATTGGGTTGTTCTTACTTGATCTGACCAACGATGTGGAAACGGACAACTAACTTAGGATCGACGGTCATCACAGCCATTGCCCGGATAATAGGCAGTCCGAAGTCTTCGTAATTCATGGCGACTTTACCATCGATCGTCACCCATTCACCTTCTTTACTGGTAGTGAAGGGAAAGGATATCGATTTACTAACGCCTTTAATCGTAAGGTTGCCCATCGCGTGTTTGATGCCTTTCTTGTCCACCCACGACTTCTTAAATTCAAATTTTCCTTTTGGATTGCCACCACCTAGCCATGCGAGCATTTCTTTGTCTCGTTTATCATCCGCAGTTTTGAGATCTTTAAAACTCCACTCAAGATGGAAAGCATCCGGCTCGATAGTTGTGGAGTCACCCTGAACCGTTGCAGTGTATTTCTCCAGCGTGCCGGTGAAACTATGGCCAGTCGCCTCTGCATCTACATGGATACGACTTTTTTCCTTATCAACCTCTAGCGTCGCTGCTGTCATACGGGCAGGAGCGATAGCTAGAAATAACAATGGGATAGCTTGAATTAGTTTCATAAGAAGTATAGTCGTTTACTTGCTGTTAAGTTACCGTCACCAAGTGGTCAAAAGCTCTAATTAAAATAAAAAATAAATATAATCACTCTAATGAAAATCAATCTCATTAATAAATGCGCAGTAATTATGCTGATATCTACATTCAGCGTCGTTGTATCCTCGGCGGAACCATACGCAAATGGTGAAAAAATCGAGACGTTCAAAGCAAAGGATCAGCATGATGTAAATTATGAGTTCAAGCCATCGAGCATGAAGTATCTGCTCGTTTCACATGACATGGAGACAGGTAAAAAAGCTAACGCGGTTCTGACTACGTTGGGCAAAGATTATTTTTCAAATCACAAGGCTGCTTATCTGGCAAATATCCACGGTATGCCAGGTATCGGCAGAATGTTCGCGATTCCGAAGATGAAAAAATACACGCATCGTATCATTCTGGGCGATGATGCTGATTTGATTGCGAAATTTCCCGTGCAAGCCGGTAAAGTAACGGTGATAGCTATTTCAGGCGGTAAGGTTGACTCCATTAGCTATTGGTCGCCGGGCGAAACGAAGCTTGATGATTTATTAAAATAATCATCTAACTTCCCAGACTTCGCCAATGTTGCCCGCAACGAAGCAATGAGCTGGAAGGTCATTTTCTTGAATGATTTGTTTTAAGAGAAGAGGTGGTTCTCCCATCGGTTCATCCGTGAGTCGGAATGTTCCCCAATGCATCGCGATTGCACGTTGGCATTTAGCATCTAGAAAAGCCTGAACGGCTTCATCTGGATTCATGTGCATGGCTTTCATGATGCTTCTGGGTTGGTAGGCTCCGATAGGAATCATGGCTAAATCGATCATTTCGAACCGTTCACCGATTTCTATGAATGCTGGGCAATAGCCGCTGTCTCCCGCGTGCCATATTTTCTTATCCAAACCTTCAATAACCCATCCGCACCAGTGACCGGTGTTTCGATCAAATGGGGTTCTTGCTGTGAAATGCTGACCGGGAACGGAGGTGATTCGGATTTTATCTGTTAGGTGATGCGAATCCCACCACGCGAGTTCGGTCACCTTGCTAAAACCCGACTTTTTTAAAAGTCCCGCATGGCCACTGGGAAGGAAAAGTGGAATTGAGCGACCGAGTTGGAGAAGAGTCGGAAGATCAAGATGATCATAATGAGTGTGCGTCAGTAAAATCGCATCGATATCGGGAAGGTCCGATAGCAGGCATGGGGGGGCTACTTTCCTTTTCATTGAAGGAAAGTGGAGAGGGGCACAATGTTCTGAGAAAACTGGATCGATGAGCAGTGATTTTCCGCCTCCCTGAATGAGAAACGAAGCATGACCGAGCCATGTGATCCTCCATCCATCCGCGGGGGTATCGGCAATCTGTAAGGGATTCAGAGTGATGCATCGAGCGCCTAGGTCAGGTGCTCCGGGAATGCGCGATTTCTCGCGGGCGGAAACCCCAAGTTTCCAGCCGAGAATGTCCGTTAATCCGTGGATTTGGTGCGGCCAGGGATTTGCAAATTTTTTTCTCATGAAATGGCGAATCCAAGGTCGCATAGTTTTCTATAGCGGGGCAGATTTTTTTTACAGCCTCTCGCAACTTTGCCAAAACGGTTGGGTTATTAGCCCATGTGAGAAACCTGATTACTCATAAAAAACCAAATACAAAGTCATGAAAACCAAGACATTATTAGTGATTACAGCCGTTGTCGGCCTTACTGGAGTATCGAATGCCGAAGAGCGTGAGCATCCCAAGCACAAGCTGCCTCCCCACATACTGGAAAAATTCGATAAAGACGGCGATGGCAAGCTGAACGAAGAAGAGCGTCAGGCTGCTAGAAAAGCAGAAGAAGGATTCAAAAAAGAGATGCTTGAGAAGTTCGATAAAGACGGCGACGGCGAACTCAGCGAAGATGAGCGTGAGGCCGCTAAAAAAGAGCGCATGGAAAAACACGAAGCATTCAAAAAAGAGATGCTCGCCAAATTTGATAAAGACGGAGACGGCGAGTTGAGCGATGATGAAAAAGAAGCCATGCACAAAGCAATGATGAAAGAGAGAGCCAAGCAATTCGACAAAGATGGCGATGGCGAACTCAATGAAGAGGAAGAGGCTGCCATGAAAAGAGCCATGAAAGAGCATCAAGAAAAACGCGGTGGTCCAGAAGGTCCTGGTGGATTTGAGAAGCGCAAAGAACATCGCGAAGAACATCGCGAAGGACGCAAAGAAAAGCGTGAAGACGGTGACAAAGAAGAAGCTCCCGGCGTGCTAGGTGAGTAATTTCTAATCCGATACAATCTATAAAAAAGGCCACCTGTGAAAGGGTGGCTTTTTTTTATTATATCTAGGAGCGGCGCAGCCGGTCGGAGACCGGCTCTCCGGTATTAGTCTTTGATGATGAATTTCATTTCGTCGCTGTTGGCGCGGAGTTCGGGGGCATACATGGCCTCGGCGTGGGTGGGGAGGGCGCTGAATTTTCCGGGGATCTCGGCGCGGAGGCGGTAGCTTAAGTTGTGGCGACCGCGTGGTAGATTTTGGACGAAGAGGGAAACTTTCTCATCGCGCAATTCCATGTAGGCACCGAGACCGTTGGGGTTGTAGCCGGATTGGACATCGACGGGTTCCATGCCGGCGGCTTTCCAATCTTCGAAGACGAGGTATTCGTAATCGTTTTTGCTATCGATCCCGAGGGTGACTTCGATGAGGTCGCCGCTTTTGATTTCGTCACCGGATTTCAATTCGATGCGTTGGTAGATCGAGCGTTTTTGATCGACCGCTTGGCCAGAGGAATTCACTGCATCGATGACTTTCGTTTCAGGTACGAGTTTGTGGTAAGTGCGATCCACTTTGACTTCGAGACCGGCCTTGGTGATGAAATCTTCCAAGGTGAAATAGCCGACGTATGCGTTCGCGTAGAGTGGGCCTTCGCCTTTTTTACGGAGTTCGATGGTGTGTTTACCAGTAGTGAGGATGTCGCCAGCGATGACAGCGGTATTATCGAAAGTGAAGAGATTGTCTTTGGTGATCTCGACGGTTTTGAGCGGTTTGCCATCGAACAAGACTTCGACTGTGAGGTTTGGATTTCCTTCGCCGGAGGCTTTGAGGTAATCGCCGATGGCCTCGATGCAGTAAGCGGTGTCGCGGGTGGAGTTCCAGTAAGTGCCGTGTTTGCGGTTGTTGATGAGATATTTCACCAAGCCGCGGGTGTCGGGGCTTTTCGGCTCAGCAGCGGCGAGCAGTTTCAAGAACCATGCCTGCGCCTCGAACTCGCTACCGTACCAATACCACCAGTAACCACCGTTACCGAGGTCGAGATAGGCGGTTTGGTTTTCAGCATCGGTTTTCAAAAACTGACGAATATTGCGGATCAGGTCGTCGCGTTTTTCGATGTCTTTGGTGCGATGAAACTCAAGGCCGACCAGAGCTTTAGCGTAGACGGGGAGATCAATTTTATCGCGATAGAGGAAACCTAACATTTGTGCGTGATCTCTGCCGCCTTCACCGAGGATACGGCGGACGAGAGCGTCGGTGGAGTCGGCTTTTTGTTTGGTGTTTTCATCACGTTTTTTCCAATGAACGATGCGATCGGCTTCTTTTTCTTCGTATTGAGAAAGCCAAGCGAGGCCTTTTTCGATCATATCGGCAGGAACTTTCGCACCGTTGTCGCGGGCGAGGAGTAGGCCGTGCATGACGACTGCAGTGGTGTGTGCGTAAGACTGGTGGCCGTAGGCGGAGAACCAGCCCCAACCGCCGTCGGGGTTTTGTTGTTCACGGAGTTTGGCGATACCCGCGGCTTCCATTTTGGCGACTTCTTTTTCATCCCAGACTGGGTTCCAATCTGGATGGCCGGGTTTCCATTGAGCGGCGCGTTCTTTGGGATCGCCGATTTGTTGTGGATTGAAATTTACCTTCTTGTCCTTGATGGCCGCGAGGTCGTGGCCGAGGTTTTTGAGGATGTGATGAACGACCGTGGTGGGTACGAAGCGATTGAGTGTTTGCTCGGTGCAGCCGTATGGATAGCTCGAAAGGTAGGGCAGGGCATCGATCATCGCGCTGGCGATACTTGGCGAGTAATTCAGTGTTAGATTGCTCTCGGCGGGTCGGCGTTCTGCAGGCAGCGTGAATTCGATGCTGGTGGATTTTTCCTCTGGAGAAATCGCGCGGCTGAACGATTCCGTTTTCATCATGCCGTGGACGTAGACGGGGAATTTCATCTCCATGGCATCTGAGTCATCGGCTGCGATGGCTTTCATGCGGATGGTGACTTCACCTTCGGCGAGTGCTTTGGTGTTCCAGTCGATGCGAGTTTCACCCATTGAAGGGATGGAAACGCGGCGTTCTAGATCTCCGTTGGCGGTTAGATTTTTGCCATCAAGCTCGAGTGAGACTGTGACGTCTTTGGCTTCTTTGTGGTAGTTGTGAACCACTGCGCTGAGGGTGGCTTCGTCTTTCTCGATGAAGAAACGCGGTGCTTGAAGGCGGATGATGAGGTCTTTGCTAGTGACGATTTCCGCTGAGCCTTCGCCGACGCGAGTGCCTTTGCCCATGGCCCAGCTTTTGATTTTCCAGGTGGTAAGGTTGTCCGGCATTTCCATGTCAATCGTGGCCTCGCCTTTTTCATTGGTTTCGATGGAGCCGACCCATTTGAGAAGATCCGCAAATTCTGAGCGAATCATGACTTCGGGAGCTGCTGCGGCGCCACCACCAGCTTCTCTTTCAGATTTTAATCCATTCGCGGCCATCATTTTGCCTTCGGACATGGATGGGGCTATGGATGCGGCTAGCCCACCAACGGACATATCCGACATAGCCTCCATAGCATAGACTTCTCCTCCCGCTCTACTTCTCATGCTCATTCCTTTATCTCTTTTGAAGCGTGTATTCATGTGTCCGAAAATTCCTAACGGCTGCATGAAAACCGTCTTGGGCATTTGTAGGTGCTGACCGTAGAGATTTTGAGAATGTTGCATGCCGTAGCCGTAGTAGTGGCGTGTCCAATCCCAGAAGAACGGCACGATTTCATCGACGTTGGATCCACCGGAAATGTATTCGAGGGATTTGTCGTAAATGGTAACGGCGGCGGAGCCTTGGAAGGGTTTACCTTCCGAGTCGGTGATTTTGATGGTGAGAGAAGTTTTCTCGCGGGGTTTGAGTTTGTCTTTCGCGGGGATGACTTCGACGTTCAGCTTGCGTTTTTCTGGAGGTAAAACGATCTCACGCGTGACGGTGTGGATCTCACCGTTAGCGACCGTGACAGCCTCGACGAAAAAGTTAGGCATGTCCGCGAGAGTGACGGGGATTTTAACGATCTGTGAGTTTTGCGGAATTTGGATGATTTTGGTTTCAGCAACTTTGCCTTGGGAGGGACGGATGAAAAGCCAGACGCGGGAGTTGGGTTGATTGACGTTGACCAAGAGGTTCACCGTATCGCCGGGGCGGTATTCTTTTTTATCAGGGATAAGTTCGAGATCGTTGTAACGGAAATTTCCTTTCACATCGGCACCTCTAACAGAAAACACGCTTGCGCCTTCTTGCTTGCGGCCTTTTTTATCGGTGAACTCGACAGCGACGCGGTACTGACCGGCTTTTGAGGCGGTGAAGGTCCAGTTTTCGCCTTCAGGTGTCCACTTGCCGATTTCTTTTTCCTCAATTTCGCCAGCGGCGTTGAGTTCGGAAGAGTAAAGGATAGCGGTCGCGGTGCCTTCGACTTTGTTTCCATCCAGAGTGCGAGCGGCGAAGGTTCCGGTGACTTTGTCGCCGACCGTTGCGTAACCGCGATCGAGCCAGACCGTGACGGCGTAGGGTTCGCGGGCAGCTAGGACGGAGCCGTTGCCGACGATGGTGCGGCGTGAGGCATCGATGACTTCAGCGGTGATCGTATAGGAGTGGTCTTGATCGCCGTGAACGAGTTTGGCGATGGAGCTATCGATGGTGACTTTGACTTTTCCGTCGGGGCCGATGGGGGATGTTTGTTCGAGGATGAGCTCAGGCGCGCCCATGCGATGGTTTTCCCACCATGGAGGTGCCGGACGAATGCAGCCCCAACGCTCCCAACCTGGATACCATGGAGCTTCGGGATACGCCCACCAATAACCAGGGCCGTAAAGCCAATCCCATGGGCCGTCTGGGAACCAGCGGTCGTTGAAAAAGTCACGTTGGACTTTGATTTTTACGGTGGCCTCAGTGACGGGAGCTCCGTGGTAGTAGTTTGCTAGAACCGTGACATCGAAACTTTCACCGAGCGCGACCGGTTCTTTCGGTGCCTCGACTTTTACTTCGTATTCAGGTTTTTTGTATTCCTCGACGCGGAAGTTGAAATTGGAGTGAGGAACACTACCGGTGACGCTGACGTTGTAAACTCCGAGCGCGGCCTCCTCTGTTAGATTAAATTCAAAGACAGCTCCACCGAATGCATCGGTAGTAATCCCGTCTTTTTCGAAAACAATTTCGTTACGTCCGTCGCGGATCTCGATATCTGCAGTTTTATTCGCGTAAGTGGAAACGTCTCCGAGATCGTAGCGGGACTCGCCTGCCCAGATTTTGAGATGCACTTTTTGACCTGGGCGATAGACGGGTCGATCCGTGATCCCGATAGTATTCTGTGCTTGGTAATCAGTTAAATCGCCTTGATCATACCAGTTGAAATGGGTGTCGGTGAGATAAGCGCGGCGCTCGCCGGCACGGGCGATGACGTGCCATTGTAAATTGTTTTGAGGATCCTTTTTGTGAGGGAGGATAAACTTACCAGTTTCATCCGTCTTCTCGCGGAAATTCTCTGTGATGATATTATAGCGACGCTTGTCCTTGTTTTTCTCAATGTATTCGGCGCGGTAGCTAAAGAATTCCAGTTCGCCTTTGACGGGAGTGCCGTCTTTTGCGTCGACCAAGTAGAATGTTTCTCCAGCGGTTTCCGAACGTTTCAAGATGACCAGATCGCGCACGAAGAGTGCGATCCATGAGGTGTTGCCGTCATCGAGTTTGGATTCCAGCAAGTAGCAACCGGGGTTGAGTTTTCCGAGGTCGAGATTGGTGGTGACGTCGCGATGGGTTGGATCAGGTGTTAGACTTTCTTTCCATGAACGAATTTCTTTATCTAGGTAACGTTCGCGATCTCCGTTGAGCAGGCGGTTTCCGATGTTAGAGAAAGTGATTTTATTATGATCTAGTTCCCCGGGATTGGACTTGAGGTAGGCAATGATGTCTTGCATCACCAGTTCGTCTTTGACGGTGGAAAGTTTCAGGGAAGTTTCCTTCGCGTTGCGGAAGGTATAGGGAACCTTGACTAGCTGTGCGGCGGGATAGGTGGGAGTGGTTTCGAAGCGGCTCCAATTGCCGGTGATTTGTTTGAGGAGTGCTGTGCGCTGGCCGTATCCTCCGGGGCCGTGGAGTTCGATGACTTCTTTGAGGGTCTTTACTGCCTCTGTGTGTTGGCTGCGATTGAGAAAAATTTGGACGAGTTGATCACCTGCGGAATCCGAGGGCGATCCTTTACCTAAGCGCATCAGAGCACGCAGACCGGGAATAAACTGATAATCCTCGCGTAGAGTGAAACGTTTCACGCCGCTGGCAAGGCGGGCGATGGTTTCGGATTCTTTAAGGGTGGAGGCTTGGAGAATGCCATCGCGTTCTTTTACGTCGGGTTGGCTCCACCAACTGTAAGAGGCGAGAGTGATGACATCGTAATGATTTTGGCAAAACTGGAGCCATTCGAATTGATTTTGATTGGTTAGCTTGGGATTGATGCGTGACGTTTCTTGCAAGATCCAACGCCATCTTTCGCCATCGGATTTGGCGGCTTCCCATGAAGCCGGGACATCGATCCAAGTGGGAATTCCTCCGGCATCAGCGGGTGCACCTTCGCTGGTGATGACGTCAATGTTTTCTGAATAATCAGGTGCCTTGGAGATATCTGTTAGAATGAAAAGCCGCCACAGGTAATGCGAGCCGGTGCGATTATTTAGGAGTGCTCTCTTGAGACTATTGAGGACGACGATTTCATCGGTACCGCCTTTTTCTACGGTGCGAAGGGCGTGCATGAAACACTGCAGGGCGCGGACGCGGTCTTGCTCGGCGACTTGGCGATATTCTCCGTGGCCATCATAGTTACCACGTTTGAATTTGTTATCGAGAAATTGGCCGTAGTGGCCGTGGCCTTGGAGATAGGCATTTCCGGCTGCCTCCATGAACTGCGGGTTGTCCTTTTTACTGACTGTGAGTTCGTCTAGTAGGGAATCGAGTTTATCGTGTTCGCGAAGCTGGCGTTGGGAGTTGATGGCTTTGTCGAGGTCATCGCCGGATTCAAGGTCATTGACTTCGCGGAGGAGTTTGACACGGATTTCGTGGGCTTCTTTCCAGTTTCCTTGAGTCTCAAGTTCGGATGCTTGTTTTCGTAATGTTGGGGCGTCAGCAGCAAGTGCGCAGCCAGATATCATCAAAAGGAATATCAAAGGTTTCATAGTTCTACACTATGAGACACGTGACTTAGTGGAAACTTAGAAGTTATAGTATTTTTCAGAGCTTTTGTCGGAGACGCTCTTTCGGATCGTCCACCCACATAAACAGGGCTTTGAGAACGTCTTTGACGTCGTTGCGGAGTTCGTGGTTCTCGCGTTGGATCTGGATTTTTTCCTGATCGAGGGCTTCTGGGTCAGAGATCGCTGTTTTGGGGGCGTCGGATTCGGGGAGAGGTAGGTGGGTCTCGATGTTTTCGATGAGATCGATGACGTCTGCGTGAAGTTTTGCGACGTGATCGCAGAGGCGGGAGGTTTGGCTGGATAGGTGATCGGCTTCAGTCGCGAAGATTGTGCCGGCGGTTTTGAGTTTGAGATCGGTGGCGAGGTCGCGGACTTTTTCGCTGAGATCGATCCAAGAGTTCGAAAGGTCTTTATCAACCTCTGCCAGGTTGTTTTTCAGATGGTTGTTCATAATGGGGTAATATGAACGTTTTTTTGTGAAAATCAAATGGGGTAAAATAAGGAGGGCGGACATTCCTGTCCGCCCATTGCTCAGTGGACAGGAATGTCCACTCTCCTTATTTGAATTTACTCCTGCGTTCCGTTTTTGATGATTTCGAGGAACGACTGAGGATCGAGGGACGCGCCGCCGATGAGGGCACCGTCGATGTCTGGGCAGGCCATGAGTTCGGCGGCGTTGTCGGGTTTGACGGAACCGCCGTATTGGATGCGCATTTTAGCGGCGGACTCGGAGCCGTAGAGGTCGGCGATGAGAGAGCGGACGAAGGCGTGGGCGGCTTGGGCTTGCTCGGAGGTAGCGGTGACGCCGGTGCCGATGGCCCAGACTGGTTCGTAAGCGATGATGATATCGGAGAGATCTTTTTCGGAAACGTCTTTGAGGCCTTCGGTGACTTGGGTGCGGAGGACGAATTCGAGTTGTCCGGCTTCGCGTTCGGCGAGGGTTTCACCGATGCAAAAGATGGGCTTCAGGTTTGCTTGGCGGGCTTTCTTGATCTTGGCGTTGATGACCGCATCGGTTTCGCCATAGATCGCGCGGCGCTCGCTGTGGCCGAGGATGACGTAGTGCACGAAAAATTCGCGGAGCATGAGCACGCTGACTTCACCGGTGTAGGCACCGGAATCGAACTGCGAGCAGTTCTGTGCTGCGATGCCGATCGAGTGTGCGTTTTTCCCCGGATTGGAATGATGAAGGGTATCGGCAAGTTTAGGCAAAGACAGGAAAGGCGGCGCGATGACGATGTCTGCGGAGATGTTGAGGCCTTGGGTTTTGGAGAGGAATGATTTGATGAAGTCCTCGGTTTCGGAGGCTCCTTTGTTCATTTTCCAGTTGGCGGCGAAGATTGGCTTGCGTGACATTTTTTTGTTAAAGGTTATTGGTTAGAATAGATAAGTTAAAAATTACGCTTCGCTGAGAGCCGCTACGCCGGGGAGGGTTTTGCCTTCGAGGAGTTCGAGTGAAGCACCGCCGCCGGTGGAGATGAAAGTCATTTTATCGTCGAGGCCGAATTTATTGACGGCTGTGACCGAATCGCCGCCGCCGACGATGGTGGTGGCATTGGATTTCGCCATGGCTTCGGCGATCGCACGGGTGCCTTTGGCGAAGACTTCGATTTCGAACACTCCGACCGGGCCGTTCCAGATGATGGTTTTGGCTTTGGCTATTTCGGTTTCGAATTCGCCAATCGCGACGTCGCCGATGTCGATGCCTTCCCAGCCTTTTTCTACTCCGCCGCCTTGGCCGTATACGCCAGAGAGTTTGGTTGCGGCACCGTCTTTGAATTCCTGAGTGACGCGGGTATCGGCAGGAAGGAGGAAATCGACGCCTTTAGCTTTGGCTGTCTCAAGGATGCTGAGCGCGAGCTCGAGTTTGTCGGTTTCGACGCGGGAATCGCCGGTTTCGAAGCCTTGGGCTTTGCGGAAGGTGTTGGCCATGGCGCCACCGATGAGGAAGGCGTCGGCTTTTTCCATGAGGGCGGTGATGACCTGGATTTTATCGGAAACTTTCGATCCGCCCATGATCACGAGGAAAGGACGCTCAGGGTTTTGGAGTTTGACCTCTAGGTATTCGAGTTCGCTCTCGATGAGAAAACCCATGGCCGAAACGGGAATGAATTTCGTGACTCCCTCGGTGGAGGCGTGGGCGCGGTGGGCGGTGCCGAAGGCGTCGTTGACGAAGATCTCGGCGTTGCCTGCGAGGTTTTTGGCGAACGCAGCATCGTTGGCTTCTTCTTCTGCGTGGTAGCGGGTGTTTTCGAGAACGAGAACTTGTCCGGCTTGGAGATTTTTGCGGAGTTCAGCTGCTTCTGATCCGATGCAATCCGGTGCGAGTGCGACTTCTTGGCCGAGGATTTCACCAAGGCGTTTCGCGGTGGGTGCGAGGGTGTATTTCGGATCGGCTTTGCCATCTGGGCGACCCATATGAGAGCAGAGAACCAGTTTCGCGCCGCCTTTGAGAAGGTGTTTGATCGAAGGAACCGCGGCTTGGATGCGAGTGTCGTCGGTGATTTGTCCGTCTTTGAGCGGGACGTTGAAATCGACGCGCATGAGGACTTCTTTTGCGGAAACGTCGAGGTTGCGAATGGAAAGCTTAGGCATGGCGGGGAGATGCACTAGCGCTGGCGCAGTGTCAAGACTTGGAGAGCGGGTCTGAGACCCGCTAAAACTGGAGAGCCGAGTCTCCGACCGGCTTAGGATATCTTCAAGACCAGCCCACTGGCCAAGCTTGACGTCGATGCGTGGAAATTGGTTCATAGTGTATTGAAAACTCCTTTTCTCCCATTCGCTGCCGTTGCTTTGATGTTTGCTGTTTCAAGCTGCAAGAAGGATGAACCCCAAACGCTCGATCTCTCTGCGCACTACACCGAGAAATTTGAGGGAAAGCCTGCTGTCGATGACATCATTGGTCAGAAAGTCTTCGATGGATTGCCATTTAAGGTGAAAGGCAGAGTTTATCTGTATGGAAGGCAAACGGCAGAGAGCGCAGGAAAAAGCCGTGAAGAATATCCCGATGCCATCGGTGTCAAAGTCGGGCGTTCGTTTGAGGAACTGCATTTGTTGCATACGACGCGTTGGCCGGATGTGGAGGGAATGACGATCGCACGCGTCCGCTTGCACTACGCCGATGGAACCACGCGTGATTTAGAAATCGGTTATGGCGTGCATGTCCGCGACTGGCAACGACTCCAAACCGAAGAACAGGAATTGGTCTCCCATCCTCATACAAAGGTGGTCTGGCGTGGTTCTGGCGTTGAACATTTTAAATCCTCGCAGCGTATGTTCAAAAGTTTGTTGATGAATCCGTTTCCCGAGAAGCGTGTCGAAACGATAGATTTTCTATCAGCTAATCAGATGGCGACTTACACCTTGTATGCAGCCACCGTAGCTAATTCAGATTCCAAGCGGCCAGTGACTTCTCCAGTTCCGCAAGATAGGCCGGAATGGAAATTTGACGGAGAGTTGAATGTTCGAGTTGTAGATCCGGATGGAAATCGAATCAAAGAAGCTCTGATTGATACCAGTTTAGCTGTGCCTGGCACGGGTTGGGCGACATCGGGTCCGCCGATTCACACGACTGGAAGGGGAATGGCGGTGGTGAAATATCCCAAGTCTCGCACTGAACTGATCATCTTAGGCGTCAGCAAAGACGGTTGGCAAAGCGCTTCTAAACGGGTGAATTTAAAAACAGATGTAGATTTGGACAAAGGTGTGGAGATCACCTTGCGCCGGTCATCTAACTGATTTGAATTTCACAAAAGGCTTCACAGCCAACGAACTTCCGGTGGCATGGTGACGAATTGGCCGTCAATGCAGAATGGTTTGCCGTCGAGGGTGACGCGGGAACCTTGATCGAGACCGGCGATGAGATCCCAGTGGAGGGCACTTTTGTTGCAGTTTCCGGTTTCTGGGTAGCCCGATCCGAAGGCGAGGTGGAAGGAGCCGCCCATTTTTTCGTCGAAGAGGATTTGTCCGGTGGGTCGGTTGATTGCGCGATTGGTGCCGAAGGCGACCTCGCCGATGCGGCGTGCGCCGTCGTCTTGATCGAGCATGGAGATGAGGAAATCCTCGCCTTCGTCTGCGGTGACATCTGTGGCGCGGCCGTTTTTCATGACGACTCGTGCGTTACGCACAGCATGGCCTTGATAGACGCAACGTTTATCGAAAAACACCACACCATCGGCTCCGCCGTTTGCGGCATCGAGATTGGGTCCGGAGTAAACTTCGCCATCGGGGAAGTTTTTACGTCCTGGGCTGGAGAGCCAGCGTGCGCCACCGATGTTGACTTTGAGGTCGGTTCCGGCAGGAGTTTGGAAATGGAGTTCGCTACCAGTTATGAGTTGCTCGGCGAGTTCGCATTGCCAGCGATCGAGCTCTTGCCAGAAGGCAACGGGATTTTCCTGATTGAGCTGACAAGCGCGGATGACGAATTGGCAGTAATCGTTCAAACTCATCCCTGCGTCTTGGGCGTATGCATTGGTTGGAAAAAGGGTCGTGGTCCAGAGCAGGGGTTTGAGGGTGGAATCGATGGATGGATCGTCGGCGACGGCGGCGCGTTGGAAGAAGATTTCTCTGGAAGCTCGATCTGCACGCGCGGCGCGTTGGGTGACTTTGGGATCGAATTTATCTAATGCACGCAGGTTGTTAGAAGCGCCGATGTTGATCGATGCGTCGATGGTTTCCGTTTCGAATTTCGCAAACGGACTTGTCCAATCGAGTTGTTGTTCGTTCGCGAGTTCGTAAAACGCCTCGCCGAGAAATTCGGGGCGGCAATTGACCATGGGTAATCCACCGGCGATCAGGACTTTTCGATAAACCGCCTCAAGCAAACGCTCTGCGCTGGGTTGTGCATTGATGCGGACGATTTTGCCGGGTTGGATATCAGTAGCGTGTTTCACGAGCACTTCGGCCCAGCGATCAAGGTGGAGTTGATTCAACATGCGAATGAACTAAGCGTAAGTTGGGGAATTGTCACGCTTTGGGACACATGGATTTTCAACCACGAAAAACACAAAATCCACGAAAGGGCTTGATTACGGACTCATCTAAGCGCGTCTGGAGACGCGCGGTCCATTCAAAGAAGTGTGGCGAAGGCGGCTTCGTCTAGGATTTGAACGCCTAGTTCTTTGGCTTTGTCGAGTTTCGAGCCGGCGGCTTCACCGGCTAGAAGGTAGTCGGTTTTTTTTGAGACGGAGCCGGAAACTTTACCGCCGTTTTGTTCGATGACGGCTTTGAAATGGTCGCGATCTAGGGAAAGCGTGCCGGTGATGACGAAAGTTTTTCCAGTGAAGGGAAGTTTCGGTGCTTCTGCAGGCTTGGGAGAGAAATTGTTAGAAGCGGGATTGATGTCGAGTTCGGCGAAGCGTTGGAGGGTACGTTGTCCAGCTTCTGAGTGGAAAAAGGAGAGTATGGATTCCGCAACCGAGCGTCCTACATCGCCGGTGATCGCGTAAGGTTCGAGGATGGGGTTTTTCTTTTTCGCGTCAGCACGCGTATCGTTGAGTAACTCTTTTAGGATTTCCGAATTTGGGATATCTGTTAGAAATTGGTGGAGTCGTGAAAGTTCTTTTGCGGCGGATTCGCCGAGTTGGCGGATGCCCATGGCGAAAAGCCATTTGTTCAGGGGTTTGGCGCGGGCGGCTTCGAGGGCGGTGAGAATTTTTGCGGCGTTCTTTTCGCCGAAGCGACGTGGCGCTTCTTCGGTGCCTAGGTTGAGGTTCGCTAAAGTTTCTTCGGTGAGAGAAAAGAGATCGAGCGGGCTTTTCGCGTGGCTGTGGCGGACGAGGGCTTCGGCAACGGTTTCACCGAGACCTTCAATATCGAGGGCTTTGCGAGCGGAAAAGTGAGAGATCGCTGTGACCGCTTGGGCGGGGCACTCGAAATTCGTGCAGCGCCATGCGACAAAACCTTCTTCCTGCGTGATGGGTGCGTGGCAGGAAGGACATTTTCCGGCTACGAAATCGTAGAGCGAAAAAGTTAACTTCGATGAATCAGTATCGATGACTTTGACGATAGCGGGAATTATTTCACCGGCTTTTTCGACGAGAACTTTGGCTCCGATGTAGATGCCTTTCTTCGTGATCTCGTCTTGGTTGTGGAGGGTAGCTCGGGAAACGGTTGAGCCGGAGATGAGGACGGGGGTGAGTTCGGCAACGGGTGTTAGAACGCCGGTGCGACCCACTTGGATGGAGATAGCGTTGAGTGTGGTTTCTTGTTGTTCAGGGAGAAATTTAAATGCCGCTGCCCAACGTGGGGCGCGGGAGGTGGCGCCGAGTTGTTCGCGTTCTGCTCGGTCGATGACTTTGATGACGACCCCATCGGTGGCGTGGTCGATGTCGTGGCGGTGGTTGCGGTAGAAAGCGATGCCTGCGAGGAGTTCATCGAGGTTTTCGGCGATACGGACAGGTTGATTTCGCGGAATGGAAAATTGATCTAACAGCGAATGGAAATCGATTTCGGAATCGAGATCGTCGCCTTCGTAAGCACCGAGACCGTGGGCGAGGAAGGCGAGGGGACGTTGGGCTACGATTTTAGGATCGAGTTGTTTCAATGTTCCGGCGGTGGCGTTGCGAGGATTCGCGAAAGTGGGTAGGCCGGCTTCGTCGCGTTCTTCGTTCATCGCAGCGAAGGCAGAGTTGGGCATGAAGATCTCGCCGCGGATTTCGAGGATGGACGGAGCGTTATCACCTCTGATGGTTTTTGGAATATTACGAATGGTGCAAACATTCTGAGTTACGTCGTCGCCGGTGCTGCCGTCGCCGCGGGTGGCGGCGTATTTGAGCGAACCGTTTTCGTAATACAACGAGACGGCGACGCCATCGATTTTGGGTTCAAGGGTGACGGAGATGTTTTCGCGTCCGAGGTTTTTTTGGAGGCGACGATAAAATGCGATGAGTTCGGCTTCGGGAGTTTCCGAGTCTTTAAGTTCGAAAACGTCGTCGATGCTCAACATCGGGACGGGATGGGTGATTTGCGAAAAGCCTTCGAGAGGTTTGGAGCCGACGCGCTGGGTGGGGGAATTAGAATCGGCTAGGTGCGGGTGCTTGTTTTCGAGATCTTCGAGCTCGCGGAAAAGCTTGTCGTAATCGGCGTCAGAGATTTCTGGGGTGGTCTGGGTGTAGTAGAGTTGGTTATGGTGGTCGATGAGTTGACGCAGCTCCGCCACGCGCTTTTCAGGCGCGGGGGTGAAGGAGAATAGGTCGAGCTCGTCGGGCATAAGGGGAGTTAAGACACAAGATTGGGAGAGGCAAGACACAAGAGGGGAGACGAGACAGAGAATTCAGAGTAGGGTATTGGTTCTATTTGAATTCTGGCTTTCATACATGTCGCAAATGATCTAGTTGTTCGACATATGATGATACGCCATATTTTTCTCCTGCTACTTTTATTTATACCCATAGAAACCGGGTGGGATTTTACGACTTATAGATACAGCGACTTTTGGACCCCGTTGGGCTTTTTGCGC
>JANMGO010000056.1:0-19735 GCA_031374665.1 Akkermansiaceae bacterium | reverse complement strand
ACCACCCGGTCCCATTCCGAACCCGGAAGTGAAACGACGCAGCGCCGATGGTAGTGGGACGATAGGTCCTGTGAGAGTAGGTCGTCGCCAGGTATTTGCCCCGTTGTAGTTAATCCTACAACGGGGCTCTTTTTTTATACGGATTTAGGAGCTACATCCACGGGTGTGTGCCCACGATAAAGCGGTGGGTCCGCGATCGAAGTGGATCGTTGTATTAGGTTTGAAGCTGGGATTTATTTCCAGTTGAGACCTTTTTGTGAACGCCAATCGCGGTAAGCAGCAAATTGCTCTTTTTTACTCAGTGAGCGGCGAGTTGGATCTTCGTTGAGAAATTCTTCAAATGGAGTTCCGGGCGCGACTTCGGTGTTATATTCGGTTTCTTCCGAATCGCTAGAGCTGGAACTAGAACTGCTGGGGTTACGGACTTTGTTAGAGACTCCAGAAAGTTTGGAGTTAATTCTGAGGACTAGGAAAAAGATCGCGAGTAGGAGCGCAAGGCAAACGTAGTTCAAGATATCAATGGTCACAGAATAGGAAGCGGAGGCGGATAGATACATGATTTTTTATGGAATGGTGGAGGAAATTTCGCCGTCGATGAATTTGGTACGCAAGCGCATATTGGGTTTCGCATCCTTGCTAGAGCGGATGATTTTTCCATCTTCGGTCATGGTGATGGAAAATCCGCGTTTGAAAGCGGAGTCCGGTCCGAGGGTTCGTATCAAGCTTTGCAAGTTTTCTAGTTTGAGAGATCGATCCAATAATTGCCTCTGGGCCAATTGGGTAAGAGCGCGCTGCAATTCGAGGGTCTTCTCCATTCTGCGTTCCAGAATTCTGCGGGGGTGAAGGTTGCCGTGCTTGAGGAGAAGTTCACGGTAATGTTGCTTGCGAGATATGAGGGATGATTCAGCGATGATGATGAGGGATTCTCGTAATTGATCGATGCGCTGGGTTGGTTCACGCAGAGCATGGGTGAGGGAACGGGTGATTCGTTTTTTAGCGCTTTTTAAGAGCGATTTTAGCTCGGTGGCATCGGGAACGGCGAGTTCTGCGGCGGCGCTGGGTGTGGGTGCGCGCAGGTCTGCAACAAAGTCCGCAATCGTGAAATCGATTTCATGACCGACGGCTGAAATGATAGGAATAGTGGAAGTGGCTATCGCGCGCGCAACGACTTCTTCGTTGAATGCCCAGAGATCTTCAAGCGATCCGCCACCACGCCCAACGATGAGTAGGTCGCAACGCGGATAGCCATAGGATTCCGGGCGGTTGAGTTTTTGGATGGCATTGGCGATTTCATGTTCTACTCCCTTGCCTTGAACCCTGACGGGAAAAAGCACTGGCTGCACCCATGGGGCGCGACGGGTGAGGATGTTTAAAATATCTTGGATCGCGGCTCCAGTAGGGGATGTGACGATTCCGATGGTGCGTGGAAAAGCCGGCAGAGTGGCTTTTCTGCTTTGATCAAAAAGACCTTCAGCGAGGAGCTTACGCTTGAGCGCTTCGAATTTTGCCTGCAAGTCTCCGAGGCCGGAAGTCTCGATTTTTTCAACGATAAGTTGGAGTTGGCCGCGTGGCTCATAAATTGTTGCATCGGCAAAAATTTTTACTTTAAGGCCATCTTCGAGGGCTTCCGAGCCCTCTTTTCTGCGTGCATTGAAGATGGCGCATTGGATTTGCGAACCCTCGTCTTTGAGGGAGAAATACCAGTGACCGCTCGCTTGTTTTTTGAGATTAGAGACTTCACCCTCGATCCAGAGTTTTCCAACTCCGGATTCGATGGCTCGTTTCATTTTACGAACCAATTGAGTCACAGAAAGTGCTTTGCTTTCCTTTTGCGGGATATCGGAGAATAAATCCACGGGAGCAGCATTCAGCAGTAAGGCAGATTTGGCGAGTATTCAGTTGGAGCAATCATAAAAAATGCGTGACGTTGACATTATCCCTCGCTGTGGACATTTTCCCGCCATGAACACGATGTCAATTTTGCTTGGAGCGACATTTGCCCTGCTACTTGCAGCGGTAGTTTTGTCGTTTCAAAACATGAATCATGGAGTTGAGAACGCGCCTCCTAATGAGTTAGCTCGCCTGCAAGGACAGATCGATCAATTGAAGCTTGAACAAGAGCGCTGGAAACTTGAGAGAGAGGTTCAAGCATTTCGGAATTCACAGAATGGATTCACTCCGGCTGGTTCAGATGTAGATAAAATGAAAGCTGAACTTGCGGCTAAAGAAGCTGAAATTGCAGCTCTTGCTCAAGGAAAGCAGGATGCGGAAAAGAAAGCATCAACCTTTCGTGATGAAGCCGGATTGATCGGTCAGATAGAATTAGAAAGAAGTGATAATGAATTACGCCGAGCTCGACTAATTCGCGATGCGCTTCTCATCGGACGTATTACGGAATACGTGAATAATACTGAAGTTGGTAAATTCGCCGCGATCGAAGTAATTATGCCAGAACATGTCAGAGTCGGTGACGTCCTAGCGATACGCCGGAACACGGGAATTCTCGGTAGAGTGAAAATCACGGATATATCGACTGAGGGAGCGATCGGTAGCCCAATGCCTGGGTTTGGCCCAGTAGTGCCGCAGCCTGGCGATGAACTGATCATGCCGCCGCAAATCTAAATCACACTTTTTGCTCTTATGGAAAAAATAACTGTAGGCTTAGTTTCTCTGGGCTGTGCCAAAAACCTGATCGATTCCGAAGTCATGATTGGTCATCTCGCTGAAGCGGGCATGATGCTCACTCCGGATCCTGAGCTAGCAGATGTGCTGATCGTGAACACGTGTTCGTTCATCGATATGGCGAAGCAAGAATCCATCGACGCAATATTCGGTGCGGTCAATGAGCGCAGTGAAAATCCTGAGCGAGCGAAGCAGAAAATCATCGTCGCAGGTTGTCTTTCACAGCGATTCGCAAAAGATTTGCCCGGCATTATGCCTGAGGTGGATGCATTTATCGGGCTAGACCAGATCACCAAAGTCGCGCCGATTATTGAAAATTTACTTGGGAGGAAAAACGCGCCGATCTTAATCAAAGACGAAGGTCCGGCGGCAACTAACGATCCGCGCGATTACGTGACGTTGAAGCCAAAATACGTTCCCGATTATACGACGCCTCGGTTTCGTTTAACACCAGATCATTACGCTTACGTAAAGATCGCCGAGGGCTGCAATCACACCTGCACGTTTTGCATTATTCCAAAAATTCGCGGCACGCATCGTTCCAGAACTCAAGAGTCCGTGGTGCGTGAAGTGGAGGCTTTGGTGAAAAGTGGAGTGAAGGAAATTAATTTAATTTCTCAAGACACGACCTATTTCGGAATGGATCAATGGGAGGGACAACGTCCGAATCCAAGTTCGCCGGTTGATTCCGCACGCGGCAATTCGCTTTGCACGTTGCTGCGTGAGATCAACAAAATCGAAGGAGATTTTTGGGTGCGTTTGCTTTATACGCATCCGGCACATTGGTCAGACGAGCTGATCCAAACGATCGCTGAATGCGACAAGGTTGCGAAATATGTCGATATTCCGCTGCAGCATATTTCTGATCGCATGCTCACTGCGATGAAACGAGTGACGAGTGGTGATTACATTCGTGATCTGCTCCGCCGCATGCGTGCAGGGATTCCGGGTCTTGGGATCCGCACGACGTTTATCGTCGGTTTCCCCGGCGAGACGGAAGAGGATTTCCAAGAGCTGCTAGAATTTATTGAAGAGTTCCGATTTGAGCGTGCCGGGGTTTTTCAATATTCAAAAGAAGAAGGCACACGTGCTGTGAAACTCGATGGTCACCTTCATCACATGACCCGTAAGAGCCGTTGGTCACGCTCGATGAGTGCGCTTCAGAAAATTGCTTCCGAAACGAACCAAGCTCAAGTCGGCAAGAAAGTGCGGGTCTTGGTTGAGCAGAAAGGCGTGGGCCGCACGCAATGGGATGCGCCGGAAATCGATGGATCAGTGATGGTGGATGAGAAGCTTCCGGTCGGTAGTTTCGCTGAGGTGAAAATTGGCGACTGGCGCGGTTACGATCTTGTGGCGGCGCGCTAAGGTTTAACCCCGCGGGTGAAATTTCCGGTGCGTGTCCTTGAGACCTTTGGTGCTGACATGCGTGTATATTTGCGTCGTCGCGATATCGGCATGACCAAGGAGCTCTTGGATCACGCGCAAGTCCGCGCCTCCTTCTAACAGATGTGTGGCAAACGAATGCCTGAGAAGATGTGGGTAAACTTGGCTGTCAATTCCGGCAAGCTTCGCGCGTCTTTTGACAATCTGGCGAATTCGCTCAGGAGTGAGCGGGCTACCACGAACACTGAGAAATATTTGCGATGAGCTGTGAGGTTTCACTAACTCGCAACGTTCGTTGGAGAGATAATTCGTAATTGCTAAAAGCGCGTCTTTCCCGACGCGAACCAAGCGAGTTTTTTTCCCTTTTCCAGAAACGCGCAGAAATCCTTCTTCCGTATCCAACCATTCAAGACGGGCTGCACAAAGTTCGGCCAATCTGAGGCCAGAGGAATAGAAGAGCTCTAGGATCGCTTTGTCACGTCGACCTAAAGGATGTTCCGTGGGAATGCCTTCTAACCAATTTCGGATTTCTCTCGCGGAGAGGGTGGAGGGCAATTTGTGCTCGGGCTTGGCGGCCTGCAGCGGTTCAGCGGGATCCATTCCGATGTCGCCCTTTGCGGCGATCCAACGAAAGAAAATCTTCAAATGTACCGTTGCGAGACGACGAGAAGAGGCTCCCAAGCCTTCGGCTTTGCGATGATTCAAAAAATCCGAAAGCTCATCGGTTCCCATTTCGTTGATCGCCAGCTTTCGTTGATCCATCCAATCGGCTAGGCTTTGCAGAGTCTGGTGAACGGAGAGTTGATATGCCTCCGATAGCCCGCGCTCGATCGCTAGAAATTTGATGAAATCATCGATTCGATGTTGCATGTTCACTGAGTTTTTTGAAACCAAACACCTATAAAAATAGGTTGCCACGGTAGTTAGGAAAGCTAAATTAAAAATTACCTCGATTGCATGAATTTTTCAATCGAAGTCGAAATTCTATCTCAACCACATGTCTGATTTAACACCATCCATACGTTTTGATTCGGGTCTTGCGATTGGCTACAAGAATCCGCTAGCGGTTTTTGCCGATACGGTTTCATTGCAAGGTGGCACCCATTTTTTATTGGCGAGAAACGGTCGCGGCAAAACAACGCTGCTACGCACGATCGCGGGCAGCTTGAATAAATTATCCGGAAATTTCACATCAGAAGGTTATATGCAGTATCTACCTGAAGACATGAGATTTGATCCCGAGTTATCACCGCGTGCCGTTTTCAAATCGCTTATTCCTAAAGCATCACTCGATGCTGCATTCGCTTTGGCGGATCGTATCGAGCTGGATGTTGATAAACTTTATGGTCAACTCTCCACCGGAAACCGCAGAAAGACAGCTTTGATTATGGCGGAGTATTCGATCCGTCATGATCGGGGGAATATACTTTTGTTAGATGAGCCGTTTAGCGGTTTGGATGCCTTTGCTCGTGAAACCTTTGAAGAAATATGGAACCAGTCAGCTGAGAACGTCCTCAGGCTGGTATCATGTCATCCCGATTATGATTCAATGTGTATGCCTAGCGTCTTGCTCATTGAAGGTGAAAACATCAGTCATCATTGTGGAGATGATCAAAAATGGTCGGCACTTAAAAAGCTGTTGAACTGAGTATGTCTGAAATTTCTTGATCCTATGCGTCTTTTTAAACTCACCATCGCAACGATTTTCCGGCGGAAAGCATGGGCGATTTGCCTTTTCGTCATTTTGGCGCTGCCTTTCGTTTTACCGGAAGTTTCAAGTGCCTCTGAACGACCTGTATTAATTCAGCCGGCCAGGATTCAGATCACATGGGCGGCGCTCATGATCTGCACTTTGGTTTGGGGGTTTTACGCGGCGGCCAGGCTTGGCGAGTCGAACGTAAAATCAGGCACAGGGGAGTATTTTAGGACCACTGGACTGGGTGGGGGAAGGCAGCTTTTCCAGATTTGGTTGGCTTTGTTTTGTTACATTTTACCCATGGCTTTGATGGCTACAGGTATTTGTCTTTTTGCAGCGATGCCCGCAAATCCTGATGAGAAAAGCATGTGGTGGGTACTGAATTTCCAATACCTTACGTTGTACTTGTTGGTCGTCGCTCCACTGCTGGCATTAGCTTGTTCGGTAGCAACAAGATTTGGTGGAATCAGCGGATATGGGATTACCGCTCTCATCTCTCTTTACGGACTGTATGGGGTGGGTTATTTGGACAATATGCTGAAACTAGAGGCGAACTCAGCTCTGCGCGTCATATGGCTTTATTCTCCACAATATCGATTCGCGGATCTCACCCAGCGCCTGTATTTCAAAACGGGCGCTCTATCGGGTGAAACTTTTGGCCAATTAATCCTATATTTTACGGCTATTCTTCTCATTCAAATTGGCATCTCACGCTTTTGTTTTCGATCCAGTCATTGAACGATTATTTCATGAAACTGCATCCATCCATCATTTCGTTCATGCTCATTGGGTTAGGTGCGACGGGTTTTGTAATCGTCACTCCATCTCTCCACGATAAGCCTGAGATTGATGTTCCGCTCAATGTTTTGGGCATCAAGCGTAGTCCTTATGGCGAAGTAATCGCGATGGCTATGCAGGGTCCAATTGATAGTTATTGGGGTGTGGTTGAAGGTAAGAAAGGGAATGTTCCTGACGACCAAGGATATACACAGCTTCAACATTTGAAGCGCACGCAACAGCGAGCTACTCATGGTTACGGAGGCTGGAATCAACGGCTTCAGTTTTTTATAGAGGAGTCTTCCGAGGCGCTCGATGCGAGAACGAATACCTTCGCTGCGTCGGCTGCTCACAAGTTTTATTTACGTAGCAAGATAGAAGGGAAACTACGTTTCGCATATGAGCTAGATCCTGCCCACTATGGAAATTACAACGCATATCATTTCTTTTTGACTGAGCCTGAGATGGGCACTCACCCTGCCCTCAATCCACAGGCCGCCAAGTTGGCTTATGAAACGATCAACTATTGCATGAATCGCAGGGTAGACCCGCGGGAGGCTCTCACTGCCGCTGCGGCAGCGGGTAATGTTTTAGAACTAATGCTTAATGATCGCTTGATCCAAGAAAATAAGATTTCACGGTATAAACCTGAGCAAATGCGGGAGGTTCTTCGTGTGATGGACGATGCGATTTTACTCTATTTACAACTCTCAGAAGAATGGCTAAAAAAAGGGTTATGGCTCAATCTATCTGACCACCGAATTACCGAAGTGAATGACCGCTTCTATTTCGTTAAAAAAATTCGTGATAGTCATGAAGCATCAATTCAAGTTTTAGAAAAGCCCTCCTCAAAAGAGAATTAAATAAAATCTAACGAAATTTCCCTATCAATATGCAAACAGTTCAACCACCGCCGCCACCAATCCGCGCACCAGGCATGGAACATTCTCGCTTCATGCCAGGCATGAGTGGTCGTGAGTTACTTGGTATTATCTTTCGTGTCTGCCGTGAGCTTCGCGTTTCGGATATACAAATGCGCTCCGAGCGTCCGGTGTATATTCATACCAACAAAGGTATGGAGAAGCTCGACTTCCTTGGTCCGCTTAGTGCAATTCACATGGATGAAATTCTTAAAGAATTGATTCGAAATAGGGAGTCTGCATCTCATGGGTTTGGAACCAATGACGCAGTTGAGTTACGAGTGGACGATAAAATCCGCATAGCAATCGAAGAGTTTAAACACAAAATGGTTGCGGATTTCTCCTGCGATGGCGTCCCTATGGGCGATAGCGGAGAGCGCTCAGGGCGTCTGCGCATTCAAGCGCATTTGTCATCATCCGGCCTCGGGGTGACTTGTCGTATCCTCAACGACTTTATTCCTACGCTCGATTCATTGGGTATCGACCCAGATACAACGGCCACTCTCCGCCATGGGGTGCTGAAACGTGCGGGGCTCTGTTTGGTGACAGGGCCTACCGGTTCGGGAAAATCTACCACTTTAGCATCGCTGATTGATTGGGTCCGCCAACATCATCCCAAGCACATCGTGACGGTTGAAGATCCAATTGAGTATCAATATCCCGATGATATGGATGATCCAGTTTACCCAGGTCATCGCACGCCGTCTCCATCCATTGTGACCCAACAGGAAGTGGGGCGAGACGTATTAAATTACAAACAGGGACTGAAAGACGTTCTTCGGAAAGCTCCACATATCATCTTACTCGGTGAGATCCGAGATCGAGAGGCAATGGAAACCTGCATGGAAGCGGCTCAAACGGGCCACTTGGTGCTCTCCACTCTCCACACCACCGGAGCGGTTAAGACCATCGGCCGTATCCTTGAGCTTTACCCACGCGAAAGCCATTCCTCTGTCCTTTCTCGTTTATCCGAGATCTTAATTTTTGTTCATTCTCAGGGTTTGTTGAATGGGATAGAAAAGAGGGTCCTAACGTATGAATTCTTGCAGAACAACGATGATGCTGTGGCATCTGCAATTGCAAACTATGACGGCGGCGCCCGCTCGCTCGAAGATGTCATCCGGCGTGCAGGGAATGTTCAGTGGGACGCAAACCTTGAGAGACTCTTCCGAAATGGCCTTATTTCCGCTGAAACCGTTGAATCCGCCAAGATGAACAAAAGCAGTGATTGACCTCTCAGAAAAAATAAAATTAGCGAAGGGTAGATTTTTCTGGCTTTCGAAAATTTAAAAGAGTAATAGATGAAAACCGTAGAGGAAAATTTTCTGAAAGCTGGATCTATCCAGCTCTCTGAATAAACAAAAATAGAAAACACAAACCATGAAACTAACATTAAAAACCCCAATGAAGTCCAAATCCGGCATGACTCTTCTCGAGCTCACCGTCGTGATTCTGGTTCTTCTTTCACTTATCTCCATCCTTTTCATTGGCGCTCGCGCCTGGAAACGGGGATCTGATCGTGCAGCGTCCATTCTGATGATCCGAAATGTTCAACAGGCAGTTCGCTCTCATGCAAACATGAATGCACTGGCTACAGGTGCCACCGTCACGGGTCTGAATGATGCGCTCTTCGGTGTCGGTAAATTCATGGCGAACGATCCAACTGCTGCCACTTATGTGCATCCAGCTGGAACCGCTTACGCATTCGTTGTGCAAACTCCTGATGCCATTCCTGATGTGGGCACGCTCTACATAATGACTGAGGGTTCTGATGCCACTGATCCAGCAGCTGATGCAGGTGACTTCAATCCTACAGCAGGTACCTACAACGACTGGTGAAACTAATCTGCGCCTAGTGCGCTGTCTGAACTAAGACCGACCTGCCAAATCCCGTTGGCAGGTCGGTTGCTTTTAAAGATCTGGCTTTTTCCCTCCCGTTCTCGTATTTTATCTAAAATTAATTTTCGAAACGTTTGACACCTCTACAACATCCGGCATCTCTAAATGCCCTAAAACAATACAGTCAAGCCTGTGCGATTCTTCAGAACACAAGCCGGGCGACCCGAGCCGCTTGGTATAAAGAGGCGCTTGATCTTGATTTCCAGTTCCATATCATCGTAAGCGGGACATCCGTCCTCACCTTCCTCTACGACCGATCCAATCACGCATGGAGCGCGGGATTACCAGTTTCTGAAGAAACATTCCTCGACCCAGAAAAAACTTTGGCTTTAGGCCAAGACCTTATCAAACAGGTCCAAGATTTAAAAGGACGCCATTTAGGCATTGTTATCCATGTGGCCGATGAGTTCGCCACGGCGGAAATTAAAAGCAAACTGAATAATCCAGGGGCGCTAAATGAGTTGCGCCAAATGATTTATGAAAATCCTCGTGAGGCGCTTGAGGATAGTTCCGTATCCCCAGACCAAGCTTCATGGAGAGTAATGCCGTATCCCGCATCAGGAAGCCCTGCGATTGCTACGACCATTCGCGTTTCGCGGCGCTTGGATCCTTTTGTCACCAAGCTCAGAGAGTTAGGGAATGACGAAAACTTTCCAATCATCACCCATGCAGTTAGCGCTCCGCTTATTGCTATCATGGGTTTGCCAGCAGTCATTAACGCTGCAAATAACAAGCCGTTCGTTGCGGTTCTTCAATATCCTTGGTTCACCGCCATGGCATTTTTCAACGAACATTCGGATTTACGTTTGATTCGATCTATCCAGCATCGTGGACAACGTTGCCCGGCAAACTTCTGGTCGGTTCTGGCTACAACTAATGCTTCACTTGAGTTCGTCCATCCTGATATTTATTTATTACCATTGGGCGATCAAATCGACACAAGGATTTCTGAGGATCTCAAAAGAAATTTCCCTCATTCGCTGATCCAGACGGCACATTTTCCAGACGTTTCATCGCTACCCGCATGGACTCCAGAGCTGGAGTTGTCAGTCGCTGATACGACACTTGAGAGCGGCGGAGTTAAAAGCCATACATTTGGCGTATTACGCTCCGAAAGATGGTTTCTACAGGATTTCCTGTCACCTTCAGCTCACGATCAGGCTTTATTTCCATCGCGTAATGAAATCAGATTATTAAGATATTTTAACATCGCTAAAAGGGTCGTTTTTACTCTCGTCGTATTGTTGGTTCTATCAATGATTATTGATGTCTATCGAATTATCAGTAAGCCAGAATGGGCCTTCAAGGAGAGCGATGCTGTAAGCGTCCAGCAAAGAATGATGAAGTTGGGAATGGAAAAAACCCGTGTTGAACAATGGGACGTCTTGCTTGATGACCGCGCCAAGGCTTGGGCATCCATGGAAATGGCCGCTCGGCTAGTTCCTGAAAAATCTGGAGTGTTACTGAGAAATTTAAACCATACCATTCGGCCTGACACAGCTCCCAAGCAAGTGAAAGCCGGCTTTGTCAAAGAATGGAAGCTAACAGGATTTGCTAGAAACGAGGCTCTGGAGTATCTTAACAAGATCAACTCCCGTGAGGGAATCTCCGCTAAATTTGCGGAAATTTCCAAACTTACCGGTGATTCTAGTTTCGACCCAACGCCAACGACGCGTAGTATAGTGGTCAATTTGAAGACGCAAGAAAATGCATCATTTAAGCCAAGACAAATCGAAGATGTGAGCGATTCGGATCCGTCGACCTATACATACACGTTTGATCTATCGATCATTCAGCGCTTCGAGGCGACAGATAAATTAGCAATTCCAAAAGCCAAAGCACCTTAATTACAGCATGTATAAGCAACCCATCATTTTGTTTGGAATTGTGATACCCTTGGTCATCGCTGCAATGATCATTGGCGTCAGCTCAGTGCTTAGGGGGAAAGTTGTTAGCTCATATGATACGAAAGCTCAGCATTATAAAACCTATGAAATCAGTAAAAAGACGGCAGTAGAGACTGAAGTGCAGATTGGCAGACAAAGGGAAGTGTTTGAACAGTGGTCTCAAATCCTCGTGCAAGATTCCTTCGCGTTACTTACCACGAATATGAAAATAATAGGCGAAAAACTTCCACCCAAAGAGTTTCAGCTTACCGCTTCCGAGCGGATTAATAATAAATCCGGCTTTGGAAATGTCTCGGCTCAAAAATCTTCAAGCGTGAAATTCAATCTCAGGGGCACATACAGAACCGTTCAAAAAGCACTGCTTGAATTAGAAGCTCGCATGCCAAACTTACAGTTGCAGGATCTTCGCATCGACCCCAACAGCGGCTCCGGCTCTTCACTCCTTAACTTCCAAGTCACATATGTCGCTTGGGAAAAATGACTTTTAGGGAATTCAAATGAAAAACAAACTCAACATCACAAGAGTCATTACACCAAGTTTTGGAGTGATGGTTATGTGCTTTTGTTTCACATCGGCTCAGCATTTATCAGCTCAAAGTGCCGATATTTTCGAAACTTTCCAAGGCAAGACCCAAACCACTGCTTCAGGCGCCTCAGTAAAATCTCCACCGGATGTTGAGTTATTAAAATCGAAGCCTTCTCGTTTTGCTGTCGGAAATGTCGAATTATACACCGCTGCACGTATCGCAGATCTATCAATGAAGAACCGATCTACGGATCCGTTCGGATTATTTCAGGATCCAGATTTTAAACCAATCATCAAGAACCCCGGCCCAACTGCCGTCAAGAGGCAGCCCTCCAATTTCGCCCCAGTTCCACTCATGGATATCGTCAATCAGATCAAGGTGACTACCATCATGATCAAGGAGAAGAGCTTTTTATCTGAAGGCCAAGTTTTCAAGGAAACAGGGGAAGTTTCGATTGATTTCCAAGATAGGACGAGACGGCTAAAGATATTGAAAGTAGAGGCAACAAAAATTCGCTTTAAAGATATAGATTCAGGAGAGGAAGCAACTCGCAAAATGGACATGTTACCACCCGGTGTGAAGGTTGGTGATGATAAAATTAAGCCGGCCGGAATGGCCTTCCCCAACGAAAATCAACCGCTCAAATTAGGAAATTAAGTAAATAGCTTGGCTAACTCCCATTTTTTGTTAAGAAAGCTTAAGTTCACACCATGAAAATCCAACCAACCATACTGTTGCTCGCTACGTGTTACGTGAGTTTGGCAACATTATCCTATGCTCAGGATGCGGCTCCAGAGGTCAAAGGTCCAGTCGTGGCTCAACCTTTAGCCCCTAGTGAATCACCTGAGATAGGAGCCGATGCTGCAGGTGAGAAGAAACCCCAGGTACCAGTTGATCCTAATGCTCCTGTTGATCCAAACGCCGTGAAAACCGATTTGGAAGAAACACCAGAAGGGTATGTCATCAAGGACGCCGCACTGAACGATATTTTCCAGTTTTTAGCCAAATCTGCTGGGCGCCAATACTTTCATAACCTTCAAATCAATGGACCGGAATTCCAAGTCACGGGTCATCTGGGCGACGGAGAGCCGCTAGCTCAAATGGAGGAGCTCGCCTTCATGTATGGTCTTTCTCTGCATACGAAAGGGAATACCGTATATGCACTCACTCAAGCACAACTTAACAAGCTCCCTAGCTCTGAATGGCATTATCAGCTTAAATATTTACGTCCGACGGACATTGAGCAAATCAAACAGCTCATCATGCCCATGCTGTCCCCAGGAACAGGTATCGTCAACTTCGAGCCGAAAACCAATACCATCATTATTATTGATACTTCGACCCGTATCGAATCTGCCCGTAACCTACTTAATGGCATTGATAAGCCTAAGGGACAGATCATCGTTGAGACAAAGATTCTAAGAATAAACTCAACTGCAGGTGAAAAACTTGGAGTGAACTGGGCGGACAGCCTTGGAAACTTAGGTGTCCCTCTGCAAGCCACGGGTCAACTCGGAAATCTCTTTGGTCTGCCCACGAGTTTCGACAGTGCATCGAGAGCTAATGTTGCTTTAGGAGCGTTCACTCCCCAAAAAGGAGGCATTATTTTGACTCCTGTGCAACTTAGTGGCGTTCTTAAAGCTCTAAACGAGGGAGGTATTTCAAACCAGGTCTCTAATCCGACACTAATTACGGAGGATAACGAACAGGCGACCATTTCTATCATTGATCGCATACCGATTATCACCTCAACCACGACTCCCGGCAGCGGAGGCGTTCAACCTACAGTAACTGAGGAAGTACGTTATAAAATTGATGAGTCTGATAAAGCCATTACCGAGGATCCTCAGAACCATCGTGAAATCGGCATTTCGATTGCCGTTACACCGACCTTACTCCCAGACGGTACCATCAGAATGAAGATGCGTCCGCGGTCAGCACAAATCACCGGCACTGTAGAAGGCGTTGGCGTCGCTGGTCTTGATGGAAATAGTTACCCTCGAGTGACTGAGTCCATGGTGGAAACTCTCGCCAGAATTCCTGATGGAGATTCACTCATTGTCGGCGGCTTCTATGGAGAAATCCAAAACAATGATAAGAACAAAGTGCCATTATTTGGTGATATTCCTGTGCTCAACTTCTTTTTCAAAAGCAAAGAGACAAGCAAAGAACAAACCTCTTTGGTATTCATTGTGACCCCAACTTCTTATAACCCTGCAAAAACTGGTGAGACGAACCGGGTTACTGATAAGCTGAAAAACAAAACAGAATTTCCTCACGATTATGACTCGGTTGATCCTAACAATCCGGGTCCCGGGCACGAACCCAATCTACGCAGGACTATTCGCGGCATGCAGCCTTCTCAGGCTCCATACTACCCACGTACGAATGAGTTGGACCAAACGAATTCAGATTTAAGCACGCCTTCAAAACCCAAGTTCAGTAAGGCCAAGCGTTGATTGGCGCGCCTCGGCTCGTAAGGACAAACAGTATGTCGGCAGAATCCCAATCAACACTTGAGACTTCAGAAAAGTCAGCAAGTAGCGGTTTAGATGGGATTATCGAAAGGTGTTTTGTAAAGACAGCTGAAGCTCTCAGTAAAGCTGGCGTCGCTTCTGATGAAGATATTTTCAGAGCGCTCACCATATCTCGCGAAGCTGAAAGTAATGGAAAGCCAGCGGATCTATTAGAAACTTTGGCGCGGGTCTTGGGACACGAGGAAGAACACATTAGTCGGGTGATATCGGACTTGAGTGCTGCTGCTGCATCGACCATGCAGCCTTCACCTCCACACATTCCCTTCGCCAGCAAACTCATCGCACCATCCACGTTTTATGAGTCTTTCGACGTCATACATAAACTCGGCAAGTCGCTATTGGTGCCAGTGCTTTACGCTGAAGACACAGACTCCATAGCGACGGGCTCGATTAATCCAATTGCAGCCAGCATATTCGGCGAGGAAATTTATCAAGCGGTTGCCAAGCGATTTGGTATCCGACCTTTTATCACCGTTGTAAGAATGGATTACGAATCTTGGACGTTTCTTTGTCGTAAACATTTTGATCTTTAACCCAAATTCCGTAAGCAAGTGATCGACTTCGATGGCATATCATTCAATGATCTGATCAGTAATCAGATCATGGCTGAGCTGGCGAACCATGATCCTAGTTTCTCGGAGCTATCTCAGGATCAGGTTCCAAACCGTGTCACGCGCTACAGTTTCATGGCAGTGGTTGCGAAGCTTAACGGGCTGGCATTTTTTCCCAAAGTGGCGGAGTTCTGCGATGCCTCGCTGCATGTCTATTGCGACTCCACGGTAATGACCCGCGCTTATTTTGCGCCTCTGTGCATGTCGGGAACCAACAAGCTTATTGTTGTGACAGCAAATCCTTGGAACCCGATTGCAGAAGAATATCTCGCTCCAAGATTTCCTGATTTAGAGATCGTTAAAGTTGTCACATTAGCATCCGAAATTGCTCATGCTATTGAATCGGTCGCAACCAACAGCGGGCCTAGTCGATCCGAGTTAGAGGCAATCGATGTTGAGGATCTTGATGATGGAATTTACGACTTTGATGTCACTACCGACTACACCGAGCCAATGGCTCAGTTGATCGCCACGATCATGTCGGACGCGGTAAGAACTCAGGCATCGGATATTCACTTCAAGGTGGAAAAGGAGAGTTTTTACTACGCATTCCGAGTCGATGGAGACATCGGGCGAAAAGTTGAAATTCCGATGAAGCTTAAGGATAGGCTTGATGCATTCTTGCTAAACTTGATGCGCCTACCTACAGAAATCCGTAATACATCTCCGGGTATTTCTGGCCGTTTCACGATATCATACTTTCATAGGCCGATCGATATTCGCTATGAGAGGCACCGCACCTATCGCGGATATCACGTGACCATGCGAATTCTCGATAAGAGCAATATCAACGTCACCCTCGGCAAAGGGACTCTTGCCTTTGATGAGCAGACGATGTTCGCACTCGATAAAGTCATGAAGATTCCATCTGGAATCATTGTGATGTCTGGTCCAACCGGGTCAGGGAAATCGACAACGCTGAACGCCATCTTGCGTGAGCTAAACCGGCCTGAGGTCAACATTCTAACCTTGGAAAACCCAGTAGAAGACGAGGTTCCCGGCATCACGCACTGCGACTTAAGAAGCGCCAAAGAATTTAAGCCGATGATCGCTTCCTTCATGCGTTCTGACCCAGATATTATTTTGATGGGCGAGGTACGTGACCTTGACTCCGCAGAACTCGCCATTGAGGCGGCGGTTACTGGACATAAAGTTCTGACCACCATTCACACGGCAAGAGCATCTCAGATCATTGAGCGATTCGAACAGCTCGGTATCGAGCGCTGGAAAATTGCCCAAACTCTCAAAGCCGCTTGCGCTCAACGATTGGTGAAGATGCTTTGCCCGTATTGTAAAGAGCCAGCAGAAGGAATTTCTGAACTTGAGCGCAAGACCTTTGCTTTAGATGAATCTTGGGCAAATGTCCCAATTAACAAAGCACATGATGGAGGTTGTTCGGAGTGCCGGAATTCGGGCTATTCAGGACGGACCGCGGTGCTGGAAATTATTCCGATCACACCAAAAGTTTCAGATCAGCTTTCCAAAGGCGAAATGAGCCCTTATGAATTAGAAGTGAAAATTGCAAATGAGGGAATTCTTCCGAACTTGCGCCGTAGTGGTCTAAAGCTACTGCGGGAAGGTAAAACAGACCTTGCTGCTCTCAGCAAGGTTATCGACATGACCTACACCGATGACTAGTTCAACATTATCTAAAAAATCTGCTTCGACATCCGATTCGCCGAAAAAGGGCTTTCTAAATAATGTCACCAAGCCCAAGGAATTTACCAAAAAAGAATTGGTAGATATGTTCCGTGGTTTGGGTTCGATGTTGAGAGCTCAAATCAATACTGCGGATGCGCTGAAATATTATGCGCAAGGCTTACCAGATAAAAGTATGGTGGATACGCTTGATGCAGTTCGTGAAGATATCAATGCAGGTATAAACATCCACGAGGCGTTCCGCCGGACTCAGCGATTTAATGACACCATTATTGGTTTGATTCAAGCGGGTTCGGATGCTGGACAACTTCACCAAGCATTTCGATCTCTGGCATTGCGTATTACCAGCGAGCTTAAGTTTCAAAAAGCAATTAAGAAAGCCACCGTCATGCCGGGGGTTATCATTGGAGTTCTGTTAGGAGCGTTCATTATATCCCAGGTAAAAATTGTCCCACAGGTGGAAGAGATGTTGTCAGGAGTTGGACAAAAACCAGACGGTCTAACTGCTATTTCCTTTAAAGTCAGTCATTTTACTCAAGCGATCTGGCACGTCTTCGTGCTCAGTGTGATTGCAACAGGTGTTATAATCGCCAAGTCTGAGAAAGTTCGTGGCGTGATCATGGGCGTCGCGATGTCGAAATGGAGATTATTCCGTTTGTTGATTATGTCGCTTCGTCAAATGACTTTTATTTCGACAATCAAGCTTTTGCATTCCAACGGAATCAACTTAGCGAAATCCATTCGCGTTTCAGCAAATAGTGTGAAGGGCACACCCTTTTATAATGAGCTCAGAGAGGCGGCAGATAAGTATGAGAACTCCGGAGTTCCACTTTCTACAGCATTCGCGAAATATACATCTGTCGACTCGCAAGTTACGCACATGTTATCGATTGGTGAAAAATCGGCCTCGCTCGATTCGCAGCTAGAGATGCTTTCGGAAATGTATGAAGAAGACTCAGAAAATTATATGGCCGCTTTCGCTGCTGCGATTAGCTTCTTAGTCTTGCTGATTGCAGTGGGGTTGATTGCGGCTGTCTTCATCGGCACATTCCTACCTATTTTCCTTATGGGTCCGAAGATGATGCAAAGCGGCATTTAAATCCATATTTCACTTAACCTTAAAACCCATGCAACTCACCCGTATTGATCGTTGGCTGAAGGTGAAATTTGTTTACGAGACACAGATACTCACACTTCGCCCTGTTGAGCATACCCCCAAAGGTATGAGAAGAGTTGATCTTCCCGATACTCCTGGGCGTCGCTTCAAGCATCTTTACAAGACAAGCAAACCAAAGGTAGCTGACAAATTTCTCACTGCGCTAAAGGAAGATAACCAGATGTTCAGCACATCCGTGGTAGATAAAGATACTTGGCTGGCGCAGTTCGTGGCTCCGGAGGGGAAATCGCCTACTTGGTATGTCGTTTCTGTGTTCTTTTTGATGAGCGCACTTGCGCCCATAGTGAGTTGGCTTCGAGATCTGATCAAGGATCCTGAATTTCTTGAGAACATGAAAGGGGTCATGGATATTTTAAAAGGATGAATCCTTTATCCTGATCCGTCTTTGATTTGACGAAGCAGGTCTCGGAACGCATCCTTCGCCCTGATGATCTCAGATAAGAGGGTTTTATTTGTATGCACGGGAAATACTTGTCGCAGCCCTATGGCTGAGGCTCTTTTCCGTAAGGCCGTATCAGCGCGTTCCGATTACTCGGTAAAATCTGCAGGAGTCGCTGCATCTAAAGGCTCTTCGTGTAGCCGGGAAACCGCGCAAATTTGTAAGGAATCAGATGCAGAGCTTGAAGGCTTCAAAAGCCAGCCAGTTTCTGCAAAATTACTCGAAGAAGCCACTCACGTTTTCGCAATGACCCACGGCCATTTGGCGGCTTTGGAGGGACGTTTTCCTGAGTATGCAGATAAGTATTATCTAGTTTGCGAATTTGTGGAACTGCCCGACATCGGTTACGGAGCAGATCTTCCTGATCCCATCGGGATGGGGAGTAAGGCGTATCAGGAAGTTGCCGATGTATTGCAGATGGCCATCCCCACCATCATCGCCTACATCGATCAAACAACTGACTAGATCATTCCCAATTTCATTTTGCCTTCTTCGGTGATCATGTCTTGGTTCCAAGCAGGATCCCAGACGAGTTCGACGTGTGCTTCATCGATTCCGTCGATGGTCATGACTTTTGCTTGAGCGTCAGCCGCGATGACTGGGCCCATGCCACAACCCGGTGCTGTAAGGGTCATTTTCACTTGGACGACTTTTTTGTCGCCCTGTTGCTCGATCGCGCAGTCATACACAAGGCCGAGGTTTACGATATCGACTGGGATTTCTGGATCGTAAACACCTTTGAGTTGCGCCCAGACCTGTTCTTCCAATGGTGCGTCTTTGAGACGAATGGCATCTTCTTGCTTCTGCTTTTCCTCTTCAGGCTTGATGCCTAGTGCGTCTGCGTCTTGGGATGAAATACGTGCCAAACCTTGGGATGTCGCGACCGTGTAGGTCCCGCCGAGTCGTTGGGTGATGAATACTGCGGTTCCTGTGGGTAGGATCATCGCATCGCCACTTGGGATCTGGACGGCGGAAACTTCGCGGGAAAGTTTGATTTCTTCGTGCATGCGCAAAATAAAGGCGAGTCGACCGCCAACAGCAAGACGCATTCATGGAATACTTGGAAACGAGCTTTGAAAGTGACAGAGCTTCGTTCATAGGCTAAATTTTCTCGAACATGTGGGATTTTATCGGAAAATATTGGCGTGATGGGATCGAAATACTCGTTCTCGCGTTCTGTCTTTATCTCATTTACCGATCATTCCGCGCGACTCGTGGAGCTCAGATTCTCGTCGGTCTAGGGTTCATTCTGGTGGCTGTAGCGCTAGTGACTCAGCTGTTCGAGTTTGAAGTGATCGGTTGGTTGATCACTCGTTCGGCAGCGGTTTTGGCATTTGCGCTTTTGGTAATTTTCCAGCCTGAGTTGCGAAACGCATTGGCGCGTTTGGGGAGTAGCCAGATCTTTTCATTTTCAAGTAAGAGGCGCTTGGCGTTTGTTGAGCGCCTGGCTGATGCGGTGGTCATTCTTTCGAAAAAACGCATTGGAGCATTGATTGCGATACAGCGGGATATCTCGCTAAA
>JANMGO010000052.1:0-8694 GCA_031374665.1 Akkermansiaceae bacterium | reverse complement strand
TTATCAGAAGCAACAAAAACAACTGACATCCGACGCGACCGCTTCCATTAATAATACATCCATTGTCGAAGAGAATAAAATCGTCAAACCTAAGATTAGCGGATCTTTAGCAGCGAAAGCCAAATCAAATACTCCAGTAGTTGCGACTACAAAAACCAAGACAGTTATCTTCTCGCCGGACCAGGTTAAGAACATTGCAAAAGTTAAAACAAATCAACCCGCGACACTCAATGGTGTCGTGAAATCCGTGAAAATCACACAACCAGGAATGGGCCTATACATATCCTTTTCTGAGCCTTGGAACGGCAAACAAACTAGAGTTGTACTGTATCCAAAATCTTACGAAGGTGGGAATTACAGTAATGAAAATTTTGCGAAAATTGAAAAGGATCTACAAATGCTAGTAGGAAAACCTGTTACTTTCCATGGAGTCGTAACCAGACACATAGGCAAATCAGAACCGCATTACATCAAAATCGATAAGCGCGATCAAATTATTGTGGAAACGGAGAATGATAACCCCGTGAGTAAACCACCAGAAATGATCTACACACCAGAGGATGTTATTCAGGTCGCGCAACTTGAGAAAAATACCCCTGTCAAACTTCGAGGAATACTTAAGTCAGCTAACTTTGATGAATCTCGTTCAGCTATCGTCTTTTACTTTTCTCAACCATACAAAGCAGGTCAACTCCGTGGAGTTATTTATAAAAAGAATTATAAAGGAAAGTTTGATCTTAAGGATTTCGAAAAATTTAATGAAAAAGAAATCTTACTAGATGGCGTTCTTATAGATGATAAAACTACCAATCCATTTCTGATAGGAATTGTTAATCCAGATCAGATCTCTATCGTTTCAAATTAAATTTTTATTCACCATTCCGGTGCTTGTTGCCTGACAGCTTCATACAAGACGATCGCTATCGCAGTCGATAAATTCAGGCTCCGAGTTCCGCCCGGCACCATTGGAATTTTCAAAGCAGCATCCCCTGCTCCTTTGACTACTTCAACTGGTAAGCCTTTGGTCTCTTTACCAAAGACCAAACAATCACCCGGAGAAAAATTTGCCTGCCATGGCGACTTCTCGGCCTTCGTCGAAAGCATCCACATTTTCTTGCCTGCCATCGCTGTTTCAAATTCCTGAAACGATTCCCAAACATGCAGATCCACATCCTGCCAGTAGTCCAAACCAGTTCTTTTAACATACTTATCATCGAGTGAAAATCCCAAAGGTTTCACCAAATGCAGGGCCGATCCTGTGGCAAGTGCCAACCGCCCCGCAGCTCCGGCGTTGTGGGGAATCTCCGGCTCGACCAATACGATGTTGAACATTTCGAAAACCTAGAAAGTGAGATGGCGCGTGTCGATCCCGAAGCCGTGACATCACGGATTGAAAAAGACCTGCTCCATCTTAACCCAGCCCGTTTCACCCTTCAGCGGAACATACATAGACTCACAGTTTTTCAGCCATTCTTGATTCCGTTGCTCTGCCGCAAGTGCTGCCATATCAGCATCGAAATCACGTCCTGCATACTCATAGTAACCAAACTCAAACCAACGATCATCGATCCGGTGTAAGAATATGGAGTAATTACGCAGATGATATTTCACCAAGAGATCACGTATTCCAGGAGAATTCTCTGCATGAAGTTTCCGATATTGATCGATGCATTCAGGACGAATCCCAACTACCATCCCCACTCTCTTGAGTAGTTTAATGTTAGATTTATCGGAAACCAGAGGAGTGTTGTAGCTATCCATGAACTTAGGTCTAATAATCAGCAAAGATGCCGAATTGATCCATAAGTCATTAGATAACTATTTTTCCCTCATATAAACATGATAACCGCAATGGTAGTCTTTTGAGATCTTAACCTCTTCATCACTGTCTGGTGCGGCGTTAAAACCACCGCGCTCGACGATGAGGAAATCACGTCCGCCGACGGTTCTAACTTCCATCTTGAGAGCTTGGTCATCGTTAACTCCAATCAGCATGTCACCAGACCAGATATAGCCTCCGAAATTTTTCGACTTCGCGACTTTTCCACCATCTATGATCTGGAGCACATCTTTAGGATTATCAATTTTATCTGGAACCTTACCGTCTTTAGGATTCATGAATGCGTTGATCTTAGCATCAATTTCCTGTGGATTATTAGGTTGCGGATAAATCGCCCATGCCCAAGTGCCTACGACATCCTTGTTCGGAGTGAATTTACCGTTGTAGGTATACATATCCGTGTCCTTACCGCTGATATATGATTTCAGTGTTGTTTTAGGAATTTTCTGCACAAATTCCACTCCACCGGGTAATTCCTGAACAATCGATCCAATACGGGAGCGTACGACTTGCGCACCGTTCGCCATGATGGCACCGGTATTTGGCTCTTTGAGCACATCAGGCATACTTGCGTAGGTCGAACTAAGCAATGGAGTAGCAAAGGTTTTCACTTCCGGACTAGATGCCTTCAACACATCCGCAATCGCCTTAGTCGACCTACCTGAAGAAGAATCCACCGTGAATGAAGCCGCTTTCTTGATGATCACAGGCAACACAATTTTATATTGTGCCGGATCTGCAGCAATCTTGGCGAGTGCACAAACCGCAGCAGTTTGAATCCAAATGTCGTCGTAATCTAAGAATTGAATCAAACGATCGCGGTATTTAGCGATCAGAGCATTGTCAGCGCGACCCACTGCTTCGATCGCATGCAGCGCAACCCACCAAGATTCATTTGGATCATTGAGCATTTTGCCAACTTGCTCATACATTTCAGGCGTCACCTTATCCAGTGGTATGGGGCTACCTTTGAACATTCCAGTCAGAGCAAGTAATCCTGCCTGACGGAGACGGGCATCATCGGACTCCAGCAATGGGACGATTAGCTCAAACTTGCCGCGCTTTACAAGCTGATCCATCGCTATACTGCGCAAGTCGTATTCGGGGTGATGAAGGTATTTGTAAAGCGTCTGATCCGTCATGTCTGCAGCACCAAGTTTAGCGATAACCGCAAGTGATGCATGAGTCTCAACCTTTTCATTGAGCAAATCCTCCTTGGTCAGCGGTCCTCCTTCGATTGGATCTATGGAATGAAATTCGTCGTCAGCTTTATTTCCCCATGGGCGTGGCAATGCCATCGACTTAGCCCACTTACTGCGCGGAGCGCCGAAGAGTTGTAAATGTTTACGTGGCAGAGTGTAAGTGAGAGCGAAATAAGTCCCCCATGCATGACCATCCTCTGTCTCCGATGTATCATATCGGTCAGCCATACCTCCGATACCAATACTGCCATCAAATCTGCGGGAAAGATCCATAACCCAACGACGAGTATCCAAATAAGAACGATAAGCAACGGGGCGCTTTTCACGCACTTGATTGACCGCAGTATGGTGCCAGATTTCACCCATTCCACCGCCTGTATGAGCAGCATGGAACCAGTTGGTCGCATAAAAGGCTTTCATCGCAGTGTTATCACGCGCCTTAGCAAAAACAGAAGCTTCACCTTCAGGTGAGATCATTGCAGCTGCTCCCAAGCCAAAAGCTAAGCCACTGGACTTACCATTATCTCGAAAGCCACCCTCTGGAAGATTGGTGCCGTAACTAACGTTGCCGTGTCCAGCATAACGGTAAAATTGAGCGAAAGTCTCCTTGAACATATAATCATCGACCTCCACGCCACATAATTTCGCCATCAGCAAGAAAGACATGCAATTCACACCAGAGGCGTGCACTTGACCGGTGCCGACGGAATACGTGAAAGCCGCTGGGGCTCCGCGACCACTCCATCCGCCGTTAAACATATTAACTCTGAGCTCTTCGGTCGCCTGTTTGATAAATGGCAACACGAATTGATCACCCGTCCGCAAGTAATATTCACAAACCCCTTGGCCTCTGTAGCCTTTCTCCCAGTTTGTTCCTCCAATCATCTTGATGTTTTTCATCCAGCCACGAACCACTTCGAGATCTTTCTCTTCACCTGTGGAGAGAAGGAACATGACCGATCCCCATTTCGGCTCAGCTTGTTTAGCGACAACATCAGCTAAATTTCTAACAATTTTATCCGACTTCGGGCAATTCAATGGCCATGTTTTACTGTAACTTCCCATCACCGGAATTTGCACCAACACATCACCAGCATCCTTGATCTTTAGAACAACCTTTCCGTCCTTCGCCTCGGCCTCGGTGACGATATCACCAAGAATGACACGTGGATCGCTATCCTTTAAAACCTTGCCATTGATGCTCTCAATAATTTGACCTTTCGAAAGCTTGCCCGTTGCCTCAGCAGGAGAGCCTTTTTCCACATTGTTGATCTGCATCGTCATGCCAGGACGAATAAGGTTAATACCGATTCCAACTGGGCCGAGGTTTTTAACAAGCCATGGACTTCTGTCGTTGATATTTGGGAAAGGATTAAAAATCGGCGTATTTTCCGCGGTGTAGTAAGCTGGCTCACTGCTTGCAGCTGGCTTATTTTGTGCTGATGCGGTTGGGCCGAAAGTTACTGCAATTATGGCAACGCATGCGCCTGAGATTTTTGAGATGTGTGAATTGCCTGTGATCATGAATTTCTGGATTTTTTACTCTTGGAGACCCTAACTAAGGTGCCTGACATAGGAATAAAAAAATCGCGGAGAAGTTGTGACTACTTGGGTCAAAATTAATCAAGTTCATGCTTTCTCAGTCCTGATGACTGCAAAAAATAAGGCCGCTAAAGCAGATATCGCCGATGACGATCAAGGGGCTTTGGGATTAGTAGGAGCCGCGTCATTTTTGTTAGGCGCGAGCGCTTCGAGCGCTTCGAGCATTTGCTTAGCCATGCGCTCGCCGAGAGCGATTTGACCGGCGGTGTCGAAATGAGTGTTGTCCTTTAACATCGTGAGATCGTCGGCAGGAATGAGCCAAGAGTGCTGATCTTTATTTGTCACGGTTTCCTGGGCTTTTTGAACGATGGCAGTGTGATCGAAACTCCATGGGGTTTCTTTGAGCAAGCTCGATGAGATCCGACCCATGACCACGGGAAGCTTAGCTTTACCTGTTTGATTGCGAACGTCCGCCAACAGGATTTCGAGATTTTTTTCGTAGGCATTTGCTCTCTCAATTGTCTCGGCATCCCCCTCACCTTGCATCCAGAGCATACCAGCGATCTCAACTGGATGTCCGGATTTTTCTAAATTCGATATGGCATTGCGGTAGTTAGCCGTGAAGCGTGCATACATTTTCTGCTTCTCTGGCAACCAACTATCCGCCAGCGATGTGCCACCGGCTGAAAATTTAACGAGTCGAATTTCGTGATCAGGAAAAGCAGCTGCAAGTCGCTGAGAAAAAACCACTTCGGGACCAAACTGTAATTTGCGAGCGATCGCAGTGGTGTCCTCGCTAATTTTTTTCCACTCAAGTTTTTGGTTATCCCAAATTCTGACGTTAGCAGGAGTTTCTCTCAGATTTTCTGGAAGCTCATTCCAGAGCCCACAACCGTCCATGTTCGACTGACCGCCGAGCAAGAAAAGCTTCACGGGCTTTTCTGCTGTGAATGCGGAGGTGCTGAATAATAGGGCGATGAGGAGGGTGATGCGGAACATGGATGAGGTTATAGCGGGGTTACTTTTGTGAAGCAGTGATTATTTGTCTATGCTGCGGATTGGGTTATTCGGGGGGATAGAACAAACCCGCAGGATTGACTACGCTGCGCTCCGTCCCTGCATTTTGCGCTTCGCGGCTAGAATGAATTTTCGCCACGGGCGAAATCGGCAGTCAAACCCGTTGCCGGAGGCAAGGGCTCACTTGCTGGACAGACCAAACCCCACCACCCAACGAGTTAGATGGTGGGGTTTGGTCGGGCTAGCGGGATTCGAACCCACGACCTCTACACCCCCAGTGTAGCGCGCTACCAGGCTGCGCTATAGCCCGTTTCCGGAAAGACGGTTAAAAAAGCAGCCGATTAGCGTATTGGCAAGCACGTAAAACCATGTGATGAATTTCCACGTGAACAAAATCAAGACAGCCATCATCGGAGCCAGCGGTTACACCGGAATGGAATTACTTAGGATTCTTCTAAGTCATCCATCCGTCGAACTGACCGCCGTGACTTCGCGCACAGAAGCAGGGAAAAGACTCGATGAAGTCTTCCCACGCTTCGCGAAGGCTAGTTCTGCCAACTTAAAATTCTCCCTACCTGATCCCGACACAATCGCCGAAACAGGTGCGACGGTTGCATTCCTTGCGTTGCCGCATGGAGTCGCTGCGGACATTGCGACCGCCTTACTCGAACGGAATATCAAAGTCATCGACCTAAGCGCCGACTTCAGACTACGGTCTGCTGCGGTTTATGAAGAATTCTACAACCACCCTCACCCAGCCCCCGAACTTCTCAGCGAAGCCGTTTACGGTCTTCCTGAAATTCATGGAGCTGCGATCCAATCCGCGCGGCTCATCGCATCGCCGGGTTGTTATCCGACAAGTATCATTTTGCCGTTGATTCCATTGCTGAAAGCAAAGCTCATCGATCCAACAACCATCGTCGCGAACTCGATGAGCGGCGTCAGCGGTGCCGGACGCAAAGCAGATGTCTCACTGCTTTTCTGCGAATGCAATGAATCGGCTCGCGCGTATGGCGTCCCGAAACACAGGCATCTATCAGAAATCGAGCAGGAGCTTTCCCTCGCTGCGGGTCAGACCGTGACCATTTCGTTCATACCGCATTTGATCCCCGTCAACTCCGGCATCGTCACCACCACCACCGTGAAGCTCGCGCCAAATGTCAGCGCCGATCAAATTTCCGCAGCCCTCGAAAATGCATATGCGAATCAACCCTTCGTTCGTCTTCTCGGACGCGGAAAACCTGCGGACACTAAAATGGTCACTCGCACCAATTTCATCGATATCGGTTTCGCGGTCGATCCACGCACGAATCGTTTGATCCTGATGTCAGCCGAAGACAACCTCGGCAAAGGCGCAGGCGGACAAGCCGTGCAATCTTTCAATCTCATGCACGGCCTGACACCGACCGCTGGCTTGGATAGTTGGTAAAAAAGTCCATTCATCAAAAAATGAGCTTGCCCACCCATCCGACCCTACCTAGCGTCCCGCCCTCCAAGGGCAGATGTCAGAGTGGTCGAATGAGCACGCTTGGAAAGCGTGTGTGGCGGTAACGTCACCGAGGGTTCGAATCCCTCTCTGCCCGCCATCACCCCAGTCTCGATTTTTCGGGACTGGGGTGATGGCGTTTAAGGACGGGCCAAGATCCCCTTGAGAGAAGCGAAACGGGTTTGACTGCAGATTTCGCAAGTGGCGAAAAATCATTCTTTACGCGAAGTCTAAACCGCAAGGACGTAGCGCAGCGGAGTCAATCCCTCTCTGTCGCAATTGATTAAGCCGAAAAGCGAACCTTCACCTCCCCTTTCGCGCCGCGGCGATCTCCGCGATCAAGCGATGCAAGATCATCCGATGATCAAGTCCTGTAGTGACCAATGCTTGGTCGGCGCGTTGGGTTTGCACCATGACGTGTTGTAAACCGTCTAAGTCGTAATTTTTCGCGTTCGGCACGGCTAAAAAAATAGGGAACACATTCACACCGGAGCCATCTTTTTTCTGAGGTAACCACGCACGATCCGCAGCAGGCAACCGATTGAGCGCGCCAGCAAACGCTCCGTAGTTTCCGGACGGAGCTTTGAATTTATCTAAAATCAATTTCGCCATGTAAAGGTTGCGCACCACATTGATGATCGATGCGCGCATGATCCCGATCGCGGATTCCTCTGCAGCAAGTTGTTCATCGATGAGCTGGATTGCGCGCGCCACATTTCCTTTTTGGATCGCTTGCCCGATCTCGAAAACCAGCGCCTCCCGACTCAGCGGCACCAGCGTGCGGACATCGACTATCGTCACCACGCGGCGTTCTTTCCCGAGAAACAAATCGAGTTTCTCCAACTCATTCATGATCTGTTTTGACTGCTCACCCGCGAGCATGATGAAAAGTTCCATCGCATCATTTTCAAACTCCAGCCCCAGTTCGCGCGCCCTGCCTTCCACCAGTCTCCCCACTTCATCTTCCCAGCCATCTTTACTGATATCGATCTTGTCGTAACTCTGCACCGCCGCGCTTTTCTCAAGAAATTTCCAAAACGTGCGACGCTTATCAATCTTGTCAGCTGAGATCAAAAACTTGATTCCGTTCGGTAACCTCTTCTCCAAAATTCCTCGCAGCATCTCCACCCCAGCTTCTGTGCGTTGTGCGCGTCCGGTGACGTCGTCGCCGAGGAAATTCACGTTCCGCAACCAAACGACTTTATCCCCCCCGAACATCGGCATAGTCATCAGAGATTGCGAAACACTGGCGCAAATTTCATAAGCACCCTCGGAGTTATCCGCGTTGCCATCAATGGTCTCATGCGTGAAACCATCGTCATTTCCGCCCGTCAGTTCATTATAAAGCGCGAGCGCCTCCTCCCTGACCATACCGTCATCGCTACCCACGATCACATGGAAATTCGCATTCTCGGAAATCTTCTTCTTTGTCGCCACAACCGAGGTCTAAACGGAAATTCCAAACTTCAAAATTCAAATCTCAAAATATCTCAGCGGAAGTCTGAAATAGAAGGCAGCCCTTGACTTAGCGAAGACGTTGGCATGTTGTATAGGCATGAGATTATCTCGACAGCTCCCAACTGGACTAACTGTCTCGATTCTTTTCT
>JANMGO010000004.1:0-10176 GCA_031374665.1 Akkermansiaceae bacterium | reverse complement strand
GCCGACGAGGGCGTCGGCGCTCCTAACTAGCTTTCGCTTTTCTAACAAACGTATATAGCAGCGGGGTGAAGATCAGACCGAAAAACGTTACCGCAATGGTTCCGAAGAAAACCACGGTTCCCAGCGCTTGGCGCATTTCGGCACCGGGGCCGAAGGCGATGACCAGTGGAATGACTCCGAGGATGAACGCCATGGAGGTCATGACGATGGGGCGGAGGCGTAGTCTGGCGGCCTCGGCAGCGGCTTCGAAGCGGTCTTTGCCGTCGTCTTCTAGTTGGCGTGCAAACTCGACGATGAGGATCGCATTTTTTGAGGCGAGGGCGATGAGGACGACGAGACCAATTTGAGTGAGGATATTGTTGTCCATGTCTCGGAAGTAGATTCCCCAGATCGCACCGGCAAGGCAGAGCGGTACTGTGAGAATCACGGCGAGCGGTAAGCCCCAGCTTTCGTATTGAGCGGTGAGGACAAGAAAGACGAAGAACACGGCGATGAGGAAAACCATCAGCGCAGAACCGGAGTTCTTAGTTTCTTCGTAAGCGATTTCTGTCCACTCGAAACCTATCCCGGGTGGTAAAACTTTTGCGGCGAGCTCTTCCATTCTTGCGATGGCTTCGCCCGTGCTAACACCTGGCGCAGCGGCTCCAATGAGATCGGCTGCTGAGTAAAGATTGTGACGCATCACTCGATCTGGGCCAGTGGCTTGGCGCAGTTCCATCATCGAACCAAGCGGCACCATTTCACCCGATGCGTTACGTGTTTTTAGTTTCGCGATATCATCAAAGTCATCACGGAACTGACTATCTGCCTGAGCGGTGACGCGGTAGGTGCGGCCGTATAAATTGATTTCGTTCACGAAAGACGAGCCGAGATAGATTTCCAACGTTTGGAAAAGGTTACCGAGCGGAACGTCTAGCATGAGGGCTTTTTCGCGATCGATATCGGCGTAGTATTGTGGGCCAGCAGAAGTGAAGGGAGTGAATGCTTGAGCGATCGCAGGATCGGCGGTTGCGGCTCCAGCGAGTGCCCATGTTGCATTTTCCAAAGCAGTGTAGCCGAGTCCAGCGCGGTCTTGGACTTGCATTTTGAATCCACCACCGGTGCCGAGCCCACGTACCGTTGGCGGGGGAATAACGATTCCAAATGCATCGACTTTTCGAATGGCTGCGGTGAGTTGTTGATAGATCACCGCACCTTCGGCACGATCCGCAAACGGTTTGAAAACCGGAAAGAGCACGATGGAGTTGGTGGCGTTAGAAAACGTCGCTCCGTTGAAACCTGCGAAGCTAACCACGTCTTGGACTCCATCGACCTCGGAGACGAGTTTGATGAGTTGTTGGACAACTTCATCCGTGCGCTCCAGCGATGAACCCGTTGGAAGCTGGGCGGCGACGATGGCGTAGCCTTGGTCTTGGGGTGGGATGAAACCTCCTGGAACCATTTTAAAACCGACACCCGCGATGGCGATCAAGCCACCGTAAAGAATGAGCATGACGAAGCCAAGCCTCAAGCTACGGCGAATGAAGGTAGCGTAACCGCGGTTTGTCGCATCGAAGGCACGGTTGAAAATATTGAAAAACCAACCGCATAAGAAGTTGATCAAGCGTGCGAGCAGATCGGACTTCTCGGATTTTTTTCTCAACAGCAATACTCCGAGCGCCGGGCTTAGTGTGAGTGAAACCAAACCGGAAATCGCAGTGGATGTTGCAATTGTCAGCGCGAACTGGCGGTAGAATTGGCCGGAGATTCCGGAGAGAAACGCGGTCGGAATAAACACTGCAAGCAACACCAGCGTCGTGGCGAAAATCGCGCCGCTGACCTCTTTCATCGAACGTCTTGTTGCTTCGTGCGGCGGGTAGCCTTCTTCCAGATTTCGCTCAATGTTTTCGACGACGACAATCGCATCATCCACCACGATACCGATCGCGAGGACGAGCCCGAACAAGGTGAGGTTATTGATCGAGTAACCAAATATCTGCATTACCGCGAACGTCCCGATGAGCGAGACAGGAATCGCAAGAACTGGAATCAAAGCCGCGCGCCATGACTGGAGGAAAACAATCATCACCAACACCACCAAAAGCACGGCTTCAAACAAGGTGGTCATCACCGCATCGATGGATTTATCAATGAACTGAGTGGGATCGTAGATGATGTCGTATTCGAGACCTTTCGGAAAATCTTTCTTCAGTTCGTCCATCGTCGCGCGAATGGCTGCGGAAGTTTCCAAGGCGTTGCCGCCGGGTCTTTGGAAAATAGGCAAGGCGAGGGTGGGGCTCTCGTTGAGGTAGGCGTTGACGTTGTAATCCAGCGCGCCGAGCTCAACTTTCGCAACATCAGAAAGCCGCACGAAACGATTGTCCTCGCCAGTTTTTACGACCACATTTTCGAACTCTTCCTTTTCTGTTAGGCGACCTTGTGAAGTGACGTTGATTTGGAAAGGAACTTTTTTGTCGAGTGGTTCTTGGCCAATCGTCCCGGCAGCGATTTCGACGTTCTGCGTGCGCAGGGCGGTGATGACTTGATCTGCAGAGAGTTTATAGAAATCCATGCGCTCAGGATTGAGCCAGACACGCATCGAGTATTCGCGAGCACCGAAAAGTCTGACTTCGCCGACGCCGTCGATGCGGCGAAGTTTTTCACGGACCTGCAGCAGCGCGTAGTTCGAGATGTAACCGAGATCAAACGTACCGTCTTTGGAAAACATTTGGACGACGAGCAAAAGATCGGGTGAGGATTTCTGAACCGTGACACCGATTCGCCGCACAGATTCCGGCAGACGAGGTTCTGCCAGAGCGACACGGTTTTGCACCAGCACCTGGGCTTTATCGAGATCTGTGCCGAGTTTGAAACTGATCGTCAGCGAGTAGGTGCCATTCGCCGTGCTCTGCGAGTTCATGTAGAGCATGTCCTCGATGCCGTTGACCTCTTGCTCGATGGGAGCGGCGAGAGTTTTCGCAATCGTATCTGGAGTCGCGCCCGGGTAGTTCGTGGTGACGATCACCGTCGGTGGCGCAACTTCTGGAAACTGCGCGACAGGTAGATTGAAATAGGAGATCGCACCGATGAAAACGATGAGAATAGAGATCACCGTCGCGAAGCGTGGGCGATCAATGAAAAAGAAAGAGAAATTTTTCATGCTAAGTTAGGTAGGTTCACTTCGATGAAATGACCGTTGGAGTCATAGGAACGTCGATAGGTTGAATCGGCATGCTGGGGCGTAGAAGTTGAAGTCCAGAGACAGCGATTTTTTCGTCTTTTTTTAGTCCGCGGGTGATGATTCGCATTTTGCCATCGAGCGTTCCGATTTCAACGAAGCGGCGCTCTAGCATGTTGTTAGAAGTGAGCACCCATGCGAAGCGTTTGTCTTGATCAAAGCCAAGTGCGGCGTCTCGAACGAGCAAGCGTTCTTCAGGAGCTCCAATCGGCACGCGAACCCGTGCGAACAAACCGGGAGTTAGAAATTCATTTTCATTTTCCACCAAAGCACGAATCTGGAGCGTCGCGGTGTTGGGATCGAGTTGGTTTTCGGTGAAATTGATCACGCCTTTGAAATCGAAATCATCACGATCGGATAAAGCTATTTCGACGGGTGTTGAGGTGTTATTACGCTTGTCGGATTTTCCATCGATGAACATGCGGGTCATTTGCAGGACGCGTCGCTCATCGACCTCGAAATGGCAGTAGATCGGGTGATGAGGGACGATGGAGGTGAGGGGAGTTGCACCAGCTGATCCGCCGTTGATGAAGTTTCCGACTGTTACATTGAAACTTCCCGCGATGCCTGAAATGGGCGCATGGATATCGGCGAAATCGCGTTCCAGTTGCGCGCTGCGAAGATCTGCTTCGGCGACGAGTTGGTCGGCCTCGGCTTGTGCAAGTTCACTTTTTTGGGTGTCGAACTCTTCTTTGGAAATTGCGTTTTGACTAATCAATTTTTCTGCGCGTTGCAGAGTGGAGTTCGCGAGATCTAACTTTGCGATGACTTGTTTTTTTATTGCCTCCGCACGGGTTTGTGCGGCATCGAACACGCGTGGGTCGATACGGAACATGAGATCGCCTTTGTTGATTTTCTGGCCTTCTTTGAAATGCACAGATTCCAAGTAACCACTGACGCGGGCTTGAAGTTTAACTTCTTCCACCGGGCTGAACCGACCCGTGTAAGTTTCTTTCAGAGCAATGGTTTTTGTTTCCGGAATGGCGACTTCAACCGGCATGGCTGGCGGAGCGCCTGCAGCTTCTTGCTTGGATTTGCATTGGGTCAGAAGCAATGCTGCGGATAAGAGAATGAATGGTTTCATGAGAGTGTTGTTGCTGTCGTTAGATTATTTAGAAAAACCACCGCCGAGCGCTTGCATGAGTTGCACGGTGGCGGCGAAAGAGCGACCGCGTGCTTGCACTTCGTTGAGTTGGGCGTTGAGCATTTCGCGCTGGCTATCGATGACTTCGAGGTAACTGGCGACACCTTCGCGGTAGCGTGCATTGGAAAGTCCGAAAGCTTTTTTCGATGCGGCGACGCTGTCTTGTTGTGCTGTGATTTCGTTGATTGCAGCACGTCGGGATGCGAGCGCGTTTTCAACATCCGCAAATGCGACGAGGACGGTTTGTTGATAGTTTGCCAACGCTTCTTCGTGAGTTGCTTTAGCAAGTTCGAGATCGGCTAAGCGGCGCTTGCCTTGAAAAAGTGGAAGATCGATTTCAGGTCCGATAGAGAATTCCCGGCTAGAGTATTTCAGGAAATCTGAGGCGTTCACCGAGCTCAAGCCACCGGAACCGATCAGGGAAATTTTCGGATAGAACTGCGCGGTCGCCACGCCAATTTCAGCGGAGCTCGCGGCGAGTTTGCGTTCCGCTATGAACACGTCCGGACGTCTGCCAAGAAGCTCGACGGGAGTTCCTGCGGAAATGGATGGAGCGCTACGGCTGATCGATTGTTGTGGGATGGAAAAGTTCGATGCGTTTTTACCTGCTAGAACCGCAACCGCGTTTTCCAATGAAGCGCGCGGACCTTGCAGGCTGACGAGCTGTGCCTTCGCACTCGCGAGTTCGGCTTCGGCTCTCGCTACATCGACCTCACTGGATTTGCCTGCATTAAAAAGGTCGCGTGCGAGATCTAACGATTCTTTGCGGGTGGTGAGTGATTGTTCGAGGACAGCTGCTTCACTGTCGATGAAACGAAGGGCAAAATAGCTGCTCGCGAGTTGAGCTTGCAGGGATAGTTTGACTTGATCGACGGAAATTTCCGCTGCGCTGGCGTTAGCTCGACCTGCCTCGACGATGCGGCGAACTCGGCCCCAGAGATCGATTTCATAACCGAGCGACATCGAGACGCTGTAGTTGTTGTAGTAGTTTTGCATACCTCCGACTGGTCCACCGCGGTCGGATTCTGAGGCACGATTGCGTGATGCCGACCCACCGCTCATGACTTGCGGATAAAGCTTGGAGCGGTCGATGCCGAGTGATGCGTAGGCTTGGTTGCGTCTGCCTTCGGCGGCCCGGAGATCGAAATTCCCTTTTTCAACATCGGCCATCAAGGAGTTGAGTTGGGAATCGCCAAAGGTACTCCACCAGTCTTTGCCGATGCGCGATGAGTAATTAGGATTGAAGTTTTTGAATTTCTTAGCGGATTCCATTTCCGGAACCGAATGCTCAGGGCCGACCATTTTGCAGGAGCCGATCAGGAAAATCAGAGCGGTGGCAGAACCAATGCGAGGAATGAAATGATGTTTCAAAATGCTGTGTGAGTGAGTGTTTTAGGCGAGCGCTTTTTTTGCTCTGGGACTGGTTTGGTAAGATGCGATCCGTTGTTCGAGAATGGTGAGCGCAAGTTTCATCGGTTCGGTAGATTTGCAAATGGTTGCGCGTTGAATGGCACCGGCCCAGAGATCGCGAAACATCTGTGCTTCGTGGTGGGAGTTCACTTTATTAGAAATCTGACCGAGCATTTTCGCCTCATCGAAAACCCCCGCCAGCAGGCCAAGCCAAGTTGCCATTCCCTCGGCGAGTACTTCGCGCATCGATTCGCTAAGATCGGTGACCTCAGAGGCGAGTTTCAAAACCAAACACGGGCAGCGTTGGCCGTTTTCCTCGAATTTCTGGATCGATACCTCCAAAAAACTCAGCAGCCGCGGCATGGGATTCTTTTCTACGAGATTAGAAAACAATGCGTGGTTTTTCTCATCTGTCGCCGCGCCGATGTAGTGTTTCAGAAGCTCGACCCCGAAATGTTCTTTGGACTCAAACCAATGGTAAAACGAGCCTTTCGGAACACCGACCGTTTTGAGGATTTCGTTGAGGCCAACGGAGTGGAAACTCCGCTTCCACATGATTTCCTCAGCGGCTTCGATGATGCGTTCTTTGGTATGGGGCAAGCTCACGCTGGCCTGATTAGACCAGTCGTCTAGTGAGTGCAAGAGGGATTTTTTTGGTAAGGTCGTTTTATCAAAACGACCCTACCATGATTAAATTTCGAACCACGGGGTTGGCTCGGATTGGGTGGCGCAGTGGAGTTTGGTGGTGTGACCGAGTTCTTCGATGACTGAGGTAAAAAGCTCGGTGACTTTTTTCGGGCAGTTGCAATCTGAGCTCAGGTGGCCAAAGACGATTTGGCTGAGGTAGGGATGAGAGACTTCGCGGATAAGGTCTTCGACTTGGACGTTGGAGAGGTGGCCATGGGGGGAGGCGATGCGTTGTTTGATTGACCAAGGACGTTTGGTATCGAGCTCTAGGAGTTCTTGGTCGTAGTTTGCCTCGACGAACAGGGCGTTGAGGTTGCGCATGTGATGGCGAATGCTGCGAGTGATTTGTCCGACATCGGAAAGCAAACCAAAGCGGCATACGCCATTTGAAACTACGAAGCCCACGGGATCGACGGCGTCGTGTTGCACGGAGAAACTTCCGACGGCTAGATGATTGATGGTGAAATCCTGGCCGGCTTGAAAGGTGATCCACTCGGCTTTTCCGATGTTCATTTCACGGACGACATGGGCGGTTTCTGCGGTGGCGTAAAGCGGAACCGGATATTTTTTGATGAAACTTTTCAGGCCACGAATGTGATCGCCGTGTTCATGGGTGATAAGGATGGCGGAGATGGATGCGGGATCGATACCAATGGAATCGAGACGAACGCATATTTGTTTCGCTGAGAGTCCGGCATCGATGAGGATGCGGGTGGAGCCGCATTCGACGATAGTTGAGTTTCCGGTAGAACCGGAGCCGAGGACGGAGAATCTCAAAACTTTAAATTCTAAACTTTAAATTTCAATGAAGAGGATGGATCTGAATGCGTTGGATTCAGATTTTTGAGAGTTCATAAGCGTCTTTGCCGTCTTTCATGGTCCAACCTTTGGCGGCGAGTTCGTCGCGGAGTTTGTCGGAAGTTGCCCAATCTTTGTTAGAGCGGGCGGCCCAGCGGGTATCGGCGAGTGCTTGGATGTCGGCGGGGATTGCGGTGTTGTCTTTGGAAATTTCTGGGAGTGAGATGCCGAGGGCTTTGAGGATGCGGTTGAGGCCGGCGAGTGCGGCGGCGGCTTCTTTGCCGGTGAATTTCGTGGCTTCTTTAAGGCCGGTGAAAATGCAACCGAGTGCGCCGGGGGTGTTGAGATCATCGTTGAGGGCGTCCCATGCGGGTTGGAAGACTCCGAACTCAGCGGAAGGCAATGAGGTTTCGCTACCCATGTTAGAAGCGAGTTTTGCAGCGGATTTCGCGAGGTTGTTAAGGGCTTCTTTCGCGCCGGAAAGCGATTCCAAGGTGAAATTGAGTTGCTTGCGGTAATGCGCGCCGATGAGGACGTAGCGCACTTCCATCGCGGTGAAACCTTTCGCTTCGAGATCGGAGAGGGTGTACATGTTGCCGAGGGATTTCGACATCTTCCCACCATCGACGAGTAGATGAGTGATGTGAAACCAATGCGCAGCGAAGTGGCCACCGCAGGCGCATTCGCTCTGGGCGATTTCGTTTTCGTGGTGAGGGAAAACCAGATCCACACCACCGGAATGCATGTCGAAGGAATCGCCGAGGTATTCGGCGATCATTGCGGAGCATTCGAGGTGCCAGCCGGGTCGGCCCTGACCCCAAGGAGATTCCCAGAAGTTTTCACCATCCTCGTCGCGACGTGCTTTCCAGAGCACAAAATCGGAAATGCTGTCTTTCTCGTATTCATCCGAGTTCGCGCGGGCGTTCTGGGTTTTACCAAGATCGAGTTCGCGTTCGTCGAGATGGGAAAGTTTGCCGTAGTTTGGGAAAGAGGAGATTTTGAAATACACCGAACCATCATCCGAAGCGTAGGCGTGGCCTTTGGCGATGAGGGTTTCGACCATCGCGATTTGTTGCGGGATGTGTTCGACCGCAGACGGCTCGATGTGCGGCGGAAGGCAAGCGAGCGCTTCGCAGTCGGCGTGGAACTTATCGCGCCATTGATCGGTGAATGCTTTGAGGGTTTGTCCGGCGGCTTGCGAGTCGCGGATGGTTTTGTCATCGACGTCTGTTAGATTGCGGACGTGCAGGGTGCGGGTTCCGCCGGTTTCGAGCGTGCGACGGAAAACGTCCTGGAGCACGAAGGTGCGGAAATTTCCGATGTGTGCCGCGCCGTAAACCGTTGGACCGCAGCAATAAAAACGATACGTCTGTCCATCAATCGGACGGATTTCTTTTTGGCTGCGGGTGAGGGTGTCTTGGAGCTTCATATCGGAAAACTAATCGATGTTGGCAGTGAGCCATGCGCGGAAGGTCTGCCAGTCTTTGTTTAGGGCTGTGGCTACTTTCGGCTGATCTGCGAGGATGGCGAGGCGTGCGGGGATTTCGACGCTGTCTTTGCCAAGCTCTGCATCCATGACGTCGGGGAATTTCGCGGGGTGTGCGGTTTCGAGAGTGATGGTCACAGCGCCGGGGTGGGTGGAGCGGTAATTGCGAGCAGCTAACCAACCGACCGCACCGTGTGGATCAATTTGATAATCGAATTGGGATTTCACCTCGCGGATCGCGATGCGTGTTTCATCGTCGCTGAAACTCATGCCGCTGATGTGTTGACGCATGTTTTCCCATGAGTTTCCAAACAAGGCCTGCATGCGCACGAAGTTCGAAGGAGCGCCGACATCCATTGCGTTTGAGATTGTGGCGACGCTGGGGCGCGGATGGTATTCGCCTTTTTCGAGGTATTCCGGAACGACGTCGTTGCGGTTGGTGGCGGCGAGGAAATGCGCGACCGGTAAGCCGAGTTGTTTGGCGAGCAGGCCGGCGGTTAGGTTGCCAAAATTTCCGGAAGGGACAACGAACACCGGTTTCACACCTTCGGGGAGTTGTCTCGCGCTGTGGATGTAATAGAACGATTGCGGAACGAGGCGGGAAAGATTGATCGAGTTCGCCGAAGTGAGGTTCATGCGCTCGGACAGTTCGCGATCGAGGAAGGCTTGTTTCACGAGTGCTTGGCAATCATCGAAGCTGCCATCGATTTCTAACGCGGTGATATTTCCACCGAGAGCGGTGAGTTGTTTTTCCTGAAGGCCGGAGACTTTGCCTTTCGGATAAAGAATCACCACGCGTGTGCCGGGGACATTATGGAAAGCAGATGCGACCGCGCCGCCGGTATCGCCGGAGGTGGCGACAAGAACCGTGAGCATGCGGTCTTCGTCTTTTGTTAGATGCGCCATCAAGCGCGCCATGAAGCGTGCGCCGAAATCTTTGAACGCAAGCGTCGGTCCGTGGAAGAGTTCGAGGATGTGATCGTCGGGCGCGAGTGCGACTAAAGGAGCATCGAACTCAAGCGTTCCGTTGACGATTTCTCGGAGATCATCCGCAGGGACATCTTCGCCAAAAAATGCGTTGGCGACGGCAAATCCGATTTCTTGGAAGGACAGGTTTCGGTAGTTTTTCCAGAAATCTGCGGAGAGGGTTGGAAGCTGATTGGGCATGTAGAGCCCGTTGTCAGCAGGGAGCGAACGCAGGATCGCTTCTTTGAGATCGACCTGATGCGAGGGATTGTTGGTGGAGTGATATTTCACGTCAATTCAGGCAATCAGCTTTTCACTTCGTGGACGCCGCGAGGATTGATCTTCGAGATGTGAACTTGGCAGTTGATGGGGATGGCGGTGAAAACTTTTTCGACGGCGGCTCCGACTTTGCGGGCGATTTCCTCGCCTTCGCAGAGGGCGAAAACGGATGGGCCGGCACCGGAGATC
>JANMGO010000070.1:0-74217 GCA_031374665.1 Akkermansiaceae bacterium | reverse complement strand
ACCAGGGCATAGCCCTTTTGGTTTCATGTCCTCCTGCGTCGATGATACCGACACGTTTTCACGTGTCTAGCGCAATGTTCAGATGAACTGCTTTCTTTCGATCTTCCGTGGACGATTCACTATTGTTTCGTATCTAACAGTTATTCTACGACTGGTCGCGACGCAAAGCGACTGGTCGTTTTTGATGGGGTGGAAAGATGCGTCATAAGAAACTAGTACGTGTGCGTCTGGGGTTCATCAAGGTTGAAATTTGAAGAACCATGGGATGTTTTGGCCGGAAGGCGGTGTCACGAGAAAGTTTAGCGACGGAGGCTCGAGGCAAGGGTCCGTGGCTTGAAGGTGATCTCGCAAGAGCGCACTGAGATGATCGGATTCGGTAGTTGCACGAGCGTGTCGATCTAAAGAGAGGTCGACCTACCGATCACGGTTTAAGGTTCATCGAGTGGGCTGCGGACACCGCGGCCGGGGCGGTTGAGGACGTGGGTGTAGATTTCTGTGGTGCTGACGTGGGAGTGACCGAGGAGCTCCTGAATAGTTCTGAGGTCGTAGTTGCTTTCTAACAGGTGAGTTGCAAAAGCGTGACGGAGAGTGTGACAAGTAGCGTTTTTGGTGATGCCTGCGGCGGTGACTGCCGCTCTGAAAGGGCGCTGGATGGTGAAGTCGCCTTCGTGGTGGCGACGGACAAGACGTGATCGGGGATCTGTGGATAGGCCATGGGCGGGAAACACCCAAAACCAAGGCCAGGTTTTACCTGCGCTGGGATATTTTCGTTCAAGGGCGTAAGGAAGATGGACTCCGGGAAGATCTTGAGCGCGATCGGTGTCGAAGAAGGCACGGGCTTTGGCGTATTGCTGGCGCAGAGGATCGATGAGGTTATCCGGAAGGATGGTCACGCGATCTTTTCCACCTTTTCCGTGGCGAACAAGAATGGAGCGGGAGGAGAAATCGATGTCCTTGATTCTTAGGGAAAGCATTTCGGCGAGACGCATGCCAGTGCCGTATAGGAGGCGTGCCATGAGTAGGGGTTGGTCTTGGAGATGAGAAAAGACAGCGCGGACTTCATCACGGGTGAGGACAACGGGAAGTCGCCGCTGGACTTTAGCTTTGGGAATTTCGCCGAGATCTCCGACGGGAATATGAAGGACGTTTACATAAAGAAAGACGAGGGCACAGAGGGCGGATTTTTGGGTTGATGGAGAGCAATGGCGTTCGTCGGCAAGCCATGAGAGATAAGGAACGATGGCCTGCGGGCCGAGCTCAGCAGGATGCTTTTTGTTATGGAAAAGAATGAAGCGGCGGATGATGGCAATGTAGGATTCCTCAGTGCGGTATGAATACCCACGCTGGCGAATGGAAGTGCGAACCCGGTCGAGGAGCTTTGGGGATGAGGGGGATGACATGCCATAGATCGTTAGAGTGTTCATAAGAACAACTCAAGAGAAAAGTTGATGGCGCGGCTTGCCTTAGTTCAAAAATCAACCGCGACGCATTCAGGGCAGGCAATCGTCTACTTGTCCGTCGTAGCTTTAACGAAGTCGGATCGTCATTCGCAAATCGATTCTTCTAACGGTTCAAGTTGCGTCATCATCTGCATGACAAATCGGTCGTCGCGGCGCGGCGACCCTACCTTTTGGGGATGGCGTAGAATTTCTCTGCGTTGCGATGGAATAGTTTTTCGCAAACTTCGGCTCCTTTGGGGGTGAAGTAGGAGCGGGTGAGGGTTAGCACCGAAGCATAGTCGCCGGTGGTTTCGGTGACTGGCCAGTCGCTGCCATAGACTAAACGATCTTCGCCGAAGCATTCAAAGGCTAGGTCGAGGATAGGCTTGTAGTAGGCGAGGTCTTTCGGTGCGGGTTGTATGGCGACCCTGCCATACAGCGCGGAAACTTTGCAGAAAACATTCGGTTGTTTTGCGACCGCGCGGAAATCGGCTATCCATTCGGGTTTGAGCGGATCGCCATTGAGTTGCACGCCGCCGAAGTGGTCGATGATGATGCGCAATTCAGGAACATTTTTTGCAACGGCTTCGACTTCTTTCAAGGTGTAGCCGCCGAGCAAGAAATCCACGCTTTTACCCGTGGTGGCCGTGAGCTTGAGGTCGCGGTAGAAATCCTCGTTGATTTCATTTTTAGGACGACCTGAAAGACGGTAGCCGAGATAGCGTGGATCTTTGCAAAGTTTTTCGAAGAGCGGTTTGAATTCGTCAGTGCCGATGACAAGTGAGAGATTGCCTACGACTCCGCGATACAGGTGTTTATGATTGGCGGAAACATCGAGGTTCCATTGGTTGTCTGGAATACTTTGACCAGCTTGCACCAATACCACACCGCTCACACCGTTGGCTTTGGCGATGGGCTCGTGGGTTTCTGGCAGGTGATCGCGATACAGAATCTTGTTATCTTTTTTGATCCAACCGATTCCATCCGGCCGTTCCAGTGAATAGAGGTGCACATGGCAATCGATGACCTCGGTGATCGGATCATTTTCCAAAGCGCCTTTGATTTCAGCGGTCACTTGTTCAGCCAGTTTTGCAGAAGCGGCTTGAGTGAAATGCACATCGCCGGGGCCGACGAATTGATCGGCGGAAAAGGCTTTCGTGGTGGCGTGGAGATCGTTGATGGGGATCCCGTGTTTTTCCATGATACTCGCGGCGGCGGTGTTGTATTTTACATCGTCGCCGACGAAGCGCCCGACCTCACCTTCTGGAACCAGAGACGTGCTTGCCCATATCAAACGAGCTCCCGTAGCTTTCAAACGGATGACCAATTTTTCCAGGTTCGCTTCATAATCTGTTAGAGGAACGGAAATTTTGCCTTTCTCTTTATCGCGGTTGCCTTGCTGTTTCGATTCGGGATGGCGGTAGCAGAGATCGTGAAGTCCCCAGTTAAAATGAATGACATCCCATTTGGTTTCACCGAGCCATGCGTCGATGTTTGCAAGTCCGGCACGGGTATCGCCGCAGTTGGCTTTTGGGCGCATGACGTTTGCTTTGCCTGCCAATTTTTCGCGGACGATCGGCGTGTAAGCGATGGAGATCGAATCGCCAAGTATGAGGACGTTGGGCAATTTTTCATCGATGACGATGTCTTGTTTCAGTCCCTTTTTGTCCTGTTCTGGAGTGTAAAATGTTCCTGATTTTTCAGCAGCTACAGAGAGTAAAGACATGGCCGCCATCAAAAAGGCGATGACCGGCGAACTTTTCATAAGATGGGATGTTTGAGTTTTCATGAAAGTGAGAGCAGGCGGAAGAGGCAGACGCTACAATATCTCAGAGTGGTCGACGGTTCGGCGAGCCGAAAGATTTGGGTGCGGAATGCAAAGATCCAAAGCGCGGGAGCGAATCCCATCAGCAGCAATCCAGCCATCGCGAGATCATGCTTGGCGTTGGCTTTACAATACCAACGCCTCCGCACGCGTCATCACGTGCACGACCTCGTAACATTCGCTCTTCAAAGCGTAGATCAACGTGTCTGCAATCGCAGGTTCATCTTCAACAATTAGAATGCGGGGCATGGATGAATTCTGAAAATGATTCGCGCGGCAGTCGAACATAGAATATCACTTTCCAAATGAGATGTTTTGTTGAAACCCCGCCACATCACGGCTTGCACCTGCCAAGCAATTGAGGCAATGTGCATCCATGTCAGAGGATCAGCCATCGATACACCGTCCGCGGCGCAGCGCGAGTGCGGATGCGGCTTTTCAGGCAGAACTCCTGCGCGTTTCGCAAATGACAATCAAAGAGCGAGTCGAGGCGGCCTTGACCATGCGGAAACGTTTTGACTGGATTCAGCCGGCTACGGCAAAACGAGTTTCATCACAAAAGTAGAGTATGGAAGACGGGGAGCCATCCAATTTACAAGTCGCAGATCAAATAGCGGCGATGCTCTCCAAACGTGAGCTACCTGCCGTAGTGATAGGTGCTGTCGCGATGGCCGCCCATCGATATGTCCGCTTTACCGAGTATATCGATTTGGGCGTGATAGCCGATTTGCCAGAAATGCGTCAGTTTACTGAAGCGTTGAGATCGGCAGGGTTTGATGCCGAACTTCACGAACCCGATGCAGATGATCCACTCGGCGGAGTGATCGATATATCTGGCTCGTTCGGGCTCGTTCAGATTATCAGTTTTGCCAACCGATTTCCCGCAGTAATCCATGATGCGTTAGATGGTGAAGATATCAGGATCAGCCCCGGAAGCATGCTCAGGGTCATGCCAATCCCACAGCTCGTAGCTCTCAAAATCTATGCTGGTGGCTGGAAGTCTCACGCAGATATCGTTGAATTACTGAAGCGCAATCCAGAAATAAATCTTCATACGGTTCGCGAAACTTGCCTGAAATATCGACTTCGGGGTTTGGATAAAATTTTAGAGAACCTAACGGATTAGGGCCGCACTTCACCCGATCATGAAATCAAGTCACCGTGCGGTTTTGCTCGCGGATGAAGCGTGCAGAGAGGATGCAGCAGCCAAGGCTGACGAAGAGGAGAATGAAGCCACAGAATTTCATGGTCTCGATTTGGCCGACTTGTGAATCGTCGAGTTTGCCGTTTGGAGAACCCTTGTCATGATCGGGCTTTTCGGAATCATTTGGTTCAGGATTGAACAAATCGTAAAACGGGATGGGCTTATCGAGAGCGAGAAAAACGTGGCGGGGATCTTTGTTGCGGTAGTCGTTGCGAAAGGTTTCTGCCTCGCGGACGAGGAGTTCGATTCTATCGTTCACAAACCATTTGTAGGTGGGGCGGACGTCATCACCTTTTGGCCAAACTTTCATCGTGGAGACTTCGATGGGGGTTCCGGTGTTGACCATGCGGCGAATCCTGGAGACGAGTTCTTGGCCTTCTTTGGTATTACGCGCACCGGAAGCTAGCAGGCGGCGGAGTCCTTCTTTTGTCATCTCGAAGTTTTCGATTTCTTCGGGAGACGGTTCTTGCTGTTTGTCACGGAAACGGTCGATTTTCCGCTGCAAGCGGATGCGTTCGATTTCGAACGGATTACGGGTCGCTTGTCCGATGAGCATGCCCTCGAAGGCATAGCGCAGCGGCATGATTTTCGCAGGGACAGGAACCCCGCCGTTTTCGCGTTCGGTTTTGACGTCTTCGAACAAGCCGCGATTCATTTCCTTGTAAGGAACGAGTGCGCCAGCGAGCAGCATTTGTGGAACAAGTAGAAGCGGAACGGCTGTTAGAGCAGCGCGTTCAGTACTTACGAGGGATGAAACTAACAACGCCATGCCGGTGCCGGTGAGAGCAGTGAGAGTCATCCAAATCCAGTGATAAAGCAGCACGCCTTCAATTTCTAGAAAGTGATTGCCGACGACTAAGTAGAAGTAACATTGCACGGCGGCGACGATTCCGAGGGCGAGAAATTTAGAGATGACGTATGATAGTCCACCGGGATGGCAGTTGCGCTCGCGGCGTAGCACCGCGCGATCACGCAAAATTTCCGTAGCGGAGTTGGTCAATCCGAGAAACATCGCGACGGTAACGCTGAGGAAAAGATAGGCGGGAATATGAAGCGCTGTAGAAAACTGGTAAGGACCCGAGGGCGATGAGCGCAGGGTGATGGCGATCAACGCAGCGAGAATGGGAGCCTCTAAAAATGTACTGTAAAGCGTGCCTCGATTCCGAAGTTTCGAGATGAATGAACGTTGAAATTGCGTGAAAAACACCCGCAACACCGCGCGCCAACGGCGAGGCGGGGTCGGTGGAACAGGCAGCCGCTCTTGAGAGCGCATCTCACCCAAATGCGTAGGTAAAACGGAGTCCCCTTGAAGAGATGTTAGAAGCGACAAACTCTCGAAACGTTCTTGCCAGAAGTTAGGAGAAAAGCGGCGCGCTCCGCCGGTGTTTCCGGCGTCACCAATCGCACTCAACGGAGTTTCCAAAATATCGAAAACGAAGTCCGCACCGAGCGGAGTTTTAGCAACTAGAGAAGGATGTGAAACGCCGTGCTCCACACAGGCTTCCCGGAAATACGCGACCATTTGCGTAGGGGTTCCGAAATACGCAACTTTGCCGCCGTTATCTAACAGCAAAACTTTATCAAACAATCGCAGCACACTGGCACCCGGACGATGGAGCGAGGCGATAACGATTTTTTCTCTGGCAAGTGCGCGAAGAGTTTCTGCCACATGCTCGGAATCTTTCGACGACAAACCAGAGATGGGCTCATCGAAAAGGAAAAGCTCAGCACGACTACCGAGGTCGATGCCTAGATTGAGCCTGCTGCGCTCACCTCCGGAAATGGTTTTCTCGCCAGGAGAGCCGACCCTGCGGTGAGCGATTCCTTGCAGGCCAAGTTCCGCCAACATGCTATCGACGCGCCGTCCATGTTCAGTCCTTGCTAGACCCGGACGGCGTATCATCAAGGCGTGGCGAAGGTGCTCGCGAACGGTGAGCTGCGGATTAAGCGCTTCTTCCTGCGGCATGTGCGCGACGAAAGGAACTAAGCTTTCACGATGATCGTACAGAGAAAGTCCGTTGAGTTTCACCTTGCCACGAGTCGGCCTGCGTTGACCAGAAAGCGCAGCTAGCAAGGTGCTTTTTCCGCTACCACTGGGACCGATGATGCAAAGCATTTCACCGCGCTGAACCGAGAAATTGATCTGATCGAGCGCGCGGGAATCTTTTCCGAAATCGTGCACCAAGCCTTCAACATCGAGTGATTCGATCTGCGTTCTTTCCTCATCGAGAAACCCTTCAGAGAAACGGCAACGCACGGCTTGGCTGCCGGAGAGACGAATCAGCGATCCATCGCGCAAGCTGGCGGATTGTCGGACAGGAAAACCATCGACTAGGATAGGGCCATTGGCTTCACGAATTTCGAGTTCGCCCGTCGCTCCATCACCAGCGAAGCGGATGAAAAGCACGGTGCGTGGCGCGAGTTTACCGCCGAGCAAAAGATCTCCACGGCTGAGCGTTGTGGCGTCGTTAGAAACGAGATATTCTTGGCGCTCAGCTACTAAGCGGAAGCGTCTACCAGACTGCAGAGCCCGTTTACGGAGATCGTTAATAGTCAGACTGAAACCATTGTCGCTGCCAATGCGCTCGTGATAGAGGCAATTGACGATTTTACCTTTCTGTAAAACACCGTGAGTGCCTACCTGTAACTCCGTTTCAGCAAGCACTTCGACTTCTGCCTGAAGCCCGAAACGCACGCAAATTTCACTGCTGCGTGAGCGCGTTCGCTCAGCGATGATGCCGCCATCGCCCGCTGCGAGGTAAATCGCAGGGCGGGTTTCCATTTTACCGGTATCGAGAAAGAAACGCAGACCATCGTAACCGATCGTCCAGCCCGGTATCCCCAACTCTAGGCGCTCCCGTATGCGCAGGAACGCACCGGGTGGCAGCGATTTTCCGCGAACCCACAAAGCATTCGCTCCGGTGTTGCGCAGTAAGATGAGATTGCCGGCACGATAAAGTCTGAACTCATGATCCACGGCTGCTGGGGGCAACGCGACATCGGCGTTTTCACCACCGAAGATGAGACGTTCAAACGGCAACGTATCGCCACTCTCAAGCGGCTCATCGCTCCCATGCATTTCACGCACGATCGCGGAACCAACTTCCGGCCTGCCCAGACGACGCATGAAAACTTCATAACTCGCACGGCTCCGCTCAGAGCGCCCGGAGGCATCCACCAAAGTGAAAAGTTGCAGGCCGAGGGCGATTTTATCCGTCTCATCAAGGCTCTGACGTAGCTCGCTAGCGAGACCTTGCAAAGGTTGTGGGCTGCGAACTGCGCGGCGGAGACGACGTGCCAACCATGCGTGATCCACATCTGGAAACGCGCTGCGCAACATGTCGAGAATGAGATCCGCTTCAACCGCGCTCAGCACATCATCCAATGTGGCAAATGCGGCGAACGCATCGACCAACGCACCCACTTGGCTTTCCGAACGTTTCGCCATCTGACGGGAGTGGCGCGCAGCCAGTGCCCATGCGAAGAAATCCCGAACCCAGATACGCTTTCGCGGTTCTGCCGTCTGCGGTTTTAATTCTTCTTCGTCGTTCTGGTTATCATCCATGCGCTGGCGTATTTCCACCCATCAGCGGCGGCTTGGCAATACGCTTTCTCGACCAGAAAAGCAGATTCACTAGCAATAATGGGTTGGATGATTGACCAATCGCTATCGAATTGGTGTCTTTTGGCATGCTTAAGAATATCATATCCCAACTCACTGGACAGTCAGAGCGGCCGCAGTTCGACGCATCCATTTTCCAAGACCCCATTGCGATGAAAACCTCATGGCTCCCGTTAGCAGGTGGCGGCAGCAATTTCAAATCGGCGGGATTGCATCAGGTGAACGAGCAACGGATGGAGTTCCGCGCTTCCACTGCGATGAAAATTTTTGCCGGGGTTTTCGTGGTTTTCGGTCTAGTTCTCGCAACTTTATTTATTTCTAAACAGCCGGATAGTAAGGAAGTCTACATACCGATTGCTATGGGCCTCCTATTCGCCGCGGTTGGAGCAGGGATGTTTTACTCCGGTTGCACCCCGACAGTATTTGATCTTGGCCACGGATACTTTTGTAGAAGCCGTAAAAAACCAGAGCTGATGATGGATAAGTCTAAATTGAAACGCTACGCCGAACTCAAGCGCGTGCACGCTCTGCAAATCATCGCCGAACTGTGCAAAAGTGACAAAAAGTCTTATTACAGCTACGAACTCAACCTCGTGCTCGACGATGGCTCACGCGTCAACGTCGTCGACCACGGCAATCAAAACGCTCTGCGCACCGATGCTCAAACACTTTCCCAATTTCTTAATAAACCGCTTTGGGACGCGAGCTAAACGTATAAACTCACCTTTTTTCAACCGTTCATCGTGTCCAAGCTTTTCATCCTTTTCATCCGCTTCTATCAGCTAGGCATCTCGCCATGGCTGAGGTTTTTTAGCGGTGGAAACGGCATGTGCCGGCACGATCCAACGTGCAGCCATTACGGCATCGAGGCGCTGAAATTACACGGCCCGCTCAAAGGTTCATGGCTAACGCTTAAACGTCTTCTACGCTGCCACCCATGGGGCACGCATGGCTACGATCCCGTGCCGAAAAAGAAATAGTTAGGCTTTCTGCGGCTCGCGTATGTGCAGCCAAGCATGGACGTGAGGTTTGCCGCGGAAATAGGAGACCATGTTAGGCCCTTCAATCTGCCAGACGTCCCAGACTTCATCGTCACCGATGTTCTCGCCTTTGTAGAAAGAGAGATGAAGGTTGTCCATCCCGCCGGCCTCGATGTGCTTCATCGCCTCATCAGCATCCGCTTTGCGGAATGGCGCGAGAATATCTCCAACGACTTTTTTCAGGTGGTCTTTTTGATCATGAGTGAGATCAGCAACGCGAATCCCAGCAAGACCTTCTTTCTTTCCTGTTAGAGAAACTGTCTCGAGTCCGTTTTCACCACGACTCTCGTTGAGCAAGGCAATCTCACGCTGTTTGCCATCAAGCATCTGATAAACTTCGTTCGCTCTCACCGCCTGATACCAATAAGCATTTCCTTCATGCTTCGGTCCTTCTCGAAAACCTTTCGCAGCATGACCGTAAAAGATCGGACCAGCAAACGCCGCGCCTTCCATCGAGTCCCCATCGCAACGGCGGGTGCAGTGACGTCCTGTTAGAACAAATTCAATTTTACCCGTTCCAGGTTCTCCGAAGATCGCGATCGATGATCCGCCATCGAAGCCATCTTTCCCACTGTCTGAAACCACCTGATCATAAACTTTCTGGGCGTATTCCTCGCTGTGAAGACCCATGAAAATTTCGGAAATCATCGCCTGCTGGTCTTTGGTGAAATCTTTCACCAAGGTCTTGGTGATGTGCCAGTTGTTATCGACCTCAAGGCGTAGCTTGTTGTCGTAAGCAAAACAGATCTTTGCTTTCTGCTCTTCGCTCAGACTATCGTAGAGAGTTTTGACGAGCGTGTCAGAAGTCGGTTTCGTTTTCGGTTTCCCATCTGCATAACAAGGAATGATTCCGCTAGCTCCAATCGCTCCCGCCGCAAGACCGGCCTTCTGAAGAAACGAACGACGAGATGTTAGATGCGAATGATCGGAATTCTGGAAAGGATTCATAAGCTAGCAAACTGCCAAAATCTCAGAGTGTCGTCGATGGAAAAATGGGTTCTGGTTTTCAATCACTATACACTGATCACTGATCACTTGCCACTTCCTTACCCCAACTCATCCGCAACGAACTCCAGCACCAAGTCGACGAGTTCGTCCATACCCGCGGGGAGTTCTTCTTCGATGGTCGCGAGATAATCGGATTCAGTTTCACTGTAGTCTTCGCGGTCTTGTTTGCGGGTCTGGCACCATCGACTCGCATTCAATGCATCGACGATCGTTGACGCACCGATCAGCTCGAAAGAACTGATCACGCGTTGGTGATCAATACTGGATTGCCAGAATTCATGCAGGCAGTCCCGACTCTCAAGAATCGGCACGGTTTCATACACATCGATTAACGCCCGCTCTTCACGACTCAGCTCGCGCGAGATCGATTCACTGTCCAATTCATCGATGAGAATTTCAATTTTGTCAGGCCACTCAATAGGTTCTTGGGAAAACATCGCGCGCGGGCTTAATGCAGAGAAAGCACCTTTGCCAAGCGAATCTTAGATAGGAGCGCTCCCTGCAGAATCACTCATACGAATCTAGATATGTTCTTATGAGCAACTAAATCAAGCGCATTCTTTTTCGCGTCTGCCATCTACACCGTGCTCACCACTGGCCAGCCGTGGCTCCAGCTTAGTTTGATGGTAATGCCGTAAAATTCACTGAGGATGGCTGAGGTGAGGATTTTGCGTTTCGGGCCATCAGCGATGATGCGGCCGTCTTTCAGGAGAATGAGGCGATCGATTTCTGGAAAAATTTCCGAGGGATCATGCGTGACTAGCACGATGCTTTTTGTGGTTTTCGTCATCTCGCGCAACTGCTGCAACATCGTCAACCGCGCGGCGAAATCGAGTGCGGTCGAGGGTTCATCCAACACTAAAATTTCGGGTGCGTGCACCATGGATCTGGCGATTAGAAAACGACGTTTCTCGCCCGAGGAAAGTTGGCCGAAAAAGCGTTGTTTTAGATCGGCCACGCCGGTGGCGACCATCGCGTCGTGAGCGCGTTGTTTTTCGCTCGAGCGGAAACGCATCTCTCGGGTGCGGCCGTACGCGCCGCGGAACACCGATAACACCACATCGCCAGCGATTTCATCGTCATCGAAGCGACTGATCTCTTCCGGCATGACGATGCCGATACGATGCCGCAACTCTTCCAGGCACCAGAGCTCTTCACCGAAAAGTTCGCATGAGCTGTTAGTTCTCGCTTCCGCGCGCAGCTCGCCGGTCATGAGCTTGAGCAAAGTGCTTTTCCCTGCGCCGTTCGCGCCGAGAATGGCGACGTTTTCGTTTGCTGTTAGAGATAAGCTCAGATCGCGCAGCGCAAGCACATCGCCGCGCCAGACATTGGCGTTTCGGATTTCGAAAAAAGGTTTCTTGATCGCGCTCATTTGACTAACAACCCGCGCAACTTGAGATCGTCCCCGAATGTTTCCCAATGGATTTTTTCCATCTTCAAGGAATGAGCAAATCCTTCACTCGCGAGGGCAGGAATGGTATCGCCGCAGAGAATCGGCGCGTAGTAAATGACCGCTTCATCAACCAAACCCGCGCGCAACATGGCGGCGGAGAATTTTCCACCGGCTTCGATCATGACGGAAAGCACGCCTTGCTCGCGGACGAGTTCTTTCAGTAGAGTTTCCAAGTTTTCCGGCGATTTCACCAATGTCCGGTGTTTCGAGTCATCACAGAAAAGCGGGGCATCGGCTGGCAAGGTATCGGGATGGTTGGTGCAGACGATTCGCCAAGGTTGCTCGCGGCCTTCTAACGACTCAGGAATGCGTATCGTCAGCGAGGGCAAATCGCGTCGCACTGTTTCGCCACTGGTTAGAATTGCATCGACCTCGCTACGGAGTTTTTGCACATCTTCGCGAGAGGCTTCGCCGCTCAGCCATTGGCCTTCGCCAGGGGGACGAGTGATTTTTCCATCGAGTGACATCGCGCATTTCCAGATTACCCATGGCAGGCCGGTGCGTTGAACTTTGAAAAATGGCCGGAGAATTTCTTCGCACGAATCTTGTAGTATACCGGACACAACCTCGATTCCAGCTTGGCGCAGCATGTCATCGGCGACACCTGCGTGATGCGGATTTGGATCTTGGCAGGCGTAAACGACTCGTGAAATCCCCGCTTCGATTAACCCGGAAGTGCAGGCGGGAGTGCGGCCAACCGTCGAGCAAGGTTCAAGCGTGATATATGCGGTGGCACCATTGAGTGCATCAGCGCCGTGGGCTGCGGTGGCAGCGCGTATCGCTTCGACCTCGGCATGCGGCATACCCGCTTTGCGGTGCCAGCCACGACCTAGCAGCTCGCCGTTTTTCACGATCACCGCGCCGACAGGAGGATTAGGAGCGGTTTTCCCCACTCCCTTGCGCGCCTCTTGCAAGGCGATCTGTATCCATTCGGCATCCGTCATTGTTTTCGAAAAATGTCGCAAGCTACCAGCCGCGTCCAGCCTGTATCATGGGATATGTAGCGATTGCTCGATAAATTACTGTTGCCAAGTAGGAGCGGTTTCATAAGCTCTCATTATGTTCAGCCGTATTTATACATTCGCCATTGTGGCTATCGCCTCGCTTGCTCTCGCATCTTGCTGCTGCTTATTCTAATCGAAATTCAACTTCATTCATTTCATGAAAAAATTCCTCAGCCTCCTGACTTTAGTCGCCATTTCACTCGGCTTTTCCTCATGCTGTTCCATGTTTGGGATTGGCAGTCAATCCGCCGGCTATCGCACCGAGACTCACCAAGTAAAAACCTGTCATGTTGACACCGTCACCGAAGAAATCCACACCGGAGGCAAAGGCGGCATGGTTCAAATCGTTGAGAAACAAGTCCCGCGCTACAAAACAGTAACTCGGAAAGTCCGTATTCCCTGCCAACGGTGCACACGTTACTACTGCCCTAAAAAGGATTGCTGCGGCACCACTTCAGAAAGCACCATCAAGATGGCAACCACTCAAGGACCAACCGGCAGTCCGCATATCGGACTCATCCCAACGATGAAAAAACTGGCTGAATAAGCCTCAGTTTAACCTCATTTTTCAATCAAGCGCGGAGTGGCAGATGCCCTCCGCGCTTCTTTGTTTCCACATATCGCAAAAAGGGCTGGAAATACTTGGCGCAACTAGCATCCTACGCGCCTAGCACTCCTTTCCTAAATCACATGTCAGCAAAAATTGAAATGCCCAAGCTCTCGGACACCATGACCGAAGGCACCCTTATCAAATGGCACAAAAAAGTCGGCGATTTTGTCGAAATTGGCGATGTCCTGGCCGAAGTCGAAACTGACAAGGCGACCATGGAAATGGAGGCCTTCGACGAAGGCACCCTGACAGAAATCTTGGTGCAAGAAGGCGAGAAAGCTGTGATCGGATCCGTCCTCGCGGTGCTTGATGGCAATAACAATCAGGATTTCGCCGCTCCAGCCAGCGCCACTCCTTTGGTAGCCGCTCCAATTTCGCCAGCCGTTTCCTCTCAACCAGCCGCAGCTTGTTCGACACCATCTTGCAGTGATGGCGATCGGGTAAAAGCCTCTCCCCTCGCCCGTAAAGTCGCAGCCGAAATGGGCGTCGACATCACAAACGTTTCCGGCACCGGCCCGGGCGGTCGTATCGTCCGCGAGGATGTTGAGAAATCAGGCAAAACCCCATCGAAAGCCGCATCCGCTGCCGCCAAACTCACCGAGGCCGTCAAAGCCCGCGCCACCGCACCTTCTGCACCCGTTTCCGCTCCAGCCGCCGCTCCACAAGCGATTCTGCCGACCGCGAAAGAAGGCGACGAGCGTATCGAGCTTTCCTCCATGCGCAAAATCATCGCATCGCGATTGTTGACCTCGAAAACTACGATCCCGCATTTCTACCTGCACATGGAAGTCGACGCCGAGCCTTTGATGGCGATGCGCAAACAGGTCAACGAACAAGCCGAGAAAACCCACGGCAACAAGTATTCGGTCAACGATTTCATCCTCAAAGCGACCATCAATGCCGCCGAAGCCGTGCCGGCTGTTAACGCCTCATTTGCTGGGGATCACATCGTGAAATTCAAACACGTCGGCCTCTCGGTCGCGATTGCCGTGGAAGATGGCTTGGTCACTCCGGTCATTAAAGAAGCGGAGTCGAAATCCTTGCTCGCGATTTCCCGTGCGGTGAAAGACTTCGCCGTCCGCGCCAAAGATAAAAAGCTCAAGCCCGATGAATTCGACGGCGGCACCATCACGGTTTCCAACCTCGGCGCATGGGGCATCGATTCCTTCGACGCCATCGTCAATCCACCGCAAGCAGTCATCCTTTCAGTCGGCGCAGCGATCCAAAAACCCGTCGTCAAAAACGGCCAGCTCGCAGTCGGTTTGCGCATGAACATCGGAATCTCGGCAGATCACCGTGTGGTCGATGGCGCAGTTGCTGCTTCTTTCCTCGCTGAAGTCAAAAAACTCATCGAGAACCCAGCTCTCATGTTGCTCTGAAGACATTCGGGGTTCTTCGCGTGAACTTTGGCACGTCACGTAAAGCTCAACGATCTAGTTTAAATCCAACCCTGTATCACGATGCGCACATTAATTTTGAAATCTACACGTCGCTCTTTCACACCTGCACTACTGGCAGGGTTATTTGTCTTTTCTGGATTCGCTTATGCAAGAACATGGACCAGTTCAGATGGCAGCAAAACATTTGATGGCGAGCTGGTATCCTATGATGCGGAAAGCGGCGCAGTCAGCGTGACTCTGACAAATGGCAAAAAACTCAACTTCAAGAAAGAGATCCTGTCTGCTGCGGATATCGAGTTTCTGAAAGAACAAGGTAAGGTGAAACCTGAGGCCTCCGTCAGCACGCCATCATCCTCTGGCGGAAGTGGGAGCGGCGTGGCAAAAGCGCCTGCCGGAGAGATTTCCAAACCCGATGGCAAACCGGCAGATATGACCAAGCCGGTCCAAGTTTTCATCCTGTTGGGGCAATCGAACATGGTCGGCGCGGGCAAAACGGCCGGCCTGGAGACGTCGGTGAAGCAGGAGAAAAAATATCCCTACCTCTTGGATGAGGCGGGCAACTGGGTCGTTCGCCAGGATGTGCGCAACGTGCGCGTCATGTTCACCGGGGCGCTACCGTGGAAGCCGTTCAATAACGAATGGATGACCATCACCGGAGGCACCATCGGGCCGGAGTTTGGCCTCGGCCACGCGCTCGGAAATGCCATCGACGCGCCTGTCATGATCCTCAAGAGTTGCATAGGCAACCGCGCCCTGAGTTGGGATTTATTGCCTCCGAACGCCCCAGGCTATGCCGGCACCGGCGAAAAACCGAGAAAGCCGAAGGCGTTGGTAAATCCAAAAACAGATTGGTATGCAGGCCTCCAATACGACGGCGACGTCAATGCCGCTCAAGATGTTCTAGCCGATCTCAAAACCTACTATCCTGATGCTACGAAATACGAAGTCGCGGGATTTTTCTTCTGGCAAGGCGAGAAGGATTGCGGCAACCCGGACTGGTCAGCGGCATACGAAAACAATCTCGTTCTTTTTATCAAAGCACTGCGCGAGGATTTCAATGCACCGAACGCAAAGTTCGTACTCGCCACCCTCGGGGAACACACCAAGGGCTGCGGCAACCCGGTCTTCGATGCCCATATGGCCGTCGATGGCAAGGATGGCAAATACCCCGAGTTCAAGGGCAACGTGACCACCGTCTATTCCAACCCCCTGTCGATGGGTGGCAGCGGCAACGGCCATTACGGCGGCAATGCTGAAACCTACATGAACGTCGGAGAGGCCATGGGCAAAGCCATGGTCGATCTTCTGAAATAGCCTCTACGTCTATTCCTATCTCAGCAGTCTCAAAACACTAAGCAGCCCCCTCCCATAAGCCTATATTATTCCCTCTAACATTTTAGATATGCCCAAAGCCACTGCTAAAAAAATTGCATCCGCAAAACCACCCATCCTTTTTCACGCGGATGCGCATGACCCGGACATGTTATATTTCAGCCGCTTCTCTGCATTTGATCCCTATCTCGCGTTTTCTTTTGGCGGCAAAAAAATCGGCGTTTCCCACAGCATGGAGTATCAGCGGATGCTGGCAGAATCAGACTTCGACGAAGTATTGCTCCTCAATGAAATCCAAGTTGGCGCTGCTAAGCTTTTCAAAGTTTCTGATTACCGCAAAACCACCATCTCGCAACAGGTGCTTCAAATCGCCAAGTCCTATGGAATCAAAGAATTCCGTGTTGGTTCGCGCTTTCCGGCTGGATTGGCTTTTGAGCTTCAAGCTGCTGGACTAAAAATCTCTCCTGAACAAGATGGCGAACTTTTCCCAGAAAGAATGGTGAAATCCGCAATCGAAATCGAAGCCCTTCGCAAGGGCAACGCAGCGAGCGCGGCAGGTTTTAAAGTTGTTAGAAAAGCACTCGCTGAATCGAAAATTAAAGGCGATACACTTATCTACCAAGGTCGCGTGCTAACATCCGAGCGCCTCCGCGAGCTGATCAGCATTGCGGCTATGGAAAAAGACGCGATCGCCCTGCACACCATTGCGGCTGGCGGCGATCAAGCATGTGATTGTCACAACGGCGGCTCTGGGCCTATCCGTCCGAACGAACTCATCGTCGTCGATATTTTCCCACGTCGTCCTTCCGATGGTTACTGGGGCGATATGACCCGCACCTTTCTTAAAGGTAAAGCGAGCGATGCGCAGAAGAAGCTCGTTCGCACGGTGAAAAAAGCACACAGCTTGGGTTTGGAAATGATCAAACCCGGTATTTCGGGTGGAAAAGTCCATAACGCCATTCAGGCATTTTTTGATAAAGAAGGTTACAAGACGGCGAGAGATTGCGCGGAGCCCTATGGGTTTTTCCATGGCCTTGGCCACAACATCGGCCTTGAAGTGCATGAGGCACCCTTCATGCGCGCGACGGCGGAATGGAAATTCAAAGCCGGCATGGCGGTCACCGTTGAGCCAGGTCTTTACTACAAAGGCCTCGGCGGCGTGCGCATTGAAGACATGATCCACGTGACCCCAAGTGGAAATGAGCTGATCTCCAGCTCATCTTATCAGTGGGAAATCGCTTAATTATTCCAGGTTCGTTTCAAAACGATACGTGCCGCTGCCGAGTTCCATGCGGTGGACGCTTGGCGTGCTTTCCAAGGGCTTGATCTCTGGCGATTCACTCAGAGGCTTGCCAACTTCGGTTAGAACTTCGCCAGCCCTTGCGGGTAGCTCAGCGATGGCGGTTACACCTACTGGAATGACAAATTCGAAAACGCGCTCATTGCCATTCACCGACCAGTTGGAAACGATTTCACCACGGATGGATTGATGCGAAGACTTCACCCAATCCAGGCCCGGCTGGATTTGCGGGCGCAGCATAATGCGATTGAAAGCGACCGCGTCATCGGCGCATTGGATCCCACCGAGCCAGCGGAAATACCAGGTCGATATTGAGCCAAACATCGGGTGGTTGTGCGAGTAGGTGCTTTCCTCTTGTTCCCAATGTTCCCAGAGCGTGGTCGCTCCATTTTTCAACATCCATTTCCATGAGGGAAACGTCTCGCGATTTGCGAGGCCGTAAGCGAGATCGCTGCGGCCATGTTTCGAAAGTTGTTCGAGCATGATCCATGTGCCGTAAATGCCTGTGGTCAGGCGCGGACTGTCTTCCGTGGCTGTTAGATTGGCGACGAGCTGATCAAACACCGCTTTGCGGGATTCCTCTGGCACCGCACCAAAACCCAGCGCGAAACCTTGAGTGGATTGTGCACCATCCGCCACTTTTCCAGTTGCCGGATCGAGAAACGCTTTCGCCCATGCGGTTGCGGATTCATTAGCCATTTGATCAAGGCGCGCGGCGTCTGTTTCATTTCCGACGATACGAGCAAGCCTTGCGATCCGGCGCGCACTATCAATAAACATCGGAGTAAGATGTTCAGGGCCGCGTGCGGGAATAAGTGCTTCATGATCGCCCAGCCCCTTCACCACCAAGCCGTCTTGCCTCGCCGCAGCCACGACATCGATCCAACGCAGCGCGACAGGAAGTTGCTCTTCTAGCAAACTACGATCGCCGTAATATCGGTAAAGTTGCTCTAACAAAAGCGGATGCACCATCGCCCAGCCAACTCCGCAGTAATCGATGCCTACGAATGGCGCGGTATCGGTGAGACGACCATCCGGTCGCACCGCATCGCCCCAGTCGCGAACGGTTTTCGCGTAGAATCCGGCCATGTCGAAATTCATCATGAACGCCTCGCTGGTTGCGACGATGTCACCGCCGTAACCAAAACGTTCGCGGTGCGGGCAATCGGATTGCACGGTCATGATGTTAGAAAGAAACGTGCGCCGAGTGATTTCTTGGATACGGTTGAAATCTTCATTCGAGCAGGAAAAAGAACCGGCATTTGGCACATCGGTATGCAAAGGAAACGCGCGGAAATCCTCTGTTTTCGGCGTTAGCAGTAGCCCGCTGATTTCCATGTAGCGAAAGCCATGGAAGGTGAAACGTGGCACAAAGATTTCCGCGCTTTTGCCGTGTGCGATGTAAACATCTTGCTGCCAAGCGAACTCCGGCGCGCCGGGTCCTCCTTTCGGAACTTTGGTTCCGTCTGGACCATCCTTCATCCCTTTGATCTGCCCGGCGGTACTGGTCAAGAAATTGAGTGTGCCGTCTGCGTTAAGCAACTCACCGAAACGGAAAGTGATTTTCGTTCCCTCTGGAACGTTGAGTTTGATTTCAGGAACACCCGTGAAATTCACGCCGAAATCGACGATGTGAATTCCCGGCTGCGGCGTGGTGATTGCTTTTGCTGTGATGGGCTCTTGTATTCTAACAGGTTGCATCTTCAAAGGCATTAGCGGCTCCAACGGGTGATCGGTCAGGTTGACGGATTGCCAACTCGCATCGTCAAATTCAGGAAAATCCCAACCCGCTGGATCAAGTCTCGCATCGCGTTCTTCGCCTAGATAGATGCTGTTTCGAACCGTCGGGCCGGCCGCCATCTTCCAGCCCTCGCCGCTTTTCACAGTGGTAGATGTGCCATCTGGATGATCGATGACTAACAACGCAATCGCGCGGGGCCGACCCGTCGGAATGGATTGGCGGATATTGCGGTGGCTCCACATCCTCAGCGGAAGCGGATTATACCAACCATTACCAAGCATGAGCGCGAGGCAGTTTTTGCCTTCGTTGAGTTGCTCTGTGACATCATGAGTGCGGAATAAAATACGTTTATCAAAATCAGTCCATGCCGGATCGAACACTTGATCGGAAACAGCGCTGCCGTTCACGTTCGCCAAGCCGAGACCGAGACCAGCGAAGTGCAGGCGGGCTCTTACGATGGGTTTGGAAACGGTGAACTCATGTCGCATCAAGGGGGCGGGATCGGGTTTGTAAAAATCTGCGTCTTCGGTCGGCATGGGTTTTCCATCGTCCATCCAACGCGCGCCCTGCCAGTCAGCCACGACGGCTGGAGCAACTTCCCATGTCGCGATCTCACTCCATGGCGAAGGATTTTTTCCTGCACTCCACCAGCGCACCTGCCAATGCGCACGCGATCCGGCTTTCAGGGCTTTGCCCTCGTAACGCAAGTCCGGCATTTCTCCGACAGCGATTCTTCCTGAATCCCAGAGATCAGCGGAATCTTTCGCGAGCGACTCTTCGCTCAAAGCAACGCGAACTTGCCATGCGAGCGGTTTTTCCCCGCGCTTGGCGCTGGAAACTTGCCAGGTCAGCAGCGGCTGTGGCGATGCTCCGAGTGGATTAACTGCGCCGTCGCTACGTAACTCGATGGGTGGTAAAATGGCCGTTTCCACAGTTTTTTTCGGTGCGAGCTTAGAGATCGTGACCAAGACGCCAATCAAAAGTAACGAGAATAGAATGAGTTGCCGATGTTTCATGGATTGAGTGGAAAGCGTGAAACACCCAACGCCACTTGCCAAAGGTTTTTTCCGCCCTCTTAACAGTTGAACTTTCCCTCACCTATCTTAGTAAAGGAGATCATGAACCTACCGAGCCCTCTCAACCGCCGCCGTTTTGTCCAACTCAGCACGCTCGCCGCTGGTGCCGCTCTTCTGCCTCAACGTGCCGCGGCCGCCGATGTTGCCGCACCCGTTTTGCCAAAACTACCTTACGCCTATGATGCCCTCGAACCACACATCGATGCGCGCACAATGGAAATTCATCACAGCAAGCACCACGCAGCCTACATCAAGGGACTTACTGAGGCACTCCAAACCATGCCACAACAAGAGAGCCTACCGTGGACTCATTATGTCGCCAACCTCACGAGCATAGCCGATGGGCCCATACGCACTGCTTTAAGAAACCACGGCGGCGGTCACTGGAACCATTCGTTTTTCTGGGAAACTCTCACACCCGCGGACAAATCCGGCGCGCCATCCGAGAAACTCAGCGCCGCCATCGTCTCAACTTTCGGCTCGATGGACGCTTTCAAAAAAGCTTTCGGTGAGGCCGCGGCTAAACGTTTCGGCTCAGGCTGGGCATGGCTGATCTTGCAAGACGGCAAACTCAAAATCACCAGCACTCCCAACCAAGACAACCCACTCATGAAAGGCATCGTACCCGACGCCGATCTAGGCAAACCCATCCTCGGCCTCGATGTCTGGGAACACGCCTACTACCTCCACTACCAAAACCGCCGCCCCGATTACGTCGGCGCATGGTGGAACATCGTCAACTGGGCAGAGGTTTCCAATCGCTTTGAGGCTTAGGCGAACCGATAAAACCGATTCATAACTTAGAAAATCTCCTTACGTCGTTTTTCCACAGCATTGACTACGCTCCGCCCCGTCCGTGCAGGGTGCGGTTTTCTCCTCCGAAAACCGATTCACAACTTGGAAAGTTCGCCAGCACTCACTTTCCGCAGCATTGACTACGCTCCGCTCCGCCCGCGCAGGGTGCGGTTTTCTCCTCCGAAAACCGATTTATAACTTAGAAAATCTCCTTACGTCGTTTTTCCACAGCACTGTTTAAACTTCTTCCCGGAGCCGCAGGGGCATGGGGCGTTGCGGCCGGTGGTTTCGATGGCGAAGGTGGGCTTGCGTTTTGGAAGGTTGAGCTTGAGTTCGCCACTGCCGGATGAATCGACCTGTGAGGGATCGATATTTTCCGAGCTACCGCTGATCGCCATGTTGTTCTGGGTGAGTTGAGTCTCGCTGCTCTGGAGTTGTTTCGGCTGGCTGTGAAGCTGTTTGAGGAAATCGGCAAGGTTTGAGGCGGAGCGGAACAGATTGCTGAGAGCTTCTTGTTTGATCGAATCCATCAATCTAACAAAAAGTTCGTATGCTTCGTTTTTGTATTCGACGAGCGGGTCTTTCTGGCCTTGCGCGCGGAGGCTGACACCCTCGCGGAGCGCGTCCATGTTGTAGAGATGTGCCTGCCATTGTTTGTCGATGGCGACAAGAACCATGCGGCGCTCTTCTTGATCGAGCACTTCGTAAGGCAAGTTACGAACTTTGATCTCGTAGGTTTCATTGACCTTGCTGACCAAGTATTCGGAAATTTGCTCGGGAGTTTTTGTGACGTCGAGTTCTTCGATGGTGACGCTGATAGGTAGCGTTGCGTTTACCCAACCGAGAAGTTCTGTGTGATCCGGTGCTTCGTAATCGCGATCGACGAGATACTCATTCACTTTCGCAGGAATGGTTTCTTCGATGATTTCTGTGACGAGATCGCGCGGGGTCTCTGTGGAGAGCACTTCGTTGCGATAGCCGTAAACCACTTCGCGCTGACGGTTCATGACGTCATCGAAATCCAGCACGCGTTTCCGCCAAGTGTAGTTGCGTTGCTCAACGCGTTTCTGTGCGGTTTCAACGGAACGGTTCAACCAGGAATGCTCGAGGGCTTCGCCTTCTTTCATGCCGAAGCGCTCCATCATCGAGGTCATTCTATCCGCAGCGGCGAAGTTACGCATGAGGTCGTCCTCGAAGGAAATGAAGAACTGCGAGCGACCCGGATCGCCTTGGCGGGCGCAACGGCCACGGAGCTGGCGATCGACGCGGCGGGATTCGTAACGCTCGGTGCCGATGACAAACAGGCCGCCGACTTCGGAGACGCCCTTGCCGAGTTTGATATCGGTTCCGCGTCCCGCCATGTTGGTGGAAACTGTGACCGCACCAGCTTGGCCGGCTTGGGAAATGATTTCCGCTTCCTGTTCGTGGAACTTTGCGTTGAGGACGGAGTGCGGGATTTTTGCGCGTTGCAACATCCGCGCAAGGGTTTGCGATGCTTCAACCGAAGCCGTTCCGCAAAGCACAGGTTGGCCTTTTTCGTTAGCTTCTTTGATTTTCTCGATCACCGCATTGAATTTCTCACGGCGAGTTTTGAAAACCTGATCGTTTTCATCGACGCGTGTGTTGGGGCGATTCGTCGGGATCGGCAACACATCGAGACGATAGATGTCGTGAAACTCTGCGGCTTCGGTTTCCGCGGTTCCGGTCATGCCCGCGAGTTTTTCGTAGAGACGGAAATAGTTTTGGATCGTGATCGTCGCGAAGGTCTGTGTTTCCTTTTCGATGGCACAATTTTCTTTGGCTTCAACTGCTTGATGGAGACCATCCGACCAACGGCGACCCGGCATTTCACGGCCCGTGTTGTCATCGACGATGATGACCTTACCGTCTTTGACGACGTATTGGACGTCTTTTTCGTAAACGCAATAAGCTTTGAGAAGTTGAGAAATGTTGTGGATTTTTTCCGCTTGGGTGTCCATGCGCTGTTGCGCTTGTTCTTTCGCGGCGATCTTTTGTACTTCTGTTAGATCGAGGTTGGTATCGATATCTGCAAACAAGGTGCCAAGATCCGGAAGGGTGAATGACTCTGGATCTCCTGGAGAAAGAAACTGACGACCCATTTCCATGAGGTCCGCATCGTTGCTTTTTTCATCGATGGTGAAGTAGAGTTCTTCTTTGATTTCGAAGAGATCTTTTTTGCGAGTGTCTTGATGCAACGAGAGTTCGGTTTTCTCGATGAGGCGGCGGTTTTCCGGCTCTTCCATGAAACGCATCAACATCCGGTTACGCGGTTGACCGAGTTTGATTTTGAAAAGCAAACGACCCGCGCCTTCCATATCGCCCGCATCGGCGAGCTTCTTGGCTTCGGCTGCGAAATCATTGCAGAGAGCGGTTTGTTTTTTCACGAGCGACTCGATGAGCGGCTTGTATTTATCAAACTGGTGAGTGGATTGTGCGGTCGGCCCGGAAATGATGAGCGGTGTGCGGGCTTCGTCGATGAGGATGGAGTCGACCTCGTCGATGATGGCGAAGTAGTGGCCGCGTTGGACTTGCTCGTCTCTGGCGGAGGCCATGCCGTTGTCGCGAAGGTAATCGAAGCCGAACTCGGCGTTGGTTCCGTAGGTGATGTCGAAGCCGTATTGCTCGCGTCTCTCCCATGGTGCCATTTGGTTTTGGATACAACCCACTGTTAGACCGAGGAAACGGAACAGCGAGCCCATCCAATCTGAGTCACGTTTCGCGAGGTAATCGTTGACTGTGATGACGTGAACGCCGAGGCCGGTGAGCGCGTTGAGGAAAACGGGAAGCGTGGCAACAAGGGTTTTTCCCTCACCGGTTTGCATCTCGGCAATCATCCCGCGGTGCAAAGCGATACCGCCGACAAGCTGCACATCGAAGTGAACCATCTGCCATTCGATCGGGTGTTCATTGACTTGGATTTCCAGACCGCACATGCGGCGAGCGCCGTTTTTCACGACGGCGTATGCCTCAGGAAGAATGGATTCCAAATATTTTGCGCGAGCCTTTTGGAACTCAGGTTCGATTTCGTGGAAGGCGGCTTTCGCGGCATCAATGGCTTCTGGAGTTGGTTCGATCGTGGCGGGAAGAGTTGGAAACTCTTCGCGAAGACCTTTGAGGCGTTCTTGTAAATCGCTGGCGGTAGCGGAGAGTTCATCAGCGGACATGCGCTCAATGACTGGTTTCGCTGGGACATTGAGATCGTGATAACGGGCAAAATGCGCCTGCCATTTGGCGGTCATTTCACGAAGTTTCTCCTCAGGCTCACGCTGCAGGGCTTGCTCGATTTCGTTAATACGGGTGACGGTGGGGCGAATGCGACGAATCTCGCGCATGTTTTTGTTACCACCGATTTTTTGGAGAATCCACTTGATCATGAGAAATTTGGCTACGCCCATTACGGGCTTGAAGGCGGTTGGATACACCGAGAGCCGCTAGGAAGCAAGTGTTGGAATGCCTCTCAGGAGGATCATCCGGACGAAATATCCTAGGGCGGCATAGAACGGCCATAAATCCGTTGGTTTTCCTCCCACCCTATCGCTCTGAGCTGCATTAATTACCAAGCATCGACTTCAGCCAGCGCGATATCGAGGGTGAGCAAATGTTGGCATTACTTCGCCTCGCCGATTTCTACTTCTGCAAACGTAAGAGCCGCGGTTCCTTTAGCTCCCAACATTAGCCTATCTTGGCTCCAAGTGGATTCCTTGAGATAGGTGATCTTTTTGGCTGTGGAGGCCTCTTTCAGTTTCAGCGTAAGCGTATTGCCTGACACCGATCCGGAACGCTCCACAGAGCACCCGCATCAGCCATCCAATCTACGATTACGCTTCGTCTTTCGCTTTGGGTAGGAGCAGTGCAAAAATCGCCGCTGGGATGAACAAATAGGACGCCGTCACTAATACTCCAGCGTAGTCGCCCTGTACCCGGTTGAAAATCCCGAAAAACACCACGCCCGCTGCCGACAAGACACGACCGATATTGTAACAAAAGCCTGCGCCCGTGCTTCGTAACAGCACTGGAAACAATGGCGGTAAGCACATGGTGAAAAGTCCGAAGCAACCCTGCATCACGCCAATTGCCGTAAACAACACGTAAGTTGTCGTCAGGTCATGGGGAAAGGAAAACGTGAACCACATGATCCCAAAATAACCGAACAACATCAGCGAGATCGCCCGTCCATAGCCCATGAGTTGAGCCAAACCACCTGCGATGAAATTTCCGATCAGCGAGCCAACCATGATCCACAACAAAGCCATCACCGTCACGTGGTCTTTATTCACTTTCACATCACCCACCTCCGGCAAATTACGGATGTAACTTTGCTGCCAGAACAAGAACGTCCAGTGCGCTGTCAGTGACACCGCGCAAATCAGCATGACTATCCACGTCACCTTTCGCACTTCCGGCCCAAAAAGCTCACGAATCTTCGGCGCAGGCTTGTCTTTTCTCGCCTCGATCCACTCATCCGTCTCAGGCACCGCCTTGCGGATCCACAAGGTGATGAAGGCAGGTAGGACACCTACCAGGAAAATCCAGTGCGGCGGGTGACCTTTCAGCAAGGCTCCTGCCAAACAGGCCAACAACACCCCGCAGTTCACCGCGCTTTGCAGTGTCGCGGCAATCCATGGGCGCCATTTTTTCGGCCATGTTTCCGAGAGCAACGAAGCTCCTACCGCCCATTCGCCACCGATTCCGAGTGCTGCTAGAAACCGGAAAACCAACAGATGCCACCACTCCTGCGAGAAAAACGAAAGTCCTGTGAAGCACGCATAGGTCAAAATCGTCAGCACCAGCGCGCGGCTCCGGCCGATCAAATCCGCAATTCGTCCGAACACCGCTCCGCCAACTGCCCAGCCCACCAAAAATGCGGCTTGGATGATCGATGCCTTTTGTTGCACATCTGGGTCGCTTTCGTTCGTCATCATCAACTGCGCCACAAACGCCGTTGCCACCAAGGTGTAAAGATGCATGTCCAGCCCGTCGAAGAGCCACCCCAGCCACGCCGCCAATCCGGAACGCACTTGTTGAGGTGAAAGATCACGAAGACGACTGATTTCTTGTTCTGGGTTTTTCGAGGAACTCATGGTCGCCCGAACTTTTTGGGTAATGCCTATGCTTTGACCAGCCAATTCCCAACTTTCCCGCCAAATCGTTATTTGGCTAGAGCCTCTGCATGCCACTAGCCAAAAACAGCTCTTCTCGGCTACATCGGCTTGCAAGTGCGCAGGGTGGCTTGAATGGCTAAAGAAAAGCAGTTAGTCTCACGCCGTGTTGTTTGATTCTCATAATCATTTGCAGAGCCCCCGGTTTGGGAAACCGGCTGGGGAACTGATCGCTGAAATGCAGGCGGTTGGGGTTTCAGGGTGCGTGGTGAATGCGACACGGGAAAGCGATTGGGAGGCGGTGCGGGAGATTGCGCGGGAGTTTCCGAATTTTGTGAGGCCTGCCTACGGCGTACATCCGTGGTTTGCGGATACGGTAGAAGAGGGCTGGGAGGAAAGACTAAAGGTATTATTGATCGAGGACTCGCGGGCAAGCTTGGGCGAAATCGGCGTGGACGGCTGGGTGAGTTCGCCGAGCTTGGAAGTGCAGCGAGAGGTGTTCGCCAAGCAGGTCGCAATCGCGGTGGAGTTGGAGCGGGTGATGACCGTGCATTGCTTGAAAGCTTGGGATGAACTTTTTCAATTGATGGATGAAGCCGACGCATGGCCGGAAAAATTTCTCATGCATTCTTTCGGCGGATCGGTCGAGGTTGCGCAGCGTTTGCTCAAACGTGGTGCGTGGTTTTCTTTTTCCGGATATTTTTTACACGCGCGGAAACGCAAAGTGTTAGAATGTTTCAAGCGATTGCCGAAAAATCGCATTTTACTGGAAACCGATGCGCCGGAGATGGCGCCACCGCAAGAGTTGATGAAATTTCCGCTGGATGGTGAATGGAATCACCCCGCGAACTTAGGGGATATCGCGGCAGCATTTGAAAGAGAGATGGGAATCGGAATTCTTGAGGAGGTTGTCGAAAACAGTAAGCTCTTCTGGGAGCTAAAGGACTAGGCCTTCAACTTTTCAGCATCGGGATCTATCGCTAGTTCTTTATAAAGCATGAGATCCAGCTCTGTTACACCTGGTTTGATACACTCCGTATCTCCAAATTTGATGATCTGAGTCTGCTTCACCGTCTCGCCGATCACGAGGTAGATATCCTCTCTTCCGCGGAGTCCCACATATTGCGTGGCGAACACCTTTCCAAAAAATCGCCCGTCTCCGCCCTCACTCGTCATCATCTCGCCTGACTCTGAAGTGTAGCCCTCAAACTTGGAGCGGATCGCGGTATCGATGTATTGTTGGATTTCCTGCTGAGTCATGGGATGTGGGGTTTTGTTGAGATTATCCACCCGAAAAAACCGGCTTGAAGCCTGCTTCTGTTAGAATGCGTTTCACCTCGTCTCGCTTGTCGCCTTGGATTTCGATGCAACCATCTTTCACGGTGCCTCCAACGCCGCAAGCCTTCTGGATCTTTTTCGCAAGCTCTTGTTTTTCTGCAAGTGAGATACCGATGAAGTTTTTCGCGATTGTCACTCCCTTGCCGCCTCGATGCGCGGTCTGGCGAACGATATCCACGCGGCCGCGGTTGGTGTTTTTCTCGCCGCGCGTCGATGTTTTCACAGGAATGACTGGAGCCATTGCTTCTGGTGCCGCAGGCAGATTGCTAAGTGCATCTAAGGCTCCGAACACATTTGTCTGCAGTGGCGTATTTCCCGAACGCGCGGTCTTGTCCTTATTCCCACTCATCCCAACGATTAAACGCCAGATCCGCAGAAGCTCAAGCTTGATTCTATTTTTGCATCCATGGCGGGAGTTTTTGCACATCCGCATTAACGATGGCTGTTAGATGCTTGCCTTGATGATCGGTGCCGAGAAGGAGCATGTAGGAAGCCCGTTCGCGACCGCGGGTAACTTCGCCGATGATTTTGCCGTCGTGCTGGACGTGAAATCCACCGCCGGTCCATTTCGGGATATCGGCGGATTTTAGAAATTCGAGTTCGATGGTTTCACGTGCGAGCTGAAATCGATTAGTGTTGGGAATCATAGAAACCGCCATTAACGCGAAGCCTTTGGATTCGTAAGCTGGGATGGAGGCGAAGCGGATTTGGGGAGGAAAGGGTTTTCCATCTGATTGCAGGCGCTCGCTGGATTGAAGATAGATTACGATCAGGTTGGAAGCACCTTCGATGATTGAGATGTTAGAACTTAATTTTTTATGATCAGTGTGGTTGATGGAAATGGCTTGTGAGCCGATGGGGACCATGAACCATCCGGTTTCTGCAGAGGACTTCAAGCCATCTGAAACGAGGATTTTCCCAGCGAGGTTGATTTTGCAGGTGGATGTGGATGGAATCAGATTCACAACGTTAAGAAATCCATAACGCTCGGTTTCATCTGCGTTGAGAGGAATCATTAACCATGCGAGCAGGGCTGAGATTTTAAAAAGAGATTTCATAATGCTTGGTGATGCGTGGCTTTCCGTCGGGGATCGCTTGGCCGTTCGCGTCGCGCTCGGGTTCCACGGTAAAATGAAATTCGCGTGTGGCACGGGCGAGGCGCTTTCCAGATTTGGTAAGCACTTCTCCAGCTACGACGATTCGAAAGGTTTTGGAATGGAACGTCACAAGATCCATGACTTTACGCATGAGTTCTTCTCTTCCCGCATCGTTCCATTCAATAAGATCGTTTGGATTGTCGTTATCGGTGACTTTCGGGACTTGTTCGAAAAAATCAGGATTTCCAAAAAACGGTGTGTGTTCTGGATCTGTTGGATCGCGTGTTTCTAAAGGGTTTTCTCGCAAGATATTGAGATCCGAAAATCCACGTAGGGGACTTTGATTGCGATGAGCAATCACTCTGTCCGCAAAGAGATCGCCGATACTTTCTTCATAGCGAGGTGAGACATCAGGCGCTAATGGATCGGCTTTTAACGAAACGCCAGCGATCAAACACCTCAGCACTTCTCGCGGAGCGGTGTTGATATTGATGCGGCGGGAGTGAGGATGTGACGAAAGATTTTCAGGAGTTAGAGAAAATAGATCGATGAGTTGAGCGGCGCGTAATCCTTCATTATCAAAGGCAAGAAACTCAGGGCGGCCGATCGCGAGAGAAAATCCACCCCCAGCTCTGGAGCTAGCTGTGGAGTTGCGTGCGTGGACATCGCTCCATTGTGCGGGGTCGAAGATATTTCCCAGTTCGCCCAGCGAATCATAACGTCCGGAATTTGAAATGAACGCCGGAGCGCGTTCGGGTTGATTTGCTGGATAAACGCCACTGACGTATGGCGTGCCGTTTGAGTTCATAATCGATGTCACGCCGGGCCGTCTTTGATCGCCGACTGGTCTGACACCGGGCAACGTGCTAGAGCCGCTATCCGGCCATTGATTGATGCGGACTTCCGCGTAAGGCAAAGTCGGTTTGATCGCTGCGATACCATGTTTGAATGCACGGCCGCCCCAATTACTATTCGCATCGTAACTGTTAGCAATGATAGGACTGTTGATGTAGATGGATGCCCGAGGATCGCCGAACTGGCCGATGCTATTATCGTGTGATGGAGATGCATTCCCTTTCCATTTGCGTTCGCCCGAACCCGCTCTCAATAAACCAGAGGTGCGTTGCAGCCCACCGCGTGCGAAATCGACTTCGCGATTGTTCCATTTCAGGGAGAAATTGCTTTCAATGGTTTCGGTAAAATTGAGTTGGGACGGCATGAATGCGCCAGCGGGGAATGCATGGACGTGCTCGCCGATGGGGATGACTAAGAAACCATTCGGCGGGAGTGTGAGGTTGAGTGGCGGAAACTCGACGGCAGAAAATTCGTGTGCGGCAGCGGGGGGAATGTTGATTTTATGGCGATTTGCATTCGTGAAACGAATTTCACCGCTGATGGGTAGCTGGCTAGGATTCCATAGCTCCACGAAGGTTTCGACTTTGATGTTCACATTCCCAGCGCTGCTGGCGATCCATTCGTATCGATCGAATAGCTCGTTGACGAAAGGATAAGAATCGATGCCACGGTAGCCGGAGCCAACGGTTGGGTTGCTGTCCGCATCTGCGTAGTCGATGATCGATGCGGCGAGGGTTTTTAGATAGTCCTGGGATGCTGGAAAGCCGCCGCGACGCATTGAAAAATCCGGAAGATTACGGACAATGTGATTGGAAATTCCCGAGACGTTGGCAGATGAAATAAGTTGATTCAGATCTGGAGCCGGCTGTCCGGCATCTTGGTATCCGAAACCATGAGGAATCATCTTCTTAGGCGCTGTGAATACAGGAAGATAAGCGATGTATGGCTCGATCCGGCTTACTGTGGTTTCATCCAAGACGCTGCGTAATGATGCAGATGTGCGGAGTCGGTCACGTCTTTCATCAATCACTGGCGGCGTCTTTCCTGATGAAGTTTGTGGATAGATGATCGTAGAAAGATCGAGTTCGGCCGTACTGATGCCTGGGTCACGGATTTCTCTACCAACATGTTTTGCATCAATCCTACCACTCAGATCTTCGATCCAAAATGCAAAGCGGATCGTCTGGTCGTTGGGAGTTTCAGGATCTGTAGGAAGCTCGGTCCATTGAGCGCGTGGAATATTTTGATCGTGTTTCGTGATTGAGATAAGTGGCTCTGCGGTAGCGGCGTATGCAGAAAGTTTCTCAGTGAGCTCTCTCGCATCAATTTGACGATCACCAAGCGATTCGCGCGGAGCGGCGCTGAACAATGGGATGGCCTGCCAAGCATCGTTTTCAAAAATCGCTCCGTAGGTGAAGAATTGTTCGCGATAACCAAGGGGTCGCTGATCGCTGGCGAGTTGCGGTTGGTTGGGATCATCGATTCGGAAAACCAAGGAATCGTCGTGGCAGGAAATTTCTGAGATGATAGCAAGAGCGTTGGCGAGGCCGCTCTCTAGGGCGAGTTCCGCGCGGGTCGCATCGGAATAGGATCGTGCTGTTTTACGTTCAAGGCCGAGAATCGTAAGCATGCCGACTAACAACATAAGAAGTGCGCCGATCGATAATAGAGTCATTGGCAACGCGATGCCATGCTTGAAAACGGTTGGATGTATTCGCGTCGTCATTTTCCAATGGATATGCGGTGTGAAACCGTCCGGATCATTTGCAGATCGTTTTTCTTAGGGGCAATCGTAAGACGATTCCATGCCTCTTCGTCGGTAAGACGTCGTGACAACGATTCATCGACCGTGCGTATGATTAGCTCAATGTGAGAGGGTGGTGTCAGTATGGTTTTGTTCCATGGCTCGTCATTTCCCGTCTCTGGATTGAGATACATCAGCGTTGCACGAAAGCTCAGCACGAAATCGATGACTGGCTCATCTAGAGTTGGATCAACTTCTGGAAACTCGGCTTCCTCTCCGGCTTCAATGAAGTTTTGCGTTTCCGTGGGATTGAGAATTTTACGAAATAATTTTGGAATGGCTCGTTGATCCGCCTCTTCGACGAACGCGACGTAATAGCAACTGGTTGCGAGATCGCCTGGAAACTCTGGGTTTTGTTCATCGTTCGGAAGCGCTCTAACAATAGTAATCTGATCTGAGCTTTGAGGTGCTCCGGTTATTGATGATCGATGAATGAGCGGCGTTTCGGGCAAACGAGTAGAAAACTCTGAATCGATGATTTGAAAGAAAGCGCGTGCCTGAGAAAGATGATTCACAGCGCGTTGTGAAAGGGCGTAACCATCGGTTGTTTGTATGACGACAGCCGACAATGTGATGAGCAACACGGACGAAATCGCCATCGTCACCAATAGTTCAATCAAGGTGAAACCGTTTCGATTCCATTGATGTGATGAATATAAATTATTCATAGGATTCCATCACGTGTGCTTAGAAATTGATAAGTCAACTTCGTGCGCTTATTCGAAGTAGATTTGGCCGGGTGTTGAATCTTGATTGTAACCAGCGCCAGTGAAGACGTTGGGAAATGATCAGGCTTCTGATTGTAGGCCTCGGCTTGAACCGAAACCAAATAGACGGCTTGTTCGAGGTCATCGGTTATCAATGTTCCATCCTGCTTATAGCTTAAGTCGATTGTGACATTTGGAGAATCGGCGGAAGGAAAAGGAAAGGGATGTATCAGGCCGTAAAGCGGTGTGTTTTCTGACCACATGTGGGTGATTCTTCGCTGCACATCACGCACCATCCAAGCGGAGCGGGTGTCGGTTTCCGAGGCTTGACGAGAGCGATGCGCCTCGCCGGTCGCGGCGAGAATCAATGGGATACTGAAGGAGATAATAGCAATCGCTATCACAACCTCGGCCAACGTCATCCCGCGTTTTCTAGATAAACATATTCTGTACGAGTTTTTATTCACGGCACGATATTTCGGGTTTTAGCTGTTAGGCGATTCACCAAAAGTAGATCAAAAATGGGGCCATGGTTTGAAGTTTGGTCGATTCGATACGCGTGCCCATTTCGAACAACCTGAGCAATCGCGATATAAATAGGCACCCCAGATAGGGGGTAGATAATCTGACCATTTGAAGCAAACACGATCATTTGGCATTTCATCTCATGACCCTGTTGGGAAATGATTAATGTTTTCTCGTGATCCACTACCGTCAGTTGCTTAGATTGAATCAGGCTGTTAGAAACAAAGTGAAAATTTTGCGGAAGCATTGTCCACCGCTGGAGTAATGTGGCATCTCCATTATTATTGATAACGGGAATGAAGCCGTCATCAATCGCTTCAACTTCGATCAAGGAAACCGCGCAGAGACCTGTTTGATCGTTGGCTCCAATTGGAATGATCATGGCTGTGAGAGCGCGCGTTGCGATGGCATGAGCGCGAGCTTGCTGGAGATGAGATTTGGCGATTTCGCGAGCGTTCTGACGCGCGTGCAGAGACGAATTTGAAATTCCGAAAACCGCGATTCCGGACAAAATGAATAGGATCGCCATTACTGCAAGTAACTCGATGAGGCTGAATGCCGGAAGAAAGGGGTGCTTCCGACGCACTTTGAATACACGGGGGGACATGTGATCGCGCTAGGCTGTGCGCAGCATTTTTTGTTAGGGCGCGAATGTAAACCGAATAATTGTTTTACTAGAGAAAAACAGCCTCACCGCAAATCTGCGAATCCACAAAACATGCGTGAATCAAGCGCAGGCAAATCGGGCATCAGCATGTCGTGATCGAGATGAGTGCGGAGAATTTCGTGAAATTCTTCGGGGGTTTTCATGCGGCGGATCGAGTGTTCAAATTCTGGTGCGATCCCGTCGCAAATATAGATCAGGGTCTTTTTCATGCGCTGGATGTGACCCAAGGCATCGTAAGATTGAGCCTCTTTTGCTAGTTCGTCGGAAAGCTCGTGAATGTAGGCGAGGAGATCCCGGTATGTGGGTTGGAACGGGGTGGTATTTTCAAATGCGGCGCTGATTTGTGAGAACAACCATGGGTTACGGATCGCGCCGCGGCCTATCATGAGTCCGGCGGCGGCGGTTTGTTGGTGATAATGGATGGCGGTAGTGACATCGACCACGTTGCCGTTTGCGATCACGGGACAGGAAAGGGTTTCGACAGCTAGTTTCACCAAGCTGGGCCGAACGGGGGTCTGGTAGCGATCGGCTACTGTGCGGCCATGAATCGTGAGTCCATCGATCGCGTGTTTTCGGAACGTTTCTAGCAACAACGGAAATTCATCTGGGCTGTGAAACCCGAGTCGGGTTTTGACAGTGAATCGACCTGGGATGGCATCACGTAGTGCGCCGAGGATGGAATCGATCTGATCAGGAAAACGCAATAAGCCACCGCCTGCGTTTTTCCGATAAACCACAGGCGCGGGGCAGCCGAGGTTGAGATCAATTCCTGCTACGGGAAATAAGGAGAGTTCTTTTGCGGTTCGGCATAGCTCCTGGACATCGCAGCCGATCATTTGCGCGAAGATGGGGCGATCTGTAGCGTTTTCAGAAATGGACCTGAGAATATAGGAATTCAGCCGTGAATGGGGATGCACACGGAAGTATTCTGTGACGAACCAATCCGGCAAACTGCGCCGAGCTAGCACGCGCATGAAAGGCAAATCGGTCACGTCTTGCATGGGTGCTAGCACCAAAGCGGGACGGTGATTTGGTAGCAGATCGCGCATGGATGGGGTCAGGAAATGGGTTGACAATCAAACGAGCTTCTTAATGGTTGTTGCGATTAACAACCAAGCAAGACTAGTGGAAAACGATTTGTTGCATACGGAAAAGATTTTATCGGATCGGAAAACCTTTTTTCTCGATCTGAAGCAAAACTCTCGCGGGATGGTTGTGAAAATCACGGAAGATGTCGGCGGAAATCGCGACACAATTATGGTTCCTGCGGAAATTCTCGGTGATTTCATCGCCGCCCTCTCAGATATCAAGCTTACTGCGGACGAGCATCAGTAAGACCTCCGTTGGGTTGACGAATTTCTCCAAAGACGAGGTTTCAGCTTGATGCATGGCTGACTTGTCACAAGCATGGGTTTTACTGTTATGCACCGACGCTCCGTCAAAATCGCCCGACTTGTCTATCTACTTGTTTGCCAAGTTGGCGGCGTGGCGATCGCACTCAGCACTCAAGGTACGGGTTTCGATATTTCGATCACAAATGGAGTATTTTCAGGCTTGGCGGTTGGCTTTATCTTTATCGGGATCGATAGGCTTATGGAAGGTTTCACGCTGCGTGGATTCTCGACAGCGACCTTCGGTCTGGGCGTCGGCTTGTTTTGCGCATGGCTGCTGACAAGGGTGGAAATCTCCGCGCTGTTAGAGCTGGCGCTTCGCAATCGTATTCAAACCGATGATCACGGACAGAACTTGGTCGATTCCATACGCTTGGCTATCAATGTGACTTTGTTTTCAAGCTTGGGGTTTTTGGGTGCGATTCTCGCGTTGCGTGGAAACCGTGAAGATTTTGCCTTCATCATTCCCTATGTGCGTTTTCGTGAAGACGCCAGTTCGGGACAACCCATTGTTCTCGATGCAGAAGCCATCATGGATGGGCGAATTCTAGGGTTGATCGAATCGGGTTTTGTTGGGGGTCGCTTGATTGTGCCGAATTATGTCTTGGAGGAAATCCAAACCTCAGCGAACGAAAGCGAAAGCGTCCAGCGCCAGCGCGCGCAAAGAGGTCTAGATCATCTGAACCGTATGCAGAAATCTCCGGATATTGAGGTTTCCATTCACGACGCTAGAACTTCGGTCAACGTACAACAAATCCACTCACGTTTGATCGAAACCACTCAATTTCTCAGCGCTAGATTACTAACCTTGGATGAAAATCTAACCAAAATAGCCAAGCTCCAAGGTGTTTCCGTTCTTAATCTCAACGAACTCGATCTTGCCCTCCGGCCTTCGGTTGCGGTTGGCGAGAAATTACGTATCGCCCTTGTCCGACCCGGCAAAGAGAATCATCAGGCGGTCGGTTATCTTCCAGATGGCACGATGGTTGTCGTGAATCATGCCGCAGAAAAAATCGGAACCTCCGTAACCGCAGTGGTGACCTCTACGCTGCAAACTGCAACCGGTATTCTGGTTTTTGCCGAGCTGCTAAACTAAGCGCTTAACCCCATCCGTTATCCATTTTGAAAATGACCCTGCAAGACATCGCTTCCCGCTTCATTCTCCCCGGTCCCATGGTTTACCACGAGGAGATTGCCACCGGGCTGATCAACACGACTTTTGCCATCACCTGCCGAAGCGGCAAAACCGAAACGCGGTTCATCCTGCAATCGATCAACTCCGCGGTCTTCCCAGAGCCAGAGAAAGTCATGGAAAATATTTTCCATGTCACCGGCCACATTGGAACACGAGATCCTCATACCGAACAGCTTTGCTTGATGCCACTTCTTGATGGCAGAAGCTGGTTGAAACTTCCCGATAACACCGTTTGGCGCTGTTATCCATTTCACGAAAACACTGAGACGTTTGAAAAAATTGATTCGCCCGAATTAGCTTACCGAGCCGCTGCGGCCTTTGGCCATTTCCAGGCACGTTTATCGGATCTTGATCCAACGACTCTTCACGAGACCATTCCCAAGTTTCACCACACTCCCACTTACTACGCAAAATTGCTCGCTGCCGTGGAGAAAAATCCCGTTGAGCGTCTCGCTGGAGCACAGGCGGAGGTCGACTTCATCATCTCGCAAAAGAATCTAACGACTTTACTGACCGATGCCGGACTTCCGCAACGCATCACTCACAACGACACCAAAATTTCTAACATTTTATTTCCAACGAATCCCAACCTGCCTCCCATCGTCATCGATTTGGATACCGTAATGCCTGGACTCGCGTTGTTTGATTTTGGCGATCTCGTCCGTTCCGCGGCCTCGAGCACCGCAGAAGATGAACAGGATTTGAAAAAAGTTTTCGTCGATGAAAAACTACGCAAAGCATTGACCGATGGTTATCTTTCGACGGCCGGTGATTTCCTAACGCCAGAGGAGCTCGAGCTTTTACCCGTTGCACCCAAAGTCATTACTCTGGAACTCGCCACCCGATTCCTGACCGATCATCTACTCGGAGACACTTATTTCAAAACCAAATACCCCGGCCACAACCTCGTCCGCGCTCGTAACCAGCTGGCTTTGCTAAAATCGATGTAGGTTAAATCCGCCACGCAACCCCGCACCTCCTGCGATTTTCTCGCTTCAGTTGCTACAAACCGATTCCTCCTTGCGAAACCCCACATTCCGAGTCGAAGCTGTGGCAGGAAATCACCCACACAACATCATGGAACTCACACAAACGGCATACGGAACTTGGAGCGGCGGACGCTTCATGCACTTTGGCGAAACTCTTTCTGAAGAACGTTTTCTCGGCTGCATCAAGACGGCTTACGAATCTGGGATTCGCACCTTCGTCACTTCGGATGTTTATGGAAATGGCAAGGCGGATGAGTTGTTGGGAAAAGCGTTGGCTGGGATCGATCGTTCCACCTACTCCTTGGTCGGCATGATCGGGCATGATTTTTATGACGGTCAGCGCAAAGGCTCGCAGGGTTATCCACGGTTCACCGATCCAGAATTACGCGGTCCCGAAGGTTATGATGAATTTGTCCAACGCGCCACCCGCCTTTCGCTCGAGCGCTGCGGCACAGATCATTTCGATCTCCTTATGCTGCACAATCCAGACGTGCACGGATATACCTCGGAAGCCGTCTGGAACGCGATGGCACACGCTAAGGAAAACGGCCTCACCCGCCAGCTTGGAATGGCTCCCGGTCCCGCCAACGGTTTCACTCTAGATCTATTAGATTTCTTCGAAAAATTCGGTCATCTCATCGATTGGACCATGCTGATCCTCAATCCACTGGAGCCATGGCCGTCCAACCTCCTCCTTCCCGCCTGCCAGAAACATGGGATTAAAGTGCTCACTCGCGTTGTCGATTACGGCGGCGTTTTCCATGGAGATCTCGCAGAAAATCATGTTTTCAAACCCGGCGATCACCGCACTTACCGTCCGCAAGGTTGGGTCGAGCACGGCATGGAAAAAGTCGAGCGCATGCGCCCAATTGCCGAGAAATATAACCTGACCTTACTCGAGTTTGCATCGATCTGGAACCTTTCCCAAGCCCCCGTCGAGTGCGTTGTCCCCACTTTCATTCAGGAAGCCGGAGAAGACGCGCGTGCCATCGAAGATAAGATCCGCGAGTTCGGGAAAATGCCCGATGTCCGCCTGAGCGCGGAAGAGGTCGAGGCCATCCGCCAGATCGGAGACAATACGGGTTGCATGTCACTCAAAGGCGCGAGCCAGCGCCACGCCACCAGCGAACGCTGCGACGAATGGCCCATGCGTCCTGAGCTGCTTGATCTCGCGCAACGCGAAGGGCTGACTACAGATTGGTAGAGGCTCAGAGAACTTCTCTTGAAACGCCGACCAAACTCGCCCGTTTCTGCGGATTACTTCATCAACAACCTTCGCTCATCAGACGCAAGTTCACGCCACTCTCCGGGTTTCAGAGTGATTTCATCCAATCCGCCAATCTTGCATCGGATCAGACGCAGGGTTGGAAAACCGACCGCTGCGGTCATACGCCGGACTTGGCGGTTTTTTCCTTCGACTAACTCGATGCGCAACCACGCGGTCGGGATGGATTTTCGGAAACGCACTGGCGGGTCGCGCGGCGGGACGTCGGGCTCTTTTCCCTGTAACTCGACCCGACACGGCCGCGTCCGATAACCCTGAATTTCCAAACCTCCCGATCTAAGCCGATTCACCGCGGCTTCATCGGGCTCGCCCTCGACCTGCACTACATACGCCCGCGGATGCCCCTGCTCGGGATCAAGGAATCGGTGATTGAATCCCGGTTCATCGCAAAGCAACAGCAATCCCTCAGAATCCATATCCAGCCGCCCGACGGGATAAACCCCTTTCGGAAAACCAAAATCCGCCAGTGTTTTCTGGCCTGGCTGATCCGGCGTAAACTGGCACAGCACGCCATACGGTTTGTGAAAAAGAAGAAGCACGCGAGAGATTCCATACACGACCCATCCCAACTGACAAGAGATGTCCCACACGTTTGCCTTGCTTTCATGCCCCGCAATCCACGAAAGTTTGCGCCGACATGTTGGATATCAGGATCATTCGGGATAATGCGGAAGAAGTGCGCGAGCGTTTGAAAACACGCGGCGGAGACCATTGGAAACTCATCGACGAGGTTTTGGCCTGCGATGAATCACGCCGCGCGGCCGAGACATCTAAGCAAGAACTTCAAAACCAGCGCAAGACGATCTCCAAACAGATTGGCATGATGAAAGCCAAAGGCGAAGATAGCTCCGCGATCGAGGCCGAGGTCCGTGGCATCAACGATGAAATTTCCAAGTTCGATGCCCTCGCCGAAGAGACGACCGCGAAACAAACCGATTTGTTGCTGAACATTCCCAACCTCCCGCATGCAGATTGCCCGGTGGGCGATAGCGAAGAAGCGAACCCAGTCGTCCGCGAATGGGGCGTGAAACCCGCGCTTGTTGATCCGAAAGATCACGTCGAGCTCGCCACCGCGCTCGGTTTGATTTCATGGGAGGATGCGATCCGTATTTCCGGTTCGGGCTTTGCGGTGTATCGCGGCAAGGGTGCAAAACTGGAGCGTGCACTAATCAATTTCCTGTTAGATACCCAAGCCGCGAACGGCTATGAAGAAGTCAATGTGCCCCATCTCGTGCTGCGCGAGTGCATGGAAGGCACGGGCCAGTTGCCGAAATTTGAGTCCGATATGTACGGAACCGAACCTTCGGAATCGGATAACCGCAACACGCTTTTCCTCGCGCCGACCGCTGAGGTTCCCGTCACCAACCTTTACCGCGACACGATCGTTGCGGAAAGTGATCTGCCGTTGAAACTGGTCGCCTACACCCCATGTTTCCGCCGTGAGGCCGGATCTGCGGGTCGCGACAACAAAGGCATTATCCGTATGCATCAGTTCGATAAAGTGGAGCTCGTGCAAGTGGTGGAGCCAGAAACCGGATTTCAAGTGCTCGAAGAACTCACCGGCCACGCCGAGAGCATTTTACAAAAGCTCGGCCTGCATTACCGAGTCATCGAGCTCTGCACCGGCGATGTCGGTCAATCGTCCGCGAAGACCTACGACATCGAAGTTTGGGCTCCCGGGCACGGTAAGTATCTCGAAGTTTCAAGCTGCTCATGCTTCGGCGATTACCAAGCACGCCGCATGAAACTTCGCTTTAAAGACAAGGAAGGCAAAAACCGTTTCCCTGCTACTTTGAACGGTTCCGGCACGGCTTTGCCACGACTTTACGTCGCGCTGTTAGAACAATGCCAGCAACCCGACGGATCGATCAAAATTCCCGCTGCATTGGTGCCGTATTTCGGTGCAGATAAAATCTAACCTATGCGTTTCCTAAAGTCAGAAGCTGGCGCGATTCTTTTGTGGCTGGCTACGGCTTTGTTGCTCGCGGCTTTGTTCACTCCGCATCTTTACAATGCAGGGAAAACGTTGGTGGAAAACGCGAAGATAACAGACTATCCGGGCTGGCTCGAATCCATCGCTGGCTCTGCGGAGCGTGCTAGACTCGATCGGTATTTCAGCCGATGCTTGCTCGTCTCTGCACTGGCTCTGCTGCCATTCCTAATACGGCGCGTGAGGAGCATCCCGAAGGATGAAAATCATGTGCGTTACGCGCTGCGAAAAATGACATGGAGCAATCGCTTCACTCATCTTGCATGTGGTTTGATCATTGGGACGGCTTCACTCGGCGCACTCGCGCTCGTCCTACATTTCACCGGTGCCAGTGAAGCTAGCGGTAAAGCATTATCGCTTTCCAAACTAATCCCCAAAGCAGTCCTTCCAGCTCTCGGCGCAGGCATCATCGAGGAACTCCTTTTCCGTGGGCTTCTACTCGGGCTGTGGCTACGCGCCTGCTCCATGTGGAGCGCATGGATCGGAAGCTCACTGATGTTTTCCTTCGTCCATTTCCTCAAACCACGCGCCAACACGATCATTGCAGATCCAAGCTCATGGCATTCAGGATTTGAAATGCTGGGGAGCACGCTGGGTCATTTTACCAATCCTTTGTTTTTCGTCACCGACTTTGCCACTCTAGTCTTGCTCGGCTTCATTCTCGCCTACACTCGGACTCGCACTTATTCTCTCTGGTTTCCCATCGGGCTTCACATCGGGCTCGTCTTCGCTCTTAAAACATTCTCGCTCACTCAACACCTGAACTTAGAGTCACCCATGCATCCATGGCTCATCGGCACCGATCTCAAATCTGGGATTTTACCTCTCGCGGCACTCGGCTTTTGTTTTATTGCTTGTATCTTTAGCGTTCATAAAATCACGAAACCCGCTCCATTATGAAACTCCGCATCTTTATCGCGCTCTTCGCTACCACCTTGTTATCCCAAGCCGCGCCGGAGGCTCTGTTCAACGGCAAAGATCTCACCGGTTGGAAAGTTGTAGGTTTCCCAGCATGGAGTGTCCAAGATGAAACCATCATCGGCAGCAACGGTCCGCAGAAAAAAAATTCGATTTTGTGGACGGAAAAAGAATTTACAAACTTCGTTTTCGAAACTGAATTCCGTTTCACAGGAAGGATCGATTCCGGAGTTTTTCTCCGTCAGGAAAATGACCAGATTCAGATCGGCGTTTCTGGATCTCTCAAACGCGACATGACCGGCTCGCCCTACATCGCCTCTAAAAAAAGCTATCCCGTTGAAGCGGAAGGCGTGGCCAAGCTCCTCAAAGAAGGTGAGTGGAATCACATGAAAATCACTGCTAAAGGCAACGTTTACACGGTTGAACTAAACGGCACGAAAGTGATGGAATACACTTCGGAAACTTCGATCGAAAAAGGCCCCATCGGTTTGCAAGTGCATGCGGGACTGGATATGAAAATTGAATATCGCAAGCTCATCCTCGAAGCACTGTAAGCACCGCCACTCGTTTCACTCCGGCCTTACGCAGCACTTTCGCGCAGGCATCTACGGTGGATCCCGTAGTAAAAACATCATCCACCAGAATCACACCCGGCGCAGCTGTCAGAGCGGCAGGCTGTTTCATATTCCATGTCTTGCGCACTGCGAAGGCTTTTTTGAGATTTTCCATCCGTTGCTTACGGCTCAGCCGTGTTTGAGTTTCGGTTTTGCGAACGCGTTTTAGCAACTTCACCATCGGCAAATCACAACGCTGCGCCACAACTCTCGCGATCTCCTCTGCTTGATTGAACTGTCGAGTGCGGAGTCGGTGCTGATGCAAAGGCACCGGAACTAACAACCATTTTTGTTCAAGCGCAATAGCGAATCTGCGATCCGAGAACACGCCACATGCAAGTTTTCCAAGCGCTCCCGCGAGATGGATTTCCTTTCCGTATTTGAAGCGATGGACAAGTTCGAGGGTTTCATCGCAGCGATCCATCGCCGCCAAAGCGAACTCAAAGTGAAACGAAATCTCCTTACAGTTCGGACAATCAAACGCGCCATCGATCATTCCCGTAAAAGTCTCACCACATGTTTCACAAAACGGACTGACAATGCGCGGCAGCTTTTCCGAGCAATCTTCACAAAGTGCCTTCCCGCCTGAAAGCCCGCAGCCACACAGTTCACAGATGGGCGGATACAGCCCATCGAGGATTTGCTTCATGAAGGGGGGGATCATGCGGTATGGAATTGGAAATCAGTCTTTGGATGATTTCGGATCCAGCGCATCGCGCAAACCGTCACCGAGGAAATTCAGGGAGAACAAAGTCGTTGCGAAAAACAGAGAGGGGAACAACAAAAGAAACGGGGTGATTTCCATCCGATCCGCGCCTTCTTTGATCAGGATACCCCATGACGAATTTGGCGGTTTCACTCCGAGGCCAAGAAAAGATAACACGCTTTCTAACAACATGATCCCCGGAACAGCGAGCGTGGTGTAAATGATGATTGGACCGATGACGTTTGGTAAAATGTGGCGGAAAAGAATTCGGGTTCGGCTCAGCCCCAAAGATACCGCAGCTTCAACGAACTCCAAATTTTTCACGTTCAAAACCTGCGCCCGGACAATCCTTGCTATGGTCAGCCAACCAATCGCGCCAATCGCGATGAAAAGTGGAATCAGGGTTGTGATCGGCGCCACGCGATCCCGCTCCCAGCCTGTCGTTTCAATGACCCATGTGGTGAATTTGGACGACGGTTCATCTACCACAAGCGCAAACAAAATGACCAAAACCAGAAACGGCAACGCGAACATAATATCGACGAACCGCATCATGACGGAATCGGCAATCCCGCCGACATACCCTGAAATCGAGCCGTAAATCACCCCGATGATCACCGCAACGCCTGTCGCCACAAACCCGACTAATAAGGAAACTTGTCCCCCGTAAAGCACTCGTGAAAATACGTCCCGTCCGAGCTGATCCGTCCCAAACCAATATTCAGCCGATGGCGGAGAAAATGCATTTTGCAAATTGATAGCCGACGGCGCTTTAACAAATGGCAGAAACGACCCGACGAAACATGCCATGACGATCATACCTAAAACCGCGAGACTCACCAACGCCGGTTTATTTTTCGATAACCGATGCCACGCGTCCTGCCATAGCGAACTGCCCTGTGATTTTTTTATTATCTCATCTGACACGCCGGCAAATTATATGAACTCTCCCAAAATGCAGAGAAGATTTTTACCTCGCTCCTAAACTCGATAAAATATCGTGTAGCTGTTATTGCAAAATCAGGCCGGCGGGTTTTCTTAGACCGATCGCTACAGGCACCATTGCAAATAGAACACCAATGAAGCCTGCCAATAGAATAATTCCAAAATCAGCACCATCTATGGGAGGCAATTCCGTTGCTTGTAGTCCGATCACCCTAAGCTTTGTGATAGCGATCTTATAGAGAGCCCCCCAGGAAAGCATTACGACGCAAAGGCCTCCAACCACTAAAATTAGGTTTTCGATGAACATGTGAATTAACAAAATGTACGATGGGGTGCCGAAACTTTTAAGAAGAGCTAAAAGGTAGGATTCTTGACGATACTCCAGCCATGCGATGCTTCCCAAGGTAAGAGCAAGAATAATTCCGCAACCCAATACGATCAAAGAGCGAACAACCAATTGAAGTGTATTAATTTGCTCTATGTTTTTAAGAATCTCCAATGCCGAAACAATTTTGATATTCCGCTTTTCCGCCTGGTAATAGGCGCTGACTTCCGTGACATATTTTTCTAAAGTTTTAAGCGAATCTAGTTCTGCTATGGTGTGATTCATGAAGCCATTTAAAAGATAAGGCTCGATCATCACAACCGGCACTGCCACGGCTTGCTCCATCCCGAGCCCTTGACTCACCCATGTTGGAATTTCTCTAATCTCGGCCACGGTGCGCTTATCGGAAATGGAAATCTCCACTATCTCTCCATGCTTGGCTGGATTATTTTCCAGGAGCCAAACTGTTGGATGCGTGTCCGGACTTTGACTCCCAAATTCTGTGACTGATGCGCCAAATGCAATCACTGACGTAGACTTCGAGAAATGTATTGTTGCTGAAATGAGGGGCTGACGAACATTTTTGATAACGCCCAATCCATAGCGCTCTGTCCACATCAACTCCTCTTCATAGCTCTGGCGCAAGACGGTGGGTGCAATATCATTTTGCACAAATTCGGTTATCAAAACCGTATAAAGTGATTTTTTGGACAACTGGTTATGTAACTCCCTTTCTACTTCGGAAAACAGCGCCAATACTATAACTGCCAAGAATCCTAGCAGAGCTGGAATCAAGATTTTGCTGCAGGGAGAAACCGGATACTCAAGCCAGCGCTTGAAGGTGTTCTTCCACAGGTAAAAAGGTATTAAAGTCCAAGATTTCATCAGCTAAAGTATCCAAGCGCTTATCATGCGTGGCGATAAGACATACGGAGCTCGGCGCAAGCGAGCTGCGAATCGCATTGTAAATCACCGTTGTATTTAAATCGTCCAGCCCTGAGGTCGGCTCGTCGAGCAATAGAATGGCAGGCTGTTTGGCGAGTGCTCGTGCGATGCCCGCACGCTGCTGCTGACCGCCAGAAAGTTTTGAAGGCTTTTCCAAGGCATATTTGGTAAGTCCCAAAAGATCAATCCAGCGTCGCACTTCTCGAACGTCTCCTCCGGCCATCTCTACTGCTAGGCTGATGTTTCTCTCTACACTAGCAAGGGGCAATAGATTCAACTGTTGGAAAACGAAACCTACTTCCAAGCGAAGATATTTTGGGCTGCCAACCGGATGTGGCGAATCCGTTGTAATATTTCCGCGATCTGGTTTGATCAGTCCCGCGATGAGACGCAATAGGGTGCTTTTGCCGCAGCCGGAAAAGCCTTTTGCAAGGGTGATGCCGGGTGCTAATTCGAGATTCAGAGATTCAAAGACAGAAGTTTTGCCTCCAGGATAGCTGTAAGCAACTGCTGAGAGTTCAATTCTCATTTTTAGGTTTCACAGCTATGGTTTGAGGCCCAACTTGAATCGTGGTGCTACCGGGCCAGAGATGATTAACAACTCCGCCCCAACCTGAGGATTCGAGAATTTGGGGCGCGAGGAATGCAATATCCCGCTTGTGAACTAGCCTGAATTTTTCATCAAATTTTCGGTAGATGTGAACGAGGCTTTTTTGCCCCATAGAATGACGCGCATCATTCACAGACTTGTCTCGAATGGAGAAAATATAATGTCGGACAATCTCAGACCCGCTGTCCATTTCGATCGTTCGCTCATATTCACCGCCAATAAGCCTACCCGTTCTTCCCTCTTGTAAAAAAACCAACAGATTCTCGCGCGGAATCTGAGAGAGTAGCGGACTTGTAGCTATCACTGTGATCTCGTATCGCTCATCATTTATGATCGTGGCGATTAGCTCACTAGCCTCCAGCCATATCGGTTTGGATGGATCACTTCTTGCCTTTAACTTTTCGATCACCTGATCTGACAACCTTAGCTCACCAGAAAAGTTAGCGGTAAATTCGGAGATTTTTTTAATGGCATCGAGCTGTTTTCGTTTGAATTTGAGTTGTAGTTCGCCCTCATCGTTCGTCAGTTTGAGCTCTTTTTCCAACTCTTTTGGATCTAGCATTTTTTTATAATCTAGAATTTCCGCATCGATCTGAGCGACCGCTTCCTTGGCTCTACGTCGCAGTGCTGTTGCAAGCTCATCACTGCGTGATGCCTCTAGTAGATCTTCACGTCGGCTTTGCGCCTCGTGTAGCTGCAACCTAAGTCTTACATTTGCTTCCTGCTTTGAGCGCTTTGTTTCCTGAATCTTCTGTCCCAACCGTAACTCGCTCAGTTGGAGTTCTTCGGTATCAAGGCTTAGTTGCTCAGGGTCACGAGTTGCCCAATGGCGACCTTTCTCTAGGAATTCTCCATCCGCCACGTGGATCATATAGTAACCACTGCTGGTTGAGCGAACTTGCTCGTAGGCGGCAGGCCGGATCACACCTTCTTCAAGCCCCATCCACAGACGGGTTGCTTCTGGGTAGCTCTCCAATGAGCGCGGCTCTTCGGCGTTCATTGGACTAGCCATAAACAAAAGCACCAGGGCTAGCCCCTCAAATGGCTTAATTTTTCCAATGATTTTCATCCCAAATTAGAAACTGCAGATCCAACTGTTGAAGCCGCTGGCGTGTCTCGCCAAGCTTCAATTGCATTTCAATGAGCATTTCGAGATCTTTATTCACAAGAGCAGGATCTGAGTCTCCCTGATTTTCGAGTTTTGATATTTTATTGAGTATATATTTTTCCTCCGTAAGCAGTCTTTTATACGTCGCCTTGCCCCCTTGAATGCGAACGATTTCAGATTCCATGCGGGAGCGTAACTGCTCGCGAGTGAATTTGAGGCGGATTTCAGCATTTTGTATGCTTTCGCGCCCGCCGATATCAGTAACGTTGAACCCTTTAGAGGCTCCGGAAAAAAACTGTAACTCATCACTGGAAAATGAAGCGTTATTCCCTTGCGACGCATACAATGCAGGCGTGCTCAAGCTGAAGTTCACAACCGGCCATTGCTGAAATTTCACTTGTTGCACCCGTAAAAGAGCCCCTTCAATCTGGATCGTTTGCAGGTTAAGAGCTAACTTGCCAAAATGCTCTCCTATTGAAATCTGGTTATAGCGGGAGCGGTAAGAAATTTTTGGTAATGCTCCCACTGGCTTCCAATTTGAACCCGGAGTATTTAGCAATTGGTTCATAGAAATTCGCTGGTTCCCACGACGACGTTGGAGATTGGCCTCATCGATTTCCAATCGCTGGAAAGCTTTCATTACTTCATCACCTGATCCACTGAGCATGCGGCGCTTGCCAGCTTCCAAAGCGGCCTCTTGCTCTGTAAGTATGTTTTCCTCCAGAAATGCCGAGTAAAGCTGCACATAAGCACGCCGCCTATCCAACTCATGTGACCAAATCGCATTCTGCTTTTCCAATGCGGCAGCATACAATGAGGCATGAAAATCGAACGGATTGGGAATATTGAGATTCGCAACGACATTCACATTCAGATTCGACTGATCCAAATCCGACAGCTCGGACAGACTGTCTCCAACACTCAAATAGGATGATAAATTGGGAACCAAACTGAGCCACTGATCTCTTGTCAGATTTTTAGTGTCTTTGAGCTGTTGTTTAGAAGTCCTTAGAGAAAGATTATTTTCCTCCATACGCTTATGCGCATCCTTCCAAGTAATGCGACTTACCGATTCGTTTGCTATCTGATTAGATAGATTAGTTAAAACATTCGCCTGAGTTTCTGCGTTGGCGGCTAGGTTTTTTTCAAGCTTTGAACTGATGCAAGATGTGGCGACGAAAAATGGAACCACTAAAAGTGTCCATCTGGCCAATCGTTTAATAAAAAAAAATCCCGACGCATGAGAATCCGCAGGAGATGACATTTTTTCAATGATAGATCTTACGGAAATGTGGCTCGATCTTTTTCCCATTAGTTTACCAAGAACGTGCCGGTGTTCCCAACGCCTTGGCCTGTATAGCTGCCATTGTCAGTGCCAAGAAAATTCAAAATATAGCTACCATCTAAGGTGGACGAACCCGTGATTACCACTTCTGCCGTATCGGTTCCTAGAATTGGGCGAAATGTATAATCTACACCGGGGGTAATAGCAGGAGCACCGTTGATTCGCATTAATCCCGTTCCAATCTCTGTTCCCTCTGGGGTACTCGGAGGGGGGGTAGCATCGGTTATGAACTGAATCGTAAAGTTGAAATTCGGATCAAAACTGCCAGTATTTGTAAACGCTATGAATTGGTCATCCAAAGTTTGTGGAACCACCTTACTGGGCCGGTTGGGATCAATCACGGGATTATAATTGAGCGGGAGGCTGCCGCCTACCTTGAGGGTCATAGTCAATGGAGCTCTAACTCTGTCAAATGGGTCAAAAGAGTTAATGATTCTCATGGCCGCGGTGCCAGGATCCGCTTTACCGCCGTTTGCGCCCCAAGATATGTCAAATTCTACTTGATCGCTAGTAAAGAAAAAATCTTCATCGAAAAGCCTCATGTTTGATGCATTACCAGCTTTGTATGTGCCGGTTAATGTCGTAGGGAAATTACCGCTGCCCGTAAGGGTCAGAACTCCTTGGTTCGCGTTAACGGCACGGTAGGTATAGCTTGCAGCGGTGATGGAGCTAGGGAAAACAACATCGGTTTTACTACCGATGAAGTTATCCAATGCTGACGTAAGGATGTTTGTTCCGATGAAATTGTAAAAGAAAGTTCCAGTCTCGATGTCTCCTGATGCAAGAGCAGGAGCTGAACTGCTGGAGCGAACGAATTCGAAAGAACTGCCGGTTGCGACCTTCATCACAATACCATCCATTGTCTTTGGACGTTGTGTGCTTTCAACCTTGCTCCCACCGGCACCACCACCACCGCAATTCACGATAAAGCTCAAAATAGCTAGGGCAGCGGCAAAACGTGTAAATAATTTCATTTAACTATGGGAATACTTATTAAATTATGGATGAACTGAGGGACTTTTAGTAATCAAGCTTCTAGCGTCAAGACGAAAAAAGAACCTCAAACGCCTGTTCCGCTATCTGTTTTTGCCGAAATAGCACGTCGCGATTGATGCTTCTAAACCCTGTTTTCTACCCACCCATGCACGCTTTAATTTTCGATCTCGATGGCACTTTGGTTGAGTCTCTACCCGGTATTGCTGCTTCATTAAACCGTGCGCTCACCCAACACGGGCTTCCCGGCCAGAGCCACGATAATGTCCGTGGTTTCATCGGTGATGGCGCGGTGAAACTCGTTCAGAGAGCACTTACAACTGTCTCTCGAATGGACCTCACCGATAGCGTTCTGAAAAATTTTGCAGCCGACTATGCGATCTCATGGCCCAGCGGAACGTCGGTCTACCCGGGCATACATGAGCTACTCGCCAATCTCGAAGCGCGTGCAATACCGCTCGCCGTGCTTTCTAACAAACCTCATACATTCACCACTGCGATTGTCACCAAGCTTTTTCCTAACACGAATTTTGCGGTTGTTTTAGGAAACCGCGAAGCCCTCCCTCACAAACCCGATCCCGCCGGCGCACTCGAAATTGCAAAAACGCTCGGAATCGCCCCAGAGAATTGCACGATCATCGGTGATTCGACCATGGATCTCGACACTGCCAAAAACGCCGGCATGAAATCCATTGCTGTCACTTGGGGATACCATGATCGAGATCAGCTCGCGACTGCTGATCAGGTCGCTGACTCTATTCCGGAACTCGCCGAATTGCTGATCGGAAAGTCAGGTTCTGTGGCGTTATAGCCGCAACAACTTCTCGATCTCATCTCGGCAACGCGTACCTCGGCATTTTCACGAAGAAGCTCCCGAGCAAAAGGCCCCCGATAAAACCGCCGAGGTGGGCGCCGTAGGCGATGCCCATTTCTCCACTGGTGTAGCCCATAAAATCGAAAACCAATCCAACGATTCCGATCATCGCGAGACGCCCCGGCTCAATCGGTCTGGACATCGGCCAGACATGCGGATCCGGCAGACGCCAGCGCACTGCCATGCCGAGGTAGAGTCCTTCAAATCCCATCACCGCACCTGAGGCACCAAGGTTGGGGATGACAGAATCTGGATTTAGCGCGATGTGGCAAAGGCTGCCTGTGATGGCAGTAAAAACGAAAACGAAAAGCATGCAGCGTTGGCCTAACAATTCCGACGCTAACGCACCGAAGATCCATAGAAAGATCATGTTGCCGATGATATGTCCCGCACTTCCGTGCAGCATGGCTGGAGTGAACAAGGTTACAAACTCAGCCCATCGCACGTTTTGAAAATCTCCTTCTCGTAAAGTATTCCATGCGTTGACGAACTTCACGGGAACGAGCATGAAATCGTAGTATAAGCCCTCACCGAAAATAGTTTGCAGCAGAAATGTTAGAAAAAGTACTGCGATTAGCCATAGCAGTGCTCCCTGCGCTTTTAAGAAAGGTCCAAATCGCATTAACATCCAGCGACGAGCCATGCGATTAGGCGTAGCTGCGGACGGAAAGTTTTACGGTTTCGTATTTTAGCTCTTCTTTGTGGAGCGTAGGAGTCTGGCCGGGACCGTGATATTCCCATGCGGAAACGTAAGCGAATTTGTCGTCGTGGCGTTTGGCTTCACCCGGTTGGGTTTTGCCTTCTAACACTTCGGAATCTTTATCGGTGAACTGGTGCTCGCCACGGAAATGACCGCCGCAGGATTCCTCGCGTTGGAGTGCGTCGTGGCACATCAGCTCGCCGAACTCCAAGAAGTCCGCGACGCGGCCGGCTTTTTCGAGCTCCATGTTTGCGCCTTCTCCGGTGCCGGGGATGAGAACGTTGTTCCAGAACTCCTCACGGATTCTTGAGATTTCCTGAAGTGCCCATTTGAGCCCTTCAGCGGTGCGTTCCATGCCGCACTTGTCCCACATGACTTTTCCGAGATCACGATGGAAGGAATCGACCGTGCGTTTGCCTTTGATGGAAAGCAATTTAGCGATGCGCTCGCGGACTTCGCCCTCAACCTGTGCAAAGGCAGGATGCGCGGTGGTGACCGTGCCGGGTTTTTGAGTGGCGAGGTAGTTAGCGATCGTGGTCGGGATCACAAAATAACCATCGGCAAGTCCTTGCATGAGTGCGGAAGCGCCGAGGCGGTTCGCGCCGTGGTCGGAGAAATTCGCTTCGCCCAGCACGTGCAGGCCGGGGATGTTAGACATCAAGTTGTAGTCCACCCAAAGTCCACCCATCGTGTAATGGACGGCTGGATAAATCATCATCGGGCGCTCGTAAGGATTCTCGCCGGCGATTTTTTCATACATCTGAAAGAGGTTGCCGTAGCTGGCGCGGATTTTGTCCTCGCCGAGGCGTTTGATCGCATCGCGGAAATCGAGATAAACGCCGAGTCCGGCGGGAGCCACGCCACGGCCGTCATCGCAGGCTTCTTTGGCGGCACGGGATGAAATGTCACGCGGTGCGAGGTTTCCGAAGGATGGATACTTCCTCTCCAAGAAATAATCGCGATCTTCCTCGGCGACATCGTTGGGATGCATTTCCTTGGAGCGGAGTTTGGCCGCGATTTCTCGGGATTTAGGAGCCCAGATACGCCCGTCGTTGCGGAGCGATTCTGACATCAAGGTGAGCTTGGATTGGTAATCGCCGGAGACGGGAATGCAGGTCGGGTGAATCTGCGTGTAGCACGGATTTGCCATGAAAGCACCACGTCTGGCGGCGCGCCATGCGGCCATCACGTTGCAACCCATCGCGTTGGTGGAGAGGAAAAACACGTTGCCGTAGCCACCGGTCGCGAGGATGACTGCATCCGCTGCGTGGGTGGAAATTTCTCCGGTGTTCAGATCGCGGACAACGATGCCTTTCGCGTGGCCATCGACTTGCACGAGGTCCAGCATCTCGGTGCGTGGATACATTTTCACGCCGCCTTTGCTGATTTCTTTTTCGAGCGCTTGATAGCAACCGATCAAGAGTTGTTGGCCGGTTTGGCCACGAGCGTAGAACGTGCGGGAAACCTGCGCCCCGCCGAAGGAGCGGTTATCGAGCAAGCCGCCGTATTCACGAGCGAACGGCACGCCTTGCGCCACGCATTGGTCGACGATGCTATTAGAAACTTCAGCGAGGCGATAGACGTTTGCCTCGCGAGAGCGGAAGTCGCCGCCTTTGATTGTGTCGTAAAAGAGGCGGTAGACTGAGTCGCCATCGTTGCGGTAGTTTTTCGCAGCGTTGATTCCACCTTGTGCGGCGATCGAGTGGGCGCGGCGCGGTGAGTCTTGGTAGCAGAAGCATTTTACCTGGTAGCCAAGTTCAGAAAGCGTCGCGGCAGCAGCGCCGCCGGCGAGTCCGGAACCGACCACGATGATGTTGAATTTCCGTTTGTTCGCTGGGTTGATCAGCTTGGAGTCCATTTTGTGTTTGGACCATTTCTGCTCAAGTGGGCCAGCCGGGATTTTGCTATCGAGTGACATGATGATTTTAAAAAGGAGTTATTTTACGAACCCGAAGAAGATGGAGAGAGGCACGGAGATGAAACCAGCCCAGATGACATAGGCGTATCCCAGTGAGATCTTGCGGATCAGGTCTTGGGATTTTTTCGAACGCCAACCGAGAGTTTGGAAAACCGAGCCGACACCGTGGCTGAGGTGCGAGCAGAGAAGAGTCATGGCGAGGATGTAAAACCCGACGATCACTGCATTGTATCCCCAGCATTTGAAACCTGCGATGACCATGCCGTAGGCGTCGTGGCGAATCTCACCGGTCGCGGCGAGGTAGGCTTGATCGACCATTTCCGAGAAGCCCCCGGCGATTTTCACGGTGAAATGAAGGATGTGGAAGATGATGAAGGTAAGAATCGTCAAGCCGCTCCAGATCATCAGTCGCGAGGATTTTTTCGCCTGGATCACGGTTTTGAATTCGTAGGAGTCTTTGCGGGCCGCGCGGTTTTGGCGAGTGAGCTGAATGGTTGCAACGACGTGCAGCGTCACCGTTACCAGCAAACCAACCCGAGCCACCCAGACCAGCGCGCCGTGACCGGCTTCGTGGAGAAACTGGGCGTAGTCGTTAAAAGCTTTCTGACCTGCGAAAATCAGTAGGTTGCCAGTGAGGTGGCCGGCGAGAAACAGAATCATCACGATTCCAGTAACGGCTACGATCAGTTTTTTTCCGATGGAAGACTGCCAATAAGCGGTGGCACTACGGGTTAAAGCATTCATTGTTTAGAGAAAAGGGACGCGTCCACGCGCAATCTGGTATCGCATCGGGAAAAACTCAAACCCTAATACCCAAAGTTTACAAAACCACTTGGTAGAATTTTTCACTCGGAGGCTTTGCCCTCGGCCTTGGCGCGTTTCAGACGCTCGGCAAATGTGGGATCGACGTTGTTCGATGGTTGCTCATCGAGTAACAGCCGCCCGAGATCGCCAAAAAGTCGGTTAATCAAAAGAAAAGCGAGACTGCCCAGAGAAAGAATGACCGTTGTCCAGATGCAGCGGTTGGCTAAGACCTCACCGATGGTGCCCCATGATTGAAGGATGCCTGCTGTAGTGGCGATCGCGATGCAGATCGTGAGGATCCAAAATACGAATCCCTTGATCGTGTGGTGTGGTAAATAGCCTTTTTCGCTCATTGCTTGGTGAAAGTTAATGATTTCTCTATGCCCCAATCGGATGAACCGTAGAAACTTTTGCAAACCACGTCCAGAAAGAAGCTGGATATCGGGAAAGAGAATTTCGATCAAGGAATGTAGTTTGCGCAGCGCAACTTCAGCAGGGCAATGAGGTCGGGGTCCATGAAATCGTAGTCATCTGGAATGTTCAGAACGGCGATGCGCTTACCCGCGAGCACGGTTTTGAATTTTTGATTCAGGCGCTTCCGGTGCACCTTTTCCATGACGATAATCAAGTCTGCCCATTGCACTTGCTCTTCCGAAAGCGGCACCTCGGCATCGTGATTTAGTCCTGCGGAATCGACTTCGATTTTGGGATGATCCGCAAAAATCGCCTCAGCCGTCGGGCTGCGGAGTTTGTTTTGAGAGCAGAGAAAGAGGATGCGCTTTTTCACGTGTATCAATCCTCACTCGTCACTTCGCGCTCTTCTTTTCTTTTGTGGCGGAGATCTCTGGCGTGTTCGAGGAAAACGGCGTCTTCGCCGATATTGCAGGAAAGATCGCCGACGCGTTCGAGTGAGCGGATGACGAGGATGAGGTGAAGATATTCCTGGCTGCGGCCGATGCTGTCTTCGATGCGTGCGCTGAACTGAGCGGTCACTTCTTTGTGCATCTTATCGAGCTCTTTATCGCGAACGTGCAGTGAGGCGCCAAGTGGGCCGTTGCCATCGCTGTAGGAAGAAATCGCATCGCGTAGTAAATGATCAGCAAGCGAATAGAGCGGCTCCACCAAAGTAACATCGGCGAGTTCTGAGGCGCTGGTAATTTTTTTCGCACGTTTGGCGATGCTGACCGAGTGATCCGCGATGCGCTCAAGGTTCATGGAAATTTTCATCGATGAAACGACGAGGCGGAGATCGGTGGCGAGAGGATGGTATTTGACGAGGATATCCATCCCGAGCTTGTCGATGTTGCGCTCGAAATCGTCGATCTCATCGTCATCCGCGATAACAGAGTTCGCAAGTTCGATGTTGCGCTCGAGCAAAGCTTGAACGGCGCGCTCTAGGTTGTGGCGCGCTTTTGCCGCCATCCTCAGAACTTCGCCTTTTAAGGTTGTGATGGCGTGATCGAAATTTCGAAGAATGTGTGGGGAGCTGTTCATAATACTAGAAATAACTGAACACGGCGTCATTTACCGCAATTTTTCGGGAGCGTATGCACAATTCATCAATCCGTCGATCCACAAAGTCGCCTCAGTGACTTCAAATAGCTAAGATCTTGGGAGGCAGGTTTTTCTGGTTTCATTGGGAAATGGAGAGGGCGAGAAACATGTCATGTGCGTCCGCAGGCCGTCATGAAAGATTAGAACTTTTGAGTGGACGTTAAGAGAGGTGGGTATCGATTCCATAAGCTCTAACACGCGCAAAGCGGGTAATGTGACAAAGTCGTCACATCTGAGAAAACCCCAAAATCACGCGTGATACTCTTGGATACTCTGAACCGTGAGCTCGGCGAGTTTGAGGGAGCGAATGGCTTTCACCGAGGCTTCGGCGGCGGCCATGTTGGTGGCGTAGGAAATTTTCTGAGCGATTGCGGTGGAGCGGATCAGGATTTCATCGGCGCGGGACTCGTGGGTGGCGGGGGTGTTGATAAGGAAGTGGATCTCGTTGTTCTTCATCATGTCAATGACGTTGGGACGAGCTTGCTCAAGGACTTTGTAAACGCGGTCGGCGGGGATTCCGGCCTCGGCGAGTTTGGCGAGGGTGCCGCCGGTAGAGACGATTTTGAAACCGAGTTCGTGCAGGCCGCGGGCAACGGCGATGGCGCGGTCTTTATCGCGATCTGCGACGGATAAGAACACAGTGCCTTCTTTCGGGAGCGGGTTGAAGGCGGCCATCTGGGATTTGGCGTAGGCCATGCCCCAATCCTTATCGATGCCCATCACCTCGCCGGTGGATTTCATTTCCGGGCCGAGCACGATGTCGATACCAGGGAAGCGGTTCCATGGGAACACGGCTTCTTTGACAGAGATATGGGTGGGGATGATGGTTTTGGTGTAACCCATATCGGCTAATTTTTCGCCGACCATGATTTTGGCGGCGAGTTTGGCGAGGGAAACGCCGGTGGCTTTCGAGACAAACGGCACCGTGCGGGAGGCGCGTGGGTTGACCTCAATGACGTAGAGTTCTTCGTCTTTCACAGCGAACTGGATGTTCATCAAGCCTCTCACCTGCAACTCGCGGGCGAGGTCTTTAGCTGCTTTATCGATTTGAGCTTTGATATTGTCGGAGATCGAGAAAGCGGGGATGACGCAAGCGGAGTCGCCCGAGTGGATGCCGGCTTGCTCAATGTGCTGCATGATCGCGCCGACCACGGAGGTTTCACCATCGCTGATGCAATCGACATCGATTTCCATGGCGTTATCAAGGAAACGATCAACCAGCACCGGACGCTCAGGAGAGGCGGTGACTGCCTCGCGCATGTAAGTTGAGAGTTCCGAGTCGCTGTAAACGATCATCATCGCGCGGCCACCGAGAACGAATGACGGTCTAACAAGAACTGGGTAGCCGATGCGATTCGCGACGGCGATGGCTTCGGCTTCGTTGGTGGCGGTTCCGGCTTCGGCTTGTTTGAGGTTGAGCTTGTCTAACAGAGCGGAGAAGAACTTGCGGTCTTCGGCGAGCTCGATGTTTTTCGGTGAGGTTCCGATGATGGGCACGCCGTGGCGTTCGAGATCTGCAGCGAGGTTCAGTGGAGTTTGACCACCGAACTGGACGATCACGCCGTGAGGTTTTTCCTGATCGCAAATATTGAGAACGTCTTCGAGCGTGAGAGGTTCGAAGAAAAGTTTGTCTGAGGTATCGTAGTCCGTGGAGACCGTCTCGGGGTTGGAGTTCACCATGATGGTCTCGTAGCCGAGCTCCTTGAGCGCGAAGGCGGCGTGGACGCAGCAGTAATCGAACTCGATACCTTGGCCGATTCTGTTAGGTCCGCCACCGAGGATGATGATTTTCTTTTTGTCTGACTGACGCGCTTCGTTTTCATCGCCGTAAGTGGAGTAGAAATACGGGGTGTAAGCTTCGAACTCTGCGGCGCAGGTATCGACGAGGCGGTAGGTTGGGATGACGCCGTGTTTTTTGCGGAGTGCGCGAACTTCATCTTCGGTGGAATTCCATGCTTTCGCGAGCTGGCGGTCGGAGAACCCGAGTTTTTTGAGGCGGCGCAATTCTTCTGAAGATGCGGGCGGGGCGCCCGCGCTCCCATTGAGGGAGCTCCCTTCTTCGGCGATCTGTTGGAGATGGCGTAGGAACCATGGATCGATAGCAGTAGCGGCGTGGACTTCGTCGAGCGTCCAGCCATTCACGAAAGCGGTTTGCAGCCAGAAAATGCGTTCTGCGTTGGGGATTTGGAGCTTACGAGTGATTTCGTCTTTGGTCGGCGCTTTCGCGTCCTTGTTGTCGAAGCCGAAGCCCCAGCGTCCGGTTTCGAGGGAGCGCAAGCATTTCTGCATGGACTCTTTGAACGTGCGACCGATGGACATCGCCTCACCGACCGACTTCATGGAAGTGGTAAGTACGGGATTTGCAGTAGGAAACTTTTCGAAGGTGAAACGTGGGATCTTGGTGACCACGTAATCGATGGTTGGCTCGAACGATGCGGGGGTGACGCGTGTGATGTCGTTCGGGAGTTCATCAAGCGTGTAACCGACAGCGAGTTTCGCGGCGATCTTTGCGATGGGAAATCCGGTGGCTTTCGAAGCGAGTGCCGAAGACCGAGAAACGCGCGGGTTCATCTCGATGACGATCATGCGCCCAGTTTTCGGATCAGTGGCGAACTGGATGTTAGAGCCACCGGTTTCGACACCGATCTCGCGAATCACGGCGAAGGAAGCGTCGCGCATGATTTGGTATTCGCGATCTGTTAGAGTTTGGATCGGCGCGACGGTGATCGAATCTCCGGTGTGCACACCCATGGGATCGAGGTTTTCGATGGAGCAGATGACCACGCAGTTGTCAGCGCGGTCGCGCATGACTTCCATTTCGAATTCTTTCCAGCCTAACAGGGATTCATCGATGAGGACTTCGGAAACGGGTGAGAGATCGAGACCGCGGTGGACGATTTCCTCGAATTCTTCTTTGTTGTAAGCGATGCCGCCGCCTTGGCCGCCGAGGGTGAATGCGGGGCGGACGATGAGTGGAAGAGTGCCGATTTCGTCTGCGACTTTTTTCGCTTCTTCCATCGTGCGAGCGATACCGGAGCGCGGCATATCGAGGCCGATTTTCTCCATCGCTTCTTTGAACAGGTGGCGGTCTTCGCCTTTATCGATCGCTTCGGCATTCGCGCCGATCATGCGTACGCCATATTTTTCGAGGACACCGGATTTGAAAAGTGACATCGAGGTGTTGAGCGCGGTCTGGCCACCGAGGGTGGGGAGAAGCGCATCGGGTTTCTCGCGGATGATGATTTTTTCAACCACTTCCGGAGTGATGGGCTCGATGTAAGTGCGGTGCGCGAACTCCGGATCGGTCATGATAGTGGCGGGGTTCGAGTTTACCAAAATGACCTCGTAACCTTCTTCTTTGAGAGCTTTGCAGGCTTGGACACCGGAGTAGTCAAATTCGCAGCCTTGGCCGATAACGATGGGGCCGGAGCCGATGACGAGAATTTTGCGGATTGAGGTGTCTTTAGGCATGGTTTGCGTGCGAGGTGGTTAAACTTTCAGGGGTGTGACAGGGGATCGCCAAATTGTAAAGGCGAGTTGCGCAAACATTTTCACAAAATGGGGAAAAGTGCGGTTCTACCGGCGCTCAGCGAGCATGAAGTTGTATTGGATGGATCTGCGCAGAGCGGCCATCACCTCGATTAACCCGCGGTGTTCATTTCCAGCTATTTTGCACTCAGGATCGTTAGGCGTGTTCAGGCTCACGTGACGACCGATGTCTGCGTAAAGCTGGCGCATTTGAGGGTTGAGTGCGTTGAGTTGCGCACGCCTGGCGGAAATCTGTTGGTTGACATCCCCGATGTATTGGGAATTCTCGGTAGCTTTTGATTTTCCGTGCTGCTTTTGCTCGTTTGCCAATACTTCGATTTCTTGAATTCTGGCGTTAGCTTCGGCAATCTCCTGAGCGGTTTTCTCGCGGTCTTGTTTGAGTTGATCGAAATCGTCTCGAATTTCAGACAAACGCGAAGTGGTCTTTTCGATTTCTGCAAGCTTATCGCCTTCTTTCCTCAGAACATCCTGTTTGATTTTCAGTCCATGGTAGTTGCGGCGGGCGTCTTTTGCTTTAGCGACGATGTGATCGCGCTCTCGCGTTAACGTATCGAGTTGGCTGAGAATCTGTTTGCGTTCATCCGTAAGATCTTGAAGTGAATCTTTGGCCGTTTTCCAACCCTCAGCACGCTGCTGATGGGTTTCGTCAAATTTTCCCTGAAGCTGCTCAATTTCTTTGGAAGCTCGCTCGTGATCTTTCGCAAATTTCCGCAGATTCCAGTACTCCATCGAGAGCGCTTCGATGTTCTCAGTTTTACGCCAGATCGCTTCACCCAGAAACGTTTCCGCTTCTTTTAGCAAATGCGCCTCGTTTGTTGCGTGCCCCAATCGAACACTTTTTCTGAAGTAGCCGAAGTGGCTAGCAATGCACATAAGGAAATATTTCGAAGGGGTCATGGTTGACTATTTTTTTACGAGCGTTTTGAGATGATCGATGACGCTCATGTCATCTAACGTGGTGACGCTGCCTGAAATGGTTCCGGTGGTGACGAGCTCTTTGAGGAGACGACGAATGATTTTACCGGAGCGGGTTTTTGGCAGGGCTGGAGTGAAATAGACATCATCGGGTTTGGCGATGGCGCCGATGACGTGGCCGACGTGATTACGGAGTTCGTTTTCGAGTTCAACGGATGATTCGTAACCCATTTTCAAGCTTACGAATGCGGCGACTGCCTGACCTTTCAGATCATGCGGGCGACCGACCACTGCGGCTTCCGCGACGGCGGGGTGAGCGACGAGAGCAGATTCGATTTCAGCGGTGCCGAGGCGGTGGCCGGAAACGTTGAGCACGTCGTCGAGGCGACCGATGATCCAGAAGTTGCCTTTTTTATCGCGGCGTGCGCCGTCGCCGGCGGTGTAGATTCCCGGGTAATCTGAGAAGTAGGTTTTCTTGAAACGTGCTTTGTCGCCGTAGATCGTGCGGGTCATGGACGGCCATGGTTTGCGGATCACGAGGCGGCCATCGACGTTGGGCGGGCATTCGTTTCCAGCATCATCGAGGATGGCGGCATCGATTCCGAAGAACGGGCGGGTCGCCGTTCCGGGAATGCAGGAGGTCGCGCCGGGGATGGGTGAAATGAGGATGGCACCGGTTTCGGTTTGCCACCAGGTATCGACAATCGGGCAGCGGCCGCCACCGATTTTTTCGTGATACCAATGCCAGGCTTCTGGGTTGATCGGTTCACCGACCGAACCTAACAAGCGTAGCGAGGAGAGATCGTATTTTTCAGGAAATGCATCGCCAGCTTTGATGAACGCGCGGATGGCGGTCGGAGCGGTGTAGAAAATGGTGACGCGGTGTTGCTCGATCATTTTCCAGAAACGCCCAAAATCTGGCTCGTTCGGCGCACCTTCATACATGACTTGCGTGGCGCCGTTGGCGAGCGGTCCATAAACGATGTAGGAGTGACCGGTGATCCAGCCGACATCGGCAGTGCACCAGTAAACATCTTCATCGCGCATATCGAAGATGTATTTGCAGGTGGAGTAGGTTCCGGTGAGGTAACCGCCGGAAGTGTGGAGAATGCCTTTCGGTTTTCCGGTGGAGCCGGAGGTGTAGAGGATGAAAAGCGGATGCTCGGAATCGAAACCTTTCGGCTCGTGTTTAGCGGAGGCGGTTGCCATTTCCTCGTGCCACCAGAGATCGCGCTTCGAGTCCATGGAAACGTCGTTTCCGGTGCGATTGACGACGAAGATGTTTTTAACCTTGGAGTATTTTTTCAGCGCTTCATCGACCGCGGGTTTGAGTGGAATGATTTTTCCACGGCGCCAGCCACCATCTGCGGTGATGACGGCGGTAGCTCCGGAGTCTTCGAGGCGATCAAGAATGGCCTCAGATGCGAAGCCGCCGAAAACGACGTTGTGCACAGCACCGATACGAGCGCAAGCGAGCATGGCGACAGCGGCCTCTGGAATCATCGGCATGTAAATGAGGACGCGGTCTTTAGCTTTCACACCGCGAGCGAGAAGCACATTGGCGAATTTGCAAACTTCTCGGTGGAGCTGGGCGTAGGTGATTGTGCGGGTATCGCCGGGTTCGCCTTCAAAAATGATCGCGGCTTTGTTCGCACGAGGACCTTTTGCGTGGCGATCCACGCAGTTTTCCGCGACGTTGATTTTCCCGCCGGTAAACCATTTCGCGTCCGGGCATTTCCAATCGAGAACTTTGGTAAACGGCTTTTGCCAGTGAAGCTCTTTGGCCTCGTCTCCCCAGAATTTTTCGGGTTTCGCGATGGATGATTTATAAAGCTTTTCGTAAGCAGCCATGGAACCAATGCGGGCCTTTTTCGAAAACTCTGCGGAAGGCTTGTAAGTAGCGTTCAGAGCTGTGCTGTGATCGGACGTTTGCTGCTTGGCGGATTTGGATTTTTTGGAACTCATGGTGTGAAGTGGGGGTGCAGAATAGAGAGCAGATTTCAACTGGGCAATGCCAGAGTGAAATTGCGTCAGTTAATCGATCTCTGTATTTACAAACCCCTCTATTTTTCGGGCTAGCTCCCACGCCAACCGAAATGCCGCCATGGTGTCATATATCGACCCGTGGGCTTGTAAGCGGCCTTTTCCCTTTTCTCTCACCTCATTCAGGAGTAGGTAATATTCAACACCCCTATGAAAATTATCTCCCTCATCCTACCCGCCTTGTTCGTTGTTTCTTGTGACGTTAAGGAGCGGAAACCCGCCAGCTCGACTCCAGCAGAAGTGACTGCGGTAGATCAAACGCCTGCGGCTTTTGATGTCAAAGATGCGAACTCGCTAGTGGGCCAGAAGTTAGAAGTGGTGCAGCCGGCTCTGGAAGCCGCTGAAATTCGTTTCCGCGTGATCGAACAAGACGGCGAACCTTTCTCAATGACGATGGATTATCTTCCCGAGCGTTTGAATTTCAAAATCAAAGCTGGGGTGATCACCGATGTTTCCAAAGGCTGAGCTGTTAGGCGCTCCGGAGTTTCGGAATAGAGGCGAGTAGGCGCTTTGTGTAAGCATCTTTGGGTGAGTGAAACACTTCACCAGCGGGGCCGACCTCGACAATTTTCCCCTGATACATCACGGCAATCCGATCCGCGATGTAATGCACCACGCCCAAATCGTGCGAGATGAACACCATGGTCAGGCCGAGATTGCGTTGGAGTTCTTTGAGGAGGTTGAGAATTTGAGATTGGATGGAAACGTCGAGTGCGGACACGGGTTCGTCGGCGATGATGAGTTTCGGCTCAGGAGCAAGGGCTCTGGCGATCGCAATCCGTTGGCGCTGCCCGCCGGAAAATTCATGTGGGTAACGTTTCATCTGTGCTGCATCGAGTCCGACGGTCGACATCAGATCGATGACTTTTTTTTCCAACTCCGCGCCTTTCATGTTCGGATGACGTTGGCGAATGGCCTCGGCGATGGTGGAAAAAACCGTCATGCGAGGGTTGAGCGAGGCGTAAGGATCTTGAAAGACCATTTGGAAATCGAGCCGACGCCGGCGAACTTCAGCTTGGCTGAGCACGGAGAGATTTTCACCATCGAGAATGATGCATCCTTTGGTCGGCTCGATGAGCTGCATCAGCGTCCGTGACAGGGTCGATTTCCCGCAACCCGATTCACCGACCAGACCGAGAATTTCGCCTTTCTGAATTTCCAGAGAAACCCCATCCACCGCTTTGACGGTTTCTTTTTTAGAAGAAAGCATGCCTCCGCTGGCTTTCACGAAATGCTTTTCAAGATTTCTGATTTCCAAATACGCCATGGATGGCAATCAAGCAGGAGAAAGACCAATCGGCAATGAAGTTTGTAAGGTCACTTCGCCTTGTCAGATGATGAGGTTGACTCCATGCGTTCATCTTCCTATCAGACATATGAAATTCCCCATCATGCGTAATTTATTGATATTGCTTCTCGCGCTTGGAAATCACGCTTTCGGCAACGATTGGGTCGTTATTGAAGGGAGTATCTCCCCGGATAAGAAATATTCCGTTGCTGTTTTCCCTCAAAAAACCGAATTCATCGATGAAGCGGATGATACGGTTTTGTTGATTGATCACGCGGGAAACAAAAGTATCGAGCCACTCAAAGAAGTTTCATCCTCTGGAGGCACATGGGGAAAGACGACTGAGAATCTTCGGTGTGTGTGGTCTGCAGATAGCACTTTGATGATTGTAAACTTCCGCGTTGGAAGACTTATGCACGATTCGAAAGTCTACAGGATTTGTCAAAACCGTGCTATTCTGGTGGAGCTTCCAGATCCCAAGACGCACGTCAAAGGCAAAGTTCTTGATGAGATAGAATACAACGCGAACCCAGGCATAGAGATCAAGTTGGGTGAAAATGGAACCATTTTAAAAACTCTTTGGGGCATCATGCCTAAAGCGGGAGTCGACTACTCCAAATACGGCTTAGCGAAAATAGAAGAAACCTTACTTTTTCACTATCGTTTTAACAAAGAAGACAAACTCGAACTGGTGGATGTCACAGTTCCTGAATAATTTCTCTCTCATTTCATGCTTCGGCCTCGGCGATGCCGCCCTACCTGCGCGGTGAAGATCTTCGAATACCCTACTTCGCCTCGCCGCCGAGCAGCATCTTGACTTCCTTGGCGTTGAGGACTGCCCAACGGCCAGTTTCGAGATCGCCTAGCCAGAGATTCCCGATCCGCACGCGGAGCAGTTTGGTGACTTGGTAACCGAGCGCCTCAAACATCACGCGGATCTGGCGTTTCGCGCCATGGTCGAGGACGACTTTGAGGCGACGCGCGGAAATCCGCTCGATGCGTTTGGCCTTGAGCTTGCCTTCTTCGGTGAAAACACCGGCGAGAAATTGATCGAGGTGGGCGTTTTCGAACGCTTGGTTCGAGGTGACGAGATATTCTTTTTCCACCGATTTCGATGGATGCATGAGCTGCTGCGAAAGATCGCCATCGTTGGTGAGAATCAACATGCCTTCGGAATCGGTATCGAGGCGGCCGACATGATGGAGGGCGTGCAACGAGACGGGAAGGAGGCTGTAAATCGTATCGCGGCCGAGTTCGTCGTTGCGGGTGCAGACATAGCCGCGGGGTTTGTGAAAAATAACGACGATTTCTTCTTTCGGAAAAACGCGTTTGCCATCGACGCGAACGCTGTCGGTTTCAGAAACGCGGGTGGCGAGCTTGACGCAAGGTGCGCCGTTGACTTCGACTCGGCCAGTGGCGATCAATTCATCGCAGGCGCGACGTGATCCAATCCCGCATGATGCAAGATATTTGTTGAGACGGACTCCCTCGGACATGGTGTTATAAAATTTCCGTGGGTTTCACACGGAGGCTGGGAGTAAGGAAATGACGAAGGATTAGCCTTCGTGCTTGGTCTTAGGAAGACCGATAGGGGATTTGCCCTGTTTCCATTCGCCGCGCTCTTTAAGAAGCTTCACGCGCTCGAAACGTTTAAGGACGGAGCGTTTGCCACCGACGGTGGTGTTTGATTTAAGTGAGTTGTGCTTGGACATCTTGAGGCGCGGTTAGACGGTTGGGGCGCGGAAGCTATGGTGCTTTTTCTCCCGTGGCAATGCGAAAATAGCGGAATTTTTTAAAAAAATGTTCTCTAGAGAATCGAGGTTATTTCCTAGGTAAAATGGGTGGATTCCAGAATTTTCACTACTGATAGATCGCCAACTGGAAATATGTGGCGTAAATGTTGGGTGAATGCGTGTATTTCCTTTCACCTACGGGCTTTTCGTCTGGATTGCTTGCGGGCTGTCACGTTCCGACGCGGCACCCGTTTCGTTTGTCACCGAAGAGGTAGAATACCGCCTCGGCGAAAGCGTGATGATCCCACTCAAAGTCGACGCGCCAGTGGCGGAGACGACCACACTTGAGCTGAAATTGCAGAAACAAGGCATCGTCGAAATCATGCGGCAGCCAGAAATTTTAAAAGATCACGATATTGGATTCGCGCGCATCCGTACGCTCACGCCCGGCGAGGTCATCATTAAATCCGGTGATGCCTCGCTCCGCGTCCGCGTGACAAAAGAACGCCCAGTTTCACTTCTGCGGAAATTAACCCCCCGTTTCACCAGCCCAGCGGCAAACAGTTCGGTTTGGGGTAAAGTCGCCATCGGCGCGGACCTCTGGGTCGGAGCACCGGGGGTCGATCGCACCACCACGCCCGATGCCAAGTTAATCCTCCCCGATGGCCGCGAGCTGAAAGCCGATGAAGCATTTCCACCGATGGATGGTCCGTTCTGGCGCATGGTTTACTATCTCGATGCCGCGACCCTGCCGCCAGGTCCTTGCAATCTTACCCTTTCCTGCAAACCACCTCTAACGGGTGGCGCGGCTGGCATGCAACCTCTCATCAGTGAAACGCATACCATCAACATACTGCCCGCGCCCAAGGAAGGAGAAATCGTGTTTTCCGGTGAGTGTGAAAACATGTTGGACACACCGCGATCCGAGCGCATGGGCCCTGAATCGCCGTTGGTTGTTATGGACACCGCGGCATCCGGTCACCGCGCCGTCGCACTACACGCCAACCGACAGTCATGGGTCATCCAGCCAGAGATCGCAGAAGACGGAAACTATCAAATCATGGTTCGCGCACGCGGCACGCTTTTCGGCTCCGCCTACGCATCACTCGGCATCATCCTCGGGGAAAATATCACGGATTCGGGATCTGTTAGGTTGGCCACCGCTACATGGCAGCGAGTCCCTGTCGGCCGCCCCATCAAACTCACCAAAGGCAAACAATGGATAGGGATCACTCTCGCCAACGAATACAAATTCCGGAACCAAAGTCTGCGCCACGCGGATATCGACAGCTTCGAGATCCGCCGCGTCGTCAACGAAACGGCCAGTGGCAGCATGATGATGGAAGGCATGATGATGCAAAGCGCCGATGCCAAATCAGGAGCAAATCAGGTTCGTAAGGCAACCGGCCTGCAATGCGCATTCTCTACCATTCGCGACGGCGAGGAAATCAACGGGCGTGTCGAAATCCGCGCCTCACTTTCCAGCCCGCCTCTGAAAAATGACACGGACTATCGCGACATCCGCTCCGATCTCTGGATCAACGATGCCTATTTCGCCACGGCTTACGGCCGCTTTCCTGCGTTCCAAGTTCATCCGCATGATTTGAAAAAAGGCGAGAATCGCATCCAAGTGAAAAGCAGTTCACCTTGCGGAAATTCCGCGATTTCACTCAGCCAAACGCTCCTCGCAAATTCTAAATCTCATCCATCGAAAAAACTGGAAACCGAATACGACCAGGATCGTTACGATCTGAATCGCAAGGGTTGGGAAAAAACCAAACGCGTCGAAGTTTCCAAAGAACATCCGCTCGCCACAGAAGGCGCGCCGCCTGCGATCCATCATTTATCCGGCTCCGGATCGGCCGTGCAGCTCACTCTGCCAACCAATCTAACAGGAAAACGCCAAGTTTCCATACTCACCCACCCCATGCCAGATGTCGCCGCTGGCACGTTGACGATCAAACTCCACCAGCCGAAAGCGCAACGCGCTGAGATGCGTGAAATCACCATCGCCAAACATGATCCAGCTGCCGGTTGGTCATGGCAGCCGCTGACCTCAGTTGAGTTTTTCGAAGGCCAGAAATTCATCAGTGTAACCCTCGCCGACGGCCAAGCTGCGCTCGGCGGCATCAGCATTGATACGGCAAACTTCATCGACGCCGCACCTCCCACGCTGCAAGTGCTTTATCCTAAATCTGGATCCAAACTTTCCGCAGATGGCGATGCGGTAATCATCAGCGCTTTTGATGATCTCAAGCTAAGTCATTTCGAAGTCCACATCGATGGAGCAAAAACTCCGTTCTCTTTTCCTGCCTCACGTGATTCCGGTCCGATGATTTTCCATCTTCCTGGAACGTTGTTAGAAATGGGGAAACGTAAAATCGAAATTGTCGCCGTGGATACCACTGGCAAGCAAACTCGCGCGCCGGCCATTCCGGTCGAGATCCGTGAAAGCGATAAATCCACACTCGATCTCGCCTACCCGCGCGCCGTCCGTCTCGCGAATCGTTTGGCCTACGGCCCAGACTCGCAAACGATGATCGCCATCCTCACCCAAAGCGAGGAGGCATGGATCGCAGCAGAAACAACCAATGCCTGGGGCAGCACGCATGATGAGCTCATCGAGGCCTACGCCCGCGTGTTATTTTCGGACGGCAATGATTACAACTTACGCGGACGCGTGATCACTCATTTACTGGCATCAAAAAATCCTGTTAGATCTCGCTTCACTCAGTTTGCACAAAACCACTTCTCCACGTGGATGGCGAAAACGGGGGTCGGCGCAAAGTGGCGGGAGAACCAAGAATTTCGCGATGTAGGCATGACACGTTTTCACGATCTACTGCTTACCTCCGCCACCAGTCCGGCGATGATGGTGTATCTCGATCAACAAAACAGCCTCGCGTTACAACTTAATGAAAACTATGCCCGTGAGGTCATGGAGCTGCACACAGTTGGCGTGCATGGCGGATATCAACAAAGCGATGTCACCAGTCTCGCGCATCTTCTAACAGGCTGGGGCGCGCAGCGTGAAGCGACGATGGATGGCGGCGCGGTGGACTACAATTACCGCTTCTCTCCGTATTTGAACGAAGATAAGTCGCTCAACATCTTCGGACTCTCGGTTCCCGCTGCTACTTTGCCAGAAACGGCAGATGATCGCATTGCTCAAATCATCGAGATGCTTGCCTGCCGTCCGCAGACAGCGAGTTTCATGGCCGGAAAAGTTGCCGCTCATTACATCGGAGTTCCGGCAAATCCCGAAGTGGTCGATGCGATGTCGCGCGAATACCTCCGCACCAATGGCGATCTGCGGCGTATGATCGCGGTGATGGTGAAATCGCCACATTTCATGGCGGTGGATCTCGCCCCGAAAGTGATGACCCCGATCGAGTACGGCGTTACCATGCAGCGCATTTCAAGCTCCATGCATCCGTGGTCCGTGATTGGTCTCGGCGATCGTAGCGGGCGGAATCTTTTCGATCGTGCCAGTCCCGATGGTTATCCGGAAACCAATGAGGAGTATGCGGACTCGAACTATCAGCTTCAAAAATGGAGTTACTGCAAAGAGCTCGAGCAATCTTTTGCCAACGCCTTGCCACAAGATTGGTTTGATACAGAAAAACTCAAAGACGCCGCACATCGAGACGCGGTGATGGATCACGCATACGCCACACGCCGCGGCTCCGCGCCATCTGCCTCAAGCCGTGAAGCGTTGCACGCTATCCTTAGTCAGGAGATCGCCGATCCTAACCAACGGCGCATTCTTTTTGCCGCTATCCTGCACATGATGCCGGAATTCCAAAGTCGCTAAAATCTAACATCACTCACACATGGACACCACACGTCGCCAATTTTTACGCACCACCGGAACCGCAGCCGTCTTCGGCAGTTTCATTCCGGGAAATCTTTTTGCCAACACTCCACCCGTTGCAAATCCGGTCACCAAAGGCCGCACCTTAGTTGCGGTGTTCTTGCGTGGTGGTATCGATGGATTAAACCTCGTCGTTCCTTACGGCGATCCCGACTACTACAAACATCGTAAAAATATTGCGATCCCCAAACCCGCGCGTGATGGAAAGTCGGCTTTAGATCTCGATGGCTTTTTCGGACTGCATCCGTCTGCCGCATCCTTGGCTCCGTTGTTTAAAGATCGCAGTGCGGTCGCTCTACAAGCTGTGGGATACGAAAAAAACACTCGCTCGCACTTTGAAGAACAAGACACATGGGAAACCGGCGTCATCGGAAATTCGCTTTCCTCGGATGGTTGGCTCAACCGCCACCTCGCCAGTTCCACCGGACATGGCTCGATCCGCGCCGTTGCGATTGGTGGGAATCTCCCACGCATCCTCCGCGGGCGTGCTCCCGCTTACGCAATCCGTGGCATCGCCGATCTCAGCATGCCGCGCATGCAGGGCGATCCTAATGTCGTCCGCGCTGCCCTCGAAGCAGCTTACTGCACTAAGCCGGATACGAAACATGCATCATCTAACGAACTACTCTCAAAAACCGCCGCCGCCACGCTCGAAGGCACGCGCCAACTGGAAGCGGTTGCGAAGGCCGAATACAAACCTTCGAATGACGCGAAATACGGCACCACTGGAATTGCCAAACAATTTCTCGAAGCCGCGCGCCTGATCAAATCAGGTATCGGCACAGAGTTGATTCAGTTAGATTACGGTGGCTGGGACACGCACAACGCCCAAGGTGGCGCTCAAGGCGGCTATGCAAATCGTCTCCGCGATCTTTCGGATGCGATGGCTGCTTTTGCGAAAGACCTCGGTGATCAAATGAACGATGTGCTCGTGCTGACGCTCAGCGACTTCGGACGTACCGTCGCCGAGAACGGCACCAGCGGCACCGATCACGGCTGGGCAAACTGCATGATCGCCATGGGCGGAAGCGTGACCAAAAACGATAAACCCGTCCTTGGCGAATGGCCCGGCCTCGCGACAGAAAATCTCTATCAGAATCGTGACCTCAAACACACCACCGATTTCCGCGATGTGTTAGGCGAAGTCGTTTCAACTCACCTCGGTAACACGAACATCTCCCACATTATGCCGGGGCATGAACATAAGCCGGTTGGGATGCTGTGAAGCGGGTGGCGGTTGATGTGGCGACTCGGATGAACCCGTTTCTATCGAATCGTTCATCCTAAATTCGCGCTCTTACTAATCCAATATGTAATTAATATACCGACTCGTCTCTGTCGGTGTCTCTGTCGGAACCGACGAAGGATTTGGATCGCGTCCGCCTCTTTTGCGAAGAGTAGGTCCGTTGTTAAACAAGCCTGCTGGTGCCACTTTTCCTTTATTTCTCTCCTTTTTTTGCGCTACGATGGTCTGCATTATCAGCGCTTCTGCCTCTGGGCTCAATTTCCTAAAGTCTTTACCCACTAGGTCCGACGACCCCATTAGCCTCTGTACGTTGATCATGATTGGCTTCGGAACTTGTTTGTCGCCGACTCTCATGAAAATCATATTTCCTGGTGGTATTTCCACAACGTCATTAGAGCCATTCACTTTTAATTTTGCAGTTCCCTCCAGTGTGATGAACTTGAGCCACTGCCCTGGATTGCACTCCATCATGGTAGTCGTTCCGGTGATTGCCGCCGTTACCGTCGCTGTGCGGATCGTTGCTCCGCCGGCATCCTTCGGCACCTGAAGTAAAAACGATCCATTCTTGATCTCCATATCGCGATTTCCAGAACTGAAGCTGAAAATCGAGTTCGCACCGATGCGTGTGATGGATTGATCGGGAAACGTCAACTCCGCCCGTGAGCGCCGACCCGTATGCAGATCGTCTGTCCCAGAGATGCGTTCACCCACAGTTGCCGCCGCCCCGCTATCCGAGCCTCGGTAAACCCGCACATCATTCACTGCTGTGGTAATCACGGCGGATTTAAGCGGCTCACCAGTTACGGGCATCAAACATGCCGCGCCCATCAGGAAAATCATCATCTTCGTTTTCATCGCTTCGATTGGTTGGGGATATAATTAGAAATCAAAAGTAAGACCGACGCCCAAGCCTGCTGTCCATACTTGGGAGTCATTCGCGCCGAAGGGCGAATTTGAATCGTTTTTGTCGAAAAACACCGAGGCATTTGCACGTGTGACTGAGCTGATCTCCCAGATCAATTCTAGTCCCAGCTTGTGAGACCAATCCTGACGACCCAATATCTCGTAATCATTATACTCCGACCGCCAAGTTGCCAGTGACGATAATGATGGGGTGAAACGATAGCGATGCGCCAACTCGATACCATACTGGTTTTTCTCCAAAGTATCTGGTCTGGCCGTGATCTCATATCCCGTATCGATCCCTGCCGCTACCGACTGAATCGCCGTTTCCCACAACACCTTTTGAAGACCGACCCGGAGACGCTGCGCGTTGTAGTCCCCATTTGAAATGCTTCCTGTTGTCAGCCTTTGATATTCATACCGCGCGAAGACAACTAGATCATAAAAGTCAGCGAACGATTTCGCCATTCCAAGCCGCAGGATAGCGTTTTCGTAATCTAACGTCCCTGCACGGTCGAACAAGAGGAACTCCTGCGTAGCGCTCAGATCCGCATGCCAGCCATTGATAAGATGAGGACGCCATGCGCCTGTTAGCCGCGAATACGATAGCAACGAGGGCTCCATATTAGCGCCGACCGCCATTGGCGCGTTATCCGTGTATAAAACCGACGTCGCGAACTCGATGATCACTGGCGCACGGTCAGATGTCGGCACTAAGACTTCCTGAACGCCTAGGTCTGAGTCCGCCGCCGAATACGGTGCATTATCCTCTCCTTGATATTCACGTTGCAAGTCCTCGTATTCTTCCCCGACGGCCTGACCACCTAGTCCAAGAAATTGTTGAACCGGTGTTAGAACATCGGCCTGCGCTGAAATAACAAGGCAAGCGGAAACAACTGTCAACTTTAAGAATAAATTCATCGGATAAGGGGAATGTTGATTAATTGCGAATGTCACTATTGAATCGTCTCCGTGAGCTCAAGTAAAATCTCGGGGAAAGCACGTTCGCGCCACGCCGCGGGCAAAAGCGCCATCGTGGCGGCTACTGGTGCCTTCGTGACCGCGATCCTTCTCACCATGATTCATGTTCGCGATTTGCGTTATGACTTCGACGTCAACATTCAGGACCGATTGCTCCGAATGACTCCCGGCGCAGAGATCCGCAATGACCTCGTCTTCCTCGGCATCGACGAGCGCAGTCAACAGGTCGATGTTGGCCAAGACCTCATCGCCGAAAATCCCATCCTCGCCATGATGGCCAACCGTTTCCCTTGGGATCGCCGCGTTTATGCAAACGCTATCGATAAACTTCTTAATGCCGGAGCTCGCCTAGTCGTTCTCGACTTAGTTCTCGCCGAGCCGTCCGATCCTGAAGCCGATACCGCGCTCGCCGAAGCCATCGCCCGCCACCGCGATCGCGTAGTTCTTACTTCCGCGTTCGGTCACGTTGCCTCGCATGAATTAACCCTTAGCGAGCCGTTGGACGAATTCCTCGGTGAAGGCCCCGACTGGACCCGCTGCGGCTATGCAAACTTCCGACCTGATGACGATAGCATCGTCCGCGCCGCCAATTACACCACCACTCTCTCAGCCGAAAATCACAGTCAGATCCGTCCCGACGAACCCGTTTTTAATTCCCTTGCGGGCGAAGTCCTCGCCGCTCTCGGCAAACCCGTCCCCGAAGGCAGACGCAACCTACTCTTCGCAAAAAACGCTCAAGGCCTCGCTGACGACGTTTATAAGCCGATTCCCATCATCGAAATTTTCGATCCTAACACTTGGCAAAACCGCCACCAGTCTGGCGAAGCTTTTCGAGATAAAGTCATTTTCATCGGTCCCGCTGCCCCGCGCTTTCAAGATCAACAAAAGACACCCGTCGGCCTGCTTGCCGGTCCTCAGCTCCATCTTCAGGCGATCACTTGCGGACTTGAAAACGCTTTCGTCACTCGTTGGCAACCCGTCGTCTGGATGTCGTTCGCCGGTGTGCTATGCGTCTGGTTCATCACGCGGATTTCTCGGCATCCGTTTATTGCGATTGCCAACACCTTGGGCGCTGCAGCCTTCGTTGCTTTCGGTGCGTACGCTCTCGCGACTGGTCCCGACATCCTAACAGGTTTCTCGACTTTCATGATCGTGCTCGTTGCTGGCACCGTTACTGGACAAACCCACTCCCTCGTTACTGAACGGCTCGAACGCGGGCGTCTTCACAAAGAGTTCCGCCGCTTTGTCTCGCGCGACGTTGCTGATACGATGGTCAACCAACCTGAACTCTATCAGCAAGCAGCGACGGGTCGCAAACGCCGCCTCGCCGTGCTTTTCTCTGACGTCCGCGGCTTTACGAGTCGCTCAGAAACCGATGATCCCGAACGCCTCGTGGGTCAGCTTAATGAATATTTCTCCGCCATGGTCGCCATCGTTTTCCGCCACGGCGGCACGCTCGACAAATTCATCGGCGATGCGGTGATGGCTCATTGGGGTGCACTCGACGACGGAAAAGACGACGCCACCCGCGCCAGCAGTGCAATCGCCGCAGCGCACGACATGATTACGGAAGTAGACGCTCTCAATGCACGTTGGTCTAACAAAAATCTGCAGCCGTATCACATCGGCGTCGGTATTCACTTGGGCGAGGCGGTGGCCGGAGAAATCGGCTCCGTTGACCGTACCGAATTCGCCGTCATCGGCGATGCCGTGAACCTCGCCTCCCGCACCGAAGGATTATGTAAACTTTTCGACACCGATTTTCTCTGCACAGGTTCCACTGCTCAAGCTGCAGGTTTTCCCGAAACATTGCGCCGCCTCGCCAACGTGCGGGTTTCTGGTCGCCAGGAAACCGTCGAGATCTGGAGTCTGTCTAACAGACAAGAAGCGGATGCCACATACTCAAACGCCCTCGAGAAATTTGAGGCAGGCCATTTCGATCAAGCCGCCGAAATTTTCGGCTCATTACCTGACGACGGTCCCGCTCGCCGTCTCCACTCATGGGCTTGTGAATTTCGCGAGAACCCTCCCACAGATTGGGACGGCGTCGTTAGCATGACTGGCAAATAGCCAGAAAAGCTCACATCATTTGATACCCGATCCACGCAGCATACCCCGCCTTGCAAGCGACGTGAAGAAGTTGATCCGTCGTGAAATTCATCCACTTCTCACATTTCGCAAAATCGATCAGCCAATGCAGAACCAGCTCAACGAGTCCCAACATGATAGACCCCGTTAGCAACCACACCGCACCTGCGTGCACTAGCGAGTGCGCTGTTAGAGCATGCAACCAGATTCCGCGCGGCGGCGTCTCACCTCCAAACAAATTGGATACATTCGCATGGCGGTTTTTTGCCATCGAAAGAAACCTTCCCTGCAACGGATAATCCGCCAGCACATGTCCGATCAACAACGCGAAAAATAGGATAGCCGCCGTGCTGAATCCCGGAGCTATATCGAAATGCATCATTTGAGAATTCATGAAAAACTTGGGTTAATGCCACATCTTCATCAGTTCACTCTGCGATTCCTGATCCGCAAGCCGCTCGTTCATGTCTCGGATGCGTCGGCTCATGCCAGCTAGAATGCCCGATAATAAATCACAACCCGCCTTCGGGTAAGCTTCCACAAACGCTTCAATGTCCGCGCGGTTCGCGCGCCAGATTTGAGAAAACTCCTGTGCCGTCACCGAGGCACTCGCCAATGCCGGATCGAACAGATTCACCTCGCCCAATGTCTGGCCCGACTCAATTCGTGCAATCAGTTTCTCCCGACCATCAACCGTCAAATGCACGTGCAACACGCCGGAGATCACGAAAAACAAAGAGTCCTGCGGCATTCCATCAGTGATAATCTGCTGCTTCGGATGCGCTGGCAGAAACTCGCCGAAATCACCCAGATGTAGACGATCCTCATCATCCATTCCTTTTAAAATTCCAAAACGAGGCAATTCGGGGCGATTCCAGTTTCCTTCGGTCATTACGAAACTCTGCGTAATCCCACTTGATACGAAAAGCCAAAAATATAGCCGCTCACAGCATTCCAAGTAATGGCATAAGCCGGATGGGAATCGGTAGGGTCATTTTGATAAAATGCAGGCTGTGCGATGCGCGTGACACGCATATTGAGAGTAACGCTAGAGATCGAAGCCGCCTGAAACTGTCTGATGTTTTCCCAATGTTTCTTAACGTCAAAAGTGGCTAGCATCAGCTACCGCGAGCGCTCCTCCGATTCAGGTTGAGGTTTCTCTTTACCTTCCGACTTCGACTCCGGAGCGGTAGCGGGTTGGTCAGCGCCGCCTTGTTCGCGATTGTATTTGATCCATGGTGTAGGTTCTGCCTTCGGCCCCATACCAGTTGCCTTCAGGAAGCCCTCGAGAGAATCCACCTTCGTCTTGGAGAAGAGCAGAATCGGCAGGCAGCAGTGACCGTTGTTCGTATAGTATTCGCCTGAAGAGGTTCTTATCAGGGAAATATCGGGAAGGCCGTCCTCAGCATGCATGGAGTGACTGGTC
>JANMGO010000024.1:0-5872 GCA_031374665.1 Akkermansiaceae bacterium | reverse complement strand
CCAAAGCCATCGTCGAAACCCTGCACTCCACCAAACAACAAGTTCTACTCCAAAAATTTGTTTCCGAAAGCAAAGGCAAAGACGTGCGCGCATTTGTCATCGGCGACCGCGTCGTCGCCGCCATCCGTCGTGTCGCGCAAGGCCAGGAGTTTCGTTCCAACGTCCACCGCGGCGGAAAAGCAGAAGCGATCACGCTCGATCCCCGTTACGAAGAAGCCGCCGTCCGCGCCGCGCAAATCATGGGCTTGAGGATTTGTGGTGTGGATATGTTAGAAGGCAAAGACGGCCCGCAAATCATGGAGGTCAATTCCTCTCCAGGACTCGAAGGCATCGAAGGCGCCACCGGCTTGGACATTGCGGGAGAAATTATCGATTACATCGAGGATCAGGTGAAATTTCCCGAAATCGATATCCGCCAACGCCTCACCGTTTCACGCGGTTATTCCGTGGCAGACATTCACATTCCCGTGGGCAGTAAATACATCGGCATGACGATTGATGGAACCGGACTACGTGAAATGGATGTGGTGGTTCTTACACTGAAAAGAAAAGGAACCGTCATCTCCAACCCAAAAGGCAGCCGCGTTCTCGAATCGGATGATACGATTCTCTGCTACGGAAAATCCGAGCACATGAAAGGCCTCATCCCTGCGAAAAAGAAGAAGCGCAGGAAGATGAAAAAACTCCCGAAACCTAACGATACAACATCATGAGCATGATCATCGGCTGGCGCGAGCGCGTAGAACTTCCTGATTGGTCTTTGAAATTAAAGGCCAAAGCCGACACCGGCGCGAAAAGCTCCGCCATCGATTGCGCCGAGATCACCGAGCTCCCTAACAACCGCGTTCGGTTCACGGTGCGCCTCGACCGCAAAGATAAAAAACTCATCACGCTTGAAGGAGATATTCATTCTCGCAAACGCGTCCGCTCCTCGGATGGCAAAGCCAGCAATCGCATTTTCGTCTCCACCACCCTACGCCTCGCTGGCATCGAAAAACAAATCATCGTCTCTTTGGTCTCTCGAAAACGCATGATCCACCGCCTTCTGTTAGGCCGCGAAGCACTCGGCGAAGACTTCCTCGTGAACTCCTCCGTCGATCACTGGGCGACGCCGAAATTAAAAAAGAAGAAGTGAGAGAGTCGTGATCAAGGCGACAAAAACCATGTTCAGATAGAATCCGACCTTCATCATTGCTCGTTGCGGCACCAAACCCGTCCCGAACACGATCGCGTTCGGAGGAGTGCCGACGGGCAACATGAATGAGCAAGAGGTTGCGAGCGCGAGAGGCAAAACCAATTGATTCGCTGGGAGATTGAACTCAGTCGCCATCGTAAAAAAGATGGGCACGAGCAAAGCCGCGCTGGCGGTGTTGCTAGTTAGCTCACCCATGAAAATCACGAAACAAACAACGGCGGCGATAATGGCCCAGAGCGGCCAAGCTTCAAGCGTCGCGCCTAACAACCGAGCCATGAACATGCTCGCGCCGGATGTCCCCAAAATCGCGCTCAATGCCAAGCCGCCCCCGAATAAAAACAGCACGCCCCAATCCGTTTTTTCCTGAACTTCTTTCCAACTGACGACCTTACACGAAACCACCGCGCACGCCGCCAAAAGCGCCACCCATGTATCCATTTCCTTAAAACCCAGTAACGCTTCGAGTTGTGCTCCAAACATCCATGCGAGCGCGGTGCATCCAAAAATGGATAACGTCAGCCATCGTTGCTTATTGAAAACAAAATGCTCTTCGGTGTGATCCGATCGCTCTAACACCACGTTGGTAGGTCTAAGAATCAACCAAAGCAAACCGATCATGGCTGGTAGCAAAACCGCAACGGCAGGCACACCGAACATAATCCACTCCGAAAAACTGATCCCGAGCTGCTTCGCAGCAATCCCATTTGGCGGACTTCCCACTATCGTTCCTAAGCCACCGATACTTGCTGCATACGCCAATCCCAATAACAAGAAATAGGTATTTCCGGGATGTGTCTCATGCGCTTTAAACTGGTTCAACATTCCCAAAGCTAGAGGCAACATCATCGCCGTTGTGGCGGTGTTGCTCATCCACATTGAGATAAATGCTGTTCCAACAAAAAACCATATCGCCGTGGAAAGGAATTTGCCTTTCCCAAGAAAGCTTAGCCGACTCGCCAACCACCGATCCAATCCCTGCGCCGTGAGCGCCGATGCCAACGCAAAACCTCCAAAAAAAACAAAGATTAATGGATTAGCGAAGGACGAGAGACTGGTCTTCACATCGCTCAGCCCCATCACTGCCGCGAGGACAGGGACCAACAACGCCGTGATGCTCAAAGGCAGCGCCTCAGTCATCCAGAGAAACGCAATAAAGACAAAGAACCCTAGGCCCAAACGCAGCTGAGCAGGGTCTAGACCCTCCATCACCGGGCTGTTTTCCGGTAATGGCAGGAAAAAAACGATGCCCAGCAACAGTAATAGACTCGCAACTAATTTCATGACGTAGGGTTTTTAATCAAAATTTCCTGAGAGAACATGAAATTTGACTACAATCTCTCTTTTCTACAAGCTGCCCCAAGATGAAACCCAATCGTGTCTTTGCCCTAGCCTGCTGCGCGCTTGGATTGATCGCTTTTTCCCAGCTACTCATTGCTGGGATGGCTCTTGCTACACGCTTGGAAGATAGCCAAAAAATAAGGATCGTCGAACGTGTGGTAGAAAAACCACTACCCTACCCAATTCCAGTGCCTCCCACACTTTTGGGAGCGGAACCCAATGCAACCCGGGCGCCAAACATTACCCTTTCCCCCGCGCCTAATTCCAATTCCATCACTTCACCATCCATTCCTGAACCCAAGCAACTTGCCACTCCCGCCATCGCAGATCCTCGAGCAGAACGTCTGGTTAACGAAGCCCGAACCGCACGCGTCGCAGGAGACATGGGGATGGCTATCGTCAAACTCGAAGAGGCACTCAAGCAATCTCCCAATGAACCAAATGCCCTTTATGAACTCGGACTCGTTCATGAACTCATGGGGGTTTACGATCAGGCATCGATCTATTTCGAGCGAGTATTTCAGTTAGGCGTCACCGGTGCGGGTGAGCTTTACAAAGCCGCCGCCGCAAAGCTCCGTGATGGCTTCGAACAACCCGGAGAAATGCGCGGAAAAATCGCGCTGGGCCGTGTGCGAATTTTCAATGACCCAAATGCAGCGGGGGGGAAACGGGCGGTTCTATCTATTCCCGTTCTCAAAGCTCCTGACCAAGAGGTGAACGCATCCGACATCGAAGTATCCGTTACGTTTTTCAATAAAGCCTCGAATGGGAAAATCTCTCAGTTAGAAGATGAATCTTGGGTGGCGGCTAATTGGGTAACTCTACCGTTTGACTGGTCTGCCGGCGAAGAAACTCTGCAAGTCAATTACCAGATCCCGAAACGCGATGGACAAACGACACACCTTTTCGGAGAAATCGACTATTACGGACAGGTCGCCACTTTATCATACAAGGGTGAAATTCTGGATGTTCAGGCATGGCCAAGGGATCTAGCCGCTAGAATCGGGCAACCCTCTCCCACTACAGAATCTCCCAATTCTTTCCCAGAATTTCTTGATCAAAACTCGCTCCCCCCAAACTTTGATCCAGATATCCCTCTTTTAAATCCTTTGCCATCAGAGTAATCAACATATGGAAAATTTCAGCGCAACCAGCCAAATCGGGGACTACATTCTTTTGGAATGCCTGAAGAATAATCAGGAAACCAGAACATGGTCAGCTAAACAAGTTTCCGTGGGACGCGCAGTTCTCATCGACGAACTCAAACAAGCTTACTCCGGAAATCGCGATGCTTTCCTAGCAGATGTTAGAGCCAAAGCCGCTGTCGAACATCCACTCGTTGGCTCCATTTACGAGGCTTCCACCGATAACGGGCAATGCTTCTTTGCTTACGAGCTTTTACCGGGCGATACCGTCTCGAAGCTCAAACAGGCACAACAAAGATTTAAAGCGCAACGATTTGTGCACATGCTGCGCCGCATCGCAGAAGCCAACATCTATCATGAAACTCATAAAAATGCCACATCACCGCTAGGGCCGGACGATATTCATATTGATACACAAGGCATCATTCGGCTCGAAAACCTCGTGATTCATGGGGCGCGCAATGAAGATCAATCCATACGCGACATCGTCCAGCTCGGCTCGTTTCTCCAAGGATTGCTCGATCCAAACCATCCCGGCACGACTCGCTGTCTAACACTTCTTTCTTGGATGCGCGGCGAGAACACCGAACATTATTTAACTTGGTCCCAAATCCGCGACTACTGCGAACAGATCGAACAGCAACTCACAGAGCCTTCTGAGATTACTCCACTCCACACAGGATCCATCACCAGCCAAAAGAAAAATTATGTGATTTGGATCGCCGTAGCTTTAGCGATTCTCATCATTGGCGGTATCATCTGGATTCCTCTTAGCAGAAAAAACAACAAAACCCGAACTGCTGAAACCAAACCTGCATGGATCGAAGTGCGTTCAGGAAATTACTCCACCCCAGACGGAAACCAATTTTCCGTTACTGATTTCTCAATTTCTAACCAAGAAGTCAGCATCGGGGATTACGCAAAATTTATTCAGACACTCGATCTACTCGCCAAGGAATCAAATGATCACGTTTTTGATCACCCCGATCAGCCGGAAACAAAAACAAGCCACAAACCCAATCATTGGAATGATCTCTACGATTGCGCGAAAAAATCCAAAATCTGGAATCAACGTAATATCAATCTCAATACACCGGTGATAGGTGTCGATTGGTGGGATGCTTATGCCTTTGCAAAATGGAAAAAATGCATCCTACCCACACAAGAGCAATGGCACGCCGCTCTGATCAGCGAAACAAAAGATTATTCCATCATTCCAGTCAGTGAATGGCCCCCCGCAAATCAAACGCCCGACCGCACCTCCAACGGCATTCTCGCCTTGGCAGGATCCCTTGCGGAATGGACCGCTGAACCTCGCGTCAGTCCATCAAACCCCCTCGGTAAACCGCAATGGGTCATCATCGGCGGATCTTACCTCAAACCGAATAAAGGAACACTCAGCCAAGAATGGACGGAAGATCGCTCTACCCGCAGGGCTGACCTAGGCTTTCGGATTTGTAAGGCTAAATAACCGTAAGTTTCAGTACATAAAAAAGCATCGGAAAATGATTCCGATGCTTTTTATGTCTCAGATCAGAGGCCAATAGAAAACGTCACGCGGCTTCCAGATGAGTAATACCCCCTACTTTGACGGGTAGGATACGTCGGTTGGCAGTGATATGGATTTCGTGAGGCGTATGTCGCCCTTGGCTGAAACGTGCGGCAATGAAATACTGGGCGACCCCAACGGTCATATCCCACAAAGTATTTTTCTGTATACACTGGCCGACCATATCGATATCCACTGACGAAAACCGTGCTGGCTGGCGCATAATAACCGTGATGCGGGCGAGCTTCACTTTGAACTGAGGTTCCGAGAAACGTTAAAGCAGTTGCGGCGATTAGTGTGAGTATCTTTTTCATGACGTATCATTTATTGTTACGCGGGCTTTGACATTACCCGCTGGGAAATTATTCACCACCTTCAGAGAATTTCTCGATCATCCTACTTTATTGAAGTAGCATGCCTCAACACATGACCCTTCAGGAACTCGGCTGGACCCAAGAACTCGAAACCGCCTTCGCGCCTTACCGCGAAAAAGGCTGGGTTCCAGCGCGCTTGATTCGTGAAACCTCCATCAACTTTTCCGCCTTTCTCGATGGTGGTGAAGAAATCCACTGCATCCTCTGTGGCCGCCTCTGGAATGCGGCGGAAATTGATTCCGACCTCCCTGCCGTGGGCGACTGGGTGGCG
>JANMGO010000006.1:0-3375 GCA_031374665.1 Akkermansiaceae bacterium | reverse complement strand
GCGTGCCGCCGCCGACGTTCATGATGCCATTGGTCGTGAAGCTGGTGTTGGTCGTCAGAGTGGTATTCCCACCCAACGTGTAGCGCAGGGTATTGATATTCGCGCTCGCTCCCAGAGTCCCGCTTGCACCCAAGGTGTAGTTCAGGTTGCCTCCTCCAGTGACAACATTGGTTGAAGCTGCCGCCGTTACCCCGTCCGCGCCGCCGGTGTAGCCAAGGCCAGTGATGGTGCTACCGGTAAACTTCGCATAGGTGGTGCTAGTTCCGGTGTTGAAGCTCGCCCAGTTGCCGATAATGCCGGTGGCATCATTCGCGGACAAATTCGTCATCGTCGAGGTGACGGTGCCGGTGCTCAGGATATTGAGCGTCGATCCCGCATTGCGGGTGAAGGTGCCGGTGTCGAGAGTGAGGGTGCGGCCTGCAGCGACATTGAATGTCTGAGCGCCGGAGATGGTCAGGTTGGAGCTGATGGTCGCTCCAGTCACTGCGCCAGTGGTTACCGTGATACCACCGCCGGTGCCGAGACTGAGGGTCCCGCTATTGAGAGTGACCGTACCATCCTCAAAAGTGACCAGCCGGGCATTCTGTGTCGTGGCATTCAGGCCGACGGTGTATGAATTAATCGCATCGGTGCCAGCGGAGAATAAGACATCGTCCACAGAAGTGGTGGTGGCCGTGAGTACTGGGGTGCCGACATTAGCTCCTGTGGAGTCCGTGCTCCAGAAGACACTCGATCCCCAAGTGCCGTTGGGGGTGGCACCTGCGCCTGCGGTGCCGGTGCCGTTGCTGTCCCAGTAATAAGTGGCGGCGGAAGCAGAGGAAACGATGAGGATCGAACTGCCTGCGAGAGCGAGGAAGTTGCGGAGGAGAGATTGTGGTTTCATGCGTCTATGTTTCTGGGGGTGAATCAAAAAGCTGTGAACTTGAGGCGATTAACTCATTCCTATTCGCCTAGCTGCGACCCTCAAGCAGGAAAGCTTACGAAGTTCCGGCACTACTATCCTGAAATGAATAAAGTTTTGCGGTAAAACTCTGGAATCGAAGTATTTCACAGAAGGTAACGAAGAGAACGAAGGAGCTTACGCACTACCTTTTTCAAAGTTCATTTGATGGAGATAAAAGGTGGACAATGGTTGGTTCGTAGATCCCTTCAATTGACACCCTTCGTTACCTCCTGTTCAAAACCCATAGATCCGAAGAATTTTAACGGAGGAAGACGAGGCAACGGAGAGAACGGAGGAGCTGTCGCGCTTAATTCTAGAAACAGAAACGGAACCACAATGGGAGTAAAGCGGACATGGACGAACTCAAGAAATAAATATCTTCGTCAAATGGACACAGATTCACACGGATAATCAAAGAGTTGTGAATTTTGACATTCTCACTTTTTGTGTGAATGAAGGATTCCTTTCGTTGCTTTTAACATCCGAGTTAATCCTGTTCATCCGTGGTTCATTTTCCTCTTCATTCGCGTCCATTCGCGTCCATTCGCGGTTAAAATTTTTACCTGCCGATAGTTTGCTCGCAGATTCCTTCCATTGAATTCATCGCTTCGCGGGGCTTCGCTTAAGTTACGGTCAATTTGAGTTCGTCATACCTTGAAGGCTACAACGCATCTGTTTTTGATTTAAAGATGCAATTTACTTTTGTCTCAATTTGTACGTTGCTTCTGCGAAGGCATTACCAATCGGTCCTAGGATCTTGGCGGCACCGAGATAGTGATACCCACCATTGGAAAGTCCCTGTAAACGCTTCCATTCTTCAGGTGTGTATTTTTTCTCCAAATACTTGACCTTATTTTCCCAAGATTCGTCATTCTCCTCTTTGACTTTGGCGTTAATTTCAGGCCAGTAGCTCTGCTTGCGATCTTCGAGTGCTTGCAGATCTTCATCCCAAAATAGGGAGGTCGGCACGGCCTCTACATTTCCCTTGAACTCTGGTAGCGCAGCCACTGCCATCTGAGCTTGGCGGAAATACATTTGGGTTCCGGGAGTGGTATCATGTTTCATCCCATCGATTCCCATCACACCGATGACGAAGGGCAGTTTGGGAGCCTTCAGATCCTTGCGCACGTCGCGTATTAAATGAGCCAATAATGTGGTATAGAGATCGTAACCGCCGGGGTGATCGCCTTTTTCGTATGTCCAGTCGGAGACTAAATCATTAAAACCTTGAAACCAAACAAACCCAGCCAATTCATAGCCCTGCTTCTCATCGTATTCGGGAACCACGCGTTTAATATCGCCTAACACTTTTTCAACATGCTTCATCATTTCTCGGTAATAGAGACCAGTTGCCGCGATCTTATCGGCCTTACTCTTTGCCATATCGTCTCCACGCACCTTGAATTTATCTAGCTCAAATTCGCTCCACGCATAAGGTCCCGCACTCGGTGGACGGAAGTCTGTGTGAAGGCTTCTTCCGCCCCATGCTGTCTTGATGATGAGAACAGGATCCCCTTGTTTTTCCATATAAAGGCCGAAGGTAAACTCGGGGCCGATTTTGTTATCCGGTGCGCCAAAGCCAGCAGTGAGTTTTCCGGTCTTTTCTGTTAGATCACTATAAGCATCGCCGAGGCAACCAACGGAAGAAATCCAGACCTTTTCGCAGACTTTAGGTTTTCCGTCTGCTCCGAGCATTTCCTTGAGGAGCGGTGCTGTTTTGGGATCAAGAGCCATGGCATCGAAAGTCGAGATAGCCGCATGGCCTTGCATGTTCGATTGCCCCGCGAGGATATAAACCTTGAGTGGCTTGGCGAATGAGTTCAGTGAAGAGACGCACAGCAGCGCGGCGGTGAGGATTAGTTTTGTTTTCATGGTTTTTGATTTGTTAGAATAATTCTTCGCAGCGCATTTCACTCCAAGTCCGAGATTTTTAGGCCCTCGATAAAACAGTCCATCTGGCCGAACAGTTCTTTCGTTTTCTGATCATATTCCGCATTTCCATAGATCGCCAAAACATTGGTGCCTTTTTTCAAGTGTTGGGTGACGTCAATCTCCCATGGTGCGTAGAATTGACCATCAAACCACCACCCATAATCCGCGATTGCATGACCATTCAGGTAAAACTTGAAGCCTTGAACGGTCAGGATACTCAATCGGTAGAAATCGAAGTCAACGGCATCCAACTCGAAGCTGTTGCGCATGACGATGAATTCCCCTTTGCCCCAGTCGGATTGATTCGCAAACTTGGGAGCATTTCCATTGTATAGAGCGGTGCCTACGGGCGCGCGTCCAGAATTCCACTTACTGTCGTCATATTCTGGCTTGAACCAGTCTTTCAAATCATCCGTCAATTGAATGTCACGCATGCGTCTCTTCTCGTGGATGACAAGTTGGTCTTTTTCCACGATGGGATCGAAGGACTTGAATCGCCA
>JANMGO010000045.1:0-1641 GCA_031374665.1 Akkermansiaceae bacterium | reverse complement strand
ACATGCACCACAAATTTGCGATCTTCGACGGCGCGCGGCTGGCCAGCGGCAGTTTTAACTGGACCCGCAACACCAGCAGCGGCAACGAGGAGAACCTGGTCGTGACCGACGATGTCCGCCTCGTCCGCAGCTTCGGCGCGTATTTCGAGCGGTTATGGGGCAAATTCGGCTTGGAATGAAGATGCTTAAATCCGGGATTGCGTTGGCACATCAAATTCAAGCTGGTTTAGTTGATGAAAATATTGTAACCATTTGAAAATAAAGAATTTTCTAGAAAAAAGTCATTTTCTTGAATGTAAAAAGCCGGATTTCAGTGACAAGTAGCTAGTTAATTTTACAATTGGCATCATTTAATTAGCGAATAAGCCAATTTAACTTTACAATGTAAGAATGGCTAGACCGGACCGTTCTACTGAAATTGATGCCGCCTTGCTCAAGGCGGTGGCGGAGCATCCGCGCGACTTAGTCAGAATGGTTGCTGCACAGTTAGGTCTGACGCGAGCCCGGATCAGTATGCGAGTCCGCGAGCTGGTCGCCAGGGGCTACCTGGTTAAGATCGGTACTACCCGGCCACAGTACGTACCTGGTATCAACCGTCGATTGGTCCGCGCGTATCCGCGGGAAGGGCTTGCTGAAGATCGGGTCTGGTTTCTGGACTTGTTGCCGCTTCTACAGCACTTACCCCGCAACATACTCGACATTGCACATCATGGCGTTACTGAGATGGTGAACAACGCGGTTGATCACTCTGATGGCTCGCATGTCACTGTTTTGATGGATTGCAATCGACAAAGACTGTTGTTCCTAGTGATAGACGATGGAGTTGGCATCTTTCGGAAAATCACTCGGGCCTTGGACCTTCCCGACGAGCGCTTGGCGCTTTTTGAATTATCGAAGGGCAAGTTGACAACCGATCCGAGTCGACATTCTGGAGAAGGGATTTTCTTCACGTCAAGAATATTCGACCGTTTTCAGATCATGTCAGGTGGCCTACGTTTTAATCATGATGCTTCGCAAGATTTCGATCTTCTCGATGAGTTTGAATTGCAAGCTCTTGAAGATGGTACGGCAGTCAATATGGAAATTTCGATTACAAGCGATCGCCAAATCAAAGCTGTTTTTGATGAATATTCCAGCGGCCCTGACGATTATGATTTCGCACACACCGTGGTGCCGGTACGATTGGCGAAAATTGGAGATGAGAATTTGATTTCACGTTCTCAAGCTAAGCGGCTTTTACAAAGAGTCGATAAATTTCGCAGTGTTGTTTTTGATTTTGCCGATGTAAATACTATCGGTCAGGCTTTTGCCGACGAAATATTCAGAGTTTTTGCGAATGCGCACCCGGGTGTCGAACTTATTGCAATCCATGCTGCGCCAGAGGTGCAGCAAATGATCCGCCGTGCTGAAGTCCTTCGTGATGAGCAGGGCGGCCAATTGCCACTGTTGAGCTAGCCGCTATCAATGAAAATGAATTATCCGGACTACCCCTTCACCCCCCAGCGCCTCGAAGTGCGTCCTGGCATTTCGATGTCCTATCTGGATGAAGGCCCACGCGATGGTGAGGTGGTGGTGATGATCCACGGCAATCCGTCGTGGAGTTACTACTGGCGGCATTTGGTGCTGGGTCTTCGGGATAAA
>JANMGO010000029.1:0-16021 GCA_031374665.1 Akkermansiaceae bacterium | reverse complement strand
CGTAAGGAAGAGGTCAAAAACATGGATCTCGATAAGTTTCCCATCGATGGCTCGACTTTGGATGTGGAATTGAAAGTCCGGGTTTTTCCTGCCTATACCGACACCGCTCCCTACGATTGTCCCAAAACAAAGCAAATTCTTGAAGACGCATGGAAAGTGTTAGAATCACGATTCGTCGTAGATCCTAAAAAGCCCGGTTCCGGTAGAGGCGGCATCATCGAAGCGATGGCACTTGTCGCTTCCGGAAAACCTGAGCACCGCAAGCTTGTCCACGAATGGGTGCGTAGTAAAAACTGCCCCTGGCAGCCGCCCACCGATCCTATCGGCACGATGTTTGAGCCGGATTACAAAGGATACAAAGGCTACCAAACCTGGCATCATGGTTTCATCGGGCTCCAATGCGCGTTGTATTACGATGCCACAGGCGACGACTACGTGCTTCCTGCCCTGCGCAAGTATGCGATCGAAGCCGCAATGGGTCAGAGTAAGGCTGGGACATGGGGTCACACATTCGCCTACCCATCTTTTAATGGTGGCAAGCTCCACGAAATGAACCCCGGATACGGTGCCCTCAACGCCGCCGGAAATCGCTGCTTCTTCCTCGTCGCCCTCGCTCAAAAACTCGGCATCAAAGATCCTGAAATCGATCTCGCCGTCGAACGCGCTCATAAATTTTTCGGCTCCTACGTCGACCAAGGCGCGATTCCCTACGGCGATCACGCCGCCGCCGGCACCGATGACAGCAATGGCAAAAACGCCGGCACCGCCTTTGCCATGAAACTCATCGGCGACGACTACAGTGCGAAATACTTCGCCATGATGTCCGCCCACTCCTCCTTCACGCCCCGCGGCGGCCATGCTCATGATTACCACACCCAGTGGTCCAGTTGGGCTGCCACCATCTGTGGTCCGGAAATTCGTACCATGGCAGAACGCAACATGCGTTGGCGCCGCACCCTCTGCCGCATGTATGACGGCAGCTTTATCTATCATTCGCCTAGCGAAGCATACAAAACTCTGCGCGACCCCACAGCCACGGAAGTTTTCAACCAGGTCGTCATCCACAAACAAACCCTCATCAGTGGTAAGGACGCCGATGAAAGCCTCTTTCTCACAGAGCGGGATAAAAAACACATGCTCGCCAGCGCCTCCGCCCAGTTCAACGACGATTACCTCAAAAAAATCGCCGGAAAACCTTGCCTAGAACGGTCTACCGATGAACTCTTTGATCTGTTAGATATATTCATGCCCAAGGCTCGCGTCGCTGTGGCTGCCGAGTTGGGCAAACGCTTCATAGCCGGAGAAGCCGCCATCCTGCCTCGTCTCGTTTCCTTGCTCACTCACGAAAGCGCCCGCTACCGCCACGGCGCCTTGCGCGCTCTTGATGCTTGCGGTACCGATGTGATGCTCACGAACCTTTCTAAGATTGTGCCATTGCTTGACGATCCGAAGGACTTCGTTCGGATCACTGCGATTGAATTGGTTTCCAAGGCGACCGATGATAAGGAGTCGGAACTCGCGATTCTCAAAACGACGGTGGCGGAACAGCACACGGAAGCTCCGAACAGTGTCCGTAATTCGGTTCAATCCAATTTGTTCAGCTCCAAGGTGAAATCCGCAATCTCCGATTCTCCGTTCAAAGCAGGATTTGACGATAAACTTGTTGAGCAGGCACTTACCAAACTCATCATGGAAGAAACCGGCGGTGGGCCATTGGTGGCATCCAAGGTCAAGACTTGGGATAAGGACACAGTCATTCGTTTGGCAGGACCACTCACCTATATCGCCGAGGAAGAACAGGTATACGACCAGATGTTTGGTGCAAGAAACGCAGCGGCCCAGGCAATGCTCGGCAAGTTCGGTTACCTCGAGGGCGTACATACCAACGGCTACCGTCTCATGCAAAAAGCGAATATCCCACGTCACATACGCGCGGCTTCTGGCTTCAAGGATCCTATGGTGAACCCCGGTGTTGTTTTCAAACAACCAGGCGTTTTTGCCGATTACGCAGATGAGATCAAAACCATCCTCATCGATAGCCCGTCTGAGATGATCATGGTCAAGGATGAAACCACCAACTGGATGCCAGTGACCACTCCGCTCTCTAAGGTCTTAAAAGCCATCGAGGCGAACAAGACGCCAGCAACTCTGCCAAGTATCGCAGCTGATGTGCGCAAAAACTTTCAGGCTGAGTTGAGTGCTGTAGATGGAACAGGTGCCAAGATCAAGTTGTGCCGCGAAGCTTTAGCGGATCCGCAGAGCATGCAAACGTTCCGTCAAATCGCTGCGATGGATTCTCTAGTTGAACTAAGCGGCCCAGAAGCAGTGAATGACCTTTTGCCATATCTGGGTCATGAATACTGGCGTTTGAATGAGCATTCCCGCACCATTGCTGCGAATCTTGTCAAAGGCATGCCAGCTGCACAGATCGCCAAATTATTTGCAGAGGCCTCCTATAGCTCGTCCAAGACAGGCTTCCTCCGAATGCTCACCATCAGTGGAGCAAAAGGCGGGCTCGATACCGCGAAGCAAGCGATGAAAGACGAATCACCTGCGGTTCGCGCGGCTGCGATCGGTACATTTTCCACCCTAGGCGGTGAGGCTGTCACTGATGATATTATCAAATTCCTCCAAACCGCAGAATCGTTGGAAGAATGCCACGCCTGCGAAGAAGCCCTCTTGTCCCGTATGGGTGATGCCTCAACCGCCGGTCGTATCCGCGACCGTCTCATCGCCATGAAGTCCGGAGCTTCAGCCATGCTGCTCGACAGTGTTTATTATTTGTTAGCTCTCATCGGTGACGCAAAATCAGTCGAAGTTCTCCGCAATATGGCGGCCACCGATGATCCTAAGGAATTTGCCAAAGTGATGTTCGCTCTGTCCTACTCGCCTTCCCGAGAAGTCGACAAAATGATGTTGGATATTGCTGCCAAAAACCCCAAACGCGCCGCGATCGTGGGTGCCTATGGTGACCGCCGCATGGTCATCGGACCTAAAGGTTACGGAGACATCACCAGCGAGCAACGCATGGATTTCGCTGAGGCCATGCTCAAACTCTCCCTGGAGCCGCGCATCATCCAACTGCTCGGCACGATCCACGAAGCCCGTGCCATTCGCGCCCTGATGTTCTGCTTGGAAAAAGGCGTCGTATCAGCCGCAGAAAGCATCGTCGCAAATGCCGAGGGTATGGAAAATCTCAGTCCTGCCGATGCCAAGATCGCTGCGGAAACTCTACGCAATGTCATCGAATATATGGAGGTCAATTACCTCCGTGGCGGTGTGAAGGCGCACATGAATAAGGACGATTTATACACCAAATGGAAAGCCCTCCAAGCCCGCGCCGGTAAAGTTCTCCTCAAAATCCACAAGCCTGAAACCGCACCTATCCCTACCTTCGATGGTCTGGATCTTGATCGGTAAAGCCGATTCATTTCCTGTTTCATCATGAAATTTCTATTTCTTCCGTGGCTTTTTGCTCTGGTTCTTGGTGTCGCACCTGCCGCTCAAAATCCTCCTAACATCGTTATCATTTTCATAGATGACATGGGCTACGGCGATATCGGTCCCTTCGGCGCAACCCAACAAAAAACCCCAGGCCTCGATCGCATGGCGAAAGAGGGGATGAAGCTCACTTCGTTTTACGCCGCTCCCGTCTGCTCGGTTTCCCGCGCCCAGCTTCTAACAGGAAGTTATGGCCCGCGCATCAATGTGCCGGCGGTCTACATGCCTGCCAGTGCCGAGGGCCTGAACCCCGAGGAAATGACCATCGCGGATCATCTTAAAAAAATAGGCTACGCAACGATGTGCATCGGCAAATGGCACGTCGGCGATCAACCTCAATTTCTCCCCACCAAACAAGGCTTCGATCAATACTTCGGCATGCCTTATTCCAACGACATGCAGCGCAAATCCATGGAATCCGGAGAGCGCGTCACTCCGCTTTTACGCGATGACAAGGTCCTAGAACTTCTAACAGATGAAGAGCAATCTCGTATCGTCGAGCGCTACACCGATGAGGCGATCAACTTCATTTCTAACAATAAAGAAAAACCGTTTTTTCTTTATCTTCCGCACACTGCGATCCACACACCCATTTATCCGGGAAAAGCCTTTCAGGGAAAATCCCAGAACGGCAGGGTGGGGGACTGGATCGAAGAAGTCGACTGGAGCACCGGCCGCATTCTCGATACCTTGCGCGATCTCAAACTCGCCGAAAACACCCTCGTCATTTTCACCAGCGACAACGGCCCATGGCTGATCAAAGAAAAAGACAGCGGTAGCGCCGGCCCCTTGCGTGGTGGAAAAGGCAGCACATGGGAAGGCGGAGTCCGCGTCCCAACTCTCGCGTGGTGGCCAGGAAAAATCGCACCCGGTTCTGCTGTTGATGCGGTCGCCGGAACGATCGATCTCCTCCCTACTGCCGTTACTATCGCCGGCGGAACCGTTCCGGAGCAACCTATCATCGATGGTCGCGACATCTCGCCTCTGTTGTTAGGAAAATCCAAGGATTCTCCGCGCGTGGCGCACTACTATTTTTCCGGATACAACCTCCAAGCTGTCCGCCAAGGTTCATGGAAGCTCGCCATCGCTCCGCAAAATGAAACCATGGGTCGTCCAGCCGAACCCGATGCCAACACCGCAGAGCCGCGACTCTACAACCTCGATACGGAAATCGGAGAACAAACCAACGTCGCCTCCGAGCATCCAGAAATCGTCGCGAAACTCAGTGCTCTCGCAGAAAAAATGAAAGCGGATCTCGGCAAACCGAATGCCCCCGGCTCTCGTCCGGCTGGAAAAGTGGAAAATCCTCAACCCCTTTACCCTTCAGAAAACCCTCAGCGTAAGAAGCCAGAGGAAAAGAAATAACCACGCCTAAAAGTGGTCCCGTCAGGAATCGAACCTGAAACTACGGCTTCGGAGACCATCGTCCTATCCATTGGACCACGGGACCTAACTTTGGCGTGAGGCGGAAGTATTTACCCGCTGCACTATGCCATTGCAAGCACATCGTACCTCGTAAACGAGGTGTTCTTGGTTCTTGGTTCCTAGTTCTTGGTTCGAATATGCGGAAGAGCGAAGCCCAACCAGGAACCAGGAACTAAGAACAGTTCAGAAGAACTAAGAACGGTTCGGTCTTGCCCCTTGGCATGGATTCGGCTACGCAGCCACCCGTTATGCCTATCGCAACTCCAGCCCAATACGCCGCCATGCTCGATGCCGCCCAGAAAGGCGGATATGCCTACCCAGCCATCAACGTCACTTCACTCACCACGATCAACGGTGCGCTCAAAGCCTTTTCCGAATCGAAATCCGACGGCATCATCCAGGTTTCGACCGGTGGTGGCGAGTTCGCTTCTGGCATGGCCGTAAAAGACGCAGCCTTTGGTGCGATCATTCTTGCTGAGGCCTGCTATCTTCTCGCTGAGAAACACGATGTCCTCATCGCGCTCCACACCGATCACTGCCACCCAGAAAAAGTTGAAAGTTTCCTCAAGCCTCTTCTCCAAGCCTCACGCGAACGCGTTGCTGCTGGTAAAGGCCCGCTTTTCCAATCCCACATGTTTGATGGCTCTGTCGTAGATCTGAAGGAGAACCTCGAAATTTCCAAAGCGCTTCTTAAAGAGTGCGCCGATCTCGGTATCATCCTCGAAGTCGAGGCGGGTTGCGTCGGCGGTGAAGAAGATGGGCACGACACATCAGGCCTTCCGATCGAAAAACTCTACACCACTCCAGAAGACATGGTGGAAGTTTACGAAGCTCTTCAGCCAATCGGCCGCTTCCTTTTCGCAGCGACTTTCGGAAACGTTCATGGTGCCTACAAGCCAGGTTCAGTGAAACTCAAACCATCCATCCTCAAAGATGGTCAGAAAGCAGTTACCGACAAACACGGTGCAGCCGCAGAGATGGATCTCGTTTTCCACGGAGGTTCTGGGACCTCCAGCGAAGATCTCCAAGAGACTCTCGACTACGGTGTCGTCAAAATGAACATCGATACCGATACCCAATATGCGTTCACCCGCCCAATCGTGACTCACATCTGCGCGAACATCGAAGGCGTGCTGAAAATCGACGGCGAAGTCGGCAACAAGAAACATTACGATCCACGTTCCTACCTCAAAAAAGGCGAACAAGGCCTCTGCGATCGCATGAAACAAGCCTGCGACGAACTCCGCTCCACCGGCAAAACGATCTACAAAAAATAATCGCTCAATCCATTATCTCAATCAAACCGGCCTTCACCCGAAGTGCCGGTTTTTTATTTTTCTGAACCGGACCGCGCGACTCCAGTCGCGCATCGGTGGATCGAGGAGTGAGTAAAAAAGCGCGACTGGAGTCACGCGGTCCATTTAAGAATTCCTCCCCCAATCTCCCGCTCACCTCATCTCTCCCTCCCGTCTTGTGTCTTGCGTCTACAAGTCTTGTGTCTAAACCTCTTCTCTCTCTCCATGGAATATCCTCTCACCACCGCCACCCGCCTCACGCTCCCCAACGGCCTCACCCTGATCCTCGATCCCGATCCCTCAGCGCCCGTCATTTCCGTCCAGGCATGGGTCGCCACCGGTAGCATTCACGAAGGAGAAAAACTCGGCGCCGGGATCTCACATTTTCTTGAGCACATGGTCTTCAAAGGTACCCGCGATTTCTCTGCCGATGAACTCGCCAAAGCCGTCCAAGCGGGTGGGGGACATTGGAACGCCTACACCACCTTTGATCGCACGGTCTATTACATCGATGGACCCGCGCACTCGCTCGATTCCTTTCTCAAATGCCTAACAGGTCTGGTGTTTTTCCCAACCATTCCGGAAGCGGATTTCGAAAACGAAAAGGACGTCATCCGCCGCGAGATCGATATGGGCTTGGACGATCCCGATAACGCTTCCACCCGTTTGCTGCTATCTACTGCGTTCACCGTAGATGCGCGGCGCCATCCCGTCATCGGTCACCGGCATTTGTTCGATGAAGTTTCCTACGCGGATCTGAAAAACTACCATCGCAACCGCTACACCCCAGATCGCATCCACATGGTGATCTCCGGCGATTTCGATCCAGCCCACGCCGCAGCGCTGGTCACTTCTCTAACAGAAGACTGCCGCATCGTCTCCGGACCGGAGCCGCACATCCAGCGCGATGCCCAACAACTCGGCCCGCGCGAGGACTTTGAAAATTTCGACATCCCGACGAGCCGACTGTGCTTGTCGTGGAAAACTCCCGCACTCGGCCATCCCGACGTCCCAGCCTTCGATATCCTCGCTGCGATCCTCGGCCGCGGCCGCGCATCGCGGCTCCACCGTATTCTCCGCGATGAACGCGAACTGGCTCTCGAAATCTCCGCATGGACATGGACCGGCCCGAACGAAGAAGGCCTGTTCGCCATTTCCGCAGAAGCTCATCCCGAGAAACGCGATGAACTCAAAGCAGCTATCCTCGCACAGCTCGCTGGCCTGCCATCCACCGCACTCGATGACGAAATCGCCAAAGCGAAACGCCAAACCGCCACCTCACAGTTCCGCACCCTCACTTCTGCATCCGGTCGCGCATCAGACCTCGCCTCGAACTGGCACGAAGCCCGCGATATCAATTTTACCCGCACCCACCTCGCTGAAATCAACGCCGTCACCGCAGCCGATATCCGCCGCGTTTGTCAGAGCCTAACAGAAAATCTGCTCACCTACACCTCGCTCGATCCATTGGGAGTCTCGCCTAAATCCACCGAAAAAAAATCCGCCCTCAGCCAAACCGAGATCACCACTCACGTGTTATCGAACGGCCTGCGCATCGCCTTACTGCCGGATCACCGCGTGCCGCTCATTCATTTCCAAGCCGCCATCGGCGCCGGCCTGACCTCGGAGAATCCTTCTAATAACGGCCTGAATCAACTCCTCGCCTCCAGCCTCACCAAAGGCACCACCTCGCGCTCCGCCGATGAAATCGCCCTCAGCTTGGAATCCCTCGGCGCATCCATTTCTGCCGCCGCAGGAAACAACGCCCTCCTCCTCCAAGCCGCCGGACTCGCGCCCGACGCACCTGCTATCCTCGAAATCTTTTCCGACGTCCTAATCAATCCATCCTTCCCCTCAGATGCGATAGCTCGTGAAAAAGCCTCACAAATCGCCGCACTCGAAGAAGCCCTCTCCGATCCACTCCACACCTGCTTCGCTCAACTGCGCCGCACCCATTTCTCTGAAAATGGTTACGGGCTAGATTCTCTGGGCACTATCCATTCTCTAACAGAAATCGACCGACTCGCCCTCTCTGCCCATCACTCTCTACACTTCAACGCAGCGAACCTCACCCTCGCGATCGCGGGCGACTTCGAGCCGGCTCATCTCATCGGACTCCTCGAAGCTCATCTCAAATGCCTGCCGACCGGTTCCGCCTGGACCGCGCCGAAATCGGAAATTTCCGCAGGCCAGTCCGCCGAAACAACCCTGCCGAAAAAACAAGCCGTCCTCGCCATCGCCTATCCCGGCAGTGATATCGCCGGCGCGCACCGCCACGCCCTCGCGTTTCTCCAGGAATACGCCTCCGATATGGCAGGCCCCTTGTTCGGACGCATCCGCGAAGAACTCGGCCTCGCCTACCGCGTCGGTGCCAGCCAATTCCTAGGTTACGACACCGGCCTGTTCTTCTTCTACCTCGCCACCTCACCCGACCAAATCGATCTCGCCCGCAACGAACTCCTTCGCGAAATCGAAAAAATCGCCACCCAAGGTATCCCCGATGAAGCCTTTGAACGCGTCCGCTCCACCGCCCTTTCTGGCCTAGCAATCCAACAGCAATCGCCCTCCTCCAACGCCCGCCACGCCGCCCTAGATCTCCTTTTCGGCAACCCTGCAAACACCCACCGCCTCCTGCCAGAAATCTACACCAACCTCACACCCGAGCAAATCCGTGAAACGGCAAAGACACTCTTTAACGTCACACCGACAATTTCTCTGGTGCTAGGAAAGCAATAGCAGCGGCCTCGCTCGACCGTAGATGTTTTGAATGTGGGATTGTTGGTAAAAGTTTTAGGAGGCTCTCACGTCCGATAGATGAACTGTGCGGTGATATTTTTGAATTGGGTCGCCTGCGGCGAGGCGACCCTACCATTTCAGGATGGTAGCCCATGGCTCAAAATTTTCATTGGAGTTTGGGTTTTGAAAATTGAAACTTCTGTCCATGCACACGCTTTCCCGATTACCAATTTCTGAGAAGGAGTTTGTTCCGCCGCATTATTTCAAGCGTTTGGAACGGGAAGAGATTGTTAGGGGTGAGAGGCCGTTGGAGATGGATTTGGGATGTGGGGATGGATCTTTTTTGATCAATCTCGCCAAGCATCATCCCGAGCGCGATTTTATAGGAGTGGAGCGGTTATTGGGTCGGTGCAAAAAAGTGGCGAAGAAAATTACGCGTGGGGGTTTGGACAACGCGAAGATTCTGCGGTTGGACTCTAAATATGTGGTCGAGTGGTTGTTGCCAGAAGCGGCGGTTTCACGGATTCATCTGCTCTGTCCAGATCCATGGCCGAAGTTCAAACATCATCGGCGGCGCTTGGTGCAGGTGCCGTTTTTGGGAGCGGTGCACGCTGCTCTGTTGCCGGGTGGAGAGTTTCTTTTTATGACAGATCACGAAGAATATTTCGAGTATGCCTGCGAGCAAATCCATGCGAGTGGATTATTTGAAATCTATCCGTGGAATGAAGATTCGTTTTTCTACCCCAAAACGGATTTCCAAATCCAATGGGAAGCCGAGGGGAAATCGATGCATCGGATTCGGTGTAGAAAGAGTGAGAGGTAGAAAAATTCCGTCTCCTATTCCCCAGTCACCTGCTCAGAAAATCTTTTGATGTAATCGAAGTCTGTGTTTTTCATGGATTTGCCTTCTGCCCAATTTTTAGGAAGTTGCTCTAACAAATCTAAGCGGCGGATGGTGTTGAGTAAGTTGAGCAATGAAGTGGAATTCATTTCTTTTGCAACATCTGCAACCAGTGCCTGCGTGGCGATGTCTTTCTGATCGAGTTTGAAAAGCGCGTCTGCTGCGGTGGTGCGGATGATGGATTCCGCATCTTTCAGAAGTGGAGTGAAATCATCGGGTTTGACTTCGGTGGATTTGCCGGCGAGTTGCAGCAAACCATTCACGCCCCAGTAGCGCTCGACCGGATGGTTTGATTTTACGGCTTCGCGGAACGTTGGGAGATGTTTTTCATTCATCTCCGTGGCGGCGAAGGCGAGGTCGATAATCTTGTTGATATCGAATGCATCGCTCTGCACATAAGCCGCGATGGGGTCTTCGCCCACAAGCGTTTCGAACAAGGGCTCGGGAATGAGGCCGGTGTCGTGGGTTTGTATCATGGTGGCTTTCAGGCGATCGCGTAGTGCGGCGATCTTTCCAGAATGAGCGGGATCTTTGGCGAGGTTTTCCATTTCCCATGGATCTTCTGTTAGATCGTAAAGCTGCTCGGATCCGCTTGGCGCTTCCCATAAGCCTTTGTGGTAGCCACAGAGGACATCATCCTTCCATGCTTTTTGATATGCCACCCAACCAGGCTGGCCGAACTGATAGAATGAGTAGGGCGCAAGTGGAAGATGAGGTTGGAAATTACGGATGTATTTCCATTTGCCATCAGTCAGACCGCGGCGCATTCCGTAAAGTTCATCGAAGCGATCCGCGTAGAGAAACTCTATTTCATCGGCTGCGGGCTCGATGCGTTTTTCTCCGAGGAAAGGCCGACCCTGCATTTGAACTGGTATTTCAATGCCGGCGAGTGAGAGAAAAGTGGCTGAAAAATCGACGAATGAAACGGGTTCGGTGACACGATCACCAGGTTTGAAGGGGGAGAGATTCTGGAATTTCTGAGGAATGCGCATCACCAGAGGAATTTTCACACCCGTTTCTTCGAGATAGCGTTTGCCGCGTGGTAGGATCCCACCGTGATCTGAGTTGTAAATGACGATGGTGTTTTTCGCTAGGCCGGCCTTTTCGAGATCATCGATGATTTTTCCAACCTTCGAATCCATATCCGTGATGCGGTCATGATAACGGGCCATGTCTTTGCGGATTTCAGGGAGATCCGGTAAGTAAGGCGGAAGCTTAATATCCACTGGCTTCAAACGCTGTGGCTCGGTAGGGGCCTTATTGAAAAGCGAACTTTCGTGAGAATCTTCGATGTTGAAAACCGCATAGAATGGCTTTCCAGCTGGGCAATTTTTGTAATGTGCCTTCTTAGAAGATTCATCCCAATAAGAGTTATCGTTACCTTTGAAATTGTAGTCGGTCTTGGCGTTGTTGGTGCAGTAATAACCAGCCGCGCGGAGGTATTCGACATTGGGACGGTATGTTTGCGGAATGGGATGGCGCGATCTCATGTGTTGCGTGCCTGTCGTCGGAGCATACGCGCCGAGTAAAATGGTCGATCGCGCAACGGCGCATACCGGAGCGTTTGAATACGCGTGTTCAAACAAAAATCCTTCTTTAGCAAGCGCATCAATACGAGGCGTCTGCGCTTGGGTATTTCCGTAGCAGCCAAGCCAATGTGAAGAATTATCCTCGCTGACGATCCAAAGAATATTGGGCTTATCCGCAGCGGAGAGCGGCAAACACATAGCGAGAAGGGAGAGGAGAAATTTCATGGGAAGAGTGAAATGTGAACTTACACGCTAATAAGTGCTCCCGACAGGAATCGAACCTGTATCTAGAGTTTAGGAAACCCTTGTTCTATCCGTTGAACTACGGGAGCTAAGAGATGAATTTGATAGGGTCTGAGCGACGGCAGCGCAAGCGATAAGAGCCAAACAAAACTCCTACGATCGCTATTTTTGGTAAGCGTGAGGTTTTTAATGTGCCGAAGCTCAGGCTCCTAATAAAAATTCCGCGGCTCTTTTTTCTGACCAATATTCCTTGCCGCCTCCGAATCCCACATGCCCTCCTTGATTAGGAACTTCCAGATAGAAGAATGAGTTGGTTTCAGCTTCTTCAAATGGATAGCATCGCGGACCAAGGAATGGATCGTTGGCAGCGTTGATCAGGAGAGTCGGAATAGTAATTGCGGATAAATACTGTCGTGAACTACTACGAGTCCAGTAATCTTCTGCGCTTTCAAAGCCGTGGATGGGTGCAGTGAAGCGACCGTCGAATTGTGAAAAGTTCTGAATTTTAGAAATACCGCTGACATCAAGATCTTCAGGGAATCTAAGATGTTTCACTTTAATTTTAGCACGGAGGGTTTTGAGAAATCGCTGCATGTAGATTTGGTTCTGCCATTTCGAAAGTTCGTGAGAAGAACACGCAAGCTCGCATGGCGCAGAAAATGCGACGGCGCGATGAAGGATGGGATTGATATTCTCACCGCGTTCGCCGATGTATTTGAGGATCAGATTTCCCCCAAGACTGAAGCCCACGAGATCAATGCGATCATATTGACGCTTGGCGATGACGTGTTGGATGACGTGCTCAAGGTCATCAGTTTTTCCACTGTGGTAGGAAGAAAGTAGTCGATTGGGCTCCTCGCTGCAGTTGCGGAAATTCCAAGCCAGCACATCCCAGCCGCGCTTCATGAGAGCGATGGCCATGCCGCGCATGTATCTTGAGCGAGCGCTTCCCTCAAGGCCATGGCAGAGAATCGCGAGTTTACTTTTGCCAGTGGCGATCCAATCCAGATCGAGGAAATCGCCATCCTCCAGCTCCATGCGCTCGGAAGTTGGCGTGAGTGTTGGCACGCGCCGCAGAGTCGGATGAATCGTTTGTGCATGGCCACCGATCAGCCATTTCGGGGAACGATAAGTTGATTCAGTGATGATGGGCACGATGGCGACAAGATGGGCTATTCGGAGGAATCGCCGGAGTTGATTTGAATTTGCAACGGCTGAGAAGTCGTGAGATGCACATCGCGTTGCGGGAATGGCACCACGATCCCGGCATCGGTCAGGCGTTTTTCAATCATGACTCTTAAGTCACTTTCTACAACAATCGCATTGGTTTTGTCATTTTGCTCAATCCAGAAGTAGAGGATGAAATCTAACGAATTATCACCAAAATTTGAGAGCGTGGCAATGGGCTCGGGATCATCCAGCACCAAGCCGTGACGTTCGGCCGCATCAATGAGAATTTTGATGACGTCTTGGGTTGATGATCCATAGGCGACGCCGAGTCTGATTTCTCTGCGGATCAACCGGTTGTTCAGCGTCCAGTTAACAACGCGATTTTCGAGAAAGAGCGAGTTAGGGATAAGGTTTTCGATGCCATTGATGCTTCGGATAATCGAAGAGCGAGTGTTGATTTCAGAAACGACACCCACAATGCCATCGACTTCGATCGTATCTCCCACCCGCACTTTGCGTTCGAACAACAGAATGATTCCGGAGATGAAATTTTTAATGATCGTCTGAGTTCCGAAGCCTACGCCGATGGCGAGCGCGCCTGCGAGGAAGGCGAAGATGGTAAGGGGAATGTTCAGCCAGTTGAGAGTCGCCAGAGCTAACAGAAATCCAACGATGAGCATGAGCCAATTGCGCAGGGTGCGCGCTTGGTTTTCTCCGATGATTCTGCGCCTTACGAGGATGTGCTGAATTCGTCGACTGATGTTCGCCGCGACCAAATAAGCGAAGATGAATAGGACAAGCGCGGTGATGACGGATCCGAGTGTGACATCCCGCAACTGTACGATTTTCTGGCCATCTCGCTCGATGACTTGTTCGTATTGATTCACCGAAATATTCCAGATTTGTTTTACAGAAGTCCAAAATTGGCTGAAGGAGTCCGAGGCTTTTTCATGCCATGGAGTTTTATTAGTTGTTAGGTATACGGACAACCAGCCATCGAGGGTTCGGATTTGAGTGGAAATGCTTTGGGTGAGCCTTTGGATAAGGGCTTGTCTTTCCCAGAGGGTGGTGCGGATGCGGTTAAGTGGGGAGAGTCTCGGGTCATCCGCAGGAAACGCGGTGGAGCGCGCTTGCTGATCGCTGATCGCGGCGGTTATGGTTTTGAGTTCGTTGTTTGAAATGATTTCCCATGCAGTGAGGCGTTGCTGGAGAGATCGAAGAGAGGCAATGGATTCCTTGTGTTCGACAAATGTGGATTTCGGATCAAGTAAAACCAGGCGCTGTTGGTAAGCTTCCGGGATGAACGCCTCGATTTGGCTGAATGATTCCAGCGAGTTGATCATTTGCTGAAGGGAAGCTACGCGAGCTTGTGCCGCTTCGTAGGTGATTTCCGCAAGTTCGATGGCGATAGGGTCCGGTTTTTCGGCGGCTTTGATTTTTTCCAATTCGGCAAACGCCTTGGCCTCATCCGTAGAAACTTTGCTCTGGCGACTTCTTAGAGCTTCGGTTTCAGCTCTCAAGGATTTTTGCCTATCAGAGGATGCATCTTTGATTTTTGCAATGTCCGCTTCGCTAAGTACTGCGGTTTGATTTGCTTCGCGGATCTTTTTATCCAGGAGAGCGGATTCAACATCGTGCGTTTGCACGTTGATTTCGAGCGCGGAGATCGAGTGCTTCAGAGCGCTGGATTTAATGAAAAGCAGCCGTTGCTTTTCCTTCTCTGCTTCCAAATTCCAGAGGGTTGTAAGGTTTTGATCGCCGCCAGCATCTTGGGCTTTCTGTGCGGCGGTGATGCGCTCCTCGGCTTTCTTCGAATCTTCAATCCACTCGTTGAGTGTGCGTTCGTAGATGACCCGTGAGGATTGATCCGATGTCTTTTTTTCCGAGATGGATTGTTTGCGGTTGATCAGCTCGTCCAAAACGAGGATCGATCCCGGAGGTTTTTCGCCGTAGCCGTTCCATTCGTTAGCTGCAGTCTTAGCGGCTTCGATAGCGAGTTTATTTTCTTCGATGCCTTTAAGCGTGTCAAAATGTCTTTTGATTGCGGATTGGGTGTGTTCCAGGGTGAGCTTGCGATTATCCAAATCCGACAGACTGATTTTAGGAGGCAGCGTGGTTTCGTCCGTATACTTGGATAACTTGTCTTGATCTTCACCGACTTGCTTTTTCCAGATTTCAAGCTGATCGCTGATTTTAATCGCCGTTGCTTCTGCGGTCTTTCCATTGGTTGGAGATCCTTTCAAAAGTTTTTCCAACTGCGCGTGAGCCTGCGGCACGAGTGCACTCGTCAGAAGTAAAAAAAATGTTAGATAATTTTTAAATTTCACCACGTTCGTCTTTTTCAAGTTGGATTCGGTCGTCAAGATTGCGGGCCTTGACGCGATGGTTGCGTTTGAACCAGCGCTCGGTTGCCATTTGGCGTTTCTTGGCACGTTTGCGAAGCGCCTCGATTTCTATTTCAAGATTCAGGAAAGATTCGTAGCGCGCAGGATCAAGCTCGTTTTGTTCTACTGCTTTACGGATGGCGCAGCCGGTATCGCGTTCATGGCTGCAGTCGGCAAATTTGCATTCGCTGGCGAGTTTGGCGATGTCCTCGAAACTGGCGCGCAGGGTGAATTCATCCGTCCACATCTGGATTTCACGCATCCCGGGATTGTCGATCAACATGCCACCGGAATCTAACGGAACTAGCTCGCGACATGTGGTGGTGTGACGGCCTTTGCCCGTGGTTTCATTGACCTCGCTGGTCCATTGCCATTCTTCGCCGTAAAGTTGGTTGACTAGAGTTGATTTGCCGACGCCGCTCGAACCTACGATGCACATCGTAATTCCCGAGGAGAGGTGTGAGCGGATTGCTTTGAGTCCCTCTCCTTTGAGTGCTGAAGTGATGTGGATGGATGCGTCTGGAGAAATGGCAGCAATTTCTGCGGCGGCGCTGGCGAGTTCTTTTTTGGAAAATAAATCGGACTTATTGAGAAGCACCACGGGCTTTGCCCCACTTTTGTGAATCAACGCCAGATAGCGTTCGAGCCGGCGCAGATTGAAGTCAGATCCCGCATCAGTCACGACGGTGACGATATCGATGTTGGTGCCGATGATTTGAGCTTGGCTGCTATTGCCAGGCATTTTGCGTGAAAATACCGTGCGGCGCGGAAGTTGTGCGCGGATGATGTGGGGTTGATTTTCATCGCCCTCTTCAATCGCCACCCAGTCGCCCACGG
>JANMGO010000027.1:0-24609 GCA_031374665.1 Akkermansiaceae bacterium | reverse complement strand
GCTTTGCGTCGCGACTGGTCGTGGAATAACTGTTCTCGATTAAACATGAAAAACCTAAAGCTATTTGAATTTTTGGTCGACGGCGTAACCTGTCGGGGAAAGTTTTTTCGATCCGACAGGCCATCAGATACTATCGTTTTAATTACCGCGGCCATTGGGCAGATACAAGAGCAGGCTACTTTTCAATACGCCAAGCGACTTGCGGAACTTGGGGTCAACGCGGTGACTTTCGATCATCGGTTTTTCGGCCTGAGCGATGGGGAGCCCCGCCAGTTGGAACATCCGGGAAAAAAGGTGGAAGACATTCAGGCGTTGGCTCAATTCATTCAATCCTCGAGATTCTTTGAAGGTATCAGTCGGGTCGTTGCCATGGGCATTTGCAAAGGCGGCGCTTACTCTCTTAAGGCGTCTGCTTCCTGCGAAGCGATTAATGAATTCATTGGAGTGTCTGGCTTTTATTTTGACGATACGAGCCTAGAAGCGGCTTCGGGCTATAAGGCGCAGCGCATCGAGCAGGGTCGTAAAGCCCTGGAGAAATATGAGAGAAGCGGAGAGGTCGATTACTTGCCGATCACCCACGATGTTCGCAAAGACGCGGCCCTTCCTTATCCGGCGCTCCACGCATGGTATGCCCCTTGGGAGGTAACCAGCCGTTGGCAGAACCGGTATGCTGTGATGAGCGACTACTTTATCTATCAGCTCGAATCTGCACCCGACGCCAGCATCTTGGAAAAGCCCGCGCTCATCATCCACGCGAACAAATCGACCAATCCAAAGTCCGCAAAAGACGTTTTTAACCTTATTCCTAATGAGCGTAAGAAGCTCTGTCTCTATGAGGATGGAGTAGATTTTCAGACAAACTTTTACGAACGACCTGAACTCATCGACCGCGCCTGTTCCGATATTATCTATTGGTTAAAGGAGGAGTAAGGAGAAAACAAGACGGTAGTGGCAGCGGCTGACGCCGTGCCACACGTCCGCGTTGCTAGGGCAAGAGGTATATTTTATGACACCATCCATGCACAAGATTTTCGGAGTTATGATTTGTTTGTTCGCCATGATTCGCTTGGTGAGCCATCCCGCGGAAAAGAATAGTTTCGTTGAATATGTGTTAATGGCGGTCATGTTTGCGTGTGGCATATTTTTATTTTTCGCCAAGAAGCCACAAGGTTCGGATAAGAAGTAAGATTATGACGATGATGCTGCCTAACAGCGCTGGCATTTAATAATACGTTTCGGATATCCGCCGTTCGGAAGTCTTCAGTCGCTTGGCTCAACTATTGGTCATTGACGTATTTGGCAGATCAGCGCGTCTGGAGACGCGCGGTCCAATTGATAAATTCAACATCTCGTCACGAACTTCCAATTCAGCGGGAGGGTTACGCTTTCTCCGCTTTCACCGGTGATTCTCACTTCTGTATCACTCACAGGAACGATGGATTCGACTTTTCCAAAGTTGGTGGGAACGGCGGCGACGGCTTGGATGTTTTTCAGGGTGACGGGTTGGTCTTTTGAGAAACTTCTGGTGCAGGGAACACCGAGGCTGTTCAGCAGGTCTTTGCGGGAAATGTCCACGCTGTCGCAGAAATGGGAGCAGACGTCCTCGATGCCGATGCGTGAGATGTGGCGGGAATTCCATGGAGCGGCTGAACGACCGCCGTTGGAAAGCCAGAACATGGTCGCAGGGAAGTCGGTTGGATTTTTCAGAGCAAACCAGACAAAGCCGTCGAACACACAGGCCGACCATGCGAAGGGTTGTTCTTCCGTGCTAGCTTCTGAAACCATCATCACAAGGTCGTCGCTGTTGCTGCTCGACGGGTAAAAGCTGAGGTCGGTTGTTCCGCCATCAGCCAATGGAACTTCTGATAGTTCTGAAAAAATCGCTCCGATTTTAAGTTGCTGATGAGCTCCGTCAGCAGGATTGGAAAAGTATTCCGGGTAAACTGATGCCCAACGGAAAGGGGAGACACTGAGCCGGGCTGAGCCAGCAGGTAAGTTTGAGAGATCCAAGATTGGATGAGTTCCATAAGACCAATCTCCTTCGAGTCCATCGATGAGATGAGTCAGATAGATGGCGGTTTCACTGGGGCGGAGGGAGAGAGTCTTGGTGATCTTAGCGGAAACATCTGAAGCTTCGATTTCAAGGGTGAGAGAGTTCGCATCCTGGGAAACAAGTTTCCATGCACCATTTGCCGTTTCGCCGTGAGGAGGGCCGTCGGCTTGCGGACCGAAGGGAAGGCAGAGAAAATCCCCACGCAGGTTTTTCAAAAGGACAGGTAAGGTGGCATCGATCTCATCCGGCTGCCAAGGCGCGAGCGCGTAAGGAGAAACGATGCGGTCATTGAGCTTGAAAGTCACGGGCGCGAGATGGCCGCCGTCTTGCGTGACGTATAAAGTTACAAGATCAGATGAGAGGGGATAGGATTCCGCGCCGTGGATGGGTTTCATGTTTAAAATTATTAAAGGAATTTACGAACCGCTGTGGTTGAGCTCGTCGATAGATCGCTTGTAGTGGCGGATGGCCATGCAACTAAAGAGCACAAAATAGAGCACGCTAAAGAAAGCCGTCGCGACAGTCACTGCATCATCATTGATGCCGCCAATATCAGTCATCGCGAGAGATACCGGTGGGATCCAGACGAAGAGCCAGAGAAAGCCTTTGCTCGAAAGCGATTCTGCGATGCCAAAAAGAGTCACAGAAATGATGCTGCAAGCAACACACATCAAGATGTAGTTGGAGACTCGTGCGGGGCCGTGCATCTTATAGAAATTCACCAGAATCGCTGGGAATATCATACTAGAGATTAATCCCATAGCGACAGTGACTTCTTCGTTACGGATGGATGGATCAGGAATAAAGAACAGTGATACGGCTGCGATTAACGTAAGTAGGTAGCAGAAGAAAACTCCAGTTGCCCAAGTAGGGAGTAGGAAAATTCCGAGAATTTTTCCAAGTGCACCGTATCGGGAAAATTTATGGACGACAGGTGGAACGAGTGTGCCGAACTCCGTGAGACTGATGGTAAAGACTGGAGCAAATATCGCGGAATAAACGGCAATCATGATTTCGATATCACTGACATATATGATTCCGATCACGGCAGCTGCTACAGTGCAGAATAAAGAAATCATGCGGCGTAAAGTGGAATAGTTTTCCGCGTAAGGCGCGATGAGTGAAGTGCCGATCGATAAATGGAAGAAGCTATAATACAGGCACGTTGTGAGGTAGAGTGCGGTAGTGATTCTTGATTCTGTGGTTTCGAGCGAGAAGAAGTCGAATGTGGAACCACGGCCATACATCCTAGTTTCAAGGATCAATACAATCATTGAGATTGCTGCCATAGGAATTCCGATCAAAGGCAATATAGAACGAAGGATGACAGATGTTGAAGCTGAAAGGCCAACCGTTATTGCTGTGAGAGTAGCGGATGTGATGAAAATCAATATTAGCACAACGACTTCTCCCACTAGATTCATGCCTCCAAAAAAGTAGCGCAGAATAAGATATGGAATGATGGTTACGAAAATTAATGCGGATTGGCTAACGAGTGCTGACCATTTTCCAGTTACGATACGCCAAGCTGAAAGACGGGTTAGCACCATCATATCAATCGTGTTACCTTTGATTTCTGAAGATAATGCCCCCATGCCGCGCATAGGTTGGATGACAATCACAGCAATGGAAAAAAAGATGAAGATGATATTAGAAATCGTGTTACCTGCCTGATCGGAAGATGAGGTTGTTCCAGCAGCAAGAAGGATAACGCCAAGGACAATCTGTAACGTGAGGAAGACGCCGATAAACGCGCGAGTACGTAGACCTTGGCGTAGCTCTTTCACCAGCATGGGCGATAAGCGGTCTGAGAAATCATCTGGAAATGCAATTTTCATGACGGAGTATGTGGCATGTAACCTTAGATTAGAGCCTCGGGTTCTTCGATGGGTGTTTGGTATGATAGCGGAGGCGGCGTAGCGACCGCTTGATTGCCATTCTCGATGTTAGAAAGCATATCGATGAACGCATCTTCGAGGTTGCGTTGCTCACGGTGGAAATCGATGACACGGAGATTGTCTTTCACCATGCGCGCCAGGATATCCGCCGCTTTGGCCGTGTCTTCGGTATCGATACGAATGCGTCCACCCATTTTCCGGGATTCCAGTAATTCAACATTCGGTTGGAGAATCGCCCAATCGGAGAGTGCCTGCGGATCTCCATCTAACTGCACATCATAAAGCACTCCGCCGAGGGAGTCGGATGTGCGTTTCAGTGATTCAGAATCGCCATGGTGAACGATGCGGCCATTGTTGAGGAATAACAAGGTGTCGCACATTTCGCCGAGCTCGGAGAGAATGTGAGAAGAGATGAAAATAGTTTTTCCTTCTTTCGCGAGAACACGGATCAAGTGTTTGAGTTCAACCCGGGCTTTAGGGTCCAAGCCCGCCGCAGGTTCGTCCATGATGAGGACTTGTGGATCATGGAGAAGGGAGCGTCCAAGGCAGAGACGTTGAGTCATGCCTTTGGATAGCTTGTTAGAAAACCGATCTGCGAGCGGAACGAGATCGGTAAATTCCATGACTTCGTCAATGCGTTGACGGCGTTCCTTGCCTTTGTAGCCAAGGGCGCGCGCGTAGAAGTCGAGGTATTCCAACACGGTCATGTTGTCATAGTTTCCGAAATGATCCGGCATCCAACCGATCAAGCGTCGCACTTCTGCCGGATGGTGAATGACATTGATGCCACAGATTTCGGCGTGCCCCATAGTTGGATAATCAAGGCTCGCGAGAATGCGCATAGTGGTGGTTTTGCCAGCACCGTTTGCACCAACGAATCCACAGACCGAGCCGTGGGGAATTTCAAATGATATACCATTAACTGCCTGCAGCGGACCGAAAAATCTATAAAGATTATGTACTGTAATTGCTGAATCGCTCATAAGTTTCAGAGTTTAACGGACGATGGGGCCGGTGATTATGGTGGTGGTTTTCCAGTCGATCGATGGATGGGTTTCGATGCCGGGCGCTTCGTCGGTGATAGCGATGTAGTGGCCGTTGCGATCTTGGACTTTTTTAAGGAAGGATTTGTTACGCTCTGTAAATTTAATGCTCATGCTGTTCAGGATGGGTTGAACCATGCTGGGGTCTATGGAGGTGAGTTTTGCTGATTTACCTTTGGTTAGGTTTTCGACGCGATGCCAGTTGCCGTTATCATCGCGGTAGAGCAGGGTTTTGATTGGGAAATCAAAGTTAGAAACTAAGCGGCCGGCTTCTTGGGTGAGTTCGATTCGACCACGAGTTGGCACCACTGCCGAGATGAGTTGGCCTTGTTCCGATCGACTTTGGAACCAGCTGCCTGAAGCAAACAACTTTCCACCTGTTGGTTGGATATCGTAATTCCCGGAGGTGTCATGAGAGTTGGTGTATCGCGACCAGCGACTCGATTTAATTGGTACAGGAACAAAGAGTGCTGAGCTATCGATGGAGAAACTTGGTGAAGTCATGACTCCGGTGCGTGAGAATTGTTCTTGGTGGATGAAAGCGGCATTTTGATTTTCGTCAGGGCGAACTTCCATCAGGACAAGGCGTTTGCCTACACCGCCGAAGCCGTCTTGGAAAATGATTAAGACGATGAGAAGCAGTGAGGTTGCGATGGAAATAATCGGAGTTGTGACGAATAGCCGGTGCCTGCGACCCGACTTAGCGAAGATAAATAGGTTTACCGGTCCGACGATGATACCGAAGGCAATAAGGATGAGGATGAAAACGACGGAGTTGAATGATTTTTCACCCAGTTCTTTTTGTAGCGGCCAGGTTGAATTAAAATCATCCGTGACTGTTTTTAAACGAGTTTTGTTAGTTTTATGATAAACGAGATCGACGGTTGGTTTAGGTTCGAGCCGATCACCTGAAATGGATTTGATTTGATACTCACCTAAACTGCTATCGCTAGGGAGTCCCAGTGCAGTGGGATTTTGTTTATTTTCGGAATAGATGATAAGTTGTCCACCGAGTCTGAGCCATGCTTTGATGGCGTTGCGAGGTCCTGGAGGAATGGCCATCCAGTCGTTATCAGTCATTAATATGGAGTCGTATCCGGAAAATGCGCGCCAGTCATCGGGTAATTGAGAAGGAGTGAAACGTGACGAGAATTGTCCTGCACTTCCTGAATAGCTTGTGATACGTGAGGCAACTTCGGAGTCGAGTGCTGATGCATTCGGGGCGTGAAGCGTATTGCTTAAAAGTACCATGGGCTGGTTGACTGAAAAACGGACGTTTTCTTCGTGATTCGTTTTTCCCATTGAACCGCTGAGTGTGGCTTTAAATTGCTCGTAGGAGCTGTAGCCATTTTGTGCGGTTAATGGGACAAGGATATCGTAGGTTGCCGATTTTCCCGGCTCCACATAAAACGAGTATTCCGATGAAGTGGATAACGAGCCTTGGTAGTCCGAAGTGCTCTGAAAATTCAGGTATATGCTATGCGGGACGACTTGTCTGTTAGAAATATAAACTCGAACTGGATGAAAGCCACCTAAGCTTGGACTCGAAAAAAGTGAGGTTACTTCTACGTGAGTATCTGATTTGGTATCGATCACTTGCCTGAAGAGAACTTCTTGGGCGTGGACGAATGTGACACTACCGATGATGGCCGCGAGTTTCAGGGCGGTCATGAAAAGTTTCCGGAAACCGTTCCGATTCGCTGGGTGATTCATTTAGGCAGGGGTGAGATTTTTTGGGGTGGCGTTACCTTGAAATGGAATCTGACTGATGAGGTTTTCTATCACGGTGTTAGCGGTATGGCCGTCGACTTTGGCGTGGTAATCTAACACGATCCGATGGCGAAGAACAGCGGGGGCGATAGCTTTTACATCTTCGAATGAAGCATTGGAACGACCATGGATAAGGGCGCGGGCTTTGGCAGCAGATGACATGGCAAGCGCGGCACGTGGACTGGCTCCGAAACGGATTTGTTTCGCGGCTTCGTGTTGACCGGGGTGAGTGGAGTCGACCAAGCGCGCTATATAGTTAGCGACGACATCTGGAAGATAAATACGACGAACTAAGGCGAGCAGGTTGGCGAGAGTTTCCGCAGTCATGATGGCGGATACTTGGGGTTCTGTGCCGAGCTCACGGTATAAAACGATGCGTTGCAGGGTAGCAACGTCGTTACGAGTGATTTCTAGTTTGAAAAGGAAACGGTCGAGCTGTGCTTCGGGAAGTGGATAGGTTCCTTCGAGCTCGATGGGGTTTTGGGTAGCGAGGACAAAAAACGGTAGGGGAAGTTCGTGGGTTTTCCCGAGAACCGTGACGCGGCGTTCTTGCATGGCTTCTAACAAAGCCGATTGGGTTTTAGGCGAGGCCCGGTTGATCTCGTCGGCGAGGACGATGTTTGCAAAAAGTGGACCGGGTTGGAAAACGAACTCACGACGTCCGTCGATTTCCTGAAGGATAGGATTTCCGGTGATATCGCCTGGAAGAAGATCGGGTGTGAACTGAACGCGTTTGTTTTCGAGTTGGAGGAGTTTTGAAAGACCTTTGACTAACTCGGTTTTTCCCAAGCCGGGAAGACCTTCGAGGAGAATGTGGCCGCGTGCAAGGATGCCAGTGATCACCAAACCGATGATCTCTTCCTGTCCAAAAAGGATTTGGTTGAGGCCTTGTTCAAGTGAACGTAAGTGCTTAGCTGCATCGGCAACTTCAGTTTCGGTAGCATGATCCATATATGAAGAATTCAGGAATTAGTTAGAAAGTGCAAGTGCGCAGGTAAGAAGATTGTCATGCTGTGGCGGTGGAGAAAGCGTAAATAGTGCTTGCGACTTGATGCGTCTGTCGTTGGAGTCTTCCCGATCCTAATTTCTTATAGTCATGTCTAACCCTCTCGAAAACTCCCCACACAACTCTAATGGCTGGTGGTCACAACTTCAGCCTTATCAACGCCTCGTGTTTATCGTGGCAACGCTCGCATGGCTGTTCGATTGTTTGGATCAGCAGCTTTTTAACTTGGCCAGGAATCCTGCGATGGCAGCACTCTTGGAAGAGGGACAGGATACTAAATTTTATGGAGGCATCGCGACAGCGATCTTTGTGTTGGGCTGGGCTACAGGCGGAATGATTTTCGGATCATTAGGGGATCGATACGGCCGCGCGAGGATGCTGGCGGTTACGGTTTTGCTCTACTCATTGGCGACCGGACTTTCGGCACTAGCAGGATTTCCCAAACTGCCGACGATTGCTCAGACCTTACATCTGACGTCGATCCCATGGTTTGAAGGTCTTTCGCCTCATTACATGGATTTCACCATTTTCCGCTTCATCACCGGTCTTGGTGTGGGTGGGGTTTTTGGTCTCGCCGTGGCTCTGGTCGCCGACACTGTGCCAAGCACGGTGCGACCTCGCGCGCTTGGTGTTTTACAATCCTTTTCAGCAGTCGGAAATGTCGCGGCAGGGCTTATTGGACTAGGCATTGCGCTTACGGTGATTGGCAAAAATCCTAACTACTGGATGTGGTTGTTCGTGATTGGTGCATTGCCTGCATTCATGGTTGCGACGATTCAGATGCGTGTCAAAGAGCCGGAGGCTTGGATTGCAGCTCGGGATCGTGCCACCGCTCAGGGTAAGAAATCGGGATCCTACAAAGATCTTTTCAGTCATCCCACTTGGCGCCGCCATGCCCTTTTCGGAATGGTTCTTTCATGTGCAGGCGTTATCGGGCTTTGGGGTATTGGTGTATTTTCAACCGATTTGGTCGGCGATATTATCACCAGCCATCTTAAAGCAAGCGGCGCAACACCCGAGGCTATCAACAAAGGAAAACAAGTTTGGGGTTCTTTAAATCTCCTGTGCTTCAACGTGGGAGCATTCTTTGGGATGATGGCCTTCACGCGGATAACAGAAAAGTTAGGCCGTAAGAAAGCTTTCGTCATCTTCTTCGTAGGTGCATTGGTCTTTACGGTTTTTGTATTCCAGATGCTCGGAAAAATTAACGGTCGCTGGGATATTCTGTGGATGGCACCTCTGATGGGCTTCTTTCAACTCGCCGTGTTTGCAGGATTCTCGATCTACCTGCCTGAGCTTTTCCCAACCCGCTTGCGCGCGACCGGCGTGTCCTTCTGCTACAACGTCGGACGCTACCTTGCTGCGACAGGTCCTTTAACTCTCGCTCTGTTAGCAAAAAATCTTGCTGATAAGGCAGCAATCAAAGCCACCGAGATGGGTGGAGATGTGGCGGTTGCAAAAATCGATGCTTTTCGCGATGCTGCTTCATGGATGTGTTTGATTTTCCTACTTGGGCTGATGGCTCTTCCATTCCTTCCTGAAACGAAGGGGCAGCCAATGCCCGAGGAATAAATCCTCAAGCCGGAAACGCGGCGCGGAGATGTTTCATACTCTCCGCGGCCAATGTTTCAGGGCTGATGGTGGTATCGAACACTTCGACCGAAACCCATTTGTCGTAACCGCCTCGGATTAGTTCGGCGGCTATGGCTGTGAAATCGATTTCGCCCATGCCCGGGCCGCGGAGATTGGGATCGTTTGCGTGAAAATGCGCAGTCCACGGCAGGGAATCGCGGACGATTTGTGGGATTGGCTTTGTATCGGCTGCCATCGCCTTCACGTCGAGATGGAGGCGGACATTCGGTGAGTCGATCTGCTTTAGTAATTTGATCGTTTCGTCAGCAGTGTTGATGAAATTGGTTTCCGATGTGCCGAGAAATTCGAACGCGACCGTGACATCAAGCGCCGCGAGGTGAGGGGAGAGGCGTTGGAAAAAATCGATGAATCGTGTTTCGGCATCTGAGCGAGACCACTCGGGCGCGAGAGTGCGTTGCTGAGGGCTGCCCCAGACCATGATCTTTCCGTCCATGGCTGCACAAATTTCCGCTAGTCTACGTGCATAATCAAACGTGCGTTGGTTAATCAAGGGATTGGGATCGGTGAGGTGATAGCCCTCCGTTTTCGCCAACAACCAGTGCAGCCCGACCATTTCTAAGCCATGGCCCCGCACGATAGAGCCGTAGTTTTCTGCTTCGAATAGGGAGAGAGTTTCTGGATTTCCCAAAGTAAACGGTGCCACTTCAAGTCCCGTATACCCATGGCGAGCGGCCTCCGCACAGCTTCCGGCGAAGTCGTGATTTCGGAAAGTCTCGTTACAAATAGCGAAGCGCATGGGGGTAGTTAGAGGTCAATAGAGGTAATTTGAAGTTATTTTTGGTGTGAAGGACGTTTATCACTAATGGTTGCTTTAGGATGCCTTTACTCATCGGGCATCCCGGACTTCTGTCTTGACAAGCGGGGGGTGGTTTGTTGCCATCCGCGCGCGGGGATTTACCTCAAATACCTTAATAGTTAAGAATGCCTTATTTCTTTAGATAGTTGGAAAATCTCTGCCTTTCCCCACGTAACAAGCCTCACTTTTTAGCCCTATGGACATTACTTCGCCTCTCTGGTACTTCGCTTACACCACCGTTTTGATCGGCCTTGCCGGTTACGGTTCTCATCGTCTGACGATTATTTTCCTGTATTTGAAGCATTCCAGAAAGCGTCCGGAGCCTTTGAAAAACTTTGCTGAGTTGCCGTTGGTGACCATTCAGTTGCCAGTGTTTAACGAAATGCACGTGGTGGATCGCTTGTTGGATTCGGTTTCTAAAATCGATTACCCACAGGACAAAATCCAGATCCAGCTTTTGGACGATTCGACCGATGACACGGTATCGATTTGTAAAGCCGGCATCGAGCGCATGCGCGCCTTGGGTTTTGATGCGGAGCACATACACCGCACGGATCGCACGGGTTATAAAGCCGGTGCTTTGGAGCACGGCACCCAATTTGCTAAGGGTGAGTATCTTTTTATTCTGGACGCAGACTTCGTGCCTAACGCGGATGTGTTGTTGAAAACGATCCATTATTTCTCCGATGATAAAATCGGCATGATTCAGACACGTTGGGGACATTTGAACCGCACGTTCAACGTTTTAACCCGCATCCAAGCGATGTTCCTCGATGGTCACCTTGAGCTTGAGCAAACCGCTCGTAATCGTTCCGGCCGATTTTTCACCTTCAACGGCACCGCGGGTATCTGGCGAAAATCCTGCATCGCGGATGCGGGTGGTTGGGAACACGACACACTTACTGAAGACATGGATCTCAGCTACCGCGCGCAGCTTAAAGGCTGGCGCTTCATTTTCCTCAACGATGTTGAGACTCCTGCCGAGCTTCCGGTTGATATGGATGGTTTCAAGAGCCAACAACACCGATGGACCAAAGGTTCGATCCAAGTTTGCAAAAAGGTTTTGCCTGCGATCTGGAGAAGCAACGTGCCTTTGTTCGTGAAAATGGAAGCCACCGCGCACCTTACCTCGAACTTCGCTTACCTACTTCTGATCTGCTTGTGCTTCCTGATTTATCCAAGCCAGCAATCCCAACCGAAATTTGGTGAGCTAACCTATTACATCGTCAATGTGCCGATCTTCTTCTTCGCATCGGTTTCGGTGATTCTCTTCTACCTCACCTCGCAGAAAGCCCTTCGTCCGAAGACTTGGTGGAAAGAAATTCCATACTTACCACTCTTGCTCGCACTCGGAATCGGCATGTCGATCACGAACGCCAAAGCGGTGATGGAAGCTATTTTCAATCATCAAACCGCCTTCATCCGCACACCGAAATATGGGATTGAGCAAAAGAACTCGGATTGGAAAAAGAGCAGCTACAAGGCGATCAAGACTCTCACTCCGGTGGTCGAGTTGCTGTTTGGTTTCTTCTTCTTGTTCGTGGTTGTTGAGGCTGCAATGAAAGGCAACTGGTCTTCCGCGATTCTCCTGCTTCCATTTCCTGTTGGATTCTTCTACACTTCATTGGGTTCGATCGCTCGCATGATGCCTTCTTTCTCTGGCCCAAAATCTGCTGAAGTCCCAGTCACTGAAACTCCAGACAACCACTAATCGATTTATGCGCAACAGGTTCGCAAAACCTCTAATTTTAGTTGCAGGGCTCTTCGCAGCCCTGAATTTGAGTAGCTGCGCACCTCAAGTGGATAATTGTAGCAAAATGATTGTCAGTGTCCGCGACCAGAAAATGGTGCTGATGCGTGATGATCAGCCAATCAAAACCTACAAAATTTCCACCTCTAAATTTGGCGTAGGAGATACCCCTCGCTCGAACCGCACCCCACTCGGGCGCATGGAGGTGGCCAAAAAAATCGGAACGGGTCAACCCGCTGGCGCAGTTTTCAAAAGCCGCAGGCCGACGGGTGAGATAATCAAACCGAATGCACCGGGTCGGGATCCTATCGTGAGCCGTATTCTGTGGTTAAAAGGAACGGAATCTCATAACCGCAACGCCTTTAACCGCTATATCTACATCCACGGAACGCCGGAAGTGAATCGACTCGGCACGCCAGCCTCCTATGGCTGCATCCGCATGGGAACCAAAGATGTGATCGATTTGTATAACCGGGTCGGAACCGGCGCGGATGTTTACGTGGTGCGTGGTTCGTTGGGAAACATGGTCACGGAAAGAAACCTCGTCGCTCGTTGATCGATATCTGAAATTTCCCTCGGAAAATACGAAACATGAGCTTGACAGATCAGGGTTCTGACAACTAATTTCCCGCCCCTGCAACGCAAAACGACTTTTTAATTTTACAAATCATGGCCAATACCAAATCAGCAATTAAGCGCAACAGACAAACCGAGACCCGCACTGAGCGGAACCGCGCTGAAAAAAGCCGCATGAAGACCGTCCGCAAGAAGGCTCTTGTCGCGATTGCTTCCGGCAACAAGGAAGAGGCTTCGAAAGCCAGCGACAAATTGGCCTCCGTGCTCGATAAAGCTGCAAAACGCAATTTGATTCACCCGAACAAAGCAGCTAACATCAAGAGCAAGACCGCAAAAGCGATCGCCGCGATTAGCTGATAGTCGACAAAAAATGTTTCTTTTCAGTCAAGCGGTCTGGTCTTCCGGTGCCGCTTTTCTTTTGTAACCCATGCAGACTCCATCTCCAAATCGCGCTGAAACCGCCGCAAAAATCGCTGCTTCCCCTTATCAATACAAAGTATGTGAGGGTTGTGATTCGATTGTGGGTAAGGCCACGGCACTGTGCCCGAACTGTCATAGCTTCCGTTTCGACGATGAGCCGGAAGCAGTGACAAAACAGGCAGTGTTGTTAGGGAGTCGGGAGCAACGCTCGGTTACGGCTGACGATCTTGCATAAGACCATGGCGACTGCATTCAAAGAATGGCAAGTCGTCTGCGATGCGTTGGCAAGCGGACGGCAGGCGATCCTGCTCCGCAAAGGCGGGATTCACGAGGGGCGTGAGGGGTTTTCTTTTGCACACGAATCCTTCTTTTTGTTTCCCACACGCTTTCACGCCCAACTCGATCAGGTAAGGGAAGGGGATTTTCAACCGGAAAAGGAATGGGAGCCCGGGGATCTGATAGAAATTCAGCATCACGTTGAGGTGATATTTGCGGTGACTTTAGAGAACTGGGAGCAAGTTGCTCAGCTTTTGCCTTACCACATCTACACAGAGCAGACGATTAAAGAGAGATTTGATTGGTCAGGAAAGGGAATGGCTGCGGGCAGTATTCATTTAGCACTCGTGAAGGTTTCGCAGTTAGAGACGCCATGGCGGCTGGAATACGAGACGCGTTTCGGCGGTTGCCGATCCTGGGTCGAGCTCCCCGAACCGCCCGAAGGACTGCTTTTGGGCTCCACTCCGGTCATCGTAAAGGTAGGATTTAAGGAAATTTTTCGGAATATTGCCGATCTGGCAGGGGTTAAAATCCCCTGATTTCATCATGATTCGACCCAATTTGGGGCGATTTCTGGGCTGAGGTGAGGTTTTTAAAGTTTGCCCTAAGGCCTTTCCGAGGGTTTACTGCGCAAGTTTTTAATAAAGAACAAATCTTTTGCTCCTGTTAACTATCTCACCGTTTGCTAACCCATCCCACCATTATGCTATCCCTCAAATTCCCGGTAATTCTCTCTCTTGCAGTGCTTCCCTTTATCGTTAGCTGTAGTTCTGGTATTAATACTCTAGCAAAAAATGATATCCGTGGAGTTTCCTCAGCAGACTTCAACTCGGTGCCGACGCCTTCCCAGACTTTGCTCGCCGCAGCTTCCGCGAAACCGAAGGACAAACATAAGATGCCCGTTTACAGCTACAGCGAGCGCCAGCGAGTAGTTCGCACAACGGCTTACACTTGCTCGGAGTCGGATCATATTCAATACGGCAGCAAAAACGCGACAGGCACGAATCTTCGTTACTCGAACAAAGTGAGAAGCGCCGCGGCTGATTGGTCGTTTTATCCAGTAGGCACTGTTTTCCGCGTCAAAGGAATGCCTCAGCTTTACGTGATCGATGACTACGGCTCCGCACTTACCGGAACTGGCACAATCGACATGTATCAGCCGAGCCGAGTGATGATGAATCAATGGGGCCGCCGCAATGTTGAAATCAGTGTCGTGCAATGGGGCTCATTCGAGCGCAGCGCTGAGATTCTGAAAGACCGAGTCAAATATCCGCATTGCCGCCAGATGCTTACAAACATCACTCGCCAGCGTCCTGACTTGAATCGCGTTGTATTACGCTAGGCAGTTAAGTTACTGCAGCGGCGCCATCAATCGAGCCGCACGGCAGGCGACTTTGAAGGGGTAGGATTTATCTGTAAAATCCTCCACTTTTGCTTCTGTGCATTTTGAGAAATCTTGCTCAAGCATGTGATTCACTTCTTGGATGAAATCGGCGTCAGTAACAAAGGCGGTGATTTCGAAATTGAGGCGGAACGAACGGTTATCGAGGTTAGCCGTGCCAACTGCCGCCATGCGTTGATCGATCAGCATGACCTTTTGATGTAAAAAGCCATCTTGAAAACGGTAGATTTTAACGCCAAAGGGAATGGCTTGTTCGTAATAAGTATATGCAGAGAGCCAAACGAGAATGTGATCCGGACGCTCAGGCAGCATAATCCTGACATCGACCCCACGCATCGCGGCGAGTTGTAGGGCGTTGATCACCCCGTCGTCTGGAACAAAATACGGGCTGGTGATCCAGAATTTCTCCCGGGAAATATTCGCGGCCTCGATGACCAGCATCTGCCAAGATTCGATGGGATCGGCTGGTCCTGTGGGGATGATGGCTGCGGTTTGATCTTCGCGTTGTTCGTTCGATTCCCAAGAAAGGTGCGGGACCTCGTTACATGCCCAAAACCAATCTTCGAGAAAGACCAGTTGCACGGCTTGAACCGCCGGTCCATAGATGTAGAGGTGTGTGTCTCGCCACGCGCCGAATTTTTCGCTGCGTCCCAGATATTCGTCTCCGACATTGAGTCCGCCGAGATAAGATTCGATGCCATCGACGATGAGGATTTTGCGATGATTGCGGAAATTGAGCTGCAATCGCGACCACCAATGACGATTGGCACCGAAGGATTGGCATTCGACGCCGGCGTCTTCGAGCTCACTGAGAAAGGTCGATGAGAGTTTGTGAGAACCGATTTCATCGAACAGGAAATAGACTTTCACGCCGGCGTTCGCGCGATCGATCAGGGTTCGTTGAAATTTTTTACCGATCTTATCGTTCTTCACGATGAAGAAATTCACGCAGATGTATTTCTCAGCGCGGTTCAGGGCAGAGAAAATTTCATCAAACGTTTCATCACCGTCGATAAGGAGATTGAGTCGGTTTCCTTTGGTAAAAGGTAGTCCTCCGAGTTCTTCGGCGCAGCGCTCGAAGAAATCTTCCTCGGGAAGATCGATAGCAAATTTTTTCAAGCTATCATTCATATCCTTGGCGATTTTTCTAAGCTCTGTATCGTTTCCACGTCTGGCTCGGACATAACCCTGAAACTTACTTCTGCCTAAAAGCCAATACAGCGGGATGGCTAAAAACGGCATGAATAACAAAGAAACCACCCACGCAATCGTTCCTTGCGAGGTGCGGGTATTCATCAATGCATGCAGAATATGAAAGAAACCGATGATATAGAACAAACCGATTCCAAGCAGTCCCCAGTTTGTGGTGGGGTCAAATTTCAATTCGAACATAGGCTGAAGATGCATGGGAAATACGGTTCCGACAAGAAGTCCCAGCAATACGAGATTTTCCAGTTTCTACAGAGACCGACTTGCATATAGGATCTGCCCATGAGTCAAACCGCAGTCACACCGAAGAACATCGTTCTGATCGGTTTCATGGGCAGTGGAAAATCCACGGTGGGTCGAGAGCTCCACCAACGATTGGGTTATCCGCTGATAGATATGGATCGATTGATCGAAGAATCGATGGGTAAAAAGATCACCGAGATTTTCAAAGAAGAGGGAGAAGCCGCGTTTCGCGATTTCGAGACCTTGCAGCTTCTGGAAATCGCCAAGCAAACCGAAAAATGTCAGATCATTTCGACGGGAGGTGGCGTGGTGATCAGGCCGGAGAACCGCAGCTTGTTGCGTAAACTCGGATACGTGGTTTGGCTGTCGGCTCCGGTGGAGGTGATTTATGACCGGACCTCACGTAGTCAAGATCGACCACTGCTCAATCACATGGATGCCCACGAGAGAATCTCCACGTTGTTAGAGGAGCGCGAGCCATGGTATCGGGAAACCGCCCATTTAAAAATCGATACTGCGGGTTTGGATTCGAAAGAAATCGCGACCGGAATTCTGGAAAGCGCTCGGTATTATTTCACTCATTCCGAATGAACGATTTAAACTCGAAGGTGAAAGCGTTGGCCGCGGAGCTTGGCTTTGACGATTGCCGGATCGCTCATGCCAAACGTGCGACCCATGCCGACGAATTCGAGGCGTGGATTGAAAACGGCAGCCATGGCGATATGCAATGGCTGGAGAGGAATCCCAATCGCCGCTGTGATCCACGGGAAGTTTTACCAGGTTGTAAGGCGGTGATCTGTTTGGCGGTGAATTACTACACCGGTGATGAACCATTTCCAGAAGACCATCTGAAAAATTATCGGATCGCTAAATATGCTTGGAATGATGACTACCATGATCTGATAGAAAAGCGCCTCGCGGATTTCAATGCGGCGCTTGTGGCGCTCGGCGGCACGCAACGTTACTACGTCGATACCGGACCGATTCTCGAACGCGATTTTGCAACCGACTCCGGACTGGGTTGGAATGGAAAATCAACCGTGCAGATCCACCGTCAGCTCGGGACATGGTTCTTTCTCGCTGATATCCTAACAACTCTAGATCTCGTCGCGGATCCCGAGTTCGGCGATCATTGCGGGAAATGCACGCGCTGCATGGACGCCTGCCCGACCCAAGCCATCATCGCTCCGCATAAGCTCGATGCTCGTCGTTGCATTTCCTATCTCACCATCGAAAACAAAGGGACCATACCCGAAGAATTCCGCCGCGCGATCGGAGATCGAATCTATGGCTGCGATCAATGCTTGGATGTCTGCCCATGGAATCGCTTTGCGAAAGAATCTCGCGAAATCAGCTTTCAAGCCCGCCCGGAAATTTTCGCCCACAGCCTGCGTGATTTTCTCGGAATGGATGATGAGGCGTTCAGGCAGGTCTTCGCGAAATCTCCCATCAAGCGCATCAAGCGCCCAAGGTTTTTAAGAAACGTATGCGTAGCTCTAGGAAATACTGGGACGGATGCGGATCTGCCAGCGCTGGAGAACGTTGCCAAGGATTCTGATCCACTGATTGCAGAACACGCAGAGTGGGCGATACGGGAGATTGTTGAACGTGGCTCGGCTCCCTCCACCAAACTTTCAGGGTGAAACTTCCTCAGACGAGCTTATGGTATGTGGCTTGCATTTTAGGTTCTCAGATGGCGTGATGGCTCGCGTTCGATAAGCCAATTAACTCTTTCAATTTATGGTAGTCAGTATTTTTAACGATGTGATCGGTCCGGTGATGCGTGGGCCTTCGAGTTCCCACTGCGCTGCGGCGCTGCGGATTGGCCGTTTGGCGCGGGAGTTGATGGGAAATAATTTCACGGATGTCTTGGTGGAGTTCGATCGCAATGGATCGCTGCCGACCACGCACGACACTCAAGGTTCGGACATGGGTTTGTTTGGGGGATTGATGGGTTGGGATGCAGCCGATGCGCGCTTACCGGGTTCGATGCAGACTCTGAAAGATACGGGAGTGAGGATTGCCATCGAAACCGTGGATGCAGGTGATCCACACCCGAACACGTATCGGCTGACTCTACGCAGCGATGCGGAAACCCACACAATCCGTGCCATTTCCACCGGCGGTGGGATGATGGAAGTGATCGATATCGATGGCTTCGCAGTTTCCCTTTTTGGCGATTGCCATGAAACGTTACTTTGGTCGGAAGGCGATACGACGGATCTCGTCAAAGCACTTGAGAGCGAGTTCGAAGCTTATGAAATTCTCGTTCACGAATCCGAAAAACGCCGCTTGATCGAGGTCAAGGCGGGTCGGTTTATCGATGAGGCGATTACCTCCAAACTCCCGAACGTCCTTTCCGTCAAAAGACTTTCGCCAGTGCTTCCAGTGACTTCTGGAAAATTCACCCACGTGCCTTTCACGACTTGTGAGGAAATGTTGGCGTTCGATGCGGGCAAGGGGACTCCGTTGTGGAAACTGGCAGCGGCTTATGAAATGGCGCGCGGCGGAATCAGCGAGGCGGAAGTCATCGCGAAAATGGTGGATATTGTTAGAATCGTGCGCCGCTCGATTGGAGAAGGCATCGCCGGCACGGTGTATGACGATCGCGTGCTCGGTCATCAATGCGGTAAGTTTGATGAAATGATGCGTGCGGGGACTTTGCTCGATGGTGGTGCGCTGAATCGGATTATTTTATACGTCACCGCCCTGATGGAGGTGAAAAGCTCGATGGGTGTCATCGTCGCCGCACCGACAGCTGGTGCCTGCGCGGCCTTGCCTGGAGCGGTGGTGGCGATGGCCGATTCCATGGGCCTAGGCGAAGAGGAAATGGCGAAAGCTTTGTTGGCGAGTGGGATCATCGGCGTGTTCATCGCGACCCGTTGGACGTTTGCCGCTGAGGTTGGCGGATGCCAGGCGGAAGGCGGATCGGCTGCGAGTATGGCGGCTGCTGCGTTGGTGACTTTGGCAAACGGCCCGCTCAATCAAGCGGTCGCGGCATCTTCCATGGCATTTCAAAGCATGATCGGCCTGATCTGCGATCCGATCGCGAACCGTGTCGAAGCACCTTGCCTCGGCAAAAACGTTATGGCCGCAGCCAACGCACTTTGCTGCGCGAACATGGCACTCGCGGGTTACGATCAAGTCATCCCTCTCGATGAAGTCATCGAAACTGCCAAGCAAGTGGCCAAACAAATGCCCCGCGAAGTTCGCTGCACCAACCTCGGTGGACTTTCCATCACCCCAACCGCAAAAGCTCTGGAAGAAAAACTCGCCGCGAAACGCGCAAGCTCGTGTGGCAGTGGTTGTGGATGCGGTTGAGAAGGGTGAATGATGAAGAGTGAAGAGTGAAAGCCATAGAGAATGATCTTTTGGTAGGGCGCTCTCGACGCAGAGCGCCGCACGAAGCGAAGAGTCATCGAATATGAATATTCTTGGGGCGGACACATGAGTGATGGCTGTTCGATTTTCTCGACCAGCTTGGAGCTTTAGGAAATACCTCACATCTTACCAAGAAACTCCTCAGCAGTTTCATACAACGCTTGTCTCTTCTGATCGGAATACTTTTGCCAGTTTCTCGCCATCATCGATGAGCGCGGATTTTTCAGGAAGAGTTCTTGGTGGTCGCCGACGAAGGTCCAGAACAGGGCGTCCCAGGTTTCGGACCATGGGCCTTTGGTTTCGTCGGACATTTTTAGGACGTAGTTCGATCCGGAAATGTAGGGTTTGGTGGTGAACGTTCCGCCATCGGCGAACTGAGACATGCCGTAGACGTTGGGAACCATGACCCAATCGTAGGCGTCGATGAAAAGCTCCATGAACCATCGGTAAACTTCGTGGGGATCGAAGCGGCAGAGCAGCATGAAATTTCCGAGCACCATGAGTCGTTCGATGTGGTGGCAGTAGGCTTCGTCGTGAAGCTGGCGGATGATGCGATCAATGGGAGGGATACCGGTGGTGGCGTCGTAAAAGGATTTCGGGATGGGTCGGGTGTGTTGGAAGAAATTGAGGTTACGGATCTCTGTGCCGCGGTGGCGGTAAACGCCATGCATGAACTCGCGCCAACCGATGACTTGGCGGATGAAGCCTTCTAACGAATTCAGCGGAACATGAGCTTGATGAGCGAGCGCGGCATCGACGATTTCCTGAGGTGTCAGCAAGCCGATGTTCAGCATCGGGGTCAGGACGGAGTGATTGATGAAAGCGTGTTCGGTGGAGATCGCGTCTTCGTAGATTCCGAAATCCTGAAAACGTTCGTTGATGAACGTTTTCAACCAAGCTTTCGCATCGGCGCGGGTGACTGGATAGCGGAAGGTCTTGGTGTTTCCGGGATTGTTCGGGAAATGAGTTTCGATATGTGCGATCGCAGCTTTGACGTGGGCGTTGTGCGGGGTTTTAGGAGCGAAGGGCGGGGTGAACTTTTTCGGGAGCTTTTTGCGATTGTCTTCATCAAACGACCACTGCCCGCCGGTCGGGTTGCCATCGGCATCGACGAGGATGCGCATGCGTTTGCGCTGGGCTTGGTAAAACGTCGCCATAAACGGTTTTTTGCGACGGGCGATGTGTTCTTCGAGAAACTCCGGTGGAGAGAGAAACGCGGGTGATGGATGGATGTGGAGTGAAACGCCGCAAGATTTCGCAAAGGCATCCAATCGCTTTTCGAGAATGAAATCGTGCGGATCAGCGAGATGGATTTCGGTTAGTTTTTTGGGGAGCTTATCTCGGAAATCCTGAGTGTGGGGAATGACGATCACTTCATAACCATGCGCCCGAAGCTCTTCCGCATAGGCCTGCATCGACGCGCGGTGCAGGACGAGTTTTTGTTTGTGAAACGCGACCGGATATTTGAGATCGATTCCGAAAATTAATGGATCTTCGACGAGATAGATGGGTCGACCTTTCGCGATGGCGGGATGGCTTTCGAAAAGCTGATGAGGAAAAACGAGCGTGGCTGATGACATCGGGCCGTCGGGTTAGATGGATGTTTTGGCTTTCGCGTAAGGCAAGCGGGTTGGCTGGCTGAGTTGGAAATAGGTATCGAGCGCTGTCGAGGCGAGCGAACCGATGGCAGTGAGATCAATCGAGCCATCGGCGGCGAGATGTTCTTCGGGAAGTTGCACCAAGCGGACTTTGCCGACGATGAGGATCGTGTCGTTTGCGGTGATTGAGATGGTTTCGACTAGCTCAAGGGCGAAGCGGAACCGTGATTCCGCGACGAAGGGAGCGACGATCCCGGGTTCGAAATGAGGAGTCAGTCTGGTGGCGGTGAATTCTGAAACGTCACGTGGGTAGCGCGCCGAGCAATGATGGGCTTGATCGAGGATGCCTGCGTGGACGTGATTGATCGTGTAAGAACGAGTTTCGAGGATGTTGGATAAAGTGTGTCTATCCACCAGATCAGGGCGCGAGACCAAGCCGATCAGAGCGGGATTCGAACCGAGGTGTGTGACCGTGGAGAAAGGGGCGAGGTTGGTTTGCCCAGCAAGATTAACCGATCCGATCAGGGAAATGGGTTTCGGACCCGGTAACGTGTTGGCGAATTGCACGCGTGCGAGTTTCTCCATCGCTTCGATATCTGTTAGATCGATGTTTTTCATCTGGCATACTACTAAGCGAGGTTTTCTAGGTGGGAAGGGAAAAGTTTCGCGAAATCTGCCTTGGATAGCTGATGCTAATATTATTCGACCGGCACGATACAGGCGGTCGGACATCACCTTATCTCAAGTGGCTGGGACATCGACCCAACATCCTTTTTCATGGGATTGGATGGAAAGCTCAGCGAGTTGGACTCCTTTGGCACCTTCCCGGAGAGTCCATTTGAATGGGGTGTCGATAGCGACGTGTTTGAGGAACATTTCCCATTGGATTTTGAAGGCGTTGTCGAAGTTGAGTTGGTCGGGGACTTCGGTCCAGTTGGCGTAGTAATCGATGGGTGAGTCGATGTCCGGATTCCAGATGGGGCGCGGGGTGACGGATTGGTGTTGGACCCAGCATTTGCGGAGACCGACGATCGCGGAGCCTTCGGTGCCATCGACTTGCATGGTGAGCAAATCGTCGCGGCGGACGCGCACGTTCCATGAGGAGTTGAACTGGCAGGTGACGCCGGTATCGGTTTCGAAAAGGGCGTAGGCGGAATCGTCTGTGGTGCAGGCGAAAGGTTTTCCTGCTTCGTCGAAGCGGTGGGGAATATGGGTGGCGGCTTTGCAGAACACACGGGTGACGTTGCCGAATAGGTTATCGATCACGTAGCGCCAGTGGCAGTGCATATCGACAATCATGCCACCGCCGTCTTCGGCGCGGTAGTTCCATGATGGGCGTTGGATGGGTTGTCCTTCGTGTTCGCCTGTGAAAACCCAGTAACCAAACTCACCGCGCACGGAGAGGATTTTCCCGAAGAAACCCTGTTCTTTAAGAAGCTGGAATTTGCGAATTCCTGGAAGCCAGAGCTTGTCCTGAACGGTTCCGTTTTTGACTCCGGCTTTCTCAGCGATTTCAGCAATTCGTATGGCTTCGGCGTACACACTGGCGGTGGGTTTTTCGCAGTAAACGTGCTTTCCAGCGGCGATGGCGCGCTCAAGGAAAGGAATGCGGTGCGGGGTGCCGGAGGCATCGAAAAAGATCTCGTTGTAGGGATCGGCGAGGGCGGCATCGAGATCGGTGGAGAAACGCTCGACTCCATATTTTTTCGCGAGGTCGGAAAGTTTGTTAGAGTTTCGTCCGGTGAGGATGGGATCAGGGATGAGGCGTGAGCCATCAGGGAGGAGAACGCCGCCTTGATCGCGGATCGCGAGGATGGAGCGGACAAGGTGTTGGTTAGTGCCCATGCGTCCGGTGACGCCGTTAAGGATGATGCCGATTTTTTTCATAAATTTTAAATTTTAAATTCTAAACTTTAAGTTTTAAAGGAGAGTTGTGGTTGTGCTTTTAACCGCGAATGGACGCGAATAGACGCGAATAGACGCGAATGGAAGATATTTAAATGATTAGCGTTCATTCGCGTTCATTAGCGGTTGATATTATCTTTAAATTTTAAAGGTCTTGAGTGGAGGTCAAGATTTTCTGGAGGAAATCGTGTTGGTTCATGGCCCAGTATTTACGCGAGAATATTTCCACTTCGGAGTGGCCGGTGAAGTGGGTGGCGCGGATCATGTTGAGGATGCGCGGGGTGGCGTTGACACCTTCGCCGGGGAGTCCGCGGTCTAACAGGGGGTGATCGAAATCGGGTTTGAACTCGCAGATGTGAAACGCAAAGAGGTGGCCGTTGTTGGCGCAGGTTTGGATTTCTTGTTCTAGGTTGGTTTCCCACCAGACATGAAACGTATCGACCGCGATTCCGACGAGTGGGTGATTGATGCGTTGTGCGAGGATGTTGGCGTCACGCAGGGATGCGACAGCCGAACGATCTCCCGCATACATGGGGTGAAGCGGTTCGATGGCGAGTTTGATTCCAGTGGCTTCGGCGCGTGGGAGTAGCGCACGAATGCCGGCTTCGATTTGTTCGAGGTTTTGCTCTGGGGATTGGCCAATCGTTGCGCCGCAAACCAAGACGATCATCGGCAAGCCAACTAACTCGGCTTCTGCTATCGCTTGCAGGTTTTGGGTGATCGCCGCCTCGCGATCGGGTGCGGAGAGCGCGGTAAAAAATCCACCACGAACGAGGGAAATGGGAGTGAGTCCACTATCGGCGAGATGAGTTCTCACTTTTTTCAAATCCTGCCCCGCGATGGTTTCGCGCCAGATCGAAATTCCGCCGATTCCTGCGCGGGAGTAATTTTCGATGCATTCACCAATCGACCAAGGTTGGTTGGTGAAGGTATGGATGGCGATTTGTCCAGGAGTCATGGATTTTGTTAGAATAGATTATGAAGACTTACCGACGATGAATTTTCCGACGACTCGGTGGATATCTTTTTGCGGAATGTGATTGATGATTTCCTGCTCCAGTCCGGTTGCTGCGGTTTTGGCGAGTTCGAGGACGGGCATGCTGACAGTAGTGAGTAGCGGGCGAGATAATTGACGCACCGGTGAATCGTCGAAGCCAGTGACGGAAATGTCTTTTGGGACGGCGATGCTGAGTCGGTCCAATTCACTGAGGACCACGGTGCCAACGATATCGTTCACGCAGATCAGGGCGTTGTATTTTTTGGAAAGGCCAAGAATCTTCGCGTTGGTGACTCCGTTGATGTTAGGAAAGGTATGGGTGTCTTTAATGGGATCAAAATGAATCCCTAGTTGTTTACACGCGGCATCGACACCACTCAGGCGCTCTTCGTGAATTTGCCCAAGTTCATCTAGCGTGATGAAGGCAGGTTTGAGATTTTTTCCGCGTCGTTTGAAAAGGTGAGATACGATCTCATTCATGCCGACGCTGTTTTCCGATGCCAAGCAAGGGATGCCGGGGATATCACGGTTGAGGACGACGAATGGGGTTTTGTTTTTCTTGAGCTGCTTGAGCGTGTCCTCAGAAGGACGGTGGAACGCGAAAATGAATCCATTGATGTCGCCGCCCTTTTT
>JANMGO010000074.1:0-18223 GCA_031374665.1 Akkermansiaceae bacterium | reverse complement strand
TTTTCAAATATCGTATTCACTTTGTGTTTTACGAGAGTACGATCAGTCCCAAGCCAGCCATGCAAGTGGCGAGTGAAACCAATGTTCGATACGGCGGTGTGCTGTATGTAGATTCACTGACTGCAGCAGATGGTCCAGCACCTACGTACCTGAAATTGTTAGAGCACAATGCCGAAACTATCGTGAAAGGATTTCTCGATACGAAATGAGCTATCCCGAACAACCCGAAAAAGTAGCCAGCGCGCCAACCCTCTCGGTGCAGGGCGTTTCCGTGGCCTATTCCAACGGCCATCAAGCCCTACGCGATGCGAGTTTCGAACTCGAAGGTGGGACGATCTGCGCGTTGGTTGGTGTGAATGGCAGTGGAAAATCGACTTTGTTTAAAAGTATCATGGGTTTCCTGAAACCGACTGCCGGCTCAATTTCAATCAACGACTTGCCGGTGAAGGAAATTTTGAAACAGCGCTTGGTGGCCTATGTGCCGCAATCGGAAGAGGTCGATTGGCAGTTTCCTGTCAGTGTCTGGGACGTGGTGATGATGGGTCGGTATGGTGCGATGAATTTCATGCGGATCTCGCGTGGGATCGACCGCCAGAAAGTGGAGGAAAGTTTAAAACGGGTTTCGATGTGGGAATATCGGGATAGGCAGATAGGTGAGCTCAGTGGGGGACAGAAGAAGCGGGTGTTTTTGGCAAGGGCATTGGCGCAAGAGGGAAAAGTGATTTTGTTAGATGAGCCTTTCACGGGTGTTGATGTCAGCACGGAGCAGGCGATCATTGGTTTGTTGCAGGAGTTAAAAAAAGCGGGCTGCATCATTTTGGTTTCGACGCATAACCTCGGCAGTGTGCCGGAGTTTTGTGATCAGGTGGTGTTGATGAATCGGACGGTGCTGGCGTATGGTCCGACGGCTGATGTTTTCACGGAACAAAATCTGACTGTGGCATTTGGTGGATTGCTGAGGGAGTTCCAATTCGAGCAATCGACCATTCAAGCGCACGATGGCAGGAGCGTCCGGGTGTTTTCCGATGATGAGCGTCCGTTGGTTTTCGGTAAGGACGGGCATTTGGAATACCGGGATCGGACAGACCATCAGGAGTTGTTAAAGCAACGATCCGAAGAAGACGATGAGTGAAGTGTTACAATATCTGCTTCATCCCTTGCAGTATGAATACATGCTGCGGGCGATTTGGGTGAGTGCTTTGGTGGGTGGGGTATGCGGTTTTTTATCTTCTTTCGTAACGCTGAAAGGTTGGTCGTTGATGGGAGACGCGCTTTCACATGCGGTCGTTCCAGGCGTGGCGGTTGCTTATCTGTTAGGTTTGCCGTTCGCGCTGGGTGCGTTTGTGGCGGCGATTTTGGCAACGGGTGCGATGGCGTTCATTCGCGCGCAAAGTCGGATTCGTGAGGACGCTACGATTGGGATCGTGTTCACTTCGTTTTTTGCGCTGGGCTTGGTGTTGATCACGGCGTTTCCGTCTGGGGTGGATCTCAAAGTGATTTTGTATGGGAATATTTTAGGAATCACGGCAGGCGATGTGTTGCAGGTGGTGGTGATCGCGGTGGGGGTGATGGGTTTGTTGTTATTCAAGTGGCGGGATCTGATGCTGTATTGTTTCGATGCGACCCAAGTCCGCGCGCTCGGGCTCAAGCCGATGGTTTTGCACATGATTTTATTGGCCTCGCTCGCGGCGGTTGCGGTGGCAGCTCTGCAGGCGGTGGGTGCGATCCTGGTGCTGGCGATGTTGGTGACGCCGGGTGCGACGGCTTATCTGCTGACGGATCGGTTTGGAAAAATGCTTTGGATTTCGTCCGGGTTAGGAATCGTCACTTCGTCGTTAGGGGCGTATGTGAGTTATTTCGTCAACGGCCAAACCGGTGGATGTATTGTCTGTTTGCAGACATTGATTTTCATCGGCGTGTTTGTGTTCGCGCCCAAGCATGGAATGATCGCGAATCGACGGGCGCGATTGAAAAATGAAATCAGCGTGAAAGAGGGCGTTTCATGAATGAGTTCTTGGAGCCATTTGGATACGCGTTCATGCAGGATGCGTTGTTGGTGGGCGTGTTGGTGGGCGCGATGTGCGCGGTTCTGTCGTGTTTCCTGATTTTAAAAGGTTGGTCGCTGATGGGCGATGCGGTGTCGCATGCAGTTTTGCCGGGGATTGTGTTGGCATACATTTTCGGACTGCCACTGACCTTGGGCGCGTTTGTCGCGGGATTGTGTTGCGCGACTGGAAGTGGATTCGTGAAACGCCACAGCCGGATCAAGGAAGACACCGCGATGGGTGTGGTGTTCACGGGCTTGTTTGCTTTTGGGTTGGTGCTCTTCAGCAAGACGCCATCCGATATGCATTTGGATCATATCTTGGTGGGAAATATTTTAGGGATTAGCTCCGCGCAGGTGAAGCAAACCTTGTTGTTAGGGAGTTGTGTGCTGGTGGTGAGTCTGGTGTTGAGAAGGGATTTGCTGCTGATTTGTTTCGATCCCGTTCAAGCCAGAGTGATGGCGTTGCCGGATCAGTTTCTGACCTACTTGCTGCTAGGCTTGCTGGCGCTGGCGATTGTGGTCGCGATGCAGGCGGTCGGGATCATTCTCGTCGTGGCGATGCTGATCACCCCAGGTTGCGTGGCTTATCTGTGGACGGATCGGTTTGATCGGATGTTGATCATCGCAGTTTTATCTTCCGTGATCGCGACGGTGATTGGGATTTTAGTGAGCTTTCACGCAGACGCATCAACTAGTGGCTGCATTGTTCTAGCGCAGGCCATGTTGTTTGTGCTGAGTTTGGTGGTCGCACCGAAATACGGGATGCTGGCGAGAAGGCGGATGCAAAAATAAACCCAATTTTTTTAACCACGAATTACACGAATTTAACGAATGGTAGGGTGCCCTACCTTTATAAGAGATCATTCCACCTGAGCCACCGCCATCGCTGCGATGCCTTCATTGCGGCCGATGAAGCCCATGGTTTCGTTGGTGGTGGCTTTGATGCCGACTCGTTTCGGTGAGATGCCTAGGGCGTTGCCGATGTTTTGTTGCATGGCTTCGCGGTGAGGGAGGACTTTTGGGGCTTCGGCGATTAGGGTGGAATCGACGTTGATCAATTTCAGGTCTTCCTCAGCGAGGAGCTCTCGGCATTTTTCGAGGATTTTGAGCGAGGAGATATCTTTGCAGGCGGGGTCGCCGGGAGGAAAGTAGAAGCCGATATCGGGTTTTCCCATCGCGCCGAGGACGGCATCGGCGATGGCGTGGCAGAGGACATCCGCATCGGAGTGTCCGGCTAGGCCGTGGGTGTGCGGGATGTTCACTCCGCCGAGGATGAGAGGGCGGTTTTCCGCGAATTGGTGGACGTCGTAGCCGGTGCCGATCATTTAATTTTCAAATTTTAAGTTTTAAATCTCAAAGAACAAATGCGGACTTACGTCCGAGAGAGATGTTAGAGGATTTCTTCGATGGGAATTTTGCCGTTGGTTGCTACGATGGAGTAGGAATCGGATTTTCCGGGTTTTTGGGTGAGGGTGACTTTTCCTCCGGCGGCTTCGACGAGGAGTTGGCCGGCGGCGATGTCCCAGAGAGAGATCGTGGATTCGACGTAGGCATCGAGTCGGCCGCAGGAAATATAGGCCATGCCGAGAGCAGCGGAGCCCATCATGCGCATTTTGCGGGCGCGTAAGGAGGCTTTGTGAAAACGCTCGATTCCGGTGTTGAGGGCTTCGGTGTCTTTTCCGCAACCGACGAAGAGGATGGATTCTTCCAGTTTCTCGCGGGAGGAAACTCTAACAGGTTCGCCGTTCAACATGGGTTGGCCGCCTTTTTCGATGGTCCAAGTTTCACCGACCATGGGATCGTGGATGACGCCGAGCACGACTTCGTCGCCGACACGCAGGGCGATGGAGACACAGAAGTGGGGGATACCGTAGAAGAAATTCACGGTGCCATCGATGGGATCGACGATCCAGTGGCGGTTGGAATCTTGGTTTCCGGCAATGCCTTCTTCGCCGTAAAGTGCATCGGTGGGGCGTGCGGTGAGTAGGATGTTGGTGATGAGATCTTGGGATTCTTTGTCGAGCGCGAGTTTGATGTCGTGATGATGCGCTTCATCGACCGTGAGGGATTTACCGAAATGTTTGCGGAGAAGTTTTCCGGCTTCTAGCGCAGCCTCGACGGCCAAGGTGAGATCGTTTTTCATGGGCTGTGGGTAATGCTTTGAAGAGGTGAGGTCAAGGGTGGGAAGTGAACGTGGCGCGGGTTTGGATTGGGGACAGGATGTCCCCTCGACGGACTGGGACTGCAAGTCCCAGCTACAATAAAGAGCCAAATCAACTCAGGTGGTTGAGAATGTTCATCGCGAAATTTTCGGAGATTCCGGGGATTTTGGCGATTTGCATCGGGGTCGCTTTTCGGATGCGGGCGACGGAGCCGAATTTCTCCAATAGTAGGGCTTTGCGACGCGGTGACATTCCGGGGCAATCGTCGAGGGCGCTTTCTTTCATGCGGCGGCGGTAGAGGAGTTCGTTGTATCCGTTGGCGAAACGGTGGGCTTCGTCGCGGATGCGTTGCAGGAGTTTGAGCGCGCCGCGGTCGTGTGGGATGAGGAGCGGTTCGGATTGGCCGGGGAAAAAGACTTCCTCGCGTTGTTTGGCGAGGCCGATGATGGGAAGTTCCTGCAGGCCAAGTGCGCGGAGTTGTTTCAATGCGCTGGAGAGTTGGCCTTTTCCGCCGTCCACGATGATGAGATCCGGCAGGATGATTTTGGCTTTGCCGTCTTTGGCAAGTCGGCGTTGGACCTCGATGAGGGATTCTTGTGAGTGTTCGTTTTCCTCAGAGGTATTTTCACGAAGGATACGGGAGTAGCGGCGGAAAACGACTTCTGCCATCGATGCGAAGTCATCTTGTCCGGAAACGGTACGGATGCGGTAGCGGCGGTAGTTTTGGTTATCGGGATGGCCATTGGTGAAACGCACCATGGAGGCGACGATGTGGTTTGATGAGACGTTCGAAATATCGAAACACTCCATGATACGCGGTGGCGCACTGAGTCCGAGAGCTTCTCCGAGATCGGCGAGATCTTCGGTGGGTTTCACCGTGGTTGGGACACCGCGACCACGTGCGAATTGTCGAGTGGGGGTGAGGGTTTTTTTGAGGTTGGCGATGATATCACGAAACGTCGCGGCCTTTTCGAAATCTAATACTTCGGAGGCGGCTTGCATTTCGTCTTCAAGTTCATCGAAGATTGCCTTCTTACCTTTTCCTTCGAGGATCAGGCAGGCCTCTTCGATTTTTTCCATATACTCCTCGGGTGAAATGCGCCCGATGCATGGGGCGGAGCAGTTGCGTATGATATCGGCGTTGCAATGTTTGTAATCTTTCTCGCCGGGAATCGCCGCGCGGCAGACGCGGAGGCCGAGCCGGCGGTTGAGCCAGTTGATGGTTTCGATGAGTGCGCTGGAATGAGGAAACGGGCCGAAGTAGCGGGCGTTGTCTTCTTTTTTAGAACGGACGTAGGAAAATCTCGGGATGGGATCGGTCAGGCGAACGCGGGCGTGAAGGAAACGTTTATCGTCTTTGAACGCGACGTTGTAGCGCGGTCGGTAGTCTTTGATGAGTTTGCCTTCGAGGATCATCGACTCTTCGTCGTTGCGGACGATGTGAAATTCAAAGTCATGGATCGAATCCATCAGGGCGCGGGTTTTCAAGCTGGCGCGATTTTTTCCTGAGGGGACAAAATAAGAGGAGACTCGGCGTTTGAGATCGATGGCTTTGCCTACGTAGATAATTGAGCCCAAGCGGTCTTTCATGATGTAGACGCCGGGTTGGTGCGGGACATCACGGAGTTTAGCTTTGAGCTCTTGTGAAACCATGGATGGGTGGAAAATAGACGGTAAAGCGGGGAATGCCAGTCGGGATGTTTGTGGGTGTCTGATGGTTCCGTGGTTAAAATTGCTGGAAATACCCTAAGCCCGATTTCGCGCTGAATCTGCTCTGGTCAGGTGGTGATTCGTGATTCAGCTTTCGTGGAGATGAATGGTCAGGAAATTCGTGAGGTATTGGATCGTGCAGGGGTGATGCCTAGCAAGCAGCTCGGGCAGAATTTTTTGATCGATGCGAATATCTCGCGTTGGATTGTCTCGCAGTTGGAGTTGAAACCGGATGAGGCGGTGGTGGAAGTGGGGCCTGGTGCGGGATCGCTGACGGAACATTTGTTAGGAAAAGCGCGGCGGGTGATCCTGATCGAGTTCGATGCGCGGCTGGCGGAAGATTTGCGCAAGCGTTTCAAGGATCGCGATGATGTGGAAGTGCATCTGGCGGATGGCGCGAAGTTTGACCGACGGTTTTTGTTCAAACATCGGCCGGTAAAGTTTCTTGGAAATCTCCCTTACTCATCGGGTGGGGCGATTATGAAGAATCTGATGAGTCGGCCCCATCCGTTTTCGCGGGCGGTGATCATGTTACAGAAGGAAGTGATCGATCGCTTGGGCGCGCAGCCGGGGACGAAAGATTACGGGATCCTGAGTTTGCGGATGCAGGTGAATTGGAAAATTCAGCCTTTGAAAGTCGTTCCGCCAGAAGCGTTTCATCCGCGGCCATCGATTGACTCGGCCGTGGCGGTGCTGACTCCGCGAGAAGATAAAGACGCGCCAGCTTTTGATGTACGTTTGTTTGATGAATTGGTGCGCAGGGGATTCGCGCAACGTCGCAAGCAAATGGGCAAGCAACTTCCCGACACGCATGATTGGAAAGAGATCGCCGAGCAACTCGGTTTATCCACGACAGTCAGGGGAGAAGAACTGGATTTGCACAAATGGATCGAGCTCACACGCGCCTACGACACCCATCCGCTGCGCGATAAACCACAGAACGACGATGAAATTTTCGATGTGGTAGATGAAAACGATGTTCCAGTCAGCAAAGCGACTCGTGCGGAAGTGCATGCGAAGAACCTCATCCATCGCGCGGTGCATGTTTTGGTGTTCAATCGCAATGGCGACCTGTGGTTGCAGAAAAGATCCATACGCAAAGATAAGAATCCGGGTGTCTGGGATTCCAGTGTCTCGGGACATCTGGATGCGGGGGAAGATTATCTAACTGCTGCTGTTCGTGAGTTGGGTGAAGAGATCGGGGTGGAGAAAAATGCTGAAGATCTCAAACAAGTTGTTTCCTTGAAACCTTCGGAAGAAACGGGTTGGGAGCATATTCAGCTTTTCACAACCCAACACGATGGAGCGGTGAATTTTCCGGCGGCAGAGATCGAATCCATGATGCCGTTTCCGATCGCTGAAATCAAAGCTTGGCTCGACGCAAGTCCCTCTGATTTTTCACCGACGTTCCGGATGATGTTTGAGGCTTGGAGAGCGGGTTGATAGCGCCGCAGCCTTCTCACTACCCCAACTGCCTTGCAGCCTGCAGCGTATTTTTCATCAGCATCGCAATAGTCATCGGTCCGACACCACCGGGAACAGGGGTGATCGCTGCACAGCGTGGTGCAACTTCGTCGTAGGCCACATCACCCGTGAGGCGATGGCCGGATTTTTTCGATGGATCGGCGATGCGGTTGATGCCGACATCTATGACGACTGCGCCGGGTTTGACCCAATCGGCTTTGACCATTTCGGGTCGGCCTACGGCGGCGATAAGAATATCAGCACGGCGGCAGATGGCGGGAAGATCTTTGGAACGTGAGTGGGCGATGGTGACCGTGGCGTTGGAATTTTTTGCAACCAGCAGCATTGCCATCGGTTTGCCGACGATCATGGATCGGCCGATGACGACGGCTTCTGCTCCATTGGTATCGATTCCTGAAATTTCTAACAACTTCATGCATCCAGCTGGTGTGCAGGGAACGAAGCCGGTGGGGTCTTCTAAAACCAGTTTCGCGACGTTTTCTGGATGGAAGCCATCGACGTCCTTACGTGGATCGATGGCGCGGATGACGGTTTCTTCATCGATGTGTTTGGGTGGGGGAGATTGGACAAGAATGCCATGGACGGCGGGGTCGGCATTGAGATCGGCGACGACTTTGAGGAGTTCTTCTTGGGAAGTGGTTTCGGGGAGTTCGATTTTGACTGAATGGAAACCGAGATCGGCGCAGGTGCGGGCTTTGGAGCCGACGTAAACAGCGGATGCGGGATCGTTTCCAACTAACACAACTGCCAAGCCGGGAGTGATGCCTTTTGCTTTGAGTGCGGCGGTTTCGGTGCGGCATTCTTCGAGAACGGTGGCGGCGACGGCCTTGCCGTCAATGATGCGAGGTTGGTTCATGCGGCGAAGCCTAGGTCTCAAATCAGAAAGTTTAAGCACGAAATTTAAAATCCGGTGAACGTTCAATTTGTTTAGAAAATCAACCGCGAATGAACGCGAATGGACGCGAATAAGATCCTATTCTCGGATCAATTAGGTTAGCGAAACGACCAAGATTCTTAAAAATTAGCGTTCATTAGCGTTCATTCGCGGTAGAAATTCTGTTCCGTGAAATTCAAACCCCATTTCAGGCTTGATGGTTGGATAGATATGGGTAGTTCTTCTGCGTCGTTGTTGAAATAGCAGCGGCACTCCTTTGGAAGTCCGTCGCACGGGCAGTCAATTGATGGGGAATCCGGTGTGAATCCGGAGCGGTACCGCCACTGTATGGTTTTGCGTGAGAACGGAAAGCTGAGTCAGATCGCCAGCCTTGGGAGTTTCTGAACGAACCTGCGGAAAACAGGTTCACGGAGCTAAAACATAAGAATGATAAAAAATAAAACGTTCGCGCAAAAGCGAACGATACGGACGGGCTGCACCTTAGGGTTGGCAGCGGTAGTGCTCTGCGGTTCATTAACGGCGGAGGTGGAAGACGAGCTCGATCAGTTGATCGTTTCCGCGTGGAGACTTCCGGGAGATATTTCCAGGACAACTTCGGCGCTTACGGTTCTTGATCCGGAGGAGATGGAAAAGATGGGGCTTCTGGATATCAAGGATGCGTTGAATCGTATTCCCGGTGTGATCGCGACTTCATTGGGAGGTCAGACCGGAGCCTCTGGTACCGTGCTAATTCGCGGGACAACTTCATCGTATTCTAAACTCGTCATTGATGGCATACGCGTCAGCGATTCCACCTCACCCATGGGAAATTTTCTTTCGGGTGGGCGCGTGAATGATTTCAGTCGGATCGAAGTCATTCGCGGACCTCAAGCCGCGATCCATGGTGGAGAATCGGTGGGCGGTGTTATCTGGATGGAAACAGCCAGAGGCAGTGGAGAGCCTGAAGCTTATTTGCGCACGGAGATTGGATCTTTTGATACGCATCAGGTTTTCGGATCTCACTCCGGTGAGAAAAATGGATTCTCATGGTACGTGGGTGGGGGTCATGAACATACGGACAACGATGCTCCCAACGAGTCTTACGATCTGATCCGCAGCTCCATGAGATTGGAATGGGCGCAGACCAAAGATCTAACACTCGGGATGACGTATCGAGGTCAGGACTCTAGGTTCAAGTATGATTTTTTCGGAACCAATCTCGATCATATCGATTCGAATCTCGTCACGGCTTATGCAAATGCACGACTCGCACCCGGATGGCTTTCGAGTGTTGTGATGGGTTTGTATAAAGAAAGTTTCGACAACGATACAGCATTTGGAAACTACGGAGCAGATCTTGAGCGAGTGGTTTTATCGAACGATCAAAGTATTGAACTATCTGAAACGCACACTCTGATTTTTGGTGGGTTTGTGGATCACAGCGATTATCAAAACACGATTAATACCGTGTCAGATGAATATCGATACGGAGGTCACCTCGGAATGAAATGGACACCAACGGATAGCATCACCACGGACGCTGTGGTGCGTTGGGAAGACTATGTGGATTACAGCGACCAGGTCACTTGGCGTTTGGGCGGTGGTTGGCAGGCACTGCAGAAAACAAAATTCCGAGCAGGTGTTGGAGAAGCATTTCGGACACCGACCTTGTTAGATCTCTACGGCACAACTTTCGGCTTGGGGAATCCCAATCTCGAAGCTGAACAGAGCTTGGGTTGGGATCTTGGCGTGGAACAGGAGTTGACTGCTAACCATCGGTTATCAGCCACGTATTTCGAGAATTCCATCGAGAATCAAATTCAAACGACGTTTGTATTTCCGCTATCACCGCCACCTGTAAACCTCCCAGGCGCAACGCGCACTCGTGGTTTAGAATTTGCAGCAAATGGTAAAATTACGGAAGGGGTCGATTATCTAGTCTCTTGGACCTGGTTAGGTGATTCACTTCAAGATCAGCCAGAAAATACGGCGACCGCCTCTTTTCAGTATCGCCCGTTGGAGAAACTCTTGCTTGGATTCGGAGCGACTTATGTCGATTCCCGATCTTATGGCGGTGCTCCATTAGAAGAATATTTTGTGCTCAGAGCTCACGCGAGTTACGAATTAAATGAAAACGTGACTCTGCATGCGCGAGTGGAGAATATCGCCAATGAGGATTACCAATTGGCAAATTTCGCGACTCCGGTCCCAGGAGCTGGATTGGGATTTTTCACCGGAATAACGGCGACGTTTTGATCGTTTATCTAATGGTAGGGAGCCCTCGCCGAGGGCTCCGCGCGTAGCGGATCGTATTTGATTCTCCCTTAAAACATCGAATGCATCCTTATTTCATGCGGCGCCCTCGGCGAGGGAGCCCTACCTAATTAGCTTCTCTGTCCGTGCTACGGTCTTGCAGAAATGTGAGTGAGGGCTGAGGATGTCGGCAGATGATTTCGATTACGGAGAACGCAGGGGGAGTGAATTTGGTGGAGGAGGTGCGTGATGTGTTTTCGAGGACGGGTTTGCTATCTCAGTCAAAAGATTTTGAGTATCGAGCTGAGCAAGAGGAACTTGCAGGAGCGGTGGCTGAGAGTTTTCTTTCGGCGCAGCCATTGGTGGCTGAGGCGGGGACGGGTGTGGGGAAATCTTTGGCGTATCTGATACCAGCAGCGAAGTTCGCTTTGGCGACGGGGCGCAAGGGCGTGATCTCCACGCACACGATCAATTTGCAGGAGCAGTTGGTAAGAAAAGATATTCCGTTAGTGCGCAGGATTTTGGGTGAAGATTTGCCGGCGGTATTGTTGAAGGGGAGGGGAAATTATTTGTGTCCGGCGAGGTTGAGAAGGGCTTGGGAGCAATCGGGTGATTTATTTACGTCCACGGAAAGTGAGGAGCTTGCCCGGATTCGTGATTGGGCGGATCAGACGCGGGATGGAACATTGAGTGGAATTCCATTTCAGCCATCGATGAAGGTTTGGATGCAAGTTTGCAGCGAGGCTCATTCTTGCACGCAGCGATATTGTGGACCGAAGGGAAATTGTTTTTTTCAAGAGGCGCGGAAAGCAGCGGCGGATGCGAAGCTGGTGGTGGTGAACCATACCTTGTTTTTCGCACTGTTAGAAACTGGTGAGATGGCCGATGAGAGTGAAGGGGAGAAGATCGGTGGGTTTCTGTTCCCGAATGATTTTGCGGTGATGGATGAGGCGCACACCGTGGAGCAGGTGGCGGCGGTGCAGCTTGGCTTGCGACTCACTCAAGCAGGGTTGCGTTTTGATTTGCAGCGACTTTACAATCCGAAGACGCGTAAAGGCTTACTGAAAACCTATCGCAAAGCTGCGCCGATGCTTGCGGTGGAGCGCAGCTTGGTGGCGGTCGATCAGTTTTTCAACGATATCGGAAACGCGGCGAAGTTCGGTGAGTGGTCGAAAGAGTTTCGGGTGAGAAGGCCGGAGTTGGTGGGGAATTGTTTGGCATCGCCGTTGCGGGATTTGTGGGAGGAGCTTTCTGAGTTAGCGGAAGATACGGGTAACGAAACCTCGAAGAACGAGTTGATGGATCTGGCACGTAAGTTTCGCGATACTCAAGCGACTGTGGGAGAGTTTCTCGATCAACGCGATGAGGGCAGTGTGTATTGGGTGGAGAAAAGCGGTCGTGAGGAAACGCAGTTCAGTTGTCACGCCGCACCAATAAACGTGGCGGATCGATTGCGGCCGTTGTTGTTTACTGGAAAGAAATGCATGGTGATGACGAGCGCGACACTTGGGGTCGGCGATCCGGAGTTGGGATATTTTCGGAAACGCGTGGGAGCGGAATCGGCGCGGGCGTTGAGCATTGGTAGTCCGTTTGATTACCAGAAGCAGATGAAGGTGAAAATTTACAAATCCATTCCTGAGCCGAACACGCCGAAATATGATGAGATGTTAGCGAAGGGGATTATGGATGCGGTGAATGAGAGTGATGGACGGGCGTTTGTGTTGTTCACGAGTTACCGAACCATGCAGGACGCTGCGAAGCGGTGTGAGAGTTATTTTAAAAAGAAGGGCTGGCGTTTATTTAAGCAAGGCGACGGCATGCCGCGGCACAAGATGCTTGAGGAATTCCGTGAGGATGTGAGTAGCGTGTTGTTTGGAACAGATAGCTTTTGGACAGGTGTGGATGTTCCGGGTGAGGCTTTGTCGAATGTGATTGTGACGCGTTTACCCTTCGCCGTGCCGGATCATCCGTTGACGGCTTCACGCTTGGAAGCGATCCAAGAAGCGGGCGGAAATCCGTTCATGGACTACTCGTTGCCCGAGGCGGTTTTGAAATTAAGACAGGGAGTCGGTCGATTGATTCGGAATAAAAAGGACCACGGGCTGGTATGTATTTTGGATAATCGAATTCTCACCAAGCGCTATGGTAGTGTGTTCATGAAAGCCCTGCCGGATGCGCCGGTGGAAATTGTTACCTGAAGAATGAAGCGATGAGATTGATTTGGTTAATGATCGGCATCGCCGCGCTGTTCCTGTTCAGCTGGGGATTGTTTGGTGAGAGTTTGGAGGCGGCTTGGAATGTGCAAAGGCTGGCCGGTCATTTCGAACAAGCGAAGAGTTGGGCGTGGTTGTTAGGGATTGTATTATTGTTGGCCGATCTTTTGTTGCCGATTCCTGGAACTATCGTGATGTCGGCTTTGGGGGCGGTTTATGGATTTTGGATCGGGGGGGTGCTTTCGGCAATCGGCTCCATGCTGGCTGGGATCTTGGGCTACGGGGTGGGTAGGTTTTTTGATGAGAAATTTGCCAAGCGTTGGTTGGGTGAGAAAGATTTTGAGAAAGGCAGAAGTCTTTTTGATAAGAGCGGTGCGTGGGTTGTGGCGATGAGTCGTGCTCTGCCGATTCTGCCCGAAGTCCTCGCGTGTATGGCGGGGTTGCTGCGTATGCCGTTTGGAAAGTTTGTCATCGCTCTCGCCTGTGGTTCTGTGCCGATGGGGTTTTTATTCGCGTGGATTGGGACGGTTGGGCGCGACCAACCGGCTTGGGGTTTGGCGTTTTCACTCGGCGTGCCGGCGGTGTTGTGGGGTGCAGCGGCGTTGATGAGGAGGGGGAAAAGTGCCGAGTGATCCGCCGTCGCTAAAGCTATGGCGGACAGGTCAGTGATTAGTGTGAAGAGCGCGACTGGAGTCGCGCGGTCCCTATAGAAAAGGGGTGAGGTTGACTAGAACCAGGACAGGCCTTGCTTCGGTGTCGCTTTTTTCGAGATCGATTACGAGATTGATGGACCAGTCGTTGAGGTCTTCGGTATCGACGAGGATTTGTTCGTAGGTCCAGCGGCGTGGGGATTCTTCGGTGATCCGGGTGTGTTTGGTGGCGCGGGCTTCGGGGTCGAGACGGATGCGTGTGTGCTCGGTAAAGTAGTTGTCTAACAGATTTTCAATGCGTGCTGCGGTCCAAGATGTTCCATCCGGATCATTTGGCTCAATCTGCGAGAGGATGGCGGCGGCGTTTCCCTCGGCGAAGGCTTTGACTAGGTTGAAGACAGCATTTCTCAAGGTGCGAGTGAAGGCGGTGCGGTTGCGGGTATAGGCGATCGCTTTGCGCTCGGCTGGAGGGCGATCTTCTAACGGCACGTAGTCGGGATTGCGCAGTTTCTCCCATTCATCAATAAGGCTGGAATCGACATTGCGGACGATGTCTTCGAAATACTCTTCGGCTTCGATGAGTTCCGGGGTTTTGAGAAGTGGTGGGATGGTTTGCGAGAGCACTTTGTAAACTTCCGAAACGTGGCGCAGCAGCACCGCCTCGCTGCGCTCGAGGCCGTAGGTTTTGATGTAGTCTTCGAACGACTGCCAGTTTTCGAACATCTCACGGGCGATGGCTTTTGGTCGGACGGAGGTTTCCTTCATCCACGGCCGTTGCGCGACGAAACTGTTATAGGTATCGTAGATGAAATCTTTTCCCGGCTTCGGCCACTCGACTTGTTCGAGTTGATCCATGCGATCGTCATACTCAACTCCTTCGTTTTTCAGGCGTGCGATCAGTTCGTTTTTCATGAGGTCGACCTGTTTGCGCAAGATGACATCGGGGTTTTCAAGGATGGCTTCGACTAAAGAGATCACGTTGAGTGAGTGGTCGGGCGCCGCGAGGTCGAGTTGTGGGATGGCATCTAGCAGGTAGATGCCGAGGGCTTGGTTCATGGAGAAGTCGTCCTGCAGCTCGATGTTGAGGTGGACTTTAACGGGACCTTTGCGCTCGGCAGGTGCAATGATTTTCAGGATATCGCCCTCGACGAGTCCTCGGAAAAGTTGAAAAGCGCGACGACGCATGGCGCTTTTTTTCGTCGGGGTTTCGTGGCTTTCTGCGATGAGATTTCGCAGTGCGGCGCAACCGTCTTCGTGCTCGCGCGAGAGGACGTTGAGGAGCATCGAATGCTGGACTTGAAAACTGGATACGAGCTTTTCCGGTGCTCCATCGATGAGGCGGCGGAAGCTGTTTTCGTCCCAATTGACGAAGCCTTTCTCGGGCGGCTTGCGTTTTACGAAACTCTTCTTTTTTGAAGTCGTGGATTTTTTCTCAAGGCGGATGTTTTCTATGACATGCTCCGGTGCCTGCGCGACGACTGTGCCGCTGGTATCGAATCCGCGGCGTCCGGCGCGTCCGGCGATCTGTTTGAAATCGCGAACTGCTAGAGTTTTGGTGGTGTTGCCATCGTATTTAAAAAGGCGTGTGAAAATAACTGTGCGGATTGGCACGTTGACGCCGACGCCGAGGGTGTCGGTTCCGCAGATGACTTTGAGCAGGCCTCTTTGCGTGAGTTTCTCGACGAGGATGCGGTATTTCGGAAGGAGTCCGGCGTGGTGTATGCCGATGCCGTGTCGCAGTAGTTTTGAAACTTCTTTGCCGTAGGGGCTGCGGAAATTCGCTTCGTGTAGGATCTCGGCGATGCTTTGTTTTTCCTCCTTCGTGCAGTAATTCGCGCTCAACAGATTCTGAGCTGTCTCGGCGCAGGCGAGTTGAGTGAAATGCACGAGATACACCGGTGATTTTCCTGCTTCGACTAACTCGGTGATTTTTTCTTGGAGCGGTGTCTCGCTGTATTCGAAGTCGAGAGGGACCGGACGTTGTTCGGATTTCACTAGGACGGTTGGCGTGCTGGTGAGTTGGGTGAGGGAGTTTTCGAAAAAGGCCGTTTCGCCGAGCGTGGCGGACATTAGTAGAAAGCGTGCTTGCGGGAGAGTGAGCAGGGGAACCTGCCAAGCGAATCCGCGCGAGGAGTCGGAGTAATAATGGAACTCGTCCATGATTACGTCGTCTACTTTGGCGCGATCGCCTTCGCGGAGAGCGAGGTTGGCGAGAATTTCGGCGGTGCAGCAGATGACTGGCGCGCCAGGGTTGACTGTGGCATCGCCGGTGATCATGCCGACTTTTTCGGGACCGAAGATCTGGCAGAGCGAAAGGAATTTTTCGTTAGCCAGCGCCTTGATGGGGACGGTGTAATAGGAGCGGCGGTTTTGGCAGATCGCTTTGAATTGCATTGCTAGCGCAACCATCGATTTCCCGGAACCGGTAGGAGTGTTGAGGATGACGTTGTTGCCTGCGTAGAGTTCTAGGATTGCCTGTTCTTGGTGATCGTAGGGCTCGATGTTGGATTCGATCAGATAGTCGAGAAACGCGCTGAGGATCTCGTCGTTAGAAGACGGATCGGCGAGTTTGGATGGATCGAGAAGAGGCATGTGCTGGGAGGAGCGGTTCGCATTGATGTGCAGTTTGTTAGATATCCGAGATATTTGGGAAAGAAACAACAATCGCGCTGAAGTTTATGCTGCTTTCCTGATGGTGCTATTTCGGCAATCCTTCAGGGACTTTGAATTGAGTGCGAAGTTCTTGGTAGCGATTTTTCATCGTGGCAAGGATCTCGGCGTATTCGGGTTTTTCGTGGACGCTGATCATTTCTTGGGGATCTTTCTCGAGGTCGAAGAGTTGCCATTCTTTGGTGCGGGGGAGGTAGAAGAGTTTGTGTTTATCGGAGCGGATACCGTCGTGGGCGGGGACGTGGTGGGTGGCTTCTCCGGTGTAATAGTAGTAAATGGCATCGCGCCAGTCATCGGGGGTTTTGCCTTCGTTTTTGAGGATGGGGATGAGGCTTCTTCCTTGGATGTCTTCGGGGATTTCGATGCCGGCGGCTTCGAGGAAAGTAGGAGCGTAATCGATGTTTTGGATGAGCGCTTCGGGTCGGATGCCGGGCTTCACGACTCCGGGCCAGCGCATGATGAAAGGCATGGTGAGGGATTCTTCAAACATCCAACGTTTGTCATACCAACCTTTTTCACCGAGGAAGAAACTTTGATCGGATGAGTAAACAACGATTGTGTTTTCGGCGAGGCCTGCTTTATCGAGATAATCTAACATGCGACCGATGTTTTCATCGAGAGCTTGAACGGTGCTTAGGTAGTTTTTGATGTATCGTTGGTATTTCCAACGGATGATGTCTTTTTCGGAAAGTTTTCCGGCAGCGAGGTCGTCGAGAAATTTCTTTTGGCGTGGACCGTAAACCAGATCGAACGAGTATTTCTGGGCATCGGTCATGCGGTTGTATTCGGTGTTTGGTAAACCTCCTAACAATCCAGCCTCTTTGGGTGGAGCTTCATGGAAGAACATGTCCCAACCCCAGTAGAAATGATTGGCGATGGTCATTTCCTGAGTTTTGAGTGCTCCACTTCGGTTGGAGTAATCATCGAACAAGCTCTCGGGTTCGGGGAGATCAACGCCATCGAACATCATGAGGTGGCGCTCAGCGGGCATCCAGTTGCGATGCGGCGCTTTGTGCTGGCTCATGAGCAGGAAGGGCTTGTTTTTGTCTTTTCGATTTTCGAGCCATTCGATGGATTTATCTGCGATGATATCGGTGACGTAGCCTTCAACGCGCTTCTTGGTTCCGTCCATTTGGATGAAATCTGGATTCCAATAGTTGCCTTGAGAGGGGAGGACTTCCCAGTGATCGAAGCCGACCGGTTGGGAAACGAGGTGCCATTTTCCGATGATCGCGGTATCATATCCAGCGGAGCCGAGGAATTTATTGAAGGTGGGTTGCGAGCCGTCGAAGCGTGATTCGTTATCGATGAAGCCATTGATGTGCGAGTGCTTGCCAGTGAGGATGCAAGCGCGGGAAGGTCCGCAGATGGAATTGGCGCAGAAGGAATTTACAAACAACGCGCCTTGAGAGGCTAGGCGGTCGATGTTCGGAGTTTGGAAATGCTTCGCGTAGCGGCTTTTGCCGTAGGCGGTGATGGCTTGCAGAGAGTGGTCATCGGAAAAGATGAACAGGATGTTCGGCTGCTTGGGTTTTCCGAAAGCGATGGCTGGGAGAGCGAAAAGAAGAGCAAACAAGAGTATGGTAAATTTTCGCATAAGGAAATGGGTTGTTAGAATTATGGAGTAATTAACTCTCTCGCAGCGAGTCGCGCTTGTGCGTCGGCGGTGAGGATTTGCTCGAGCGTGGGCTTGGGGATGGTTTGGTGAGACTGCATGACGGCGGCTACGGTTTCCCAGATGGCGGGGAAACGGATTTTTCCGGAGCGGAAAGCATCGACAGCGACTTCGTTGGCGGCGTTAAAAACGGCGGGGAGTGTGCCACCTGTTAGGCCGGCTTGGCGGGCGAGATTGAGGGCGGGGAAATCTTCGGTACGCGGGGCGGAGAATTCCAGTTTGGAAAGCTTGGCGAAGTTGAGAGGTTTGAGGGAACTTGGGAGGCGGTTCGGATAGGTGAGGGCGTATTGGATGGGGAAGCCCATGTCGGTTCCGGAGAGTTGGGCGAGGACTGAGCCATCGGTGAACTCGACCATGGAATGGACGATGGATTGGGGGTGGATGATGGCTTCGATGCGATCCATCTCGATTCCGAACAGCCAGCGGGCTTCGATCATTTCGAGGCCTTTGTTGAAAAGGGTGGCTGAGTCGATGGTGATTTTCG
>JANMGO010000055.1:0-38820 GCA_031374665.1 Akkermansiaceae bacterium | reverse complement strand
TGGGACGAACCCACTTCATGCTGATTACCGCGACCGACTGCAGAGTCTCTCGCGCCGAAGCATTTCGCGACGGCGGGCGAAAGCTACATGCCCACCCCACCCGACGTCAATACGTTTTCCAAAGTTTTTTGAAGTTTTTTTCTCACAACCGCAAATCCCTTAAACTACACGGAATCAAAGCTCCACAGCCTAGCCGCAACCCTTCGAAATCGTCCCCAAATCGCCCCTTATCCCCTCACTCCGAAGATACCTCAAAGGACAAAAGTGTTACGAAATAGTAAGCTTATCACTCAATTACTAGATACGTAGTAATTACCCTACCCTTCCACTACAGACGGACGGCGAATTTTACCTTGCTACCAATTGGGTAGGCCTGTGACGGCACCAACTGCATACGGCGATGAATTCCCACAAGTAAGCCCACAGCAGCGAGGCTGAAGATTAAACTCGTGCCACCGTAACTGACAAATGGGAGTGGCAATCCATCGTTTGGAAGCACCGCGGTTGTCACTCCGATATTCACCATGGCAGGAACAACGATGACGCAGGTTAAACCTAGGGCGATGCAGCGCTCGAAAACTTGCTTTGCTTGAAGCGCGATCCCAATTCCGCCGATCGCGATGAGAACGTAACAGAGCACGACGCCCAAGGTAGCGATCAGTCCGAGTTCTTCCCCGATCACAGGAAAGATGAAATCGATGTGAGCAAACGTAAGCGTTCCGAACTTTTCGACCCCGTTACCGAGTCCGACGCCCCAAGGTCCGCCATTGCCTAATGCAAGTAGCGCTCGCCATTGTTGCATGCCGCGATCGAGTTGATGGATGGGATTTTCGAGATCTAGCCATGCTTCGATCCGGCCCCAACGATTGGCGTTGTTATAGAGAAACCATCCCGCAAATGCGACGGCTGAGATAGCCGTTGGAAGCATGTAACTGATGCGTGTTCCGATACAAAACATGATCGCTGCCACCGTTACACCCAGTGAAAGAGCGGTTCCGACATCTGTCTCCGCGGCAATCAAACCAATGGGCACGACAGCGATCAACCCAGGAAGAACAAATCCACGCCAGAACGTTTTCACTTCAGTTTGCCAACGTGAGAACCACAAGGCCATCGCGACGACGACGACGATTTTCGCTCCCTCGGAAGGTTGGAACTGGCCGATGCCGGGTAGCTCGATCCAACGTTTTGAACCGTAAAGTTCGACGTTCACCGCTGGAACAAAACAAAGCACCAACGCAATGCAGCTTAATATATAGGTGGCCGGAGTCATTTGACGAATCCACTCCAGAGGCATTTTCGCCATGACCACCGCGGCAATGATCCCGATGCCGACCATCATGGATTGCCGGCTGACGAAATAATAAGGATTCTCTAGTCCGCGCACCCAAAACCCTGTACTCGCCAGCATCACCAATCCCAACCCACAAAGGGAAGCGACTGCGATAATCAGGATGGTTGAGCTATGTTTAAGCACGGATGGTTATTTTTTAGGGAAGTTTAAGCACCTGACCCGCTCTGAGTTTGCTTGGATCAGAGATGCCGTTCAAGCTCATCAATTCTTTCTCGGTCAAATTATATTGTTTGGAAATTCTCCAAACGCTTTCACCAGCTTTGACAATGTGAGTCTTGCTCGTTGTTCCTGTTGCCACGCCTCGTGTTATCGCGGTTGGCAAACTTGCAGAGTTCTGCGAACCATTTGAATTGGGTAAAATTTCAACTAATCCACGCTCGGATTCATTCGGCGAGGCCTGATTACGAATCGCCTCAACTTCAGGCGGCTCCACCGCGACAATGCGTTTCGCTTGAGGAATACGAAACACCGCACCCGCACGGAGTTCTGTGCCGCGGTTTAGCTTGCGGAGTTCGGCTTCTTCTACATCGAACTTAGTCGCAATGATCGTGAAATTATCGCCTTTCTTCACCATATAAGGCTTATCACCACTGCTTAATTCTGGGAGTCGATCAGTTCGCTCAGGAGAGGCAGTGACAGCCACAGTATGATCAGCCTCCTCATGATTCGCAACCACAGGTGCAGCAGTTCTTCCGGAGAGATACTGCTTGTGAATAAAGATCATTCCGATCGCTACAATATGGATCGCGAAAATAATCGAAAGTGAACGCGAAATATTGCTGCCCGAGTCATCGAATTCTTCAGGCGATGCAGTTGCTGCAGAAGCGCGCTGCTTGCGGAATTTTGTTCGATTGAAAAGACGTGCATAAACTGTCTTTTGGACTGGTTTGCGACGAGTTGGGATTTGATCGAGTTTCATAGGCTTTGTTAGATGAGTGATTAATGAAGTTGTTGGACGATGTCTCTGAAAACGTTTCCGCGATGTTCGTATCCTTTGAATTGGTCAAAAGATGAAGTCCCTGGAGAGAGCAGAACCGTAGAGCCGCGCGGAGCGACTGAACGAGCGTGGTGAACCGCTTGTTCAAGGGTTGATACCGTGGAGCAGGTGACAACCGTTCTGAAAAGATCCGCCAGCGGACGTGCGATCTCGCCGAAGGTGATGACTTCTATAACTTGATTTTTCAGGAAAGGAAGCACCGATGAATAATCTAATCCTTTGTTTTTGCCGCCAGCAATGAGAACCACTGGGCGACTTTGCGAACGTATCGCACATTGCAACGCATGTAGATTCGTGGCCTTGGAATCATTGAGGTATTCGACTCCATCAAGAGTGCGGACCAATTCGCAGCGATGCGGCGGCGGCGCGTAGCCTTCGAGTGCACGACGAATGACGTTTCCATCAATACCATACGCCATGCATGCAGCGATCGCCGCCATAGCATTCTCGGCATTGTGAAGTCCACGCAGTGCGGTTTCTGATTCAATATTTAAAATCACTTTCCCCTCGTGGATGATCGTCTTTCCATCCGAATAGAAATCGGCATCCAAGCACTCGGTTGAGAAAGTGATGAGTTTAGGCGCGATCTGTCCTAGCTCTTCATCGTATCGTGAAATCACGGTATCGGCAGCGGTTTGATTTTCGAAAATGCGGAGCTTGGCGTTTTTATAAGCCTCAACCGTTGGATATCGATCCATGTGATCAGGCGCGAAATTCAACCAGATGGAAACATTTGGATGCAGCATGTGAATCGTCTCAAGTTGGAAGGAAGAAAGCTCCAGCGAAACCGCCGCCGGAATTTCGGAAGCGAGAACCACTTCAGATAATGGCATGCCATAATTTCCACACGGCGTGCCGCCTTTTCCGGCTTCTTTTAAAATCCGTGAAACTAACTCTGTGGTCGTTGTTTTTCCGTTGGTTCCAGTGATTCCAATGATTCCACCGGCATAAAATCTCGATGCAAATTCTGTCTCCCCCATCAAGTGAGTGTGAGCAGCGAAGGCCTGAACCAAGGGCGAATATGTATCGATACCTGGACTGAGGACGATCATGTCCGCGGAGAAATTCTCCGCATCACGGATGGTTAGATTCGCGTGAATCTCAACCCCGACCGGCACGTTTTTAAACACTTCAAGATCACCCTGATCCCACATCGAAACTTTTGCTCCTTCACGCAACGCCAGAGCCACTGCCGCAACACCCGAACGCCCAGCGCCAAAGACGGCTATGTGCTTTCCTGAAATGTTGAAGATTTCGTTCATGAAGTTTTAAGCAATTTTAAGTAAGGCGATTCCAAATAGCGCGAGCATGATAGATAGAATCCAAAATCGGATGATGACTTGCGATTCATGCCAGCCGAGCAACTCGAAGTGATGATGAATCGGCGCCATTTTGAAGATGCGTTTTTTGCGGAGTTTGAAGGATCCGACTTGCAGCATGACGGAGAGTGCTTCCATCACAAACACTCCCCCGATGATGACGAGCAGCAGTTCTTGCTTGGTGCAAATCGCAGCGGTGCCGAGCGCGCCGCCGATGGCGAGCGATCCCGTATCGCCCATGAAAACTTTCGCCGGATGGCAGTTAAACCAGAGGAAACCGAAAGCCGCACCTGCCAAAGCCATCATAAAAACGGCAAGCTCAGCCAGATAACGATTGTGAGGAATCACGAGATATTCGGTGGCCATGAAAAAGTGTCCTGCGAGGTAGGCGAGAATGGAGTAACTGAGTGCCACGGAAATGGTGCAGCCAGTCGCAAGACCATCAAGACCGTCTGTTAGATTTACCGCGTTGGAACAGCCGATGATGATCAGCACAAAGAACGGAATGACAAAAATCTTAAGGTCAATCAATGGCGTCTTGAAAAGTGGAAAGCAGATTTCGCCGATACCGATTGGAGTATCACGTAAACGAAATCCAGCGACACCGTCTTGAATCTGTTGCGCGGTGGCACCGAAACCCGAAATCTCTGGTTTAAAATAGATGAAACTTGAAGCAATCAGCGCAATGACCAACTGCCAAAACAGCTTGGTTCGGCTTGACACACCATCGGAGTTTTTCTTTTTCACCTTTGCGTAGTCGTCGACAAAACCTAATAGACCACACGCGCACATGGTGCATGCGCAGACCGCAACAAAAGGATTGAAGATTCGAGCGCAAACCAATGTTGAGATCAAAACACTCGCGAGAATCAGTACTCCGCCCATCGTTGGGGTGCCAATTTTACCGCCGTGAAGCTCGGCGAGTTTGTGAACTTCCTCAGCGGTGCGAATGGGTTGTCCTAATTTCAGTGAAATGAGTTTTCGAATGATCCATGGGCCGAGAATGATCGAAATCGCAAACGCCAGCAGACCGGCTGTCGCGGCACGAAATGTGACGTATCCAAAAAGATTGAGGAAGGAAAAGGTATGCGCCCAGCCTTCTTTACCCGAGGTGATCTCAGATTGAAGAGCGGCGTACCAAAAATCGTAAATTGCAGTTAACATGCGGTTGGAAAGGCGGTTTGAAGAACTTTTTCGATAGCGGCTGAACGACTTCCTTTAAAGAGAACAATGTCGCCTGAATTTGTATTAGATTTTAGCCACTCAGCTGCGCTGTGGCTGTCTGGTAAATGCATTGAATCGCCTCCGATGGCGATTTTTTCAGCCCCATCACCCACCGCAATCAGACGCAGGCCTTTGGATTTGGCGAGTTTTCCAATGCGCAAATGCGCTTCGGTTGCGAATGGTCCGAGTTCTCCCATTCTGCCAAGAACTGCGATGCGTTGACCGCCCTCTGAAACATGCATTTCGCATAAGGTATCCAATGCGGCTTCCATGGATTCTGGGTTAGCGTTGTATGTGTCATCTAGAAGAGTAATTCCATCGCACTGAATACGGCGCATGCGGCCAGACGTAAGATTCACCGTTGTTAGACCTTGAGCGATTTGCGCAGGGCTGAGTCCAAGTTTCCAACCCAATGCAGCGGCGAGCAAGGCGTTGGTGATCATGTGTTTGCCCAAAACCGGAATGAATACTTCGACCGGCTCTTCACCTTGAATGACCAGGTCAATCCATGTTCCATCAGCTTGTGGTCTGGGATTTTCAGCGCGCACCAATCCGCGTCCGTTCCCAACGGGAATAAGTTTCGCACTTGTTCTGGAGCGGAAATACTCATTAAAATCACAACCCACAGGTGTGAACAAAATGCCGGTTTCAGGAAGGTATCGCGCGAGTGTGCTTTTTTCCTCAGCGATCGCTTCACGTGATCCGAGAAACTCGATATGTGCCGTGCCGATGTTGGTGATGATGCCGTATTGCGGACGAGCGATTTCACATAGCGGTGCGAGTTCGCCAGAATGATTCATGCCGATTTCAAAGACACCGGCGGTGTGATCTTGAGTCGTCGCAAGAATGCTAAGCGGCAAACCAATGTGATTGTTCAGGTTACCTTTGGTCGCGCTAACCAAAAATTTCTGAGAAAGCACCGAAGTCGTGAAATCTTTGGTGGAGGTTTTACCATTCGATCCAGTGATACAGACAATAGGAATATCTAACTGACTCCGCCACCAATACGCGAGGCGTTGCAAGGCAAGTAATGTATCCGGAACTTCGATCACTGCTTTATTGGAATCCAGTTCTCCGCCTTCCCATTTCTGCACCAACGCGATGGATGCACCTACGTTCAAAGCTGATGCAGCAAACTGATCTCCATTGAAATTGTCTCCGCGTAGCGCAACAAAAAGTCCGCCAGCGATGAGTTTTCTCGTATCTGTGAAAACTCCATTCGCTTCCACGGAACCCGAACCCGCGACGACTTTCGCGCCGAGGAGTTCAGAAATGTGTTGTGCTGTGGATTTCATTTTTCGAGTGGAAGGCTTTAGAAGCGCGGAGTTGGGTTCGCACGCATTTCGGCAATCGCTTCTGAGCGTTTTCTCAATGCGAAATCGGCTTTTTTCCGGTCATCAAAATCAATCGTGCGGTCGGCGAATTGCTGGTAAGTCTCGTGACCTTTGCCTGCGATCAGAATGATATCACCCGAGAGCGAATTTTGAATGGCGGCTTCAATCGCTTCCGCACGATCTAACACGCTGATGTAATTGCACTTTTTAGGTAAGCCTTTTTCGATTTCACGGATGATTTCCGCAGGATCTTCCGAGCGCGGATTATCTGAAGTGATGACCATGACATCGCTGAAACGAGCAGCCGCAGCAGCCATCAGTGGACGCTTGCCTGTATCGCGATCTCCACCGCAACCGAACACGGTGATCAAGCGACGCGGATCGAGCTCTTTCAAAGTGCGGCATGCATTTTCCAACGCATCCGGTGTGTGGGCGTAGTCGACGAAAACCGTTGCGCCGCCCGAATTGCCGACGTTTTCCATTCGTCCGGGCACTTGCGGTGAATTGGCGAGAGCAGCAATCGCTTGGCGAGGCTTGATCCCGCAAGCAGTTGCGCCAGCAATCGCAGCGAGCAGATTGTAAGCATTGAATCGACCTATCAATGGAGCGCGAACGAGATACGTTCTGGCTTTCACAGAAAGCTCAAAAGTCATGCCGTCCCGGCCTTGCTGAAAGGTGTTAGCTCTGAAATCAGAATTTACCGAGAAGCCGTAACGAATCACTGGCATTTTACCATCGAGCTCTTTAGCTAAATCATTTCCACGCGCATCATCGATGTTTATGACCGCAGTCGGTTTTTTCCCGTTCGGATTTCTCGCGAGATCACGAAACCACGAAGCTTTCGCATCCATGTATTTCTCAATCGTGCCGTGATAATCGAGATGATCTTGTGTTAGATTTGTGAAGATCGCGGCATCGAATGCAAGATGAGCCACGCGTTTTTGGTGAATACCATGTGAAGAAACTTCCATCACCGCACCACGGCAGGCATTATCACGAAACGTTTTGAGAATTCCATTCAGTTCAATCGATCCCGGAGTGGTGTGTTTCGCGACAGTGACAGTTTCGCCGTCATCAATGTGAATCGTGCCGAGCAAACCTGCACGATGCCATTCCGTCTTCATGATGTGATGAAGCAAAAACGCAATTGTGGTTTTTCCATTGGTGCCTGTCACACCTGCCAACTTCAATTCCGCTGCGGGATTTTCGTGAAAGCTCACGGCGAGTTGCGCAAGAGCGTCTCGGGAATCTGGAACATGCAGCCAAGTGATTCCCGAGGCTAAATCCACAGGCGGTGCAATTTCTGCTAGAATGACCGAAGCTCCTGCTGAAATGGCGTCACTGATAAAATCATGCCCGTTGATCGAGGTGCCACGAATTGCCGCGTACACGCTACCTTTCGATACCGCGCGTGAATCAGCCGTGAGGGCAGAAATTTCCATATCAACCGATCCTACGACCGTGACCTTTTGTAATTTTGAAATGAGATTGCGAAGGAGCATATTGCTTTTGATAAACGCTACCGAACAGCGACCGTTTCAGCGATCGGCTCGGTTGGCTGAAGATTCATGTGAGTGGCAAGGCGCTGTGCGATTTGCGAGAAAATAGGTGCGGCGATTTGACCGCCGTAACGTGGAATATCGGGGCCGGTCATCGGTTCGTCGATGACGACATAGCAAACAAACGCAGGTTTATCCGCAGGCATAAATCCAGCGAAGGAAACCACGTACCCTCCTTCGATATAGCCACCACGCTTTGGATCATGCTTGATAGCCGTTCCAGTTTTGCCACAGACCTTGTAGCCTGGAACTGCGGCCTTGGTTGCGGTGCCGCCTAGTTGAGTGACTTTATACAGAGCATCCCTCATCTTTTTTGCCGTTTCAGGCGAGATGACTTGGCCTCGGCTTTCTGTTTGGAATTCTTCAATGATCGTGCCGTCATTAGCGATCAACGATTTGACGATTTTCGGACGAAGTAATCTGCCATCTCCAGCAATCACTGAATAAGCCGCAGCCATTTGAATTGGCGTCACTCCGATGAAATAGCCATACGCCGAGCGGGAAAAATCAACTGGTAGCTTTGGGACATTTGCTGTTCCTGCATTTTCACCGCTGAGCTGAATTCCGGTGCGCTTACCAAATCCATATGCGTGAACATATTCATAGTAGCGTTTCACCCCGAGTTGTTTCGCAAGTTTCCAACAACCCGTATTGTTAGATTTTTGGATAATTTGCTCAAATGTCAACATGCCACTAGAATGTCCGTCCTCAACCGTGAATTTTTGCTCCTGAATAACACTAGGACAATTGAGCACAGTGTGAGGAGTAACCAATCGCTCCTGGAGAGCTGCCGAGGTTGCTAGAATTTTAATCGTCGAGCCCGGCTCATACTTCGCTTGGATTGCGTAGTTAAATGAATTTTCCGCGAGATTTTCTTTATGATTGAGATCGAAATGCGGACGGGACGCCATTGCTAAAATCTCACCATTGTTCGGATCCATCACGATCACCGCACCTTGTTTGGACTTATATTTTGCCAGTCCGGCATCGAGCTCTTCTTCGATGATCGCCTGCATGCCAATATCGATGGTGAGTTTAACATTCAAACCTGCTCTTGGTGGCAATAAACTGCCAGAATTCCCAGGAACAACCAGTCCACGCGCATCCCGCAGGTGTTCTCTGCGTCCATCTCGTCCTGCAAGAAATTCTTCCATCGCAGATTCGACACCAAATCTTCCAGTCATCCGGTATGTTTTCTGACCGTTTTCAAGTTGTTCTTCGATCTCGCCAGTAAAACCTGTTAGATGAGTTGCGATCTTAGGGTTTGCATACCATCTTTTGATCGAGTTTTCGAAGACAAAGCCCTCAATGTGGTTTTCATCCACGATCTCACGAAGGCGTTCTGCAATATCATCTGGCACGTCTTTGATGATGGGAAACCACTTTGCTTTGCTACCTTCAATTTTTTCACGGAGCTCGTCGCGACGCATTCCGATAGGCCTTGCAAGCAAACCAATCGCATACGCCATATGTTTTTGAACGATAATATCCGGAGGTTCGCTTGAAAGGATATCTCCACGGGCTACGCGGATTCGTTTCAACTTATCCTCAGCATCCAATTCATCCCAACCGGGTTCTTTTGAAACTTTTTCGTAAGCCAAGCCGAAGGATGCTAGTTTGGGATCTAATAAGTGGTTTTTATCCACATAGATCGAGGAAACAGGAATGCTTTTCGCGATGGTTTCTTCATTGCGATCGACAATCATTCCGCGAATGGCGGGTATCCGCTCAATGCGATGATAGGCTTTAGCTGAGGACTCCGCGTAGCGTTTGCGATCAACGAGTTGGATTTGAATCAGGCGCGCCGACAGAGCACTGAGCAAGGTTACAAGAACCAGACACAGGATGATACAGCGGTTTTGAAAAGCTCGATTCACAGATTGGTATTCGAAGAGGCGACGGCGTTGGGCTCAGACGGAAGGATTTTTTCGGACACCCCTGGTGGGATTGGGCGCAGGTTTGTACCTAAATCTTCAAGTGTCTTACGCATGGCAAATAGATTCAGAATCTGATCCTGACGCATTTGGATCGTGCGGATATCTAACTGATGTTTTTCGATCCGACGCTCTACAACGTCGATCTCCCTCATGGCTTTGATCTGGCAGTTACGATAATATACACGCAACACGCCACCGACTGCGCCGATGGCTAAGGCGAGGACTAGGGAAAAGATCGCGAATGATGAAATGCGGTTTTCGATTTCGTGACGACGACGATTCATAGTTTTCAGAATTTAGAGGTTAGAATCTCGGGACCAGAAAGCTGAGCAACCCGAAGCTTTGCGCTGCGGGCTCGAGGGTTAGAGGAGATCTCTGTTTGACTTGGGGCTATGGCTTTTTTGGAAATCAGCCGGAATTTAAAATCGGGGTTGGGCCGAGGTGCCGGCCAAGTAGGATCGTCGATGTAAGGTTGCGAATGATGCCGGAGAAATCGTTTCACCATGCGATCTTCCAAACTATGGAAAGTAATAATAAGCAACCGGCCGCCTGGCTTTAATACCTTGGCGGCGGATTCGAGAATGGATGCGAGCGATTCGAGTTCTTCGTTAATCGCCATCCGAATAGCTTGGAACGAACGAGTTGCCGGATGAATTTTGCTATTTCTACCCACGGCGTTTTCAATACACGCCGCCAATTCCAAAGTCGTTTCGAATGGTTTTTTGTCGCGTTGAGTGACAATCGCGCTGGCGATGCGACGTGACCTCGGTTCCTCGCCATAGCTGAAGAGAATGCGTGTGATATCTGCTTCGGGCCAAGTATTGACGAGTTCGGCAGCGGTCATGGTTGCGTTCGGACCCATCCGCATATCCAGCGGACCTTCACGCATGAAAGAAAAACCACGCTCCGCGGAATCGAGCTGACGCGATGAAACTCCGAGATCTAACAACAGCCCATCAGCTAACTCACCAGCTGCGATTCCTTCATAAGATGGAATTTCAGAAAAGTTTGCTTGGAAGGTCGAGAACTGCGAACCGAAGGTCGCCAATCTTTCTCCTGCATGCGCGAGAGCTTCTGGATCGCGATCCACTCCCAAAACTTTGGCGCCCGTTTTGAGTAAAAGTTCGGAATGTCCGCCGCCACCTAAAGTGCCGTCGATGATGAATTTTCCGGGTCCGGCTTCCATCATTTCAATGACTTCATTCGGCATCACAGGAAGGTGATAACCTTTAGGCGAAAATGATTCGGACGCCGAGGCCGACAACCAGCCAGCAGCGGACTCGACGTCCGATTTACCATAACCACTCACTGTCCCGAGCTCGTGGTTTTGTTTTCCGTTGGAAAAATTAACCGATGCGCGCGCTGACAACCAGCCAGGCGCAGCGCTACGCAACGGTTCAATAAGCAAGTGAAGCTCTGTCCCGAGAGACTTCAAACGCTCAGCTAAAAAAAGAGGAAACGAACGCCGTGCCGACAACCAGCCAGGAGCGGTAACGGCGTTCGTGTTTTCGAAACCGCGTGCTGTCCCTAGCCCTTGGTTTCGTGAAAAATGTGAACATACATTCTGCATACCGCTCATCAACGCACTCCACCCGAACCCTGCCGTTTGGCGGACCGTATCGGTGTTAGAGATGGCAGATTGAAACAACATGTTTTTGTATGTTAGAAAATGGCGAGGTGATCCTCTGCTTCAGGAACTGCAGAAAGACCAAAGATTTCCTCAAACTTCGCGCGGTTCCAGATCTCGAAATGGCTGTCGCCTGCTGAAAGCATCACTTCGCTGTCAGGTAAAATTCCGGCGTAATCTGATAGATCTTTTGGAATGAGCAGCTTGCCTTGCTCATTCACGTTTGCTTCACGCAGCAGACGCACCAACTTCGTCTTGAGTTGCGACTCTTCTTTCGGCGAGGTCGCGTGCTGCTTGATGCGCTCGACTCGGTATTCAAAAGCCTCTTGCGTGAGCACTTTGATTACCTTCACTCCTTCAGAAATAGACGGCATCAAATTCAACGCCTCTCCCTGAACCGGACGCCAAGCCGGAACGACATTGACCCGATTCTTCGAGTCAGTCTTGTAAGGGAACGAGCCCTTGTATTGTTGGAATTGCGGTATCATCGAGAGACAGCTGGCGAATTTGACAGCACCTAGATACACTTTCGTACACTTCTCCCACAAGTAGAAAGTGAAGATTTTTGAAGCGAATTTGCTAATCGCTCCTTTTCAATGAGTTACGTTATATTTTTCATGTAGAAATCCTCTGTTTTCACCTTAATTTTCGAGAGAATTCTAAAAAAATATCAATTTTATTTCTCAAAATGGGGATTTTTTAAGATTCAGTGTACCAAAAGTTCAAAAAATAGATCTTAAGTGTACATAAATAACCAAATGGAGACACTACTTAGCGTCGTGAGCCTCACCCCCATTATCCAATCTGATCACGAATACATCGACCCCTTCTGCATTGCAGCGACAAAGAGCATTCTTCGCTTCCTACTCTTCTAAATGGCTTGCCATTCGTAGCTTCAGGAACTGAAGCGAAGAATGGAGGCGGAGGTGGGAACGCCCCAGTGATTTATCGCTTCACAAAACGCGAAGCGCATTTTGCCTACCCACCGGAGCCTACCCACCGAAGGGAGAGAGGCGGAGGTGGGAATCGAACCCACGAATGACGGTTTTGCAAACCATTGCCTTACCACTTGGCGACTCCGCCGTTACCCGGCGCGGGAAGCGATTGATTACGTGGGATAATCACGCATGTCAATGCCCAGATTGGCATTGTTGTCTGTTTTCTCTTTGGAAAATTTGGTCGGGCAGTTAGCCTACGGGTCGTGAAAGCCAGCTCCGTAAGCCATTCCAAATCATCGACCCGCTCAACTTTCGTAGTGGGGCATCAGCGTCCGGATACGGATTCCGCGGTATCTGCTGTAGTTTATGCTGACCTGCTCAACGCTCTTTCGAGTGAAGAAACATTCGAAGGTGTTGTCCTAGGAGAGCTTTCTGGGCAGACGAAATGGCTCTTTGCAGAAGCAGGCACACCGTTGCCGCGGCGCGTGAACCACCTGCATACCTGCGTCCGAGATGTCGCACGCTGTGAGGTATTCTCTATCGACTCAGACGCTTCCCTTGGTGATGCGTTGGATCTCATTATGCGCCACCGCATTGGCGTTGTTCCAGTAATTGACGAGAATCGGAAACTACTCGGCCTGTTGAGCGATAGGATGCCGGCTGCAAATTATTTCTACCATGCCAATGCGGAGGATTTTCTTGGCGTGCTATTTTCTATCAGTGACTTGGAGCGCCATTTTGAACTCAAGCGTTGGCAAAATCCGCAGGCTGAAGCCGGTGGGCATATCGTGCTGGATATGAGCCGAGTCACCCCCGGCTCGTTAGTGCTCATTGGGAACCAACCGGAACTGCTTGCGCATTGTCGTGATTCTGGTGCCGCCGCAGTCGTGACCTGCGAATCAGAGAAAAGTAGCGAATGGGAAAATGCGATACTGAACTGTCCAGAGCTCGGCGTGTTCCACTATCGAGGATCACTAATGGCTCTCGCCACTCAATTGCCGATGGCCATTCCAGCTGCGCGGTTGATGCAAGTGGATGGTTTTCCAAAGCTCACACCAGATCAACCCCTACAAGAGATTCAGGGAGCACTTCGTCGGGCGCAATTTGCATTACCGGTGATGAATCCTGATGGAACGTTGTATGGAGTGTTATCACGTAGTGAAGTCATTAATCATCCACGTGGAAGAGTCGTTCTCGTGGATCATTTCGAGCAACATCAGGCACCAGCCGGTATTGCTGACGTGGATATCATTGAGATCGTGGACCACCATCGTGTCGGCACGCTCGAAACGGCACTGCCCATCCGTGTGGATTGCCGGCCAGTCGGCAGCACCGCGACAATCATTGCCTGTAAATTTTCGGAGAACAAAAAACAGCCGACTCCTGCCCAGGCAAAACTTCTATTGGGGGCGATCATCGCTGATACTCTAATGTTCACCTCTCCTACCACCACGGATGCGGACAAACATCAGGCTGAGGCGCTGGCCCAATTGTGCAATGTCGAGTTGAACGAATTTGGTCGCGAAGTGCTTGTGCGCAACGATGAGACGCTTGATCGGTCTGCGAGTGAACTGGTGGAGAAAGATCTGAAGGAATTTTCGGGAAATGGTATTCGGTTCGCAGTTGCTCAAATCGAGACGGTGGATCGCAGTGCACTTGAGGGTAAGCGAATGGAGATGTTTGCTAGCGCGCTTCACGAGCGCTGCAAGCGTGATGATTGGGAATTTGCCGCACTGCTCATTACCGATATATTCCGCAGCGAGAGCGTGGTCTTGTTCAACGTGAAAAACCCAGCTCTAGTGCAGAAGCTGGGAGAGAGCGGCATGGTCTGGGCGGGTTGTGTCTCGCGAAAAAAACAATTTCTTCCTGAAATACTCAGACGACTGGGAGACCAAATGTGAATATGGAAATCCTTAAGACGCTCCTCAAGGTATTGGTGATCGCCTTCGTTTATCTTGGGATCGGGCCGATGCTTGGGTTCTATCTCAAGGGTAGAGACACGGCGAGACGCATCGCGCTAGGGTTTATGGCGTGGTGGCTGGTGCGCCCGCCTTCGGATTTCACCTTGATGCTTTATTCGATCGAAAAGTATCGCGGGCATTGTCGAGGTTTTGAATTTAATTTCATCGAGGCGATCGCGATCGGACTGGCGCTGGCAGCATTGTTAGAAAAGAGGAAGGATTTCCGAATTTTGCCGCCCGGATTGTGGGCGTGGCTTTTGTGGATCACGGTGGGTTTGTTGTCGGTGCTAGCGGCGCTGAATCCAATCTATGCGCTGATGCCTGCGTTCAAGTTCGCCAAGATGGCGTTTGTGTTCATCGGTGTTTTTGCAGCACTGCATGACGAGCGGGATGTGAAGGCCGTGATGCGCGGGTTCGCGGTGGCCTTGATCATGCAGTTAATCCTGTGCCTTTGGTCGCGCTATGTGCTGGGTGGATATCGTGTGATGGGTTGGTTTGAGCATCAGAACCCGATGGCGATGTGGTCCTACATGATCGCGATGCCTATCCTGGGTTTGGCGATTTCCAAGCAAACGTCACAGCGCGACGTGCTCTTGTTTTTCTGCGCCTTTGCGGCGGCAGGGCTTGTCGTAGTGCTATCGGTCTCCCGCGCCTCACTAGCTGCCTTCGCGGTGGGATCAGCGTTGGTGATACTGGGTTCATTTTTGCAAGGATTCACGGTTCGGCGAGTGACCCTCACAGTGGTGGGCGGCCTTGGCGGCTTATTCGTGATGGCCATGGCGGCAGATACCTTCATGGAGCGTATGGGCACTGACGATACGCCGAAGAACGATCTCCGATTCGCTCTCAACCAGCAGTCTGCGGCGATGTGCAGCGATCATCCGCTGACAGGCATCGGTTGGAACAACTTCGGCCTGGCAAACAGCCGACCGCAGGGCAGTAAATATTCGCAGATTCTGGAGCGCTGGGAACAAAACAGGGGTCGCAATATTTATCCAGATCAGTTCATGGCGAATCCCCTAACAGAAAGCCTTTACTGGCTGCTGCTTGCAGAAAATGGCATCCTCGGGTTGGTCACATTCCTATTATTCGCACTAATCACACTCTGGCACGGAATAAGGTCGAGTATAGCATTTTGGAAAACACCGCTGGGTCTGATGTTGTTCGGGCTAACGGTGGCGTTCGCCATTTCCTACTTCCACGGGCAGGTAGAACGGGTGCTCACACAAACGAAAAACCTGACGACATGGATCATGCTGTGCGCAATGCTTTCCAAAGCCGAGTGGTGGCGTCGTCAGCAAAAAAAGTTGAATTGTCAGAGATAGAATACTTGATAGATCGCTCTTAAGGCGGCGAGCTAATCGGAATACTGATGACGGGATTCTGACTGCCGCCTACAACTCGGGACCCTTCTCCCGAAGCAATGGTTCGAGCGGCATCCTGGAAGACAAGCTTCACGGTAGACTCTAGCAGGCCGAGCGGACGTTTAGGAATCCAGACAATATCACCTGGTTGAAGCAATACATTGGCCTCTTTCCCAGTAAGGATCGCCTGAAGATTCACGATGGATGCTGCGGGCTTGTCGAGAGTACCGCGGACAATGACAACTTCCTTGAGGTAAGCGCCCTTCGCGGGTCCCTTGCACTGGGCAATGCAGTCGATCAATGTGAGCGAGTCCTTGTAGCCAACCGCCTGCGGGGCAGCCACCGCTCCTAACAGAAGCACCGTGGATGTAGCGGAGGAAGGAAGATAAATATAATCGTTATGGTGGAGATAGACATTCTGTGAGGTGTCGCCGGATCGGACGAGCTTCTCAAAGTTAACAGGTAGAATTTCACCATTGCGGATAACCACACTATTGGAAAGATCCGCAAGTTCCTCGGTGGTGCCGGAAAATCGCGAAGTGAAAAGTCCGCCGGCCTGCGAAATTGCTTCAAGTAAAGTGGTAGGTTGGCGCAGCGGATAGAGTCCAGGTTTGAATACACGGCCGAGAATCCAGTAACGCCTCGACCGAACCTCAACCAAACTGACGTTGACGAGCGGATTGGTGTAGTCGCGCTTGAGCACCTCACGAAGTTGTTTAGAAAACTCCGCTGTGGTGAGTCCTTCCGCGCGGACTCCGCCTGCTAGATTGTAATAACACATGCCATCGGGCATCACAAATGTACGAGCAAGCGTGCCACCTACCTCAGCGATTTCAATTTCGATGACATCACCCGGCCCCAGAATGTAGGTATCCACTGGGGGAGTTAAAAGCTTGCGGTCAGGCGAGCGTTTGATTTTTACGTTGGTAAACGTTAGGTTGCGCACGGTCTGATCAGCGTTGCGGGCGTCAAACTGAGATTTTGGAATAATCTGCTGACAACTGACCCCCCATAGGCAGAGCAGTGTAATTGCCAATATCGTGGAAAAACTTCGGAGCATCAGGGTGACGTTAGAATTGGATCGACGTTGAGGTTGACCCAGGTGGATGAAGCGCTGGTGGCAAAGGCAGAAAGAGCGAGTTTGAGGATATCCTCAGCCGCCGCCCACGGACGCTCCGAGACGAAAACGATATCCTTGGGTTGAAGCTTGAAGTCGCCTTCTTTCGCGGCGAGCACATTCTTCAGATTGACCACGAAGGTTTCGGGCTTAGTAAAACTGCCGCGAACCACCAACACACGGTCGGTCCATGCGCGGTCGGTAAGTCCACCGCGTCTCGAAATCGCAGAAACGACGGAGGCGTCGGGAGTGAGTCCTTGAACGCCAGGATTCACCACAGCACCAAGCACGTAATAGTCGTTGGTAATGGTAGAGGCGATGAAGATAAAATCGTTAGGCTCTATCTCGATGTTTTGTTTCATATCGCCCTCGTTGAGTAGTCGGCGAAAATCCACGGGTAGTTGTTGACCCTTGCGCGAGACGAATGAGCGGTCGAGATCCGCAAGCTCGACGGTGTTACGCTCGAATAAGCCGGTTTCGATTCCACCAGCGTTGGCGATAGCCTCAACCAAAGTGATAGGCCGCTCTAACGTGACGACGCCCTTGTTGATAACTTTGCCGAGTATTGTGAAACGCTTGGAGCCAACTTCCTGAGGAGTAATAATCACTCGCGGCGAGCGGAAGTTTGAAGCGAGCCCTTTTTCAATGGCGATGCGCGCTTCATCGATGGTCAGTCCGGAGATATTGATGTTCTGCGCTTGAAGGTAGCTGATCGTGCCGTCCGGTGCGATGCGGAATCCAGGCCGATCGAGTTCGGGGCGGCCGTATAGCGAAAAATTAATCACATCGCCGGGCCCAAGTTCGTAGCGCGTGCGCCACGAGATCGGTGAGGAAGTCGCCTTATTTCCCGGCACACTCGCCGTGGCCGGAGGCGCCTCCTGACCATGCAACTGTGACAGGAAGCAAACATACAAAAGGAGATTGGCAATGCGGCTTTTCATAACATTGAAGTCTCAGGAAAAACGTTCGGCAAGGAAACAGGAAATGACATCAGCACCTTCGCGAATTCGTCCATTGGGACGCTCGGTCCACGCAATGGTTCCGTCACAGGGAAGAAGATAAGCATCCGTAAGCTGACGAGATTCGACGGCCCGGTGCAGAGATTCTTTTTGTCCGGCAACCGCTGCGATCCAGTGATCTATTTTTGACAATACTGCGCGCGAATCTCTCTGAGGTAGTGAGGACGCACGAAGAAGAATCGATGTTTCAGACAAGGACGCATCTGACCATTGAGTCGACCACACCAGTGATTCGGTTGATGCACCATCCGCCCAGAGTGAGTCGGGTGTTAGATCGATAACCTGCATGGGTCTTCCGGTATCCTTCGCTGCAGCATCGGCAAGCATCGACCACAGCCTAAGCTCATCAGCAGGATCCAAGGCTGCCGTCCAAATCAGAATACGACCCGGATTGTCGAGACGGGGGGCGAGATAGGTGATCCAGAAGTGAGCAATAGCCGCTCTCGCATCCTCATCCGAGCTGGTAGGCAGATGACAAATCAGAGGCGCTCGAGTCGCTGCACAACACTCGAGAATGGAACGTCTCGACGTGCGATGCGTGAGAAAAAGCGTAAGCAACACTGAGAGACCCGCACCAGCAATCACTCCAGCCACCCCGAGTAATGCGGGCTTTTTAATGAGAGAAGATGGAACAATACTACGAGGATCAGGAGCCTGGAAAACCTGCCAGTATCCTGGCGCACCGGAAGCGAAAATTTCCGCTTCTTTCAAACGGTTACTCATCAGGGAAAGCCCTTCGATGTGAGTATCCCGCTTCTTCTGAAGCGCTTCAAAGCCACTGATGATTGCAGGAAACTCGGCGAGCCGGGCAGCGGTGGACAGACGGAGTTTTTCGAGCGATTCAATACGACTCTCCTCCTCCAGAAGTTCGTTGCGCAAGCCAATGATGGTCAGGTAAATTTGATTACCCAATGGAGTGCCAGTGTAGGCATCAAGCTCCGCTTTACCCGCATCCTTGAGCTTCGCGATCTGCTTATCAAGGTATTCGATGCTCTGGAGTTTCGCTTGAACAAGCGGATTCTCATCGGTGTAAGTTGAGCGCAGGTTAGCAAGTTCCTCATTCGCGCTTTTAATCTGAAGTTCTATAGGACTCTGATGACTGATTTGTTCCATCAGACTTGTAAGCTGCTGTTTCTTGGCTGCAACGCTGATGCGTGAGGCTTCCAAATTGAGTTCGATCTGCGAGAGCTTGCCAAGCACTGCGGCGACTTGGGCATCTCCACCGAGGAAATCCTTTTCCTTTGTGAAATTAAGAATTTCTAGGTTGGTTGACTCGATTTGCTTCTCCATCGCAGCAACTTCCTTTTCAAGTATTTCACGAACATCGCGGGCTTCGGTTTGCTGCAGTCGCTTAGTGTAAGCACTGATCTCCTCCGCCCAGATTCCACTGAAGTTTAGCGCATCGTCCGGACTCAGCGGTGAATGATAGGTGATGTAAAAAATATCGGTGCCTTCAAGTTGCTTGGCCTCGATGAGGCTCCTCACTTCGCCTGAGTCGATACCGTTGTTTGCGCGCTTGAATGCGATGTCGAGTGGTTCGTTGGAGAGCAGAGTAGCGAGCAAGGTGGCGTCGTTCAGATCTACTGGCCTGAATGCTTGACCTGTTTCAGACGCCTGAACGGTTTGTGGGACGCGGCGCTTGATCAACGAAGTCGAGATGGCGAACGACTGACTCGTCATCGAAATACCGGCTATGGCGCCAATTCCACCCACAACTAGCATCCCGGTCAGGATCCACGGCCAGCGTGTTAGAACTCCCGCAAGCAGCCTTATCGGATCAAAGGGCAGAGGAAAACGGAATCGGCGTGAAGTTACGGACACAGACCGACTCGAATCCGGAGAGTGATCTTCGCCGGATGGGAGATTCAATCCCGAAGGTGAATCCAAATTGGGATGTAGGCTCTTATTTTGGATAGATTAACTATGGACTGGATTGCATTAGACTGGCAAGCGTGAATGGGACTCGGTTGGGCTCGCGTGGCGGAGCACGGAAGCTGAAAACGAGCGGTTGAAGGAATCAATCGACATCGTTTCACGGACCCGTGAGATCAGACTGGAATCCGGCGCTCGACGATCGCTTGCGATAAATTCACCGAGGGCGATGGAAAGCGCTTTGGGACTGTTGGGCTCGAAGCGCCATTCCTTGGGTAGGAGATCTTTCATACCGTCTCGATCGCTACCAAGCACGGCAGTGCCAGAGGCTAGGGCTTCCAGCATGACGAGTGGAAGACCTTCATAACGGGATGGAATGACCAGCACGTCGAGCGCCTGATAGAGGCGGGCTGGGTCGCACCAAGGGAGGACGGTTGCCGAGAGATGGTTCTGGTGGATGATGTCTTGTAGAGCAGAAGTGTCAGGCCCGTCGCCGGCGAAGACGAGGTGGCAGGATGCTGCAAGTGAAGGATCGATAGCGATGGCTTGCACGAGCAGGTGCTGCTGTTTCTGGCGGAACTCGATGCGACCAATCACGCCTACGCGGATTTTTTCGAAAGGTAGTCCGAGCTCCTCACATGCGATCTTTGCATCGCCATCCTGAAATCGATTGGTATCGATTCCGTTGTAAACAATATCGATGGGTGCGACGGCTCCCTGCTGTTTGAGTAGGTGCGCCATTTCATCGGTAATGGTAATAAAAGCGTCTGGGAGTTTAAAAAGATGCGCGCAGAAGAGATCCCGAAGAGCGCCGAGGCGCGCGCCCATTTCCGCGTTGGAATGCGGCACTGGAATGTAACTTATGCAGCAAATACCTGCACGGCGTGCGGCGTGGAGAGCTAGTGACGAGTGTTCGATGTTTCCCTGAATGGCAACAACGAGTGCGGGATTGAGCTGCCGGAAGCGATCTGCTAGAACTTTGATTCGTGAAGGTTGGAGTTGGTTGCGCAGCGCTTCAAGTTTGGAGGAATGCCAGTCGACCTGCTCGAGAGTGAGTTGCGGATATTTCTCTGCGATGGTGGCGATCTTTTGGCAGAGCTTATCGTTTGCGGAGGCGGCGATGAAATGAACCTTACCGGAAAATTCTGTTAGAACGGCTTCAAGACCGAGCAGGCTAATCACCTCGTGGCCACCGAAGACCGGACTATCATCATAGAAAAGGATACTCATGATTTCAGGGCCTTAAAAAGGAATGCTTCGATTTGGCGGGTAATCGGATCAATGTCGAAGCGGGTTCGAGCTTCATCCAGGCCGGTGGCAGCAATAGAAGTTCGAAGTTGCGGTGAGACTGCGAGTTCAGCGATACGGGTGGCGTAGAGTTCGGGGTCTGCGGCTGCGGCGATGAGGCAGTTCACCTCGTGGCGGGCGAGCTCAGGCTGACCGCCATCGAGCGATGTGATGACCGGCAGGCCGGATGCCATGGCTTCAAGCGGCGTGAGTGCGAAGGGCTCTCCCCAGTTAGAAGTGAACAACAAGGCGTCGTATTGAGAGTAGAGCTTACGCATCTCGGCAGCTGGCGCTAATTTTCTGAAGGCACAATCCGTCAAGCCGAGGTTGGCGATTTCCGCATCCACCATAGCGACGTAGTCGGGATCTCCATGACCATAGAGATCGAGAGTGAGCTGTGAAAGCCCGTTTCGGCGGGCGGCGGCGAGAGCGCGAATCGCTGTTAGAGGATCCTTATCTGCTGATAGACGCCCGACCCAGAGAAGTTTCTCAAAGCGCGTGTAATCCGATTTAGTGGGAAATCCAATGGTTTCGATGCCGCAGTGGATGACATCTGCATGCCCCACCGGCCAGCCTTTCGAGACGGTTAGATCACGCATGAACGCGCTGCAGAAGTAGATGCATTCGAACTTGATCTTGCTCCACGAAGCAGTGGGCACTGTACGGTTGATGATACGGCGGATGCCGGTAAATGTGAGAAGTCCACGAAGTGCTGATCGCGCGAATGAGCCGGGTTCGTTCCACCAAGAAAGCCAGACATCAGCGCGCAGGCTGCGGGCAATCCAGTGATCAGAAACATCATAGACAACTGGGATGGTCCCCTGCTCAATTCGGAGCAAGAGCGATTTGGAAATGCCACCCATGTTCCAGACGTGGATGATGTCAGGACGAATGATTTCAATCGCTCGCTGCAGGATTTGGTAGTTGTGTTTTTCCTGACTATAGAGCCGCTGGATTGGCAACCATGGATTTCCATACATGCCGTTGATGCGGAGTTTTCGGGTGACGTTGGGTTGCTCTAAATCCGGCCGACCGGCGACGGTGTGATCAGAGGTCAGGATGTGAATTTCATGACCCGATGCTTTGAGACGATCGCAAACATCACGACAGCGGAGTTCATATCCTCCAATTTCGTGGGGCGGATAGAGATTGGTGATGACGAGAATTTTCATTTGTCGCGTTGATAGAATTTCCAGCCGGCATGATGTCCATCGCGGCGGCCGAGACGCTGAGCGAGGCGAACCGCTACGGCATGGGGAATGCCTAGAATGTGGCCGCTGCTGATACACCATTTCGCATCGCGGATCGCATCCTTGAGTAGGCCGAAACACACGAAGTAATGATAGTTCACGTTGCGCGGCTGAACCGTGCTGGTGGCAGCCATGGCCTTGGCATCGCCGAAGGAGCGCTTGTAGGACTGGCGTAGCGTGTAGTTGTGGGAATGCATGGCCACCGACTCGATAGCGTAAGGAATTTCATAGCCGTTTTTCACCAAGCGCCGTGTCCATTCATCGTCCTCAGCATATTGCAGGTCCTCGCGAATCGGCACTTTATCTAACACTGAGCGATGCGTAACCGAGCTGACCATGCTGAAAAAGTGTTCCCAATCTTTCGACTCGCGCTCAGGTCCGAAGCACCGATCGTAATCGTGAGCAAACACTGCTTGGCAATCAGGCCGTGGAATCTGACGAGAGAATGCAGCTCCGAATTTCGGGTTGGAAACGCAGGGCTTGAGTAGGTTCACCAACCAATCGCGGCCGACCGGCGTGGCATCGGCATTCAGATAGACGATCCAGTCATGCGTTGCCTCGCGTGCACCTTGGTTGAGAACCACACCAGGAACATAAGTGCCGAGCGGAATCTGGATAAGGCGCGCTCGCCCGGAATTTTTGATGATGTCAATCGAACCGTCGCTAGATCCGGAGTCGATGACGATGAGTTCGATTTCTCCATCGAAATCTTGGTTGAAGAGTTGTTGGATCGTATCGCCGATGGCCCATGCCTCGTTGAAGCTGCGCATGACCACGGAGACGGCTTTGGGAAGTGAGTTCATCAGTGGCGAGCTTCCATAGAGTTAGGTTTTGAAATCAGAGTGTCGTAATGATTCGCCAGACGCGCGCCGATGGCCGGCCAACCGAAGCGCTCGTTGGCGGTGGTGATGCCGTTTTCCTCGATGCGCTGAAGCAGCGCGGGATCGGATAGAGCTCGTGAGATCTCTCCTGCGAAGGTGTCCGGATCATCCGCGAGCAGGATGTTTTCACCGTGTTTCAATTCCAACCCTTGGGCGCCGATCGTAGTGGAAACCACGGGGGTGCCGATCGCCAATGACTCGACAATCTTTAGCCGTGTGCCACCGCCGATGCGCAGCGGCACCATCTGTAGCCAGGCACGTTTGTAATATGGGCGGACGTCCGGCACACCGCCGGTCACGGTAACGCCGGGCCGCGATCCATAGGCCTGCACTTCCGCGATGGGACTCTTACCAACGATGAGGATGCGCACGGCGGGACACAGCTTGAGCAATTTCTGATGGATGCTTTCGAAAAACCAACGCAGCGCATCGACATTCGGGCTGTAGTCCATCGCGCCGCAAAAAATCACCGTCGGTTCGTCGGCACGCGGATCGGGCGCGGAGGCCGGATGGAAGTAATCGAGATCCACGCCATTGGCCACGACCATCACCGGAGCTTCGGAGTCCACACGGTGGTGGAGGAAGACCTCGTCGTCAGGACCACAAACGACTTCCAACAGAGCCTCGCGTGCGAGTTTGCGCTCATAACACCAGAGTTTCGCAAAGCCTTCCCAACACAACAATCGCTCGCGCAAGGAGGATTGCAGCGTTTTGTATTGCATGAGTTGGAACTGTAGATCCACGCGACTGCGGTCCACGACGAAGGGTGTGTGGGACTTGTGAGGCAGCACATAGGGCATCATCACAAGATCGCATATGTGGACCATGTCGTAGCGTCCGGGTGTTAGACGGCGGTTGACCACTTCGGAAATCGCTGGGCTCTGCCAGTGTTGCACGTTGCTCGGCAGTGGATTGAGCAGGCGTTGTGGAAACAATTTTTGCCACGGCGGATGGGCGAAGGGAATGAACTCGACCTCGCGGCAGAATGCGGAAAATACGCCTCGCTTTTCATCAAGATCTTCCTGCTCTTCGGTTAGCGCGACGAAGTCCACTTCATGATGCATGGCCAATGCCTTGAGCAAATGAAACGTCCGCTGATAGGTTCCGCGGTCGAGCGGCCATGGCGCATAAGGATAGATGACCAGAAGTTTCATGGAGTTTAGTTGAATCGATGCCAGAGTCGTTCGTAGGCGGCCATGGCTTCCTGACGGTTTGTAACGGGAGAGACGAGTTGGCGTGATAGCCATGAGTAGTTTGCTGGCACGAGTTCCGGTGCCCAGAGTAGCAGCGATAATGAATTGAGCAGCCCTTCGCGTGGGTAGCGGAAAGAAAGCAGCCCTTTCGCGCCGAATGCTCGGAGGCGGATCAGCCAGTTTTTCACGGGTGAAGTTTCAGGGCACTTGTTTCCGCCATGGGCATACTCGGCGGGTGTGACAGCGGAAATACCAAGGCGTTTCTGCTCCTGCCATGACCAGACAGCCCAGGCGGTTTTTGTTACAGCTTGGTGGAGAGCCTCCAATTCCTCGCGTGTGGAGATACCGGGACAAGGACGAAGCTTGAAAGCGACTCCGTCTTTGTGAAACGCAATCAAGTCCGCCATCGGTAGAGATGGCTCACTTACCTGACTCAACCGTTCGTGACGTTCCACGCAGCTCCAGTGGTATTTTCCAAGAGCAGTTAGAAAGACATCGCCGAGTGCGAGTTGGGCCTTTGCGATGTTGCGCGCGATGAAATCTAGGTCCTCCCGCGTGCACTCGCTACTAGCCAAACGTTCGGCTGCAAACATCAGGCCGGAGCAGCGATTCATCATCAACCGCGTCGCCTCATGCGCCGGGATGAGGGCGGATTCCGCATGATGTGTGCAAGATTCCAGCACGGAAGATGGACCGGCTGTGACGCGATGGCCGCAGACAAGGTCGTAAAAAAACATCGTCGTTGGGCTGGAGACGAGCTTCTCCAAAGATAGAATCTTCATTTCCACTTCGATGCCAAGTTGCTCTGTCATCCGATGTTCCAAAGCATGGATGGCCGCTCCGTAGCGACGCTCGTTGAGCCTCGGATGACCTTGGATGAGTAGAAAAAACTCGAGGTCGTTGTAAGGCGCGTCTCCGTCCGGCGTGGACAACACCCCACCTTCGCCACGACCGTAGCCACCAGCTAACAATAGCGCCTGAAATTTATCTACAGGAACGATTCGGGTGACCTCCCGACCGATTTCTTCACAGGTTTCCGCGATCAGCTTTTCCAAAGCATCACTGCCGTCGCGGGTGAATCTGGGCGCCGTGGTGCTCATGCTCCCTCCTTTCGGTGAGATCCATGCCAGCGGCGAGCAGCGCTCTCCTCGGCTTTTTGATAGAGTGTTTCAAGCTGGGCTCCAATGCGGGTCCAATCGTAGTGAGCGAGCGCTTCCGCACGGCCAGTCTCACCCACACTCCGGCGCAGCTGTGGATCGTTGTATAATTTTGTTAGATGCCCCGCGAGTTGAATGGCAGCGTCCTGAGAATCCGGATCGAAAAAGAAACCGGTCTCACCATCACGGATAAGTTTCTGCAAACCGCCGACACGACTTGCGATGACCGCCGCTCCGGCGCACCACGCCTCAAGCACTACGATCCCGAATGGTTCGTGCCTTGAAGAAAGCACAAAGGTATCCGCCGCATGATAAGCATCGATGAGCAGGCCGCTTTCATTACTCAACCCAGGAATAATCATCGCCGCTTCGCCCAGCTGGTTCGCAGCGATGAATGCGCGCAGTTGATCTGCGTAGGCAGGCTGGGTTTCAGGCCCGATCATGACCAATCGCGCACTCGGAGTCGCGGCGTGAAACCGGGCGAATGCCTCGAGTAAACCCAGTTGGTTTTTCTGTGAATCGATACGACTGATATTCACCACCAGAAACGCATCCGCAGCGATGCCGAATTGCTCACGGAAGCGGCGACCATCACCCGTAATGAAACGCTGGCAGTCCACGCCGTTTGGGAGATAACTCACCCGATCGTGAGGCAGTGTGGCTTTCGCTTTTTGCGCTTCGCTATCGCCGACGCAGATGACGTGATCTGCGTCTTCGAGAACCTTGCGAGCACCAAGCAACGCGCCGAAGGGCTTGCCCCACTCGATCTTGCCTTGGATGGGTTTTGTTAGATCACTGAGTTCCGCAGCCGGCACATCGAAAATCCCGCCGTGCAATGAAACGACGTAAGGTTTCTTATTCCATCGTGCGGCGGTGCGAACCGAGCCGCCGAGGCGTTTGAGTGCGTGAGCATGATAAATCCGGACATCAGGTTGGCGGATGAGCGCACGCAGAAGCGACAGAGAAAGCAGATTGCCACCTTTCTTATCCATGGCCGCACGGTCGGCGGCGCTGAGGCCAAAGAACGGATAAATGTGCGGATAGCGATCCACTGAAATGCCGCCTATCACATCGTGGTTCCTGTCTGCCAGAGCCATGGATGTGATGATGAGAGGATTCATCCCAGCAGCACGTTGCTGCTTTGATATCTCAAGCACAACGGTCTCGGTGCCGCCCCATTCATTTGCGACGAAACGCCGAGGCACGTGGATGACGGTGCGTCCGCTCATGGTTTCTTGTTCTCAGCGGCGTGATGATGCACGGCGCGCTCCATCAGTTTGTAAATGTGTGGGATGTGAGTCACTTCAGCAGGCACATCATCGTGGCTACTGAAAAGCGTGGCATAACTCTGAGGATCGGTCGGATGGTAACCGTGCATGGCACGGATCGGGCGTTCGCCCATGTGACTCGGCACGATGAGCACACCTTCTTGAGTAAGCCAGATCAACTCGCCGAAGGCATGGTCATCAAAGAACGCGCGATAGTGGCGCAACTCGTCGTCCGGCATGATGCGACCCTCGGGAACTTTATTCAACACCTCGATGATGCGCTCTTTCACACCTGGTTTAAGGAACCAGAAACGAGCCATCGTGCTGTCGTAAACGACGGCGTAGTCCTTGCCCATTTCGAGGCCGAGTGGATCGATCTTCGCCCGGAGATCGATGTAGACATCGCAATTCGCCATGCCGTGGTCACTAAAAACATGCAGCTGCACTTCGCGGTAGTGTTTTTTTGCAGCTTCCATGACTTGCGTGATCCATCGGTCGTAGTGATCGAGCTTCTTTGGAATTTCCGGTGAGTCGTTGCCGACCATGTGCAACAGTCCGTCGAGTCCTGCCCAGTATTGAAATGCGAAATCGATGCGCTCGCTTTCGATGTCTGCTAGCAAGCCTTGCAGGTGCTGTTCTTCCGGTTGTGAAGGATCGGTGACAAAATAAGGCACCTGTTTTTCTTCCAATAGATCAAAAATGTTTGGACCGCGATTCATTCCCTTGGGTTTGAGCGGGCTTTTCTTCTCGGTGAAATCGAACAGATTGATGTATTTGAACGGAATGTTATAAAGGTCGAAGTAACCTCGGAATTTCAACTGCACCTTGACGAATTTCGTAAGCCAGCGGCGGAAGATGCGGCGTCCGGTGACGGCAGCAGGCAACCAGCGAAGCCAACGCAGCGAGCGAAATGGGGATTCCGCAGGATTGTAAACGAAGTAGCACCAGTTGCGATGCTCATCCGGCCAGCGACCGGAAAGAATGGATGGCACGCAGGTGGAGCTGTAACCGAAGACACTCTCCAGCTTGCGGCGATGCGGCGCGACTTTTTCGAGGAAGGGATGATCTTTGACGATTTCCCATCCGCAGGCATCGACCATGATAAAAAGTGATAAGCGGTCTTTCATAAGGGTGTTGAGGTAAGTCGCTCGATGGTGGCGAGAAGTTCGGTGGGGCTATATGGTTTTGTTAGAAATGCGGACGCTCCACTTTCCTCCGCTTCTTGGCGAGTAAGAGTATGCCCGCGGGCGGTGAGCATAATGATTGGGATGCCGGCTGTGGCAGGGTCAGCCTTGAGAGCGGAAAGCACTTCCAAGCCATCCATGCCAGGCATGATGATGTCGAGTAATGCCGCGTCGGGTTTTTCATTCTGAACAGCAGCAAGAGCAGTATCTCCAGCAGTGCAGGCAGTCCAGGTGTGGCCTGCCTTACGCAGCGTCATTTCAAGTAAGCGTAGCATATGCGGGGAATCTTCAGCGATGACAAGATGGGGCATGATGGAATGTGGGTAATGGGGTTCAATCGAAACCGATAAGTAGGAAGGTCTGGTCGTCCGCGAGGGTATTGGGATCGGTGTTGTGACCCAAGCGTTCCAGTAAGGTGGATTTTAAAGAGCTGATGTGAGGCGCGCCGGCCGCAGCCACGGCAAACCAATCCGCAACGGCTGGCTGGGTTTCGAAACTCGGGCGTTGGTTCCGTGGATCTGTCAGTCCGTCTGAGTATGCGAGGATTCTCATGCCTTGCTGGAGCGGAATTTCGTATTCGGTAAATGACGGGGTCTTCTCCAGGCCCAGCGGTGGTTCTTGCGGGCAAGCTTCTGTGAATTTTCCGCTGACCTGACTGATAACCACTGGGCAGTGACCCGCGCTTGCAACGCGGATGAGACCCTTCGGCACATCGACAATGCCTACGGCGATGGTGATGAACATTTCAAGACGCTCGAGATCCTCATACATCTGATGTGCGACGCGTTCTAACAGGCTAGCTGGAGACTGATAGAAATCACTGAATGAGCGCACGATGGAACGACACACCGCTGCGATCATACTGGCTGCGACACCTTTACCCATCACATCCGCGACGACGAAGAAATAGCCGTCTTTACCGCAAGGCATAAGATCATAGAAATCGCCACCGATGGAGAGTGCACTCTCGCAATGCCCAGTGACACTGACACCGGCGATGTCCGGAAGCGGTGGCGGCAGTAGCGATTGCTGGATGGCGGCGGCGAGCTCGAACTCACGTCTGGCCACGCTGGAGCGGATGGCCTCTTCTTCATGGCGACGGCTGAGAATTTGTTGCGCGAGGAATTCGGCGAAGGTGTGAACCACGTTGACCTCTCCCGCATTGAAAGGCTGTGCTGAGTTGCGCCTTCCAAGTGATATCAAGCCCATCAATTCGTCTTCATGATAGAACGGATGGACCAGCCCCGACAGAATTCCCTGATTCTCCCCGGAGCCATCCATCCATTGGTCTTGGCGAGAACTCACTGCCGCGGCTTCCGTTAGTATGGGATTGAAACCAACCGGACAATCGGGTGACGGATCGCAGCCATGGGTTGCTAGAGTTGTTAGCTGGTTCTGCGAGACAAGCCGAAGTATTCCACAATCTGATGCAGTAACGGTTCCCAAATGCTGCAGCAGATTGGTAGCAAAGTCCTCAATACGAGTCGTCCGGCGGGCTTCGGCGGTGAAACGGAAAATGGCGGAAAGGCTTTCGTAGCACGATGCCAACTCTTCGGTCATGGCATCCAGCGTGGCTTCCAAATCCTCACTTGGTGCCGTGGGCGCGTGACGGCGCTCCAGTGTGAGAATATTTTCACCGGGGCGGCACACGTATTTTCGGAAATCGGTTAGGGTGTGGATCAGAAAAATTCCACGGCCCGATTCAGAATCATCATCAGGCAATTGCGGATCACTGGGCCATTCATATCCTTTATTGCAGTCGTGAATCTTGGCGATGACGCGATCTTGAGTGAACATCAACCGCACCTGCCATGTCCCGCCGGATGAATCGCTAGTGTGGTGAATCACGCAGTTATTTCCCGCTTCCGTCAGGATAAGTTCCCACGCCGCGAGCTCAGCTTCGGGTAGGCCGTGATCAGCTAGAAAGTTACGCGCGCCAATCGATGCCTCACGCGCCGCGACGAGCGTGTAAGGCCCCGCCCACTGCCATGCATGACCAGTGGCATCGGGACGAATTGGAGCTACGGAATTCATAAAATGGGTATCAGTTCACGATGTCAAAAACGCGGTGGAGACGGGTAAGCTCCAGCAACTGGATCACGCTCGGCTTCGGAGAAAGGAGGCGCAGCTTACCACCGCGTTCGTTGGTGAGCTTCTGCATCGAAATCAACGCACCGAGGCCGCTGGAATCGACGAAATCCAGAATCGAGCAATCGAAGTCGATATTGCTGAGTCCGTCTGTAAAATGGAGGAGTAGTTGTTTTTTCACGTCCGGTGCGCCCCCCGCGGTCAGTTCGCGGATGTTGGAAACATGTAGTGTGGTGTCTTTGCGTTCAGTGTTCATGAGGAGTTAGTTTAAAAGTTGTTTCAGGCCGCATACGAGGATTTTCCGTTTCCAGGCCGTGGTAGGTTGACAGGCAAAAAGGGCAGCATGAGCACGGGCGCCTTCATCCCAAGGCGCGACGCTGCCTTCGGCTTCTGGCGCAGTGAAGATTCCAGGCCCTGCCTGCAGCCAAAGACGCTCGAACTCACCGTCCAAGAGTCCCGCTTCCTCGGGCGTGAGTGGTGGATTTCCAATCCAAGAAAAATCACCGGTAAGCACGCGCCAAAGGCATGGCCAGCGCCGCAGCTTACCAGGCAGGGCTGGCATTTCGTGATAGGAAACTGTCCGGAGCGGCTCGCCGGGACCGCTCGGAAGCACGGCGACACGCGTGATGCACCAAGGTCGACCAAAGAGCGCTAACAGAAGCAACGGCGACGTTAAAATCAAAGCCAGTAGAGCCAGCAACCTGCCGAAAGGCGATGAGAGCGCTTCCTGCGGTGGATCTAACCGTGAAAGAAGGAAGGCATCGGTGAGACGGGTCAGCGAGCTGTTCCGCCAGTTGACTAGGACCGGTCCGGCAGCCACTGAATCCCCCATATGGATCATACTACCAAGATACGTGCGGGGGCCCACGGTGCTATTTTCCACGGTGGCATGCGCGTCAATAACGCAATCGCTTTCAACGTAGCTGTTAGGACCGACGATGGCTTGTGAACCCACCATGGTGTTAGGTCCGATCCAACATGGCGCATGCAGGATCGCGGAGCTGTTCACGCGAGCCTTCAAACCGTACCAGACTCCCGGCGAGATCTCGCGCGCACCGATCTGCTTCGCTGCCAGCAGCGGAAGAAGTGTGGCGCGTGAGCCGTGCCATGACTCCGCATCCTTAATAACCGGGATAGCCGGTGCCTGCGGCAAGCAGTCCAACGTCATCACAGAGTCGTGCCCGAAAGATGCGTGACGAACTGCCGCTTCAGCGGGTGACAACTCGGAGGACTCCGGAGAAATCCGGACGTTCACGCCCCATGCGGAGCCATCTCCCACATAGGCACGCACGTCTGATGGGCGGTCGCTGGCAAGCAGTAGCACGTCGGTGACTCCGCTACGGGCAAGACCGTCGAAGGCGTGTTCTATCAGAGGTTTCCCGAGATAAATCGCAAGAGCAAGCGGCACATCGCCAGTGAGACTTTCAAGCGCGGAGCGTTGGTCTGGACAAATCAAAATCACCCGCTTCATACGCCCCCCTTCCCCATCAGCACCGCAGGCACTGTTTTTACCAAAATGAGCAAATCCTTCCAGACCGACTGGCTTTCAATATATCGCACATCAAGACTAACTTGCTCAGGAAATTCGATAGCGTTACGATCGCTGACTTCTAACAGACCTCCCTTTCGCTCACCGATCTGCCAGAGACAGGTGATGCCTGGCACAGCTAATAAGCGGCGGCGGTCTTCCGGTGAATACAGCGCGACCTCACGAGGCAGTGGCGGACGAGGACCGACCAGCGACATCTCGCCACGCAAGACGTTGATCATTTGCGGCAGCTCGTCGATGGAACTCTTACGAATGAAACGACCAACGGGAGTGATGCGCGGATCATTTTTCATCTTGAAGGTGATGCCATCGCTCTTCTCGTTTTGATCTAACAATTCCTTAAGTTTTGCCTCGGCATTCACACACATACTACGAAACTTAAGCATACCGAATTCTTTCCCACGCAGACCTACGCGCATCTGCCTGAAGAATACCGGCCCGCCATCGCGACGCACGAGCAACGCGGTGACAATCATCACGGGCGAGAGAACCAACAGAAGCATTCCAGAAGCAGCGATGTCGATGCAGCGTTTAATCAGCGCGGTGCACCCGATCGTCCAACGCCAGGCGAGGCGTTTCCACTGCATGTAAAAATGCAGGCGCGCCCTACCAAAGGGAGTGGATGCGGTGAGCATCCGCTGCGCGAGGCGCGCGGCCATTTGATCGGACGTCATCATGCCGTTTCTCCTTGTTTTAGATTTTTCATGACATGGGTTTCAAGATAGATGATGACGCCACAGCGGTAATCGCGGGACGCAATTGATTGACCGCTTCTTGCGCAGCATTCTGGAGCGCCGGCCATGCGGCGTTGGCGTCGTCAAGCCGACCCTCTCGACACGCATCTTCGATGGTTTCCGACGCACTCTGAAGACTGGTGAGAGTGAAAATAGACGCGGTTCCCCTTAAAGAATGCGCATGCCGCCTAGCCTCATCGGAATTGCGCAAGTCGATCGCATTGCGGACGGCATTCAATTGATTGTCTAGATCGTCAAGGAAATCGGACGCGAGCGAAACAGCATCATCCTGCGAGAGTTCGTCCGCAAGTTGGCGCAATGCGACCAAGGCTGGAGATACGGTGCTATCTAGCAGCTCAAACGATGGCGACTCTGTATCGTTCGTTTGCTGCAGCGCGGCGCGCAGCGCCTCAAAACGGATCGGCTTGGATAAATAATCGTCCATTCCCGCCTTAAGACAAAGATCACGATCACTCGTAAGCGCATTTGCTGTTAGAGCAATGATCCGCACCGGTGGTGTGCCTGACTCCACCTCCCAACGGCGGATCTGACGCGTGGCTTCGAGCCCATCCATACCCGGCATCTGCACATCCATGAGAACGACATCATATCGATTTACCATGATGGCATTGAGTGCCTCTTGACCGTCCACTGCGACGTCAGCGGTATAGCCCATCTGAGCCAGTGCTGCCAGAGCTAGCTTCCGGTTGATGATGTTATCTTCCGCAAGCAACAGTTGCAGCGGACGACCGTTCGATTGCTGAGGTAAAGACGAACGATTTGATGGAATGATCACGGTGCTGGTGCTGCAGACCTGAGCGATCAACGTGTTGAATAGCGGGGAAACTTTCAGAGGTTTAAACAGAGTGCCTGAAATTACATCACCAACGCGCTCGCGCAGGGCAAGAGCATCACTCGGTTGGCAAAGCAGGAAGAGCGCTACTCCTTTACGGGTGAGCGAAGTCGCGAAGGTCACATCCGCTGGGCTCGTGCAGCCAGAGTCGAGTAGCAACACCTGCGGTTGCCAGTCTCGCAGCAGGTCAGCCGTGTATTCGGATGAAGACGCAGACCGCACGTCCATGCCCCAGCGTTCTAACAACTCAGCAATCACCTGACGGGAAAACGCGTGACTATCCACCACCAATACGCGTCTACCGACCAGATCGGGAAATGGGACGGGCGCGACGATAGGTGAAGGTTCAAGAGCAACCGGCACGCTGATTTGGAAAGAAAAGATGGATCCTTTCGCCGGGCTGCTATTAACCGAAATCGTGCCGCCCATAAGTTCCACTAGACGCCTGCAAATCGCTAAACCCAATCCGCTACCGCCAAAGCGCCGAGAGGTTGAACTGTCTTCTTGATGGAAGGCTTGGAAAAGCTGATCCAATCGATCTGGCGCGATGCCAATACCGGAATCCGTTACGCTAAAATTCAGAAGCACCCGCCCTGATTCTTCAGGGGTTGCACTGACCTCGAGTTTCACTTCGCCGGAAGGAGTGAACTTCACCGCGTTACCCAGTAGATTCACCAACACCTGACGTAGGCGCAGGGAATCGCCGATAATCGCCGATGGCACTTCCGCGGCCATGCGAGCAGCGAGATCGAGATGCTTTTCCGCAGCAGCAGTGGAGACGGTTTCAAGAGCCTCCTCAATGCACGCTCCGAGACTGAAAGGACTGGCCTCGATGTCCATGTTGCCTGATTCAATTTTAGAAAAATCTAGGATATCGTTGATCACCCTGAGGAGTGACTCCGAGCTACTACTAATAGCAGCGACGAAGTCTTGCTGTTGTTCCGAGAGTTGGCTGTGCTGGAGGAGTTGAGCGAAGCCCATCACGCCGTTCATCGGAGTGCGGATTTCATGGCTCATCGTGGCAAGAAATTCGCTTTTCGCACGGTTGGCGGCTTCCGCCTCTTCTTTGGCGCGGATCAACTCGACTTCCGCTTTCTTGCGAACGATGAACTGGCCGATCTGGTTGCAGATGCCATCCAAGGTCTGGAGCAGAACGTCATCCGGCTTTTCGATGTTGGGGCTAAAAAACTCCATCATACCTTGGAAGACCCCGTTGTTGAAAAATGGCAGCGCCAGTGCGGAGTGTAATCCACATGCGGTGGCGACTGATGTACGCGGGAAGTTTTCATCGACCGTGACATCCGGCACCCAGGCGCTTTGGCCACTATGCCAAACCCGTCCCGGTAAGCCTTCGCCGATACGGAACTTGCGACGGCGACTGTCTTCCAGGAAAACTCGGCAATCCATATTTGGATGATGCCATGCCTCGGTGAAAACCAACTCATCCCCTTCGGCAGCAGGTCGCCAGAAACAACCAACAGACCAGCCAAGACCATCACATATAGTTCGTAAGATTTTGGCGCTTGCCGCATTCAGCGTACTGCCACCCGCTAGAATCCGAGAAACTGAATGTTGCATGTTGCGGCGGCGTTCTTCGAAAATCCGCTCGGTAATATCGGATTCCACCGCCATGAAATTTGTTAGAATGCCGGCTTCATCAAGGATAGGTTGAACTTCCACGGAAACCCAATATTTACCTCCGTCTTTACCGTAGTTCAAGATCTCGGCGCGAAAGCCCTCACCATTGCGGAGTTTTTCCCGCATCATTGCCGCTGTTTTCGCATCGGTCTCGGGCCCTTGCAGGAGTGAACCTGGCGTCTTCCCTATCACTTCCTCCAAGGTCCACCCAGTGAGCCTCACAAATCCGTCGTTCACCCATTCGATGCGGCCTTTCGCGTCCGACACGATGACTGCGTTATCCGTGCGTGAGGCCACCAAGGCCAGCTTCCTAGCTTCTGCTTCTTTTTCGCGGAGGAGAGTGCGTTGTGTGGTGAGTTTAGCAGTGAGGCGCTGCAAGTCATCATTGACCATGCGCTGCGTTTGCACGATCTGAAGGAGATCCATGGTCTGATCGTGAATCGCAAAGTCACTTAGCGTCAGTCCTAGTTGCTCAACCTTGTCCGGGTCCGGGATCCAAGGTGTGGCCAGCATTAAAAAATGATCAGAATCTTCCAGCGTGACTACCTCGCCGCGCAAAGTTATATCGTTGTCGATGATTTCGAATAGGAACAGAAGAGATTCACTTTGACGAAAAAACTCCGCAGTCATTTCGCCGATCGGGCGGCGGAGTTTGAAGAGATCCGTAATCAGTGCCCCTGGCGCGGCTTTGTCACAGATCTTAACGAGGCTTGGCCCCATGGATTTGATCCGCAGATCCTTATCCCATTCGATGAAGAATGGGAAGGCCCGGAGAAGTAGACCGGGTGTCAACTCTGGTAAGTCGGGTGCTGTCGGGGCAGGAAAAGTCATGAGGAGGCGGGAGATTCCCAGGTGACGGCGAAGATGTCGTGATCCGCACCCTGATCCTTGCGTTCCAGAACGTTGGAGGTGCAGGGAGTTTCATATAGCTTGCCGAGACCCTGAATCAACCCGGTCACGAAGGATGTTAGACCAGGCCGATGACTGTGATAATGCAGATGCATACCATTGTCCGTGACATCGGTGCATTGGAAACGCGGCGGTTCCAGATTCGGATAGATCATCGCCACTCGGGTGTGGAAGTTCGGGAGATTGATCAGAAACTCCTTCAATGAAGCACCACCGGATTTCATCATCGGCCCGTAGCTTTTGGCCGCCGTCTTCAGCACCCAGTGTTCACCGAAGGCAATTAGGATGTCATCAGCAGGGGCGCCCAAGACTTCCGAGGCCGCACCCACAAGATCGTAGGTCATCGAATCCGGATAGGCTTCATTGCTGATGAAGACGTCCACATCGACACCGGCTTTGGATTTGATAAGCTCCCACTTTTCCTCTCCAAAATTGGAGACTACGAGTTCTTCGACGGCTTTATTAACGAGTCCATACATAATATTTAAATTGGCTTGGGTTTTTCTGGATATGATTTGTTAGATAACTTATTCAAATGATTTTGATTAACAATAATTTATTAGTGCAGATTGGGTGATCTGTCGGATTCGTCATCGCTTTTTATACTGCTCGGACTCGCACGCGGCAATTCGGGAAAACAATTCTTGTGCGGCCATTTCAAAGTCAGCCGCCTCCATACTATCCCGGCGTGCAGAAGCAATAAGATGAACCCCAGCGGAGGTGAATGGCAACAGCGTGCGGCGAAGGTAGCCGTCGTAGGAAAAAATACTCCCATCCGGCATCAGGAAAGCCTCACTCAGCCAGAACTCGTCATCGGTGAAAACCGCAGGGCACGTCGCCTCTGGATGAAGTTTGCTACCGCGGTAACTCAAGCAAACCGGCAAAGTATGATGGCGCCCGCTGCCGCTTGGTGCGTGCCAGGTCAATACGATGTTCGGTGCCTGACGGGTGAGCCTCAGCATCCACGTTCCGGACTCCAACGGACGGGCCATCAGACCACTGGGAGGGGAATCCCCACTACGCAGGACCGGACCGATTGAGGAGGCGATGAATGGCAATAAAATCAACAAGCCCAACATCAGCGCCGAGAACCAACGAGGTTCCGCAGGTGGGAACTCCGGCTCTTGGCGCGAGGTTCGCCACAACACGAATCCAGCCCAAAGCAAGGCGGGCACGACCAGCCATGGTAGTCTCATCGCAAAAAGCGGCACAGTACCCGGCAGCAAGACAACCAAGCTTCGCAACCATTTGCCGCGTGGCAGACACCACGGGCACGACAAAAGCCATGGCAGCCACAGCGATTCCATACTGGATCCGGCAATGAAAACCGCAGCAACTACCCACAGCGCGCCTAATGTTTTTTCCCAAGCATTCTCAAGCTGGTGCTGGTGCTGAGCCGCGAGCAATAGCAAGGTGGCCGCCGTGACCAGAAGTCCACCCGGTGCGCTAGCCTGAGGAGCAGCCAGCGAAAGCGCCGCCGCCGGCAAGCTCATCCCGATGATCCACGAAGCCACAGATCTGCCGCCGCGCGGAATGAAAAAAACCAGCAATGGCAGCAGCCAAACAAAGCCAATGAAATAGTGCATCTGCGGGCTCTCTACCGCTGGATAGAAAGCGCGCCGCCAGACAATGATCGTCAACACCCGCGCCACATTCGCCACAAGCGCCGCTGGCACCGCCGCTACCATCCGCAACCAAAACCGCCGCGCCAGTGGCTCCTTGCGGCAGGTCCAAATGATCAGACCCCACAAGACTAACAGCACATCGAAACCCGCGCAGTCGCGTGACCAAGGGATCCGCAACTCGCCGATGACTAGGTGAGATCCTTGATCCGATGCCTCACCGCCCATCAAGGCCACCACCACCGCCACCGCAGGACGCGTGAGCCATGACAGAGCATCCGCCATGCGCGTCGTCTGCAGCAGGGCGAAAACGATTAGCCCGGCGACCAGCGTGCGGGTTATGGCTTGGTTTGGCGGATTTCGGCTATCCATTTGGCGGTCTCGGCTGTGGGTTTACGACGATGAAGTTCTTGGGCCCAGCGATCGGTGAGGGGCCGATCACCTACCTTTGAGGCAGATAGAAATGCGAGCAGCACCGTCTCGTCCGAAGCAATGGATGGATCCGTATCACGGATTTTTTCCACAACTTCCGCGAAACGGTTAGAAGCGAATGCCTGACGCAATGCCAGTTGCCGGGACGCAGCCTCCGTGGCGGCAGCGGCAAATTCCGGATTGGATTTCAGCGCTTCGGCGAGAGCAGCTTTATCAAGCTTTGGAGTTTCCTTGATCAATCTCGCCAAATCGCCGCGCAGACTTTGCGGCACACGCCCAGCCCGTAGCGCGCCTGCCATGAGTTGATCGGTCTCACGCGCCGTCGGGCTGTTAAGCTTCATCATGCGGAATTGCTTCACCTCATAAGGCGACCAATTGGCAGGGTCCGTCTTCAGGTAAGTCTCCAACGCCGCTGCCCAATTTGCGCCAGCTGCGTGCCAACGGGCGCTAACTAGAGCTCCGGTACGTTCCTCCTTCACAGCAGCGGCCAACGGTACAGCGAAACGATTTTCGCCAGCTTGAGTGGCAGCCAATCTCCACGGAGCATAAAGGAAATCAGGAGGCATGGTCGCAGGGTCGAGCTTTGACCATTCGGCATGCGCCTGATCCGGATGAGATCGCGACAATTCTAACAGACCCCGGAGGTAAATGCAGGGCCCCTCGGATAGACCCACCGAATACTCCAAGACAGAGTCACTGAGCTTGTTGCGCGCACAGGCTTCCGCTGTGAGCACAACATCCTCCCAGCGCATGGTCTTCAAGACCTCCGCACTAACTCCACCGGTCATAGAATCCTGCACGACCGAGAACCCAGGCACCTCCTTGGTGGACGAGTCCTGCCGCTCACGCGAACATCCTGTTAGAAACAAACCAATCCCAGCCATCATCATGACTAGGATTGAATGCGTAGCTGAGCGGCGATGGGCGCTACGGTGACACATAGCTACCACCCTTTCTTGTTTTAAGCAGTAATAGCCCAGCTAACCCAACAACAACCACCCACGGAGGCGCCGGCGCGGCAGGCGGACTGATCGCGGTGGTGTCCGTCGTGGTTGTGATCGGCGGATCTACCGTAGTCGTAGTCGTTGTGGTAGTATCTACCGGTGTCGTAGTTGTAGTCGTGGTTGGCGCGGCCGCAACAATCGCCTCGGTG
>JANMGO010000043.1:0-3649 GCA_031374665.1 Akkermansiaceae bacterium | reverse complement strand
CATCGCCTGGGCTAGCGATGCAAATTCTCCTCTAACAGCTAATGAAAAAGCCTCCGTCGAACTCGCCTACGGCGACATCGCCCTTCAACGCGGCCAACTCCCCCAAGCTCACGACATCTACACTCGCATCAGCAAGAATCCCGCCTACGCGGAACTCCTTATCCGCCACGAAGCTTCACTCCGCCGCGTCCGCGCCGAGCGAATTTCTAAAAACTACGATGCCGCTCTCCAAACTCTCACCGACCTCGAAATGGAACGCGTCCCAGAATTGTGGACCGAAGTCCGTTTCGCTCGCTCGGAAGTTTATTTCGACCGCGAAGACTTCGACGACGCCAAAGACGATGTCGATTCCATCCTCTCTCGCGACCCCAATCATTCCGACTCACGAATCCTGTTAGGAAAAATCCAACTCAAACGCCAAAAACTCATGGAAGCTACCGAGGTCGAACTCGGTTCATCTTCAACACAGAAAAACATTGTCCCCGGCGAGCGTTTGAAAGTCACTCTCAGCGATCCAACCCTCGCCGTCTCCGGCGCAGGCACCGAAATCGAAGTCGTCGTTTGGGCAAAATCTGGCGATAAGGAAACCTTTTTCCTGCGTCAGTTCGGCGATGAAAAAACCAAGTTCCGCGGCGAAGTCCCCACCGCCCTCGGCGCACCTGCCGCTGGCGATAGCGTCCTCCAAGTCATCGGCGATGACGAAGTCTACTACGCCTACTCCGAGAGCTTCCGCAAGAAGATGAACAACCTCGATGAAAAACGCGGTGGCCCCATCACCATCGCCTCAGACGCCATGCTCATGGCTTCCGCTCGCAAACTTCTCACCGAGGCCGAACAACGCAGCGCCGACATGCAGCTTATCATGGACGAAATCGGTGGCGGCGCAAATTCCGAGGCCGCAGCGAAAGCAAAAATCGCCGCAGGTGAAGTTAAGATTGATCACGAGAAGCTCATCGCCACCATCGTCAAACCCGGTAACCCCATCCACGTCCGCGTTACCGATCCCGATCGCTCCCGCACTCCAAGTATTGATGAAGTCAACGTAAGCGTCAGCGCTTCCAGTGGTGATTCAGTCTCCCGCATCACACTCAAGGAAACCTCCACGCACTCCGGTGTATTCGAGGGCCGCATTCCCACCACTGGCGCACAAGCCAGCGCCTTCGCACAAAACTCCGAGCCAGGCCGCGCGCCTAACATGGTCATTAGCCCGTCCAAGGAATATCCAGCATGGCGTCCGGTCCCAACCAAAGGCACCATCCCGGATTTTACCGTCGATCTTAACGACAACCTTCCGCTCAAGGAACTCATTATCAGCGCTCGTGAACCTGGCGCAAAACTCAAAAAATTCCTCGTCCAAACCGCGATGAATCCCACCGATTGGACCACGGTCGGCACTTACCCAGCTACCAAAATTGCCATCGTTGATCCATGGAAACCAGCCGTCATGGTTGTTAATGAAGAACAAGATAAAGCCCATTACGGCGCGCGTTCAGTCTATGAAATCGAGCATCTTCGCCAGCACATGAACACAGGCTGGCTAGCTAATGTGCCGGATATGGCGATCGCGAAAAACGTCGCTGGTGTGTCCGATGCATTGCCATCGTCCATTCTCACGGATGTGAAATGGATGCGCGGACCCTATCCCAATCCCGCCGTCGTCGTCCGTTTCCAAGCTTACTTCTACGAAAAAGAAAACGTCACCCGCCGCTTCGCCCTCGATCTCGGAAAAATCATCGATCAGAAAATCCCCGCCGACGCCAAACAGAAAGCCGAGCCCGCCCAGTTCCTCATCGCTATTAACGGCAGGGCCATTACCAAAAAAGACCAATCCCAACTCCAAGGCGAAATCGAACTCAGGCCCGGCATCCACAAAATCGAGATCTGGGCGACTGGCTGGCTTTCTAACATCGGCTTCGGACGTGAGGTCAAACTCCGCGCCAACCTCACAAATCCAGAACAGCTCACCGATTGCCCAGCTTCCCTGTTTGATCCCACCACGTTCCCTCCGTCCCTCGTCGATCCGCGCAACGGCGCAGCGACCGTCGCTGCCAATGCCGACTCCACCGAGTTCAGTGTCAAGTTCGACAAAAACTCCCGCGCGCGCCTCATCCGTCTCGTGATGGTCGAAAATGAGGGCCCCGTTCCTGCCATCAATAAGCTCGCCCTCACCAAAGTCGACGGCTCCAAAATCCTTCCTGTCTCCAGCGATTTCGCCGAGCTCGGTAAAAACGAAACTTTGGAAATTCTAACAGGTGATAAAATTTCCGTCCGATATGTTGATGATCGCTTCGTCACCAAGAGCCGCGATCGTCATGAACGGTTCCTTGATGTTTCTTTAACGGACGGGCGCGCCGAGTTCGCCGATATGGAACCTCGCTACAGCAGCCGTAGCGATAAAGACGAGCCGTACTACGAGAAACTCCTGCGCTTCCTCCACAACAAGCCACTATCTCTCGCCATTCACGATGCCGATATGGACTCCACCGTTAAGCCAGATAAAATCAAAGTTTCTCTTGAAACTTCTAACGGAACCAAAGATTTCGAAGCCATCGAAACCGGCGACTCCACGGGCATTTTCAAACTCACGGTCAAACCCGTTGCCACCGCATCCAAAAAAGCCGATGAAATCCAAGTCCTGGATGGCGGCTCCATCACCGCCCGTTACATCGATGAGGAAAACAATCGCCCCGGAGTCCCAACCCCACGCGTCGTCACAATCCGCCACGCCGCTTTCGTAGAACCACAAATTCTCCTCTCACACATCAACGCCACTCCCATCGTAGGGAAGGAAGGGGCTCCCACAATGCTTCATCATGGCTTTGAGGCTCTCCTAAACTATAAGCTGGATCCGATGGCAGAATCCATTCGTGCCACTTGGAAACTCAATCAGACGTCCGTGCCTAGCACGCAGCCACCTGAAGGCGGTTTTCAAGCGGCTCTGGGCCAATCCTTATCCTTGGAAATCATCGCCCCTCAAATGGCTCTTGGTGCGTCATCTAAGATAGAAGTCTATGCTCAGACAGATCAGGGTCGTAAGGCTGCCGGCAGCAGTGGAACAGGTTACAACAAAGATGCGCCTGGAACGATTCTGTTAGAAGCTATTCTCAGTATCTTGCCCGGTGCTGGGGGACAATGGCAAAATATTCCTCCTCTTCCCATCTATCAGAGCGAATTCACCTCGTCTTTTGGGAGAAACAACCCGGAAATGGATCGCTTTTTCGTTTCCGTTCCTCTCATCCCTGGCGTTCTCCCAACTCAAGGTGCGCTTAACTCTCAAGAACGTTACGATCTCGCAAAAGCCAATCGAGATTCCCTCGATGAATCGGCAAAAGTGGATTTCGTCCTCAAAGGCCTCATTGTCCGCCCCGGAGAAAATATTTATCTCGGCTTCCGCTACACCGCTCCGGATGGCAGCGAGAAATGGGCAACCGCTACCACCAAAGCTGTCACCCATCCCGCCTTCGATCTCATGGCGGAAGATCACCGCTCTAACATGACCGCTGCCTACGTCGGCGAGAATCTCAACCTACGTGTCGTCGATCTCGGTGCCGATCTAACCGATGCATCCGATACAGTCAGCATTCTCGCTCAAGCGAAATCCGGAGCCAAGCACACCCTCGTCCTCAACGAGAGCGGCCCTCACACCGGC
>JANMGO010000018.1:0-73310 GCA_031374665.1 Akkermansiaceae bacterium | reverse complement strand
TGCACCGGATTCAACGCCGCCATCGGCTCTTGGAAAATCACACCGATTTCACCACCACGCACTTCCTGCATCCGCTTTTCACTGCAATGCAACAAATCCTCTCCTTTGAAAAGAATTTCACCTCCCAAAATCTTACCCGATGGCTGAGGCAGCAAACCCACAATCGACATCGCAGTCACACTTTTCCCACAGCCGGATTCACCCACAATCCCAACGGTTTTGCCATAGGGAATTTCAAATGAAACCTGATCCACAGCTCGCAATAATCCGCGATCCGTCTCGAATGACGTGATCAATTGGTTCACTTCTAACAAGTTTCCTTCACTCATCACCCACCTCCTCTTTTGCGGGATTCAAAGACTGAGGATCCACTGGCTGGACTTCAGCATTATCTCCTTCAACAGCTTCAGCATCATCCACTTTCGGCCTTTCACGATAATCATCAAAAATCCGATTCACCTCAGGAAAAACCTTACCTTTTCTCATCGCCTCCATGGTCTCTTTTTTAACCTCATCATCAATCCAAAGCACGTGCACCTCCATCGGATCAGAAATCACCGGTGGGCAGAATCGGGTTTCCTCACTATCCGGCCATTTTACCCAGCGCCATGATCCAACTCTCAGGAAATCCACGTTATAGGCGGGCACAAAAATCGCCTCATCATGCACAATGTGCTGCAATTTCAGACAATATTCCCGCATCTCTTCTTCCGTCCGCGCGTTGCGTGCGCCCTCAGTCAGCACATCCGTATCTTCACGCCCCCATGAAAATATATTGTTTGTCTGTTGTTTGATATTTCCACGCTCATCCCTCGCATTCGATGAATGAAAATATTGATAATAATCCGGAGTCGGCGGCGTGATCGACCATGCCGTGAATGTCATCTCGTGCTGCTTCTGCATCACCTTCCGGTAATCCAACGTCGCCTCATTCGGATCCAAACGCAGATCGAATCCACATGCCTTGGCCTCCTCTCTCAAGATTGCCAACATCTGATCAAATGTCGGATTCTGGCGATACGTCAGCGAAACGGAAAGCTTCTGCCCTACCGCATTCATCAAAATACCATCCCTCCCCTCGGTCGTATATCCTGCATCCGCAAACGCCTCGCGCGCCTTCGTGATCGAATACGGCCTCGCTCGTATCGTGGGATCGCTATATAGCAAATACCCTTCGAAAAAAGCATTCAACCGCTTGTAATCTCCTCGGTGAATAACATCGATCACCTTTTGCCAATTCATCGCGTGTTGAATGCCTATGCGTACGTTTTTATCATCCAACAGCGGCTTGGAAACATTCAGATACAGCCCCCAAGGAATCGAAGGATACTGATTATAGAAAGTGTATCGCTCGATGTAACCCTTATAAACCGGATCAATTTCGGACTTTTCGTACCAATACATCGGACGCGTCAAATAAGCCATATCGATCTGGCCCGCCCGAAACAACTCGAACGCCTTCGATTCATCTCTCACCACCGTGTGACGTATCCGGTCCGGATTGAACCGATACTTGTAGTATTTGTTATCCTTCGCCCACCAATCCTTCACCCGCGTCTGAGTCACAGATACTCCTTTCACAATATCTTTCTCTAACACCTCATACGCCCCGGTCGTGGGAGGAAACTTCCATTGATACCTCTCTGTATAATCCGGTCCGTAATCCTGATAAAAATGAGGTGCGGACGGAGTCAGAGCTCCAACCATCGCCGGCGCGTAAACTTGTGGTTCCGGTATCGATATCGACAAGGTGAGATCATCATAAACCACAAAACCCGCCAAACTCTCCCGCCAGTACTGCTTCGCAAACGGATTCACGATGTCATCCGAAATCCGCAAATAGGATCCATACAAATAGTCCCGGGCCTTCACCCCTACCCCATCCGAATACGTTGCCTTTTCATTGAGACGGAAATATACCGTCCTGCCATCTTTCGATAGCGCCCATTGCTTAGCGATACCCGGTATCATCTCCATCGACTTCGAGTGCAGACCCACCAAAGGAATGTCGATTTCATCATACAAGGAACCCCGAAATCCATTGTTCGAGTTATCACCAAATGGCCGAATCGTTGGCGGAAATGTTAGAATATTGGTGTTAAAGGTCCCGCCTTTTTTGGAACGCGGATCACCTATTTCCTCATGCTCCATTCCGTCTTCCCAGACTAAATCACTGGGAATCTCATCTGGCGTTCCGAAACGGAAATAATCACCGCGCTCCAGGCGATAATCCCATTTCTCCTGCTCACGCTTCAGATGTGCTAGTTTTCTTTTTAATGCTTCTTGGGCGGTTCCTTCCGTCTTTGTAATTTCTTGCTCGGTCACCGCAAGCGCTTTCATTGTCACCTCACGCTGCTCGATCAACCAGTTTCTGATGTAATCATTATACCGAGGCACGAACTCATCAAATCCAGATGTCCTCTTCGCTACGTTCGCTTCTTCGCTACATCCGCAGACCAGCGCAATGATCCATCCCAGGCACAAGCATTTTTCTAACAATGTTTTCATCATCGATAATAACTGTGTTTTTTCGGATCAAACGCCTCCCGAACCGCCTCACCAATGAAGGTAATCAGAATCAAAAGCCCAACGAGCAAAAAGAAAGTCGATGACACCAACCACGGTGCGGATAAGTTTGATAACCCATCATTCAGCAAGCGACCCCACGTTGCGTATTCAGGCGGCAAACCAAATCCCAAATAATCCAAAGCTGTCAGTGATGAAACCAATCCAGAAAACGTGAAAGGAATCAAAGTCACGATGATCGATACGGTGTTCGGCAACAAATGACGGAAAATGATCCTCGGTGTTCCTGCACCCAAGACCCGTGCCGCCGCGATGTAGTCACGTTCCTTATCCCGATACGCCGCTGTCCGCATCAATGCCGTTATCCCCATCCAACCAAACATGATGAATATCGTCAGAATCACCGGCAATCCTTTGTATTTCTCCGGCACGAAACTCGCAAAGATGATGACCACGAACAAAAACGGCATGTTAGAAAATATTTCAATCAATCGATCCATCACTAGGTCAAACAAACCACCGAGATATCCCATCAACATTCCGAGCACGATTCCAATGATGAATACAATCGGCAGAAAAATGATCGCCGCTTTGAAATTCACCTGCAGGCCGCCATACAAATACGCCAGCACATCACTTCCCTGCGATGTCGTGCCCAACCAGTTTTTCTCCTCAAAAATTGGCGGCGCCGGATGATATTTTACCGCTCTCAACTCACTCCTCTTTATCGCGAGGAAATCCTCTTTTTTACCTTTTCCAGTGTAAGAGTCTTTGATCTTCGCACCCTTCTCATACACAGCGTTATAGACCAACTCCCCATTCTCATCCCGACCATCCACCGCGCCACTGAACACCCCTTTCCTCAAAGTATAGCGGATGTGGAATCTTCCCTCGTCAACATCATGATACGTCGCTGCCAAACCATAATACGGCGTCCTCCGTCCAGACTCCGAATACTTACCATCACGCAAAACCATTCCCAGCGACCGCGGGCCCATCGTATCATTCGTCGGCGCATAAGGAATCAGCGGCAGAATCACGCGGTCATTGCTTACCTGTTTCTCATGTTTCAGCTTCTTCTTGAGTAGCCGATAATCCACCGGTGCATCCGCCAACTCGCCCTCGATACCAAAATCCGCTCCTTTGAATACTTTAGGTGAAAACGCCGGAAAACTCCACTGCCCCTTATGACGCACCGCCAAGGCCTCATTTCCCACGACCACTTGATCCAATGCCGCCAAGCCAACCAAAGCTAACAAAATCAGATATGAGTAATAACCTCTCTTGATTTCCTTGAACCGTTTGATCCGTCGCATCGTCACCGGATTCGGAGCTCCGCCAAAAAACGAACCCAACAGCAACCACATCCCACCGCCCATCGTCAGCGCGCTGCAGAACCAACCGAACCACAGGAAGTGAAACTTGCCGAAATGCAAACCCAACACCGAAACATCACGACTCGTGCTGAAAAACCAGCACGCCGTCGGAAAATCAATTTGGAACAGCTCACCCACTGCGGCCAGCAGCCCCAGGATGAATAACACCATTCCTATCGATCGTTTGCTCATTTGAATTTAATTCGCGGATCCACCATTGCCACGATAACGTCTGAAATAATATTTCCTAACAGCATCAGGAACGCCGAAATCGTCACAGTTCCCATAATCACCGGAACATCCTTCGCCAACACCGCATGATACTGCAATAACCCGAATCCTTGGATATCAAATACTGTCTCAACTAACAGCGATCCCCCGATAAAAATTCCAACCAACGAACCCGCACTGGTTGCAATCGGAATCATCGAATTGCGAAACGCATGCCCGAATACCGCCTTGCGGTATCCAACGCCCTTCGCCACCGCAGTCCGCACATAATCCGCAGCCAGCTGATCCATCAAGTTGTTCTTCGTCATCATCGTCGTCATCGCGAAGCCCCCTATCAAATAACACGTCAACGGCAGCACCGTATGATGCGCCAAATCTTTGATCTGATTCCAATAGGACATCTCCTCGAAATCAGGACTCGTCATTCCAAACAAGGGAAACCAATTCGCCCTCGCTCCCAAATGAACCAACAACACGGCTCCCAACGCGAAGCCCGGAATCGAATACCCGATGAAAATTAAAATCGAACTCGCACTATCCACAAACGTCCGATGTTTCAGCGCCTTCAAAACCCCCAACGGCAAACTCACGCCATACGTAACGATCGCAGTCAGCAGTCCGAAATAAACAGCAATCGGCACCCGCTCATAGATCATCTTCCATACCGGTTCGTTGTAAACCGTCGAGCGTCCTAAATCCCCCTGCAATAATCCACTTAACTTAGTTTGATAAGCCACCGCCCGCGACGGATAAGAAGGTGTTTCAGCTCCCTCCACATTTCTTTTACGAAAGCGCGCCTTACGTGTGGCCTCGTTTTCATAGCGGATCTTCCATCCATCTTTTTCTATGCTCTGACCATCGGTCTTGTAAGTCGCAGAAATGATTTTCCCATCCTTTTTGAGCACTCGCACCAAGCGTCCGTCGCCCTTCAGCACCAGAGTCGCTAGGTTATCCACATCTTTCTCTTTACCGGCTATCGCATCATCACCCCTCGCTCCGAAAACGCCTTTGGATATAAAAACCTCTTTCGGTAAAAGCCCCAACCACCGCAAATACGCAACCGGCATAGACTTATCCAAACCATATTGTTCCTCCAACTCCTCCAACTGCTCCTCCGTCAATCCTCCGCTCGCTTCAGCTGCCGACTTCTTACTTCCTCTCTCCCCCGCATTTCCCGCCGCTTGTTGCAGCATCCGGTCCATCGGCCCGCCGGGCACGAAACGGGTAATAGCGAAAACGAAAAAGGTGATCCCCAACAATGTCGGAGGGATCAGCAATAATCGTCTTAGAAAATAACTTTTCACGGGGTTCGTTACAGTGCACTCATCTCAGCTTTTTCACTTCTAGCAGAAAGTAAGCCTCAATTAATACTTTTGACCTTTCTGTTTTTTCACAGCGATCACGTAATCCAACACCGCCTTCTCGTCCGTGCTTGGTAGTCCGGCATGACGAATCATTTTCGGCATGGCATCTTCCCAATCCATAATGTCCACATTTTCAGGGAGCTGGTAATGATGGCACTCCGCGCATTTCAACATGTAAACCTCATGTCCGCGCTGAAGACGCGCAAGCGAAGTTCCGCTCGCCTTGGCCATCTTGTCGTCAGGATTAGGCACCTCGGGAATTCCGCCAACGGCTCCTTCATCGCCTGTCGCCAAATCTCCCATCTGCCCACCGCCAACACCCGGAACACATCCAGCTACCAAGAGCAACGCGCCTATCGTTGCGATGATACTCACCTGCATTTTAAAATTCTTCATTTGTTGCCCTGTATTCCGCCATTTCGACGCCTCGGAATCAATGAAAACCTCAATTAGCTTTACCAAAGAATGATCACCATCATTGACTCCGTGCCATTCATCGTTTCCCATCCCGCATGCCCGCTGCGGAAAAAAAATCTCCGATCTCTTCTAATCGCTGGATTTTTTCTTACTTACTCACTGAGAAGAAAATTTTCATCCCCTCGCTCATCGCGTTGTTTGTCACCGCTGGTCTGTCACTGGCTTTCCCTTATTTTCTCAAAGAACTCATCGGAAATCCGGTCGATTCTCTACGCAACGCCGTTCCGCCCGCGGAAATCCTCGCGAAGATCAACGAGATCATCCTGAAACTCATCGCGGTTCTTTTCCTACAAGCAACGATTGGTTATTTCCGCGTCCAAGGTTTCATCCGTTCCGGCGAATCTGCGCTCAATCGCTTGCGCAAAGATCTTTTCAAACATCTCCTGCACTTGCCAGTTCCTTACTTTCAGGATCAACGCGCGGGCTCCCTAAGCAACCGCGTCTCAGCAGATCTCGCTTTGGTGCGTGAAACTCTCCTCACCACCGTGCCCCAAGCCGTCCGCCAAACCGTCGTCCTCATCGGAGGCTTGATCTTTATTTTCATCGCCTCCTGGAAACTCTCCTTCGTGATGCTGGGCTGCATTCCAGTCGTCGTTTTACTCATCGCCTTTTTTGGACGCAAAGTTCGTAACCATTCGAAAGCCGCTCAGCAATCCCTCGCTGAAGCTTCAACCGTGATCGAAGAATCCGTCCAGAACATCGCGGATGTGAAAGCCTTCAACAATCAACCCTTCGAATGCGAGCGCTACGAGACCTCGCTCCAATCCTTCCTCGCCGTCACGTTGCGCGGCGCGAAAGCACGTGGAGCTTTCCTCTCATTCATCATCTTCGTGCTGTTCGGAACGATCGCCTTCGTCGTCTGGTATGGCGCACGCATGTATTCAGTCGGCGATATCACATGGGAGAATTTCTTCTTTTTCATCATCTTCTCCATCTTCGTCGGTGCCTCACTCGGATCGTTTCCGGAAATCATTTCTCAATTCCAACAAACCGCCGGCGCGACCGAGCGACTCCGTGAAATTCTCGACATGCAGGGCGAGCGTAAAAACGGAAACACCGGCATTGCGCTCAAAGGTCAGATCTCACTCGATAACGTTTCCTTCAACTATTCATCCCGTCCAGAGATCAGAACTTTGAGCGAAATTTCCCTCCAAATCCCCTCAGGTCAACGCACTGCCATCGTCGGCCCGTCGGGCGCTGGAAAATCCACCTTGTTCTCACTCATCCTCGGTTTCAACGATCCTACCTCCGGCAATATTCTTTTCGACGGAACCGATGCACAAGACATCTCGCTCGATTGCATGCGCTCACAAATCGCCATCGTTCCGCAGGAAGTCATGCTCTTCGGCGGAACGATTTCTGAAAATATCGCCTACGGCAAACCCGGCGCACCGAAAGAAGAAATCGAAAACGCCGCCAAACTCGCCAACGCCCAAGATTTCATCGCGGAGCTCCCGAGTGCTTACGAAACCATGGTCGGCCCACGCGGCACCAAACTCTCCGGAGGCCAACGTCAACGCATCGCCATCGCCCGCGCCATCCTCGCCGATCCGAAAATCTTACTGTTAGACGAAGCCACCTCCGCCCTCGATTCCGAATCCGAACGCCTCGTCAACGAAGCCCTCGAGCGTTTGATGAAAAACCGCACTTCGTTGGTGATCGCGCACCGCCTCTCCACCGTGCGCCACGCCGATCAAATCCTCGTGATCTCCAAAGGCCAACTCGTCGAACAAGGAACTCACGACGACCTCAACGCCGCAAATGGAACGTATCGTTTCCTAGTGGAGACGCAGTTGAGCTGAAAAGCATCTAACTGATTGCTTAACTTTATGAAAATCGCAGCCCTCCTCATTGTTTCGCTCCTCCCGGCCCTCGCTGCAGAGCCATTTAAACCGCTGCCCATCCTTGCAGGAGGCGAAGTCATCCCGCTCTACCCGCCGGATTCTCCATTCCTCAACCAAACCCGCATCGGTGAGTCGGAAAATTACAATTCCACCTTCAAGGTCAAACAGGACTCCATCATCAATGTCCTCAACATCCACAACCCTTCCATCGAAGTCCACCTCGCTCCAAACGATGAAAAAAACACCGGCACTGCCATCATCCTAGCGCCCGGTGGCGGTCACAAAATTCTCTGGGTTGATCCTGAGGGAGTCGAATGGGTTCCCCATTTCGCGAAACTCGGCATCTCCACCATCGTCCTCCGCAATCGTCTCCGCAGCGATGGCTATGAACCTTATACCGATGCGACTTACGATGCTCAACAAGCCATCCGCATCGTGCGCTCTCGTGCCGCTGAGTGGAAAATCGATCCAAATAAAATCGGAATCATGGGCTTCTCCGCAGGCGCAGAACTCGCCGCAGCATCCGCCCTTGCATTCCCGGAATTCGAAAAGAAAAATAGTTCCGAAAAAGACCCACTTGCGAAAGTTTCAGCACGACCGGATTTCATCGGTCTCCTCTACCCAGGCCCAACATCTTTCACCCGCGATCCAGCCACGGTAATCCCAGCCAACGTCCCGCCAGCCTTTATCGCCTGCTCCGGCTCCACCGATAAGATCCACGCAGTATGGGCGACGGACTACTTCAACCCCATGCTCTTGGCAGGAGTTCCCAACGTGGAAATGCACATCTACGCACGCGGCGGTCACGGCAACCCAGCACGCGGCCCAAATGAAATTCCCTACGCATCTTGGTCAGATCGCTTCGATGTATGGCTCGGCGACCTTGGCTTCCTCGGAAAACCCGGCGAAATAACACGCGCAGCAAAAGACTCCGCCGCATTCGCCGCGAAACCGAGGTGAGCCCCGTTATAATTAAAGAATTCCACCCGGCACATAAGCCGCAGCCTCTGGCCACTGCTTTTCTAACAAGCGGATATTCTTAGCAAACTTCGCGACCTGTGCTTTCGCAGCTCCTACCTCTTGGTCGCCTTTGCGTAAAATTTCATCGAGCTCAGCGCGACTGAGACCGAGTCGATCATCGCCGGCAAGGCGCTCGATCAAATTGTTTTTCTCCACCGCGCCCGTGCGCATATCGGCGACGGTGGCGACGGCGTGTTCCTTGATCGCCTTGTGCGCCGTTTCACGACCCACCCCGCGTTTCACAGCTTCCATCATCACGGTAGTCGTCATCAGGAAAGGCAAGTAACGCGCGGTCTCCGCAGCGATTACTGCTTCGTAAGCATCCATCTGATCAAGAATCGTCAGGTAAGTTTCAAACATTCCGTCCAAAGCAAAAAACGCATCCGGCAACATCACGCGGCGCACCACGGAACAAGAAACATCGCCCTCGTTCCACTGATCACCCGCAAGCCCCGCCGCCATCGCGAGATATCCTTTGAGGATCACATGGAAACCATTCACCCGCTCACAGGAGCGCGAGTTCATCTTGTGCGGCATCGCGCTGGAACCCGTTTGACCCGGTGCAAATCCCTCGCTCGCCGTTTCATTTCCAGCCATCAGGCGCAGGGTCTTGCAAAACGACGAAGGCCCGCTCGCAAGTTCTGTTAGAACTGAAACCACACGCATATCCAAAGAACGCGGATACACCTGACCCACGTTGTCCCACTGATGCGGTATGCCGAGATGTTTCACAATCCGTCCTTCAAGCTCAGCCACTTTCTCTGCATCGCCCTCAAACAAGGAAAGCTGATCCATCTGCGTGCCGACCGCACCTTTCAAGCCGCGCACCGCGTAGCCCGAAATTACATTTTCTAAAACACCCAAACCAGATTGTAGCTCCTCGCCAAACATCGCAATGCGTTTACCGAGAGTCGTCGGTTGCGCCGCGACGTTATGCGTGCGCGCCGTCAACACCACATCGTCCCACTGCTCCGCGCGCTCGCGCATCCGGCGCAGCGCCGCAATCGTTTTGTCCCGAATGACCAATAAACTCCTGAAAACCTGAAGCTGCTCGACGTTTTCCGTCAGATCTCGCGAGGTCAGGCCTTTGTGAATTTCCTCGTGTCCTGAAAGCCCGTTAAATTCTTCGATCCTCGCCTTCACATCGTGCCGCGTCACGCGCTCACGCGCCATGATCGACCCCACATCCACCTGATTTTTGACTTTTTCATAAGCCGCAATCGCTTCCGTAGAAATCCCCAAACCCAGATCTCGCTGCGCTTTCATCACCGCGATCCAATACTCCCTCTCCAAAACGATCCGCCCTTCAGCAGACCAAATGTCATTCATACCTGCGGAGGAATATCTTTCTGCCAGAACGTTCGGAATCATATCTGGCGAAATGAGGCTCCGACTTCACCCCTCCTGTCCAACTAAAAAACCTCAGCTCACCTTTTCTACCGGCTTTGGACGACGCTTCAGCACCGGCAGATGATGCGGCATGATCGCTGAAAATAGATGCACAACAGGAAACGCCAACAGAGCCAGCAAAACCCCAGAGACAATCATCCCGAGTATAAAACTCGCAGCATTGAGATGCATGTCCATAATGGGGATTTGCACATTTTCGAAGCCCATCACCTTAATTCCTAGGGTTTTCCTCATCCAATCCCCAATCGCGACCTGCACCAACCCAATCGGCAGATTCGTAAACATATTGGAAATGAAACAAGCCAAGATCGCAAACGGCACATTCACTCGAAATCGCATCGCCACAACCGCCGCGAAAAGCGATTGTAAAGGCAGAACCAGAAGCATCGAAAAGAAACAACCAATCGCCAGACCAGCCGCCACCGTATCACGGCACGGAATCCACAGAGCCCGATCAAACAAAGGCTTTGTCATCGCACGCCACCATGGCCGATCACGCAATCTCCGATGCTTCAGCATCCGGTAGCTCTTTCGAACCAAAATTAAGTATTTTTCTTTCATCCCTTTGTGCGAACCCAACTTTGCATGCCTTCTCAAAGGCGCAATGTCCAATACTCATATTCATGTGGTCAAATTTCATCCAAGCCTTGCCCTGAGGCTAATCTCCTTCCACCATCTGCCCAAGCAATCATGGAAATCTGGCAAGCTATCCTTCTCGGCCTCATCGAAGGCATCACCGAATACCTCCCTGTATCCTCAACCGGACACCTCATCGTCGCCCAGAGGCTGATGGGTATTGGCACTCATGAGGGAAATGCCAAACTCGCCGCCGATGCATTTGCCATCTGCATTCAAGGCGGCGCCATTCTCGCCGTGCTCGGGCTGTATTACAAATACGTGATCCGTATGATCAAAGGCGTCTTCGGCCAAGATCCTGAAGGCCTCAACCTCGCCATCGCAGTTCTAGTCGGCTTCCTCCCCGCTGCCGTTCTTGGAATGCTGTTCAACGATATTATCGAGGAAAATCTTTTCGGAATGTGGCCCGTCATCGCCGCATGGATCATCGGTGGCATCGGCATCATCTGGACGGTCTCGTGGAGAAGAAAAAATCCACCTCGTGGAAACGGCCGCGACATCCTCAAGCTCGCATGGCAATCCGCTCTGTTCATCGGGCTTCTCCAATGCGTTGCCATGTGGCCCGGAACTTCACGCTCGCTCATGACCATTTGCGGCGGACTCATCGTCGGCCTCTCCGTTAAAGCAGCCGTGGAATATTCTTTCCTGCTCGGAGTCCTAACACTTTCAGCCGCCACTTTTAAAAAAGCCATCTGGGCCATCGAAGGCGCCGGCCCGCAATACGAAACATGGTTTGGCGGCACCAAGCTCATGTGGGAAACCTACGGCCCAATCCCCCTTGCAGCAGGCATCATCGCCGCCACAATCTCCGCTGCCTTCGCCGTGAAATGGCTGGTCACTTTTCTCCAATCCCACGGACTCCAGGGCTTCGGATATTACCGAATCTTTATCGGCGTAACTGTAGGCGTCCTCGTTCTAACGGAAACGCTGTAAGAACATTCTCTTATTTGAGATTTAAAATTTAGAATTTATAATCATGCATCCCTTTCTCTCACCAGAATTCCTTCCCAAATGGTCCACCTTCACCGCAGAAGCCATCGAGCCTTCCATCCGCCATGCCCTTGCAGAAGCTGAAGAAAACATCGAAAAAATCGCTGCTCAAGATCCTGCCAAAGCGACCTACGATTCCAGCTTTCTTGCCCTCGAAAACGTGACAGAATCTCTCTCGCGTGGCTGGGGACGCCTCCAACATCTCGACTCCGTTTCTGACAACCCAGCCCAACGCGAGGCCATCAACAAACTCCTCCCCGACGTCACGGATTTCTACTCCTCCCTCTCACTCAACCCTCGCCTGTTCAAAGTGCTTAACACGGCTGCACAAAGTGAAGCCACAAAGTCCCTAACGGAAATTCAGCAGCGCCACATCAAAGAATCTATCGCGGATTTCATCGAATCCGGAGCGGCATTACCCGATGCAGAAAAAACCCGGATCGCCGCCGTCGATGCAGAGCTTTCCAAACTCACCAAAAAATATTCTGAGAACGTTCTCGATGCCACCAACGCATGGGAACTGATCATCACCGATGAATCGAAACTCGACGGCCTTCCCGATTCCGCAAAAGCCGCGGCCGCCGCAAATGCTCGTTCCAAAAACATTGAAGCCCCAGCATGGCGCATCACGCTGCAAGCTCCCTCCATGTCGCCCATTTTGCAACACGCGCATGACGAGCAACTTCGCAAAACCGTCTGGCAAGCCTCGGCAACCGTCGGCTCAGAAGCTCCTTACGACAACTCAGAACTCGTCTGGAAAATCCTCGAACTCCGCAAAGAAAAAGCCGAAGTCCTCGGTCACACAAATTTCGCCGACCTGACCCTCCAACGCCGCATGGCTCGCAACGGCGAAACCGCTCTCGCCTTCGTCGAAAGCATTCACGCAAAAATCCGCGATGGCTTTCTAGCCGACGCCAAACGCCTTTCCGAATACAAAGCTGCCAAAACCTCCACCGCTCCCGAACAACTCGAGCCATGGGAAATTTCCTACTGGGCAGAGCGCCAACGCAAAGAATTTTACGACATTGATGACGAAGATCTCCGGCCCTATTTCCCCGTCACCGGAGTCATGGAAGGAATGTTCGGCATCGCCTCAAAAATTTTCGGAATCAACATCATCCAAAAAGAAACGATCAACATCGCTTCTAATAAAACCGACGCGCCGGACATCTGGCATCCAGAAGTGACGTTTTACGAAATCCACGATTCGAACAGCAAGAAACACCTCGGCTCGTTCTACGCCGATTGGCATCCACGCGAAACCAAACGAGGCGGCGCTTGGATGAACTCCATCCACACCGGTGCACTCGGCGAGCCTCACCTTGGCCTCATCATCGGCAACATGTCGCCTCCCGTTGACGACACCCCGGCTCTTCTAACACACCGCGAAGTCGAAACGATCTTCCACGAGTTCGGCCACCTTCTCCACGGACTTCTTTCGCACGTCCCCGTAAAATCCCTTTCCGGCACCAACGTCGCTTGGGACTTCGTCGAACTCCCATCCCAGATCATGGAAAATTTCTGCTGGGAACGCGAAACGCTCGATCTCTTTGCCCGCCATTACCAAACTGGCGAACCGATTCCCGAAGCCCTTTTCCAAAAAATGGTCGCCGCAAAAAACTACATGTCTGCCACCGTTTTCATGCGCCAACTCGCCCTCGGAAAACTCGACCTAGAACTCCACCTTCATCCCGAAAAATACCTCGGACGCGACCTCCAAGAAGTCGATCGCGAAATCCTCGCCGATTACCGCGCATCGTTCAAAACCCAAGCCCCATCCATGGCCTTGCGTTTCAATCACCTCTTCTCATCCCCCACCGGATATGCTGCCGGTTACTACTCCTACAAATGGGCGGAGGTTCTAGACGCCGATGCCTTCTCTCGTTTCAAAAACGAAGGCATCCTCAACCCCGAAACTGGAATGTCCTTCCGCGAGAACATTCTCTCAAAAGGAAACTCAGCCCCACCCGAAGTCCTCTACCAAAACTTCATGTCCCGCCCCGCCGATCCAGAAGCGCTTTTGGTTCGGGCTGGATTGGCGTAGTTTTCTCACCGCCAAGTTCGCAAAGTAAGAGAAGAAATAAACATGGATCCTGAATTCCAAATCTCTTCCTTGGCGAACTTAGCGTTCTTAGCGGTTCAAAATTCTTTCGCTGATCACGATCCACTAATCACTTTCCATTCACTATGAAAATCCTCATCGCTTGCGGTGGCACTGGTGGCCACCTATTCCCTGGTATTGCAGTTGCTGAAAGCTTTCTCGCCCAAGGCCACGAACCTCTACTGCTGATCTCCCAAAAGAAAATCGACTCCCAGGCATCCGCGAAATACCCGCACCTCAATTTCAAAGTCGTCCCTGCAATCGCGAAACCGAAAACGCTTTCGCCGAAAATGATTCCCTTCCTTTGGGCGCTCTATCAATCCATCCAGACCTCGAAAAAAATCATCCGCGAATTCGGAGCCGATGCAGTTCTCGGCATGGGTGGCTTCACTTCACTGCCTCCCGTATACGCCGGTCACAAACTCGGCAAAAAAACTTTCGTCCACGACTCCAATGCTCGCCCAGGTCGTGCCAATATTCTCACCTCGCGCTTCTGCACCAAAGTCTTCATCGGCCTCCAACCCGCCGCAGCGTTTTTCAAAACTGCCACTCATCTAACAGGAACCCCCGCCCGCCCGGAAATCCTCAACCTCCCCTCCCGCGCCGATGCCGCGAAACATTTCGGGCTCGATCCTAACAAAACTACCCTCCTCGTCACCGGCGGTTCCCAAGGCGCGTTCCGCCTCAACCAACTCATCGCCGAAGCCGCGAACTCTCTTCCTCCTGAAATCCAAATTCTCCACATCGCCGGCCCCGGCGACCTCCCGCGCATCCAAGCCGAGCACCCCCAACAACGCCCCGGCTACCAACTCATCGGCTTCTGCGATCAAATGCCCTACGCCTACGCCTGCGCCGACCTCGCTGTTGCCCGCTCCGGCGCCTCCACTCTAACAGAAATATCCCTCGCCGGCCTGCCCTCCGTCCTCGTCCCCTTCCCCTACGCCGCAGACGATCACCAAACCGCCAACGCCAAAGTCTTCGCCGACGCCAACGCCGCCAAACTCATCCAGGAAAAAGAACTCACCCCCGCCTCCCTAGCCGAGCTCCTCTCCCAACTCCTCACTAACCCCGGCGCACTCAAAAACATGTCCACCGCCTCCAAATCCCTCGCCATACCCGATGCCGCAGAAAAAGTTGCTTCGCTCATTCTCGCCGCGATCTAGACCCCGCTACCCCAGAACAAATAAAATTTTATCAACCAGAACTTTGCGTCCCTCTGCGACCTCTGCGGCTTTGCGTTGAAATATTCCCCCTTTCTATTCTCCCACCCGCTTTCCCATTGCCGAAGCCCGCGAAACCCGCCAACTTCGCGCCTCTGAAATGGCTGCAAACGAAACAACACGGGACCTGACCGACCTCTCCAAACCGCTCAACATCCACCTCATCGGCGTTGCCGGCTCGGGCATGAGCGGGCTCGCTCTTCTCCTACTCGGTATGGGTCACAACGTTTCCGGATGCGATCGCGTCACGACTTCGGAAACCGACCGCATGCAAAAGCTCGGTCTGAAATTCTTCTGCCCGCAAACAGCCGAACCCGTGAAAGCTGCTGAGCTTGTGGTTTATTCCTCCGCCATCAGCCCAACGAATCCCGCTTTCGCCGCAGCCAAACTTGCTAACATCCCGATGATTCGCCGCGCGGAATGCCTTGCCGCGATTCTGCATACGAAGGCCGGTATCGTCATTTCCGGAACCCACGGAAAAACTACAACCTCATCGATGACCGCGCATTTACTGCGTGAATGTGGCCAACAACCTTCCTACTACGTCGGTGCGGAAATTCCTATCCTTGGCGCAAACGCAAAATGGGAACCCGATGGCGAACTGATGGTTGCCGAAGGTGATGAATCCGATGGCACACTCGCACTCTACAAACCACGTCACTCGGTCATCCTCAACATCGAGGCAGAGCATCTCGATTTCTATCGCGACATCGATCACATCAAAGAGGTCTTTTCTAAACTCGCCGATCAAACTACTGGAAATATAGTGTATTGCGCTGAAAGCCCGGTCGCAAACGAGATCTGTGCGGGACGTAAAAATGCGATCTCCTACGGCTGGGAAACGACCGATGACCAGACCAACTACACCGCCTCCGACATCCGCGATCTCAAAGGATCTTCTGCATTCACCGTAAAGGAAAACGGCAAAGTGCTCGGTGATATCGAACTCGCCATCCCCGGTGAACACAACATCCTCAACGCCCTCGCCGCGATCGCTGTGGCCGATACCTGTGGGGCAGATTTCTCCCTCATCGCCCGCGCCCTGTCCTCCTTCGCCGGTGCGAAACGCCGTTTTGAAACCAAGTATCTCTCCAAAGAATTCCGCATCGTCGACGACTACGGCCACCATCCCACCGAGCTCGCAGCCACGATCCAAACCGCTCGCTCGCTCAAGCCATCACGTCTCGTCGTTCTGTTCCAACCGCATCGCTTCACGCGCACCCAGTTGTTAGCCGACGATTTCGGAAAAGTCCTGCAAGCCGCCGATAAAGTTTTTATCACCGATGTCTATCCAGCTTCCGAGGCGCCGATTCCAGGAGTGAGCGGACAAACCATCGTCGATGCGATGAAAGTCCATGGCGATGTTCCCGCAAAATTTCTAACAGACATCAATACCGCTCACCACATCGTCGGTAACGCGCTCGAACCCGGTGATCTCCTCATCACTCTTGGTGCAGGAAACGTCCATGAAGTCGGAACCCGCATCTGCCGCGATCTAAAAACATTTGAGGAACTCCGCTCTGTCGCTCCTCCCGGTGAAATTCTCGGCAAGCTCTATGAGCCGATGCGTAAACATACTACACTCCTAGTAGGCGGCCCCGCGCAATTCTGGTTCGAGCCACAATCCTTTTACGCCTTCGCCTTCCTTGTCGATTCCTGCCGCGAGCGAGGGCTGCCGATAAGGGTTGTCGGTCGCGGTTCGAACTTGCTCGTCAAAGACGGCGGAATCCGCGGCGCAGTGATTCATCCAAACGGCGGAGCGTTTTCTGAACTCAGTATCGACGCCAAAGGTCACGTCACTGCTGGCGTTGGCGTGCGTTTGAAAAAACTCGCCTCCTTCGCAGGCGCTCACGGCATCGGCGGATTCGAGTGGATGGAAGGTATACCAGGAAATGTCGGCGGTTCCCTTCGCATGAACGCCGGAGCGATGGGCATTGAAACCTTTGACCAAGTCGTCCGCGTGACTTTCCTCGATGAAGACGGAGTCATCCGCACCCGCGAGCGCGACGAGATCGTCTCCAACTACCGCAACGTCCAAGAGCTGCGCCGCAACTTCGCTCTCCAAGCCGTTTTCAAAGGCAAAAACGACACCCACGAAAACATCAAACAACGCTGGCAGGAATCCCGTGACAAACGCAAAGACTCCCAACCCATCGCCGCTTCCGCTGGCTGCACGTTCAAAAATCCCGAGGAAATTCCCGCAGGTCGCTTGATCGATACACTCGGCCTGAAAGGACAATCCGTCGGCAACGCCGCCGTCTCAGAAGTCCACGGAAACTTCATCGTCAACAACGGCAAAGCCACCGCCAAAGATATCCTCACCCTCATCGACTCCATCCGCAAAACCGCCAAAGAAAAACACAACATCGATCTAGAAACCGAAGTCAAAATCATCGGAGACGATGAGACATTGTTTTAAATTTCAAATTCCAATTTTCAAATTTCAAGTAAGACATAATAGTTCCCTTAGAATCCGCTCTGCGACCCTCTGTGACCTCTGCGTCTCTGCGGTGAAAATCTTCAAATCTTATGCCACTCTCTAACATCAAAATCGCTGTCCTCATGGGCGGACCTGGTTCTGAACGCCAGGTCTCGCTTGCTTCTGGAAATGCCGTGCTCAAAGCTCTACTCTCACTCGGGCTTGATGCGGTTCCAGTCGATGTCACATCCACCGAAATCGATTTACCCGAAGGCACCGGCCTTTGCTTCAACCTGATCCACGGAACCTTTGGTGAAGACGGCCAACTCCAAACCATCCTCGACAAAAAAGGCATTCCCTACACCGGAGCCCGCGCAAACTCTTCCCGCATCGCGTTCGATAAAGGCCTCGCCAAGCAAGCCTTCCTCGCCGCCGGAGTCCCGACCCCGAAATCGGAAATCATCGATTGCACAAACGGCCCAGTCCTTCCCTCGTTTCCCGCGCCCTTCGTGGTCAAACCGCCACGCGAAGGCTCATCGGTCGGCATCGAAATCGTCAAATCCCAAGACCAAGGAGAAGCCGCGATCACCAAAGCCTCCGAGCATTCGAAAGATTTGCTCATCGAAGAATATATCTCTGGCCTGGAGCTCACCGTGCCTGTGATTGACGGAATCGCTTATCCCGTCATCCACATCATTCCACCGGAAGGCGTTTATGACATGGCCGCCAAATACCCATGGCTCACTGGCCTAAGCAAAGGCTCACAATACATCTGCCCTGCGGACATCGATCTCGAAACCACGATCAAGGTCCAAGCCGCCGCAGTCGCCGCCCATAAAGCTCTCGGACTCGAAGTCTATTCACGTGTCGATGTGATGTTGGATTCTAACAAAAATCCCTATGTCCTAGAAGCCAACACCATCCCCGGCATGACCGAAACCTCCCTCCTCCCAAAATCCGCCGCCGCCGATGGACTACCTTTCCCAGAGCTCTGCAAAAAAATTGCTGAACTGTCGTTAGCGCTTTAAGGAATTTAAACTCTACTCCGCACCGATCTGAATCCGCGCTGGGACTTCGTTGATGCGTATTCCCGCTTTGCTTAAAGCATCCCAGATCTGTAGCAGGCGTTCCAGTGGCAACCGCCGATCTGCTTCCAGTTCGAGTTTACGCCCAGGATTTTGCTTTTGAAATGCAGTCAGATACGTTCCGAGTAACCCCTCTGGAACAGCAAGTCCATCGAGCTTGATGTTTCCAAGCGAATCGACCGCGATCACCGAGCGCGTATCCGTGATTTTGTTAGAGGTGATTTCTTTCACTGTCGGCAACTCGATGTGTAAAACCTCACGTGGTTTTTTGAATGACATCGAGACAATAAAAAAGATCAGCAAGATGAAGAGGATGTCGATCATTGAGACGATCGGCACTTCCGGGCGCTTGCGTTGTATTCGGTAAAAATTCATCAGGGAGGCTATTTAGAATTCGAGCAAGCGGCGACAAAATCGGACAGAACGGATTCCATACGAGCGGTGAGGAGTTCGATGCGGCGCATGAAATAACTGTGTGCCACGACGCATGGAACGGCGATGACTAGGCCGGAAATGGTTGTAATGAGGGCTTCCGCGATTCCTCGTGCGATTGCGAGGTAGTCAGTTGTTTCTCCGAGCCCCTCGAAAATGGTGACAAGTCCAGAGGCCGTTCCGAGTAACCCAAGGAGTGGAGCAACGGTTATGACGACATCCAGCACTCCCATTCCTGCATGCATTTTTACGACTTCCTCACGAGCTGCAACTTCGACGGCATGGCTTATATGTTGGATATCTTTGTGCTGATGTTTGAGTCCAACTGAAGCGAGCCGAGAAAGCGCGCTTTCATGATTTTCAAGTTCTTTACGGACTTTTTGAATATCTCCGCTGGAATTTTCAAGGACTGCCGTGAGTTGAGCCGGAGCGATCCGATTACGAGAAAGCGCAAGTAATTTGAATCCGATAGCAGCCAATCCCGTAATGGAACAAAGCAGCAGTGGATACATGAACATACCGCCTTTATCCATAAATTTGAATGCGGTATCAGTGACGGAGATAGCGAGGTAATCCATAAGTTTTCTGTTAGTTAAAAGTAAAAGTTGTAAATCAGTTCAAGGGAATCGCCTGCCATTTCTTTTCTAACCTCTGTCGGCATAGCTGGAATTGAAGCTTCGCGAATGGAATCGATCGTAAATCCTTTTTGAATTTCTCCACCTTCGATGTCTCCAACCAAACTGAGACTCGTGACCCTCCCCTTTTCATCAAGGAAAAACCTAGCAGTGAGGTAACCCGGAACGATAAAATCGCGACGCTTTACGCAATTCCTCTGCCATGCCAACTCAACAGCACGGCTGATCTGTGCTTGGTAACGCCCCATAGGAGTATCGACCACATCCAACGCACTGCGACCTGTGCGTGAAATGCTGCCACGGATCGCTGTCTTGGTCTGGTTACCGCTGAACGCCGGATCGCGCATCTTCGCACTAGATGGGGTAGTTTTCAGCTTTGACTGCTCATCAGCTTTTTTCTGTGACAAATCCTTAGCATCTCCATCACGAGTTTTCTTTTCTTCACGTGGCTTGATATTTTCTGTGACCTCAGCTTTTGACACCTCTCTCTCAACACTATTCGGGCCGTCTAATAGTTTTTCTCTCACCGCCGTTTGGTTGACGTCTGCTTCAGCAGGATCGGGCTGCGTCTCACCGTTTATTTTTTCTGCTGAAGGCGTAAGCGGATTGGCCACTTCTCCAGGCAATGTCGCGGGCTGATTCGGAACCGTAGATTGGAGCGGTGTATCAAGCCTACCATCTTGATAAACGCTCTCTGTCGTTTCAGGTTGCTCTTCGGGCGCTACTTCGCGGCCGACCTGAGATGGCATGGTTGCGTCATCATTTGTGGGGGCGCGATCACTCGTTGCTTGAGTATTACGCTCGCCAATGTAGCGGCGGCTCGAAGGTGCTATTGGACTGGTTTGATCATCAGATGTGCGCACAGCTTCTTGCTCGGCGACGACGGCTTTCACCTCAGCGTCTTCTTTCACAAACATATCTGGAAATACGCTTACGACCGATTCTGGCTGGGATTTCGAGGGTATGTTTTTCCTGGAGATTTCTGAAAGAACAGCCTTGTAGCTCACCCACCCCAACAATCCCACATTCAGTACAACGGATATCAAAAGCGCCACCAACCATAGGCGAGCCTCATCTCCATTTTGTCGTATTCCCGTGGAAGTCACAGCCCTAGCTAGACTTTTTCGGGAACTCTTGCAACGTCTCGCTTGTTACAAAATACCGACAAGCGATTCCAGCTATTACCCCAGCAGAGAAACCGAAAACGTGACCAAGGACATCTGTTCGTGAGCCCGCTTCCGCGCCGCCAAGCAAACCAAGTAAAACAAATCCCGCCAAAAGTGGTGCCAGCACTCGCACCCATGGCAGGCTGACTTTTTCACGCAGATTCTCCACCAACCCGATTCCAGACAAAATCCCCAGCGCTCCGAAAACGACTGTGGATGCGCCGATTGAGGTAAACGAATCTGGATATGTGAGCACGGAGGTGATCGCGTTACCCACCGTTCCTGAAAGTAGAATCATCGCCCAAGCCTTCAGCGGACCGATCGATTTCGAGACGAGCATGCCAAACAACGCACCGCTCGCAAGATTGCCGAGCAAATGCCCAATATCCGCGTGCAGAAAGAGAGCCGTGAAGGGACGCCACCATTCGCCGTCTTTCATCAAACCTATGCTGGATGATGCGCCACGGTCCGCCAGAGAGATATTGCTTTGTTGAAAATGAAAAACCGCTATCAGCACCAACGCCCAAATCAGATAATAACCCCAGCCCGCAGGATATTTAGCCCAGTTCGACGGGACAATGGCCGGATATATAACAACTTCAGCCTCCGCCTCGTATTGACGAATCTCTTCAGAAATTTTCACCGCCGCATACGGTTCCACCTGAAGATCGAACTCACCCGGCTGATCGCCATGCTCCACCCGTATCGCCTCCCCCATCGAAAGTGCAACCAACGCACGTTCATGAGCCTCATCCAGAGTGGGATAAGTTCCAACATCGATCCATTCGTCTTCTTGTTCTTCAATGCTCATGCTTCACATGTCCGCCTAACAGATCACGGCCAAAGTCATTCTTCGCGTCCCGCCATACACCGTGGAAATGGTTGCCGTTATTTTGCACGTTCGCGACCTCCACAAGAAACGTCGTTCCCTGGATGCGATAGTAATAAGGCTCGTCACGCTTGATTCCGCCCGCCCAACCGAAACGCAGGTTTTTCAAATCCGCCTGAATCGTTTTGAGGTCATTTTCCGCCAGCTCTTTGCGGTGGCGATTCGCATACACCGCGATCAATTCCACCAGGGCTTTTTGCTGAGTCTCCGTCATTTCTGTGGCCTTGATTCCAACGGGTTCAAGTTGTTTCACCGCGCGATCCTCCGCCGTGAGAATATCAGCCGGAGCTTTATCGGAAAAGATCACTTCCTTGCCGGTTTCTTTTAAAGTGGTGACGAGTGCACGCGCGAGGTCTTCTTCTTCATGAAACGGGCGCGTGCCTTTCATCTTGTGCTCGATTTTCACCTCACCCGGATTCGCTGCGAAAAACGACGGAGTTACGCTCACCGCTTTGCCATCGACGATCGTGTAGTTGAGCGACAGGTGATGCCCTTCAAATCGCCATGCCCATGTGCCAGTCGCAGACGGCTCGCCGAAGATCGATGTGAAATATGCTTTCGGATTCCGGAAGTCCGGACGTTTTTCGATCTCCGCTAGAAATGCTTCCAAGGCCATGATCGCATCCACCTTTTTTAAACCGGTATCGCTCAGCGCGGTTTTTAACACGTCACGCACAAGGCCGACCTGCTTTTCATCGAGCGCTTCCAGAGGAATCCCTTTGCGCTCGCGCGGCACAAAACCCCATGTTTCGCGTTGCTCGGAATCGAAGGGAAAACGCGCTTTCTCTGCTTGTTCTTTATTGAGCGCTGCGATCAGGGCATTGGCAGCGCTCGCCATTTCCGTGGTCACTTTTCCAAGTTCCGTCGGCGCGGTTTTCAGCGCGGTTTCCGCATGCAGTGAAGAACAGGCAAAAAGTCCTAGGAGGAAAAAATATTTCATAGATTGATGGATACGTTGAATCGGATCTTGGACTTGCAAGCACGTCACGGAAAGAAATTTTCCAGCGAAAGGTTGACCGTGGACGCCGCTGATAAATCCGCGTATCAAGGCGGGAGTGAACGATACGTTACGAAATATTTTCGGCTTTGGCGAACTGCGGGCAGGGCAGGCGGAGGTCGTTGCGTTTTTGATGGAAGAGCGTTCGGCTTTGGCGATTTTCCCGACCGGTGGGGGGAAATCACTGTGCTACCAACTTCCCGCCGTGTTGTTAGATGGAACCGCGTTAATCGTCTCGCCACTGCTTGCCTTGATGAAAGATCAGGTCGATGGCTTGATCGCAAAAGGCGTGGCGGCCGCACGTTTGGATTCCACCCTCAGTACCGATCATTACGCCGAAACCGTCTCTCAACTCAAACAAGGCCAGTTGAAACTGTTGTATGTTTCACCCGAAAAACTCGCGAATGCCGAATTCCAGAAATCCCTCAAAGGCGTGAAAATTTCCCTGATCGCGGTCGATGAAGCGCATTGCATTTCCGAATGGGGCCATAATTTCCGACCCGACTACCTCAAGCTCGCCACGATTTTCCGTAAACTCCGCGTAAGCAGAATCCTCGCACTCACCGCCACCGCGACCCCGAAAGTTGAAACCGATATCCGCCGCCAGTTCCGCATCGCAAAAAAAGATGTGGTGAAGCTGAGCTTTCATCGATCCAACCTCGATTTGCGTATCACGCCGTGTTCGGTGGAAAATCGGAAATCCATTTTGTTAGAGAAAGTTCGGGCTTCTGCTAAACCCGCGATCATCTACGTCACCCGCCAGGAAACCGCTGAGGAAATCGCAACCTTTCTCAGCAAAAATCAAATCGCCGCGCGCGCCTATCATGCGGGACTGCGATCCGATCTACGCCGGGAAATCCAGGAGGAATTCATGGGCGGAGAAATCGAGATCGTGGTCGCAACGATCGCTTTCGGAATGGGCGTGGATAAATCCGATATACGTGCGGTGTTTCATTACAACCTCCCGAAAAGCCTCGAAGGTTACACTCAGGAAATCGGCCGCGCCGGACGCGACGGGCAACTCGCGATCTGCGATCTACTCGCCTGCGTGGATGATCGAACGGTCCTCGAAAATTTCATCTTCTCCGATATCCCCAGCGAACGAGCGGTGCGGAATCTGTTAGAACGGGTGCTGCGTTTGGGCGAAACATTTGATGTCTCGATCTACGAACTCGCATCGACCTGCGATATCCGCCAAACCGTGATCGAAACGATTTTCACCTATCTGGAAATGGATGGAATTCTGGAAGTCGGAGGAAAAAGTTTTGATACCTATCGCGTGAAACTGCTGCGTCCGCTGAAGTCGCTGCTGGCGGGACGTAAACCGAAAGAACGCAAACACCTAGAACACCTCTTCGCTCCTCTGGATGCCGACTGGAAATGGCTTTCCGTGAAAATCCCCGATGTCGCACCCGAGCTTGGAATCTCTTCCGATGCCCTCCGCGAACTCATTTCAGAACTGGAAACCGGCGGCGATATCGCTCTGAAAAAATCGGGTTGGAGGCAGGCGTATCGGCTCAAAAAAACCGACGCCGATCCGAAATCGATTTCCGCAGAGATGGCGGAAAAGCTCCAGGAACGTGAGGTGCGCGAGCTCGACCGACTAAATCAAGTGCTCGCGCTCGCACAGGGAAAACGCTGCCTCACCCAAACCTTGCTCGCTCATTTCGGAGAGAAAATGGATAGCCCGTGCGGTCATTGCGATCGCTGCCGCGGCGTTGCTCCAGTGAAACTCAAACGCACCAAGCCCCGCAAAATCACCCAGAACGAACACACGCAAATCCAATCCTTGCTCGTAGAAAAACATGCCGCACTCGGCACACCACGCCAACTCGCCCGCTTCCTCTGCGGAATGTCCAGCCCCGCCAGCATGCGCGCCCGGCTTTACCGAAACGACGCCTACGGCCTCCTCTCCGGCCTACCCTTCGCCGAGGTAGAGATTTTCGCAGAGAGCTTGTTTTGATTGCGACAAGCTCTTTGCTGCTTCATTTTCCAGCCATGTGGATTTCCAAATTTGATTTCGAAGACATCCGTTACGAGACCTCCGAAGACGGTGCGATCGCCAAGATTACGATCAACCGACCCGAAGTGCGTAATGCATTCCGACCCAAAACCGTCACTGAAATGCTGCGCGCTTTCGATATGGCGCACGAAGACCCACAGGTCGGCGTGATTATTCTCACCGGTGAAGGCGATCTTGCGTTCTGCTCTGGCGGCGATCAACGTGTGCGTGGCCACGCTGGCTACGTCGGCAACGACGGCATCCCTCGCCTCAATGTATTGGATCTGCAGAAAAAAATCCGCTCATTACCCAAGCCGGTGGTGGCGATGGTTGCTGGCTACGCGATCGGTGGCGGACATGTCCTACACATCGTTTGCGATCTAACCGTCGCCGCCGACAACGCCCGCTTCGGCCAGACTGGCCCTAAGGTTGGAAGCTTCGATGGTGGACTCGGTTCAAGTTACCTCGCCCGCATCGTCGGACAGAAAAAGGCTCGGGAAATTTGGTATCTCTGCCGCCAATACGACGCCCAACAAGCCCTCGACATGGGTTTAGTTAACACCGTCGTCCCGCTAGCCGAACTCGAAACCGAGACGGTCAAATGGTGTCGCGAAATGCTCGCTCATTCGCCGCTCGCTCTGCGCTGCTTGAAATCTGCTCTTAACGCAGACTGCGATGGTCAAATGGGTCTGTTAGATTTAGCCGGTAACGCAACTCTGCTTTACTATATGTCCGAAGAAGGAAGAGAAGGCAAAGAAGCCTTCTTAGAAAAACGCGAGCCAGATTTCTCCAAATTTCCGCGGGTGCCATGAGGCCCCGAAAGGAACCGCGATTTTCTTAGATACTCATCGCCTGGAAGCCGCCGTCGACGATCATTTCCATGCCGGTGATGAAGGAGGATGCTTTCGGCGAGGCTAGGAGGAGCGTTGCTCCGATGAGTTCTTCGGCATTTCCAAAGCGGGATGACGGGGTGTGGCGAAGAATATCTAACACGCGTGATTCGTCTAACACTTTGCGGTTTTGCTCGGCTGGGAAGAAGCCAGGAACGAGGGTGTTGACGCGGATGTCTTTGTCCGCCCACTCGCGAGCGAGGTTGCGGGTGAGGTTGTGAACCGCAGCTTTCGAAGCTGAATAAGTGAACACGCGCGAAAGCGGGTTGAGTCCGGAAATGGAGCCGAGGTTGATGATGGAAGCAGGTCTCATTTCATCGACGAAATACTGACCGAACACTTGGCAGGCGCGGAAGATGGCGGTGAGGTTGGTGTCGATGATGCGTGAATATTCTTCCTCGGAAATTTCCAAAAACGGGGTCGGGGAATTGGTGCCAGCACCATTGACCAAAATATCCACTCCACCAGATTTTTCCAACACGGTATCTAACATGTCATGAAGCGATTGACGCGATGTGACATCGACGGGAACGAAGTAGCCTTTGCCGCCGTGGGACTCGATTTCAGCCAAGCGCTTGTCGGCTTTTTCTTTGATGCGTCCACCCAGAACGACGGTTGCGCCTGCGCGGGCGAGGCCGACGGCCATCGTTCCGCAGAGTTCACCAGTACCACCGATCACGACGGCGGTTTTTCCAGTGAGATCGAACATTTCCTTGAGATAAGCATTCGTTGACATATGTGAATGCTTTGCCCTGCCCGCAGATTTGCCAAGTGGAATCTGACATCAAGGTTAGCGCTATTGTACTGGGAAAGTTTTGAGGAAGCCTCAAAGTCCCAACATGTTTAGTTCCAAACAGCTCACGGCAGAGCAAATCTCAGAGATCAAAGCATGGGCCTCAGAGGGTGCGCAACTTCCAGAAATCCAAGGGCGCATCCGAGAAGTGATGAATCATGCAGTGACTTACATGGACACGCGCTTTCTGATTCTCGATCTCGGCATCGAACTGCATGTGGAGAAAGAACCGGAGCCCACTCCTGAAGCGACTGAATCACCATTACCCGCTGACGGTATTACGCATGCGACGATGGATGAGGTGCCTTTGTCTGGAAGCTTAGTCAGCGGAAAAGTTACATTTAGCGATGGCGAGTTAGGTGTGTGGACACTAGATCAGACGGGTCGCCCGACCTTGGATTTCGATACCGTTGGATACCAACCCTCACGTGAGGACATCATGGAGTTTCAACAGCAGTTGCGTGCGTTGATTGAAAAGTCAGGACTTTAAAAAAGAAAAACCGCTGAGTGATGAGCCCAGCGGTTTTTAAATTATTAGATTTAGGAAATCCTCATGCGAGGCCAGTGACAGGCTTCGGCAGTGGTTTTTCTTTCTTGCTCAGAGCACGACGCATTTTTGTTAGAGCCGAGTTTTGTAGTTGGCGGATACGTTCACGAGTCACACCGAACTCACGTCCGACTTCTTCCAAGGTGAGTGGCTTTTTACCATTTAAACCGAAACGCTCATCGATGATGCGGCGTTCGCGTTCGTCGAGAAGAGAAAGCAGCCCGTCGATTTCACCGTGCATGTTTTTATCGGAAAGCATATCGAGTGGACTTTCCGCGCGCTCATCACTAATCACTTCTCCATACTCGGTGGCTTCACCTTCGTTGATTGGAGCGTCGAGCGATGCGGGACGCTGAGATGCCTGTCTGAGCATCGCAAGCTTACGGCGCGGAAGGCCCACTTCATCAGCCAACTCTTCATCGGTCGGCTCACGACCCAACGCCTCGGCGAGAAGCGTTGAAATGCGGCGCATTTTGGCGATTTTATCCACCATGTGGACGGGCAGGCGAATGGTTTTCGACTGGTTGGCCAGAGCGCGTTTGATGGATTGTTTGATCCACCATGCGGCGTAAGTCGAGAGCTTGCCGCCTTTTTCAGGATCGAAACGCTCAACTGCCTTCATGAGGCCGATATTTCCTTCAGAGATCAGGTCGGTCACTGGAAGTCCGTAATTGGAATAATCCTGCGCAATTTTGACCACCAACCGCAAATTCGCACGAATCATGTGCGCGCGGGCTTCTGGGTCGCCGTTTCTGATGCGGTCAGCGAGTTGGATTTCTTCTTCGACTGTGAGCAGTGGAGTTTTTGAAATCTCGCGGAGGTAAAGTTTTAAACTGGAATCGGATTCGTAGGACATAGGGATAGTTTTTGTGGTTCTACCCTTTAAGCGTCATAACTGACCCTTTTATTCCGAATATTCCGGAATATCTTTGAAAAAAATCTACCTAGATTCCCTACTAGATCACTCCTTGCTCACGCAAAACGTCATCCACATCGTCGTGCGAAGGCGATCCAATCCCGATATCACGGATTTTTTGGATTTTGCGATTCACTCCGAACTTACTGCGAGGACCTGTGATCAGACCCGCCACGCCATCGACGACAAATGGCAATAGGGCGACAACCCCAAGAATTCCTAGACCGAGACCAACGCCACGTCTGGCATTGCTGTGCATCATATCGCCTATTAATAAACCCGCTGCTGCTCCAAGAATTACAGGAGCTGCTAAGGCGCTACCTTCCACCCATACCGGCGTCGTGTCTACATGCTGATCTGACATGCGATGAAACTACCTATACAAATCCGTTCCGACAACCCAAGAAAATCATTCTACCAGAAAAGATATTGTGGCTTCCCGAAAACCCAACAACCGCTACTATCGCCCCCGCATGCCAACTCCTGAAAATACTTACGCTCTCATCCTCGCCGGCGGCTCTGGAACACGCTTCTGGCCTCTCAGCCGCAACGACAAACCCAAACAACTTCTCGATCTTTTCGGTACCGGAACTCTTCTCGAGCAAACCATAAACCGCCTCGCTGGCTTGGTTCCCGTTGAAAATATTTTGATCCTAACCAACTCACTGCAGGTCGATGCCGTGCGTGAAATCGCTTCCATGCTCCCAGCAGAAAATATTTTCGCCGAGCCAGCGAAGCGCGATACCGCACCCGCCGTAGCCCTTGGCATCGGTCTGATCGCCGCTCGCAATCCCGATGCAGTGATGATGGTTTTGCCCTCTGACCAACTCATCAAAGATCATCATGCCTACCAAGCAGTCATGAAAGACGCGCTCAGTTGCGCGGAACATTCGGACGGATTGGTCACGATCGGCATCCGTCCCACCTGGCCTTGCCCGTCTTACGGCTACATCGAACGCGGCGATCGCGCAACGATCTCAGGCGCGCAGTTCCAACATCCACCCGTTGAAGTGAAACGATTCCGCGAAAAACCCAATACCGAACTCGCCGAAGAATTTCTCAACGCCGGTGGCTTTTCATGGAATGCCGGAATGTTTGTTTGGTCTCTACCAACCGTCATCAAACAACTTGCCTCTCACGCCCCACAGCTAGCGGAATTCATTTCCGAACTCAGAAAATCGAAAGACGTCCTCGCAACCATCGAGGCCCAGTTTCCGAAACTCACTGCGGTATCGATTGACTACGCTTTAATGGAAACCGCCGATCGCGTGCTCAACATCGAGGCCACTTTCGATTGGGACGATGTTGGCTCATGGGTTTCGATAGCGAAATACCTCTCCGACGGCGGGAATAACAACCGCACCAATCAATTAGTTTCTCAGATCGATTCCGAGAACAACATCATCTTCAATGCGACTGATGATACACACATCGCCCTGCTAGGAGTCGATGACTTGATCGTCGTGAAAACTCAGGACGCGCTTTTAATTGCAAATCGTCATCAGGCAGATGCGATCAAAAAATTATCCGATTTGTTACCGCAGAACCTGCTTTGATAAGCAGATACGATTTCAAGCAATCATATCCAACACCTTCGAAACGGTGTAAATGAACACCACAACCAAGCATAATAGGAAAATTTTGATCGCTAGCTCAATGGAAGAACGTGTCATGACCCCGCCGAAGTAACGCTTCTTCCCCGCTCAGCCAAGAACAATCCATAAACCAATCATGAAAAGTCGGCATCTTGTCTTCAGCCAATTCGGCCCCCCCAGCTCCGTCTTGGATCTTGAAACATTCACCCTGCCGCCATTGAAAATCGGTGAAGTGCTGCTTGAAATCCAAGCCAGCCCCATCAATCCCGCCGATCTCAATTTCATCGAGGGATCCTATGGCGTGAAACCCGAACTGCCCGCCACCGCCGGTATCGAATGCGTTGCATCGGTTCTCGAAAGCCAGTCGGAACTCTTTTCCCCCGGCGACACCGTGATTCCCCTTTCTAGGATCGGCGGTTGGGCGGATCACGCCATCACCCATGAGCAAAACCTCATCCGGCTCCCAAGAGGGATCGATCCACTCCAAGCTGCCATGCTGAAAGTCAATCCAGCCACGGCCTTCCTTTTACTCACCCATTTCGAAACACTACAGACTGGCGATTGGGTCGCCCTCAACGCCGCAAACTCCGGGGTCGGCCAATGCACAATCCAGCTCGCCAAGCATTTAGGCATTCGGACGCTTTGCTTTTTGAGAAATATTTCTCTGATCTCCGAGCTAAAAAGCCTCGGTGCTACGGAAGTTTTCGAAGACTCACCCGCTGGATATGCGTCAGCTGTTGCGGCGATAGGCCAAGAAAACGCCAAGCTCGCTTTCAACGCAGTCGGTGGCGAAAGCGCCCTCCGCATGATGAAATTGCTCGGACCCAGCGGCACCCTCATCACCTACGGCGCGATGGCGAAAAAACCCCTAACCGTCCCGAATGGCCCCCTGATTTTCAACGATATCCGTCTCCGCGGCCTGTGGGTCACCCAATGGATCCGCGAAAGTGACCCGCTGACTTTAAACCAAACCTACGCCGAACTCGCCGAACTCGTCCGCTCCGGTAAACTCACCCAAACTGTCGACAGCGCCTTCGAACTCAGCGATTTTTCTTCGGCGATAGCTCGCTTGAATCAGCCAAATCGACACGGAAAGGTTATTTTTCTTAAAAAATAATCCGCCCCATCTATAAATTTTTAAAATTTTACGCTTTTCAAGATGATCAATGCGCGTTAAATAAATTTTATGACAAAAGGAAACCCAAAATCTGGCTTCACCCTTATTGAAATGACTGTGGTGATTTTGGTGCTCTTAACACTTATGGGCACCGGACTGTTTGTAACCAAACAATACGGCGTATGGCAGTTAGGTCGCAACGCATCTGAACAACTACGCAACGTTTACTCTGCACAGCGCCTGTACTTGGCAGATAATCCAACGGTTGCAGTTGCCGACCTCACGGCAGCGAATATCATTCCCTATCTCACAAACCGAGGAACGGCTCTTCCCACCGTCGTATCACTTGAAGGCACGACGCTGACGATCAAAGTAAACGTCAATCCCCCCGTCATCGACGATGGCGCAGGCGGAGTCTATGATCCTTCAGGACAACCACTCGATTCTTTATGGGACGTTGGCCAATGAAAGCACTGATCATCACTCTTCTGTGTTTTCTATCAGTTGCTGCTCACTCAACTGAGTTTCGTCATATTGGCGATTTTCTTTTACAGTCACATTTCAAGGTTACGGAATCTGGTATCACGCCCATTCCCATGAAATCGGTCGCTTTCAAAGTATATACCGATGGCGTAACGATTCGTATTAATCTCTTGGAGGACGAAAAAGAAGCCTACACCTCTTTCGACATCTATCGTTCTGATGGAATAAGCCGTCAGCGTGCGGAATCCGGAGCCATTGAGGTCATTCCTGGAATCCAAGCATCTAGTAACTCAGGGGGCACGCTTCGCCACTTGAGGCTATCCCAAGAATCCTTCACTCTCACGACTTTTCCGGGCGTATCCGATCAAACCATCGTCAGCCACGCGGTCGTAGCAATCCCGAAAGATTCAGAATCCTCCAAGAAACCATGAAACCTAGCTCAAGCCAAGAGCCCCGTAGGGAAGGACGGCCTCTCGACATCACTCTAGATCTGACTCCACGCGTGGAATCTTTTTCTTATTCCAACCGGCGCCTCGCCAGCACGAGAACGCAACGACTTTACCCATTTTTGCTCTGCACCAGCACAGCGGTAGCAGCCGTGTTTTGTTTTGCTTATATTACCAAACCCGTTGTCTACAACAACTCTACCGACCTAGGAAATTCAGTTATTTCAAGTCAACCCATCGCCGCTCCAGAAAACTTGGTCACCAAACAAAGTGCGCCAACTAACAAAGAACTCGGCGTAAAACCCAAAAGTCATTCAGCCGCCTCTAAGCATCAACTCCCCCCCGCACCGCTTACCTCTGGCTTCGAAGAAACCAATATCCGCATGCAGCACATTCTCGATGCAGAGAGTACGAGTGGCGATATTCACCGCATCGTGATCGATGTCCCGGTTCTCTACAAAAGCCGTAATCTTCGTTGGTCCCAAGACAATGCCGCCCACGCACGCCTGTTGCTCCAACGCCTCGAAGCATATCAAGAAAAATCCCGCGCTTTTCGTGACGAGGGCAAACTCATCTTGGAAGATTGGAATAAACTCATGGACGCATCTGTGCCCAATCACGTTCTCCGTGCCGACAGTCCATCTATTTCCTCTAACCTCCTGAAATCATCTCGCATGGCTCATGCATCTGACTCGGATGCGGTTAAAATTCAACGCAACGAAGAATCCCCATGAAATCATTCTACATTCTAAGCCTAGCGTTTGGACTGATTTCCTCGGTTCATGCTCAAGATTCAAATCCAGAATCCATACCGGATGCTGAACAAATTCAGAAAGCCATCGATGAATTCAATCGCTCCAAAAAGAACAAAGCCAATGAAGTGACCGTGGTTTTACCTCCCCCTGGTGAATCCCCCGAACCCAGCGCACCCCGCGCCATAGCGGTTGAAGAGCAACCAAAACCAGAGGATTCTAACAACAAAAAGCCTATTCTCGTCAGCGGGAAGCCTCCAGTAGTTAACGCACCACCTGAGCAAAAAGAAATCGAAACGACCCAGACCAAAGAAGCAAAGGTCGAGGATGTAGCCAAACAAGTTGTCGTCGAAGAAAAAACACCTGAACCACTTACGGTCAGAGTTGAATCCATCCGAACTGGCACTGGCAAAATTGATCCTAAAAATATTGAGATCAAATCCAGTTTCCCGACGAAAGCACTCACTGAAGCACCTGCTGGATGGAAGCTCGAAACCACCGATAAAGCTCCGGCATTCTCGCGCCAAGTCGAAATCAAACCTGGAACATTCATCGCGCTTCAGATCACCCCACACATTTTATCCCCCGTCGCAGATGGCGCGGAGATCTTTGCGGTTACTGAGCCCGGATATGATGACCAGAAAGGCTATCAGCAGGAGCAAACCGTAGCGAATATCCTCGAATCATCTATTACTCAACTTGATCAAGACTCCCTGAAAATGGGAAATGCACTTTCCGAATTACATAGACTTCTTGCGTCCTTGCCAAAACCCGAAACTCCTGTTTCAAATACTCCTCCACCAAAAAAACCATGAACTCCACCCTACCCATTATCTGTGGAACTCTGCTAACCGGCATGGTTGGTGCTGGGTTCAGCCACTACTGGTCAGTTCAGTCACTTGTGGCAATAGTTCCACTTGTTCAGAATTCAGTTCGTATCCAGCCAACTTTACCATCCATTAAAAAGCCGGATCAAAAAATTTCCGCACCTATCGCAAACGCAGTTAAATCGCCGGCAGTCATTGCGAAAGCTCATTCTCAAGAAGAGTTCTTCAATGAATTATTGACTGAGTTCAAACAGCTAAAAGATGAAAATCGTGATCTTCGTGATCTGATGGGTGAAACCAATCGTGATGTGATGAAACTCGCTTTCCGAGTGGATACTCACTCAGAGTCTTTCAGGCCGCTGCCAACTTCTGAAGAACGCCGAGACACATCGTTCCACTTTGCAGAAGATCCTCTACCAGGCGTCTTGCCACCTCGCGCCACTCCTGTCCAGACAGCTGGAGAATAAGAGCGAATCCTTCTTATGCGCATTCTTTTCTTGCTCATCATCGCTTCAGTATCGCTACACGCAAACCCAGCATGGATGAAGGAAATCACTTCCTCGACGCCGGGATCACACCCAGCCATTGAAAGTTCGAAGTTAGAATTTTCCCTGAGTTGGAAAGGCATCGTTGAAGCTGGGTATCTCGATATTGAGTTTGCTCCAAAAAAGGTCACCAAAGCTGGGCATCTCATCATCAAATCCTCAGGTTACAGCCAAGGAGTTGCGAAAAAACTTTTTTCTTACAACCATAGCTATTGGTCGGAAATCAAACACGACACCCTCGGATCTAGATACTTCCGATCTACGGAAGCAGACTCCAAAGAAAAAATCGTCACGACCAACTATTACAGTCCAACAAAAGTCGATCTCAACGAGGTCACAACTGAACTAAGTAGTTCGAAGAAATCAACTTTATCAGAAACGTTCAGTCAGCCAAACACCCGCGATTTATTCTCTGCCATCCTCTTTATACGAAGCCAAAAACTTGATGTCGGTGACACACACACCATGGTCATCCTTCCTTTCAAGAGTCCTTACTTGTTGAAAGTCCGCGTCGAAGCCAAAGAAAAACACGAAGGTAAAAACGCCATTCGCCTTAGCTTCGCAATGCAGAAAATTAATAAGATTACCAACGAGTTAGTCGCATACAAAAAGCTCAAAAAGCCAGTTACCTTCTGGCTTTCGGATGATGCCGATCGAATTCCTCTGGAGGTGCGTGCATCTGTCTACATCGGTGACGTGCGAGCTGTGCTCACAAAACATACGAAAACCCCATGAACTCGAATCTCTCTGCGTCTTCACCAGAGGCAATGATGGATCTTGGTGCAGAATTTGCCGCACAAGCGAAACCCGGTAATGTATTCGCATTGGTCGGAAATTTGGGTAGTGGAAAAACTCATTGGACTAAAGGCTTCCTACGTCATTTCCAACCAGAAACTCAAGTCACTAGCCCCACATTCAGCATCGTCAATTCCTACACAGATGGAGACTCACCCGTTCATCATTTTGATTTCTATCGTCTGAAATCCGCCAACGAACTCATTGATCTCGGTTGGGATGAATACCTTGATGACGAAGCCATTGTCATCTGCGAGTGGGCGGATTTATTTCCCGAGCTTTTTCCCGATCATACCCAATGGTTAGAATTTACTCATGCGCCTGACGACAGCCGAGAAATACAAATTTCTAACCGAAAATTGAAGTAACTGGTTTTCCTTGATCAGCAATCTTGAACGGTCGCTTAGTCGGCGACATCAATACCAAATCGTGCGGTAAACCTAAACCATAGGCAATCGTTGCATTGAAATCTTGGACACTTACCAAGTCCTGCTTCACTTTATTTCCTGAAGAATCGGTTAAGCCATATTTCACCCCGCCCTTGATTCCGCCGCCTGCGAGAACACAACTGAAAGCACTCGGATGATGATCACGACCTTCCTTGTGCTCAGCTTTAATTTCAGGAGTTCTACCAAACTCCGTAGCCACCACAACCAAGGTATCTTTGAGTTTACCACGCGCTTCCAAATCCGTGAGCAACGCCGCGTATGCTTGGTCAAACTCTTTGCAGCGCCCTTCCACTCCCGTGAAATTATCGTAATGCGTGTCCCATCCTCCTAATTGCACCTCAACAAAACGCACATCATGTTCAATCAATCTACGTGCCAGCAAACAGCCCTGCGCGAAATTTCCGGATCCATATAAATTACGCGTCGCTTCTGATTCTTTGTTTAAATCAAATGCCGCAAGATCGGATGATTTCATCAACGCAATCGCATCCCGATATAACTCTTCATACGCCTTCACATCCGGGTTCGGGTAGCGTGTGTGAAACTGTTGATTTAACTTATCAGCCAACGACAAACGACGATCAAAATTAGCATCCGACACTTCCTCAGGTCGCTTAGAGTCCAACAAACCCTCATCGGGCTTTCCGATCGGCGCAGCCGAATATTTCGCCCCGAAAAATCCTCCCGAAGTCACCGCCGGAGGCGTGTTGATTGCAACAAATCCCGGCAGCTGAGGATGCAACGGCCCTGCAAGCTTCAAAACCCATGAACCAAACGCCGGATGGCGTATCGTTCCTCGCGGCGCGTAGCTGTGATGCATCACATACGTCCCCTGCTCATGCGCTCCTTGCGTCGAACTCAGCGAGTTAATGATACACATCTTATCTGTGACCTGTGCCGTTTTTGGTAAATACCCACTAAGCGGAACGTCAGCCTTGCCCATGATGGTTTCAGTCGGTCCCATCACTGCCTTTTTTTTGGGCTTTGGATCAAAAGTGTCCAAATGACTCATCCCGCCCGACATATAAAGATAGATCACATACTTCGCTTTGCCTCCCGCACCCACCGCAGCCGGCGCCGCACTCGCGACCGAAGCACCCAACATTGGAAAAAGATGCACACCAAGATAGGTCCGTGCCGCATTCAACATGAACTGCCGGCGCGTCAGCTCGTCGGTGCGATTCAGATCATGGACATTCATTTCTTGATGGAGTTATGGATTGGAAATTATTGTAGAAAAACAAACTCTGAAGACATCACTAAAGCCGCGACGATGTTTCGATACGCATGATCACCCGCAGAATTGACCTCTGCCAACATCCATTCCATTTCTTGGGCGGTGGGTGGCCGACTTAAAATCGCGAGATACAATCGCCGGATTTTTTCATGTGCAGATGTCACTCCTTGCAAGCTCTTGTAGACATGCGCCTCTGGCTTATTCACCAGATTCCTTTGCACGTAACCATTCATCAATGAAAGCATCTGACCCACATTCGGATCCTTACTCGCCGCTTCCACTACCTCACGATCTGATGCGCCGAACAAGTAGAGAAAATGTTCGCGTGGCGCGGGAGATGGCAGCTCAGATGCCCTCACCACAGAGTCCGCTCCATACTTCTGCACGTTCTCCATCATCATCGACGCGCTGCCATTCTTACCATCCTTTTTCTTTTTCACGCGTTCTAAGAAATCATTAAAATACTTTCTCACCTGCGCTTCTGTCTTCAACGCAAGCACTTCATTCGAAAGCTGAACCATATCCATCTCGCCAACCAACACTGGCCGACCCCCGACATAAATCCGATTATCCACGCTTCGCTTCGGCAAACGATCTGGATCGCCATTCGATAGCGCGATCAGAGAATCCCAAATCTGCTCCGCCGATAGTCGATCAATTTTCCGCCCATGAAAATCATCTCCACCATCCAAAGTCGATGGATTCGGATTGGTCGCAAATTGAAAGGTTTTCGTTAGCAACAGCACATTCTGGAACGCTTTAAGATCGTAATCTAACTCATGTATAAGCGTAGCAAGATAGGTCATTAATTCAGGATAAACCGTCTTTGAAGCATCGATATAATCGTCTACCGGCTCGTAAATTCCTTTTCCCATCACACGTTTCCACAGCCGGTTCGCGATCACAGATGAAAACTGCGGGTCTGTCTTTACTGTAATCCAATCAGAAAATTTTTCGCGACCATCCTCATCATCTTTACGATCTGATGTCCTAACAGATTTTCCAAACGGTGTCTTACCGCCCAACATCTCACCGGGATTTCCATCCCGATACTGATAGTCCGAGGGCAACTGAATTCGCCCATCCCCGCCTCCCCTAAGAGACATTCCATAAATTCTATCCCAAAATAACTGTCCTACCTGATAATCAATTCCTTTCGACTCACTTTCATCGCGGAGTTCTTCCCAAAGATTACTCATCAAATGCTGATTTAATTGACCCTGGCCATGTGTGAAGGCAGCTAAATGATAAAAATCTTTCCGCTCCGTCTCCCCAAATGGATCGTCATGGCATTGTGCGCATTCCATGCGAGTCCCAAGAAAGACCCGCATGGTGTTAGATAAATTATCTAACGGCATTCCTCTATCACTGGTGTAATAACCCACTGCTGCCGACTTAGGATCCCAGCCATTTCCGCTGCTGCTTACCAACTTTTCGACAAACTCATTCCAAGGCATATTCTGATCCATTGCCTGACGAATCCAGTTACGATAGGGCTCACTATTTCCTTGGCCTCCTTGCCGGTAATCTCGAAGCCGCAACAAATCGAACGCCCAGTTCGTCATGTGACTCGAATAACCCGGCGATTTCATCAAGTAAGCAACCAGTTCAGCCCGCTTATTTGGATCTTCAACCTCGATAAACGCCCATGCCTCTTCAGCCGTGGGAATACGGCCTATCGTCACCAAAAACGCCCGCCGCAAAAACGTCGCATCATCCGTAATCTCCGGAACTGATAGTTTCTTGTTCCGATAAAAATTCGCGATCAACCCATCAATTTTTGCAGCTGATTTTTTGAGGTATTCCGGATCGTCTTTCGGTTTGACCTCATCAAACCCATGCGCAGCCAACCCCAGAGTGAGACTGAACAGCACGACGCGACTGAAAATTCTTAACATGGAGTTTTAGAGCACTCCCAAATTACCTCTATCTCTTGTTGAGTCAATCCCGCGAATCACAAACAAATCCCTGACCCATGAAAAATTTTAACCACGAATTTCACAAATGGGCACGAATCAAAACTTAACTTCTTCGAAAATTGCTACGGCCTTTCATCTCAACGATTCATCAGACACCTTGAATGAAATATCATCCCATTCGTGCCCACTCGTGAAATTCGTGGTTAAAAAAACTCTATCTCATTGTGAATAACTGTGAAGAATTCACACCCTGAAATCTCCAAGCAACTGTTTAAATGTAAGGAAATGCCTAGGATCTTAGGCGCGCCCTCAGACTCTTCACAAGTTATTCACAACACGGATTCGATTATTGCATCGCCTTTTCCATGAGCGCGTTCATGCGGCGGATCATCTCGCGAGCATCATCCAGAAGTCCTGCGGAAATGAGTGCGTTGTCCAGCATCTGCGCGGCGACTAATTTCGCGACCTCAGGATGCGATTCGCGGGTTTCCGAGAGTTTTTTGATCAGCGCGTGTCGTGGGTTGATCTCGAGTTCGACTTTGATCTCGTCTTTGAAATTCTCATCCATCGCCTTCATCATTTGGCGAACCTGCGGGCTCATCCCATCCTCGGGCACCAAGGCGATCACCGGGCTTTCGACCAAGCGTTTACCGCTGGAAACTTGAGTGACTTTATCCCCTAGTTCGGTTTTCAAAAACTCACATAAACTGTTGATCTGCTCCTCGCTGAGGCTGTCGACATCGGAATCGACATCTTCCAGATCCACTCCGGCATGGCGCACGGATGCCAATTTCTTGCCATCGAACTCACCGAGGGAATCGACTACGTATTCATCCACCGCATCGGTGAAATAGATGACTTCCAAACCGCGCGCTTTGAACGCCTCGATGTAGGGGCCACTTTCGATCTGATCGCGGTTCTGGCCGACCAAATAATAAATTTTTTCCTGACCGTCTTTCATGCGACCGACGTAATCGGTTAGACTGCAAACTTCTCCGGCATCGGTCATGGAAGATTCGAAGCGTAGCAGTTTCGCAAGCGCATCTTTGTTAGAGTAATCGGTGGCGATGCCTTCCTTGAAGAAGCGCTCGAATTTCTTGTAAAACTCGCGGTATTTCGCCGGATCGGCAGCAGCTTCTTTTTCGAACATTTTGATGATGCGCTTGGTGATTACGCCGTTCAATTTCCGCACCAACGCGCTGTCCTGCATGGTTTCACGGGAAATATTCAGCGGCAGATCCGCGCTATCGACCACGCCTTTCACAAAACGCAACCACTCAGGCAACAAGCCTTTTGGTTCGGGATCGATCAGAACTTTTTTGCAATACAACGCAACGCCTCCATCAACTTTTCCAAAGCCCATTTTCTCTGGATTTTCGCCCGGAGTGAAAATCAACGCGTTGATTGTGATCGGCGCGTCCGCACTGAAATGCAGGCGATAGGCCGGTTCGTCGAAGCCCTTGCACGCGAATTGATAGAACGCTTTGTATTCCTCATCCGAGATCTCGGATTTATTTTTCAGCCACAACGCCTCGACCTCGTTGACGCGTTTGCCATCGATCAAAATCGGGAAGCCAACGAAATTGCTGTAGCGCTGGATCAAACCTTTGATGCGGAAATCATCCGCGAACTCTTTGCTCGCTTCGTTGAGATGCAGCACGATTTTCACGCCGCGCGGCAGCTCTTCTACGTTCTCGATCTCGTAGCCAGTCTTGCCATCGCTTTCCCAACGCAGGCTCTCCGCATCCTCTTTCCAAGAGCGGCTGAAAACCTCCACCTTATCAGCGACCATGAACGCGGAGTAAAAACCCACGCCGAACTGGCCGATCAGACCCGACGAACTTCCGCCGTTTGCTTTGATCTGTTCAAGAAAAGCTTTGGTTCCCGAATGCGCGATCGTGCCGAGGTTTTCGATCAACTCCTCACGGGTCATGCCGACCCCGCGGTCGATCAAAGTCACTGTGCCGGCATCTTTATCAGCCTCCAAGGTGATTTGAAGTTCCTCGCCCGCATCTTTGAAATGCTTCTCCGTGCCCTCAAGATGCCGAACTTTTTCCATTGAATCCGATGCATTCGAGATCAGCTCCCGCAGGAAAATATCTTTGTCGGTGTAAAGCGAGTGCACCACCAAATCCAGCAGTTGTTGGATCTCTGCTTGGAATACGTGCTTTTCTGTCGTTGCTGTGCTCATAAATGAATGGGTTAAAAAAAATGACTCGGCAGGGACATAGCCGCTCCTCCGCCTCGTTGTCAAAAAAAACTGCGGGCGGATCGCTAGTTCTTGGAAAAAACTATTATGCGCCGAATGACTCTCAAAACGTCATCCTTACCCACGGTCTCCTAAACCCATAGTTATTAGCTGAAATTCCGTTAGATAAAATTACTGCTCATCATCATTCGCTGGGGGCTGACCTGAGGAGAAGAGGCGGCGAAGGAGAGATGCAGGCGGCTTAGGAGGTGGAGTGCTGCTCGGAATAGGGGGGCGGCTTGGGGCTTCAGCGGAAAGGAAAGGCTCAGGAGCTGGATGTCCACTGGCAATAAACGGAAGCCCTGCAGGCTCAGAATCTTCTTCAGTAACTTCCGATGTATTTGGCCCTGACTTTTGAAAGGCCGGCGGTATCGGTGGTGCGATGGGACGGGATACTGGTGGAGCCATTTCGCTTTCACCTGGCTTGGAGGGAGGAGTGCTCCATTTAACGCGGAGGACGGTAGTCGGGAGAGCAGACTGACTGACACGAGAAGAGCCGCTGCCGGGAGCGTCATCTTCGTCAGCCTTTGGAACATTAAACACGGTGTTTTCTGTGACTATCGGCGGAAGTGAAGTTGGGGCCGGGGCGTCAAAGAATGGAACAGCAGCAGTGACTGGAGCCGCGGCAAATGGTTCCGGACTTATAAAGGCGGGAATTGCTGCCGTCAGTGGAGTCGCAGCAGGTGGCGTTGGCTCAACAAAAAACGGCACTGCAGCGGTCAACGGAGTCGCAGCGGGCGCTGAATCTACATAGCTAGGAGCGGCAGTAGTCGACGGTTCCTCAGCGGGTGAAATTGGATCTGCGAAGAATGACACAGCCGCAGGTGGTGTCGGATCGATGAAGGCGGGAATGGCAGCAGTTAATGGAGTTGCAGCGGGTGGCACTGGATCTGCAAAGAATGAATCTTCGGCAGGCTCAGGCTGTTTACCGAAAACAGGAGTAGCGCTAGGTGTAAAAGTTGCAGCTGGTTCAGCAGCAGGCAACGGAGTGAAAACCGGTAACACTGGCGCAACCGGAACGGTACGCGGGGCAGACTCTGGGAATACGACTGATGATGGAAAACTTGAAGGCGCTGGAGGCACGATAGGCGTCGGAAGATTCACAGGTGCTACTGGCTCTTCAGCTTTAGGTGGTGAGGGTAATGGAGCATCTTCGCTGCTGATGACTGAGGCAGCGTAGTCGGCATCCAATAGGCGGTCTTGGGGCTCTACCGGCTCGCTAGGAATGGTGATGGCCGGCGGCGGGGTGATTTTCGCGTTAAACGTGGATTCTTGCCTGTAAAGATCGTGATTCAGTTCTTCTCCCGCGACGACAGGGATATCTGGCACATATATCGGTGAGCTATGAAAGCTGACCTGCGAAGATGGATCGAGAGCCTCTCTAGCATCTCGTACCATCCATGGCAGCTGTCCAAGCTCCGGACGATTTTTCCCAAATAGGCCCCACATCGTGCATTCATCGTCAGACCATAAAATGAAGTGCTCGAGATCAGGATTAACGAGAGTAGGATCAGAATCCAAGGCCGCCCCATAGAAGCGGGCAGCTTGTAGAACCATACCATGATGGAGCAACGCGTTAGCCATCGCTATATTTTGAACAGCCTTACCTTGATTAAGCTCGAGCACCGCTGTTAGAAGACGGATCGCGCGGCGCGGCTGCGCTTTTGCAAGAATATGAATAGCAAAGGCGAGATCGAGATCTGTGCTGGGAATCTCTTCCGTCGTCCAAATCATTTCTGCAGCTTCTTCGTAAGCCTGCTTTTCGTAAAGCCCATGAGCGAGCTGACGACGTGTCTCCCAAGATGTTGGGTCGCTTTTGAGTTTCTCTTTGAGAAATATTTCGTCGTAGGGTGGGCGGTCGGAACTCACGGTTTTGTGTGTAAATTTGGTTGAACTACTAAAACGCCACTCCTGAACTTTTTCGGCAAGCAAGAAAGTTGATGAGCCTTTAATTTGTGCGTCGTGTTTTTTGACTGAAACACCTGCAAGATCCTCAGTTTAGCAGTATACGGGGCACATAAGCTGAACCTGTCGCGCAACTATCTGCTAAGAAGGCTGTTTCCACCCATGGAAGAATATTATGAACCGCACTTTTCGTTTAGTAATCAGTCTTTTTGCACTTAGCTCGATTGCGTTATTTGCAGCTCCACCCGGCAAAAAAAGGGATCAGGGAGGTTTCACTACACCCGTCGAAAAGATGGAGTCGCCCGCAAATCACTCTTCCTCAGCCTCAATGTCATGGCATACGTGGACGGCATCGGGCGGTGAGGAACTGGAAGCGAAATTCAAGACCCTGGAAAATGGCATCGTGACCGTGGAGAAGAAGGACCAACGCCTTGCAAGATTTCCACTCAATCGTTTGAGCCCCGCCGATCAGGCCTTTGCCCAAGCTTGCAAGCTCGCACAGCCGCGACCGCCATTTTCGCAAGCTGTCATTAACAACGCCGCTACGCGTCTGGATGAATCAATCAATACCGCACTCAAAACCGCCAACACTCCTCCAAATTCTACCATTCCCAATGCATTGTTTATGCGTCGCATCTATCTCGATACCATCGGACGCATCCCTACTGAAGCAGAAGCGCAGGTATTTTTAAATGATACCTCGCAGCAGAAGCGCTCGAACCTGATCAATGAGTTGCTCAATTCTCCCGGCTACACGATGCACATGTATAACTGGCTCGCCGACATGCTGCGGGTCAAAGACGACTACGGTAAAGGCGCGCGCGCTTATCTTTACGAAGATTGGCTCAAAGACCAAATCGCTATGAATGTGCCATGGAATGCGGTAGTGCGCGACATGTTGACGGCCGATGGTAAACTCTATGAAAATGGGGCTGCGGGATTTCTCCTGCGAGATGCGCAGATGCCGCTTGATGGCATGTCCAATATGCTAACCACATTTCTTGGTGCGAACGTTTCTTGCGCGCAATGCCATGATCATCCTTTTGCCGATTGGTCACAGCATGATTTCTACAGCATGGCGGCATATTTCGGAGCGACGGATGGATTCCATGAAGATGTGTTCCGTAAAACGCGCCGTCTTCTCAAATCCGAAGAACTCGCCTCAATGGGTAAGAATATGGTCTTCCAGTCACTTTCTGCAAATGCGCTTAACTTGGTGGATCTACCGAAGAATCGGTTGAAATTTCCAGAGGATTATAAATACAAAGATGCCAAGCCCGGTGAACTGACCGTGCCTTCATTAATTCGTTGGCCTGACACGAAAGAAAGTAATCCCGCATACGATTTGACCAACCAAAGCTCCGTTCAACTTCGCAATCAATTTGCCGATTGGATGGTGCATCCGGAGAATCCCCGCTTCGCCACCGCAATCGCGAATCGCTTGTGGAAAAAAGTTTTCGGTATCGCGGTGCAAGAACCGGTCTCGGACATCGATGATCCAAAGCTCGCCAGCAATCCGGAATTGTTAGACCAGATCACCACTTACATGAAGCAGTCGAAATTTGATCTGCGCGAATTCCAACGCATCCTTTTTCACACCGCAGCTTATCAACGACAAGCCAGCCAGATGCCGGAAAATCCGAAGGAATATCGTTTCCCTGGACCGGTCGTTCGTCGCATGAGCGCGGAGCAAGCATGGGACTCGATCGTAACCTTGGTCTCAGGTGAAAGCGCGGATCAACTGCTGCTGCGCCGTGGTGACGATCTTCAGAAAACCGTTATTGCCGATAATCAAATCAATGTGGAAAGCGTCAAAAAACTCGTCGAGGAAATGAAGGAGAGTGGCACATTTATGGGTGGCGGTGGTGGTAAGAAAGCGGGCGGCGGTATGCGCATGATCGCTTCATTTTATGAGGGAGGAAAACCCGAGTATCGCTTCGGCTTGCTGCTAGCACGCGCTAGTGAAATCCAGCAACCCGCTCCGGAAAATCACTTCCTGCGTTTATTTGGTCAAAGTGATCGACTTGTCTCTGACACCAATACCTCGGATGGCAGCGTGCCGCAGATGCTACAACTCATGAACGGCCCAGTGCAGGACGCGGTGACCCAGAACTCGCTCGCGATGCGTTCTGCAAAACAGCAGTCAGATGCGACAGCTCAGATCACTTCGCTCTATTTGAGTTTCCTATGCCGTAAACCGACCACCGATGAAACGACTAAAGCCCTTGCTGCTCTCAAAGACGGCCTGCGTCCCGAGGATCTTGCATGGGTGTTACTCAACACACGCGAATTCCTTTTCCTTCCCTAAGATTTTTAACCGCATTCCTTCTTATGAAATCTGACCATACTAAACTGAACGAAGTGACCCGCCGAATGTTTGTCGAGCGCATCGCAAAATCAGCCTTCGGACTCAGCTTGTTGCCCTATTTTTCACAACAAAGCTTCGCTGAAGAAGCGATCCAAGCCACTGGCCAAGCCAAGCCGGGCTTCGGTAAAGCCAAGGCTGTCATCATGCTGCAACTCACAGGCGGATTGAGTCAGATCGATAGCTTCGATCCAAAAACTGGAGCATCGAAAGGTCCGGGCTCGGCAGTTAGCACCAAGGCTGACTATCAGGTTTCCTCGTTTCTTCCAGAGATCGCAAAAATCGCCGATAAAATCACCGTGATTCGCAGCATGACCGCAAAAGTGGGAGTGCATGAACAAGCCCAATATCTGATGCGAACGGGTTTTGAAAAACGTGGCACGATTGTGCATCCAACACTTGGCGCGTGGGCGCAAAATTTTCTTGGCCCAAGCCACCAGACGTTGCCGAGCAGTGTCTGTGTGAACCGATCCGCCAATCACGGTAACGGATTTTTCCCTGCGACCATGAGTCCGCTGCCGATTCTTGATCCTGATGAAGGACTTCAGAATGCGATTTCCAAAGCAGATGCGAGCGTAATGCAGAAACGTTTGTCACTGCTACACCAGATGGACAGCATGTTCAGTGATGCGGTGAACGACCCAAGCGTTTCCGCATATAATGATTTTTATGAAAGCACCTTACGCCTAATGAAGGGCAAAGACTTGCAGTGCTTCGATCTTGAAAAAGAACCCACTGAGCTACGCAGCAAGTATGGCAGAAATAAATTTGGTCAAGGTTGTCTGCTCGCGCGGCGCTTGGTCGAAGGTGGCGTGCGCTATGTTGAGGTGCAAAGCGGCGGCTGGGATATGCACAAAGACCTCGAAGGCGGAATGGAAGATCGTGGCGCGGAATTCGATACCGCTTTCGCAGCGCTTATCAGTGATCTGGACTCGCGTGGCTTGCTCGATAGTACGATGGTCGTCGTAGCAACGGAATTTGGTCGCAAACCCACCTTCGATGGCAGTGGTCGCGGCCATCATCCTCTGGTCTTTTCTTGCGTGCTCGCCGGCGGTGGCGCGAAACGCGGTTACGTCCACGGTGCCAGCGATGCCGCGGGCGGAGATGTTGATAAAGATCCCGTCACGGTCGGAGATCTACACGCAACGATGGCTCAAGCCTGTGGTTTACCGATCGAAAAATCAGTGGTCAGTCCGAGTGGTCGGCCATTTACCATCGGCAACAAAGGAAAACCTGTGAACGCCATTTTCAGTTAGTGAGCTAGGTGTGCCGATGGCAGAGGGATTAACAAATGTAAACTGACCAAAGGTGATCACTTGGCTGCTTATTCTCCCGGTTTTGTGGGAGGTGCACCCCATTTAAGATGCAGGACACTGGTTGGAACTGAAGACTTACTAACAGGAGGAAAAACTGGGGCTACTTCATTAGCCGTGTCTTGTGGAGAAAGTTCGCGCTTAAATTCCTCGCCAGGAGCGATGGCCAGATCCGGCAGGCAGATTGGCATTTCGTGCAAGCAGAGGCGTGAACTCAATGTGAGCGCCTCTCTCGGATCGCGAAGCGCCCGAGGGACTTGTCCGATTTTGGGGAGTTTCTTTTCGAGCAGGCCTCGCATGGAGGTTTTATCGTCGAAACACAAAAGGAAGTATTCGAGGTCTGGACTAACGAGAGTTGGATCAACCTCCAAAGCAGCACCATAGAATCGGACAGCTTCTAAAACCATGCCATAGTGCATCATAGCGCTAGCCATTGCCATATTATGGACAGACTTGCCTTGATTAAGCTCAAGAATAGCCGTTAGAAGTCGTATCGCTTTGCGCGGCTGGGCTTTAGCTAAAATACGGATGGATAAAGCGAGATCAAGATCGTTGCATGGGATGTACTTGGCATTCCAAATAACCTCAGCCGCGTCCGCGTATGCCTCCTTCTCGTAAAGCCCATCTGCGAGGAACAAACGCGTATCCCAGTCCGCAGGATTATGCGTCAGTTTTTCTCTTAGAAAAATTTCGTCGAAGGGTAGGCGTTCTGTACTCACGGGGTTTAAATGGGTTAGATTCAACTGCTATGACGCCATCCTCTGCGCTCATTCGCAAGCAATAAAGTTAGTTGGGGATAATTTTAACCATTCAGCAATTCTTCAACCAGCGGAACATCGGCCTCTGCCCAATCTAAATCCGGGAGTTCGGAGGGTTCGCACCAACGGATTTCCTCGTGTTCATGGGCGTTTGGAGTGCCTTGGGTGACCTCGCAGAAAAAGCCGCGAAGGCGGATAGAAACCGCTCCATCGGTCCACTCCACCGTTGCGGTAAGCGGTTCGCCGACCCTAACCGTGACCCCTAACTCCTCATGAAGTTCTCTAGCGAGAGCGACTTCGGGTGTTTCTCCGGCATCTACTTTACCCCCGGGAAACTCCCATAACCCGCCCAAATGCCGCTCCAAACCACGGCGGCAGGCGAGGATTTGGCCCGAGCTGTTTTTGATGATTCCGCAGACGACTTCTAGCATGGGACTAATTTGAAATTTCTCGATTCTACGAAAACAAAGGCCGTAGGCAGGAAGCCGTCAGTGCGGCTTGTATCTCTAAGAGCTCTTTTTTATCCGCATTTTCTTCCAGAGCGTGTTTCAGCGCGACGATAAGCAACTCGGACTGCTCCTCAATGTCGATATCAAGAGTTTCAGGAAAAGCGGCATCCAGAAGGGTGACCCCGAAATCGTTGAACTCCACAAGTTCTTCCGCCCAGCCAAGGATGGTGTCGATGGGTGATGATCCAGGAAATCGCTGGGTAACGAGCGCAAAAATATCAGTGCGATTCTGCACGTTCATGAGTAGCGCGAGGAAAAAGCGATGCTCCGGATTGACGATGAAATGACGCATCTGAGAGATCGTCTCGCGACGGAGACATTCAGCCAGTGTGTCGGGCACGCCCAAGGTGAGTTCACCATGTTTGTTTTGAAACGTCGCCAGAACTTCATCCCACTCATCGAGTTCTTTCAGGCGCGGCATGGCGTGGCGAAGCATGTTGAAGCCGCGCTCGAAATCCAAAAGCCCCATCATTTCATTTACAAAAGGCGCGTAATTCGGATCGTCGATGGTTTCCAGCACGTCCAGCAATTGCTTGCGACGGGCTGTTAGAGGATCCGCGTTAAGCGGATTGATCGCAATGTGAGGTGGCAGGTAATTGTATTGCGGCCCAGTTCCGGGATCGTGATGGGTGCGGATCACCACAGTGATGGACGGAGTATCGAGGTGGAAAAGCGAGTGGATGCATTCCCGTCCGGAGGTGATGGGCACCGTGCGCCCAGTTTCTAACAACTCGATCCGCTTCACGCGGAGATCGCCTATCCGGATGTGCGGAGTGACGGAACGGGCGCCCACGAAATCGAATTCCGAATGCACGCTGGAACCTTGCATCACATGGAATGCTCCGGAAAATTCGTGCTGATGGATTTCCGTCGTCCCCTCAAGCCAGAACAGGATCTGAATGTAAAACCGCGGATCGTTGAATGCGATCAACTCAGGCTGACCGAAGCCGGATTCGCCTTGGAAAGGTTGTTCGTCATTGAAAAGGAACTCATGAATCATCTCGTCGATATCGACGTTTTCCGACGGCGGAGCCTCGTCGATCGCGATGCGGGTCAGTTCGGGAAAAACTTCGAGCGAGAAATTCTGCTCCCGCCACCGTTCCAGCACCGTGTGACCAAGCTTTTCAAAATAGGAATTCATGCGAACTCATCCTGCATCCAACCCACGCCCCGACACAAGGGATAAGAATGGGACCCAAAAGAGTAATAAACCACTGATGAACACCGATGGACACTGACAACAAAGAGTTATTCCGTATACCTAATCCAATCAGTGTCCATCAGTGTTCATCAGTGGTTCGCTTTACGATTAAGGATCAGCATTTCAACTCACCATCGCCAGCCCCGCGATCCTTCCTCCGGTCCATGCGGCTTGGAAATTAAATCCGCCGGTGATGCCATCGATATCGAGGCACTCTCCCGCAAAGTGTAAGCCTGGCACGATGCGACTCTCCATCCTGCGAAAATCGATTTCCTTCAATCTCACCCCGCCACAGGTGACGAATTCATCTTTGTTGGTCGTTTTGCCTTTGACCTGAAATCGGCAATCCGTGAGCTGATTTACCAACACGTTTTCACGATCCTTGGTGAGCTGGGACCATTGGGTTTCCGGAGCGATGGCGGTGGTTTCGAGCAAACGCTCCCAGAGCCGACGCGGCAGACCTGCGGGCACTTTGTTTTTGACTAGGGACTTCCCTGATTCCGATCGGTTGTTAGAAAACGTTTCGCGCAGTTCTTCGGCTGAAGTTTTTCCGAGCCAGTTGATCGAAATTTCCACCGCATAATCCTGCTCGGCAAAGCGTCGCGCCTCCCATGCGGATAAGCGCAGGATCGCTGGCCCGCTGAGGCCGCGGTGGGTGATCAGCACCGGACCGCTCTGCACCGGACTTTTCGGAATGATTTTCACTCTCGAATCCTGCACCGAAAGTCCGGAGAGCCCTTCCAAGCGTGGATCCGGAATGTTGAACGCGAACAGCGAGGGAACTAGCGGCTCGATGCCGTGCCCGAGCGATTCGATGGCGCGGGTGAGCGGAGACGCTTTGAGCGATCCCGAAGTGATGCATACTTTGTCCGCTCTAACCGTTTCGCCATTGCTGAAATGTAAGGAAAATTTTCCGTCGGGATCGGCTTGCAGTTCATGGAGCGCGATGCCGGTTTTTAAAATCACCCCGGCATCGCGGGCGGATTTCATGAAGCAATCGATGATCGTCTGTGAGCTATCGGTCACCGGAAACATCCTGCCATCGGCCTCGGCCTTCAACTCCACCCCGCGCACTTCGAACCACTCGACGGTGTCCTGCGGCTGCCATTCATGAAACGCCCCGCGAAGCTCTCGCGACCCGCGAGGATAGTTTTTGGAAAGCAACGCAGGATCGAAACAAGCATGCGTGACATTGCAGCGCCCGCCTCCGGAAATTTTCACCTTGGTGAGGAACGCGTTACCTTTTTCATAAACCGTAATCTCCGCAGAGGGATCGGCTTCGGCAGCAGTGATCGCCGCAAAAAATCCCGCCGCGCCGCCGCCGATCACAATGATTTTTGGGGTAGTGGTGGCTTTAGGGTTCATCGGGAATAGGTCATATAGGACCTATGCTTTCACATAAACCTCAGCTCCCGCTTCAGCGAACTCTTTGGATTTCTCCTCCATCCCTTTTTCAAGGGCTTCTTCTTCGGAGATTCCTTGAGCTGCCGCATACTGCCGGACGTCTTCTGAGATTTTCATCGAGCAGAAATGTGGGCCGCACATCGAGCAGAAGTGGGCGGTTTTCGCACCGTCCTGTGGGAGAGTTTCATCGTGGAATTCGCGAGCGGTTGATGGATCGAGACCGAGGTTGAACTGATCTTCCCAGCGGAACTCGAAGCGGGCTTTGGAAAGGGCGTTGTCGCGGTATTGTGCACCGGGATGACCTTTTGCGAGATCGGCTGCGTGAGCTGCGAGCTTGTAGGTGATCACTCCGTCTTTGACGTCTTTTTTGTTAGGGAGGCCGAGGTGTTCTTTCGGAGTCACGTAGCAAAGCATCGCACAACCAAACCAACCAATCATCGCGGCACCGATGCCGGAGGTGATGTGGTCATAGCCCGGAGCGATGTCTGTGGTCAAAGGCCCGAGGGTGTAGAACGGCGCTTCGTGGCACCATTCTAACTGTTTCGCCATATTCTCTTCGATCATATGCATTGGAACGTGGCCGGGACCTTCGTTCATGACTTGGCAACCTTTTGCCCATGCACGTGTGGTGAGTTCACCTTGAACTTGGAGTTCGCCGAATTGCGCCATGTCGTTGGCATCTGCAATCGAACCCGGACGCAGGCCATCGCCGATGGAGAAACTGACATCGTATTTGGCACAGATGTCGCAGATTTCATCCCAATGGGTGTAGAGGAAATTTTCTTTGTGATGCGAGAGGCACCATTTCGCCATGATCGATCCACCGCGCGAAACGATGCCTGTCATGCGGCTGGCAGTCATCGGCACGAAGCGTAGAAGCACACCGGCATGGATGGTGAAATAATCGACGCCCTGCTCGGCTTGCTCGATGAGCGTATCGCGATAAAGCTCCCATGTTAGATCCTCGGCCTTGCCGTTGACTTTTTCTAGCGCCTGATAAATCGGCACGGTGCCGATTGGGACGGGTGAGTTACGAAGAATCCATTCGCGCGTGGCGTGGATGTTCTTACCGGTGGAAAGATCCATCACGGTGTCGCCACCCCACTTGGTCGCCCAACGCATTTTCTCAACTTCTTCTTCGATGGAAGATGCGACTGCGGAGTTGCCAATGTTCGCATTGATTTTCACGAGGAAATTCCGGCCGATGATCATCGGTTCGCACTCGGGATGGTTGATGTTGAGCGGAATGATCGCGCGACCTGCGGCGACCTCGCTGCGCACGAACTCAGGAGTGATTTCTGCTGGGATGCGTTGTGGGAAACGTTTGAAAATCCCGGGAGTGTAAGGGCTGTCCGGAGATTGATTCGAACCCGCGTGCTGCTTGTTGAGATCGTTGCGGACGATATCTGCTGATTGATCGGATATCTTCGTGCGACGCATGTTTTCACGAATCGCGATGAATTCCATCTCCGGTGTGATGATGCCGTTGTCGGCATACCATTTCTGAGTAACGGGTTTATCCTTCGCACGCAGCGGTTGACGGCGCTCAGCGGTCAGGCCGGGAAACTCGACGAAGCGATTGGCGCGTTCCGACTTGGAAGCAAACTCTGCGTGCTTATCTGTTAGGTAACCGTTGTCTTGTGGCTGGACCTCACGGCCATCGTAAGCTTCGACATCACCACGTTTTAAAATCCATTCACGGCGCAGCGCCGGCAAACCTTCTTCGGAAGTCCCTTTGAAATCCGGATCGCCCCACGGGCCCGAGCAATCATAAACGCGAACTGCTTCGTTTTTCTCAATCCGTCCATTGAACGCCTTGGTATCACTCAACGTGATCTCTCGCATCGGCACTTGAACCTCAGGATGAATCTCACCTTGCACATAAATCCGGGTCGATGCCGGCAACTGCGCGCGGGATTCATCGTGTGTGGTGGATTCCTTACCGGTGGTTTCTTCTGGGCTGATCATGATCGTTTCTGAGTTCGTGGTTAAAAATCGCGAATCAGAAAACCATCGGAAAACAAGAAGGCCAAACAGCCTTCCCGACTCCCTCCGGCGGCATGACCCGCTTCAGGTTCGAAGGGTTTCTTTCCGCGCGTCGGAAAATCTCAGCCCCCCGTTCGGAAAGCTCCCCTGTCGTCTGAGCAGAGTCAATCACCCCACACCACTTGTCAAGAACCCGAAAGAAATGAAGAGTTTAACCGCGAATGAACGCGAATGGACGCGAATGAAGACCAAACCAACGGATTCAATGGAAATTTGATTTCCGACAAAACTACTCAGGAGTCCTATCTCTCTCATTCCTGAACATTTGCGTTCATTCGCGTCCATTCGCGGTTTTCTTCAAAACGCATCACGAACGAACTTTGCTTGCCCCGCTCGGCTCTGTCGGCTACTCCAAGCGGGACATGAGCGAAGCTACTTCCCAAGCACCCCAGTCCACTGAAGCCGAATTGATCGCCGTTCGCCGCGAGAAGCTCGCCAAGCTCCGTGAACTCGGGGTCGATCCCTACGGCGCACGTTTCGAGACCACGATCTCTCCCGCGGCACTCAAAGCGGATTTCGCCGAAGGTAAACAAGTGACCACCGCTGGCCGCATCGTTGCGCTTCGTGACATGGGCAAATCGGTTTTCTTCGGTGTCGGCGACGCGCATGGCTCCATCCAAGGCTACCTCAGCATCAAGGAGCTCGATGAAACCCAAGCAGCGATCTGGAAATGCCTCGACCGCGGGGATTGGATCGGGATCTCTGGCGAAACCTTCCTCACTCGCACCGGCGAGCCGACGATTAAAGTTTCCTCCTTCACCGTGCTTTCCAAATCCCTGCGCCCGATGCCGGACAAATTCCACGGCCTCACGGATAGAGAAACGAAATACCGCAAACGCCACCTCGATCTCATCGGCAATCCTGACAGCGCGGCGTTGTTCATCACCCGCTCAAAAATGATCGCGGAGATCCGCAATTTCCTCCACGCGCGAGACTTCCTCGAAGTTGAAACACCCATGCTGCAATCCGTCGCCGGTGGCGCTGCTGCCCGTCCGTTCGAGACGCATCACAACGCGCTCGGCATGCCGCTCACTCTGCGCATCGCGCCTGAGCTTTTCCTCAAACGCCTTCTCGTCGGTGGTTTCACGAAAGTGTTCGAACTCAACCGCAACTTCCGCAACGAAGGCATCTCCCGCCGCCACAATCCTGAGTTCACCATGTTAGAAGCTTACTGGGCGTTTTCCGATTTCGAGGAAATGGCGAACATGGTCGAGGAAATGACCTGCCACCTCGCTGAGAAATTCTGCGGTGGATTGAAGATCGAGCACAAAGACGAAGAAGACAACGTGATCCGCACCATCGATCTAACACGTCCATGGAAACGCGCGAGCTACCACGACCTCATCAAAGGCGTCGCAGGCAATGATTTCTTCGACATCACAGCGGAACAACGCCGCGCGAAATGCGAAGCGATCGGCGTGCAGCTTTCCGAAAACATGGAGGACTACGAAGTCATCCAACAAGTCTTCGAGAAAAAAGTTGAAGAGCACACCTTTGATCCATGCTTCGTCACCCGCGTCGCAAGCGAGCTGGTGCCTCTCGCCAAAGTCACTCCTGGCGGCAGAACCGTCGAGGTTTACGAACTCATCATCAACGGCCAGGAAATCTCTCCGGGCTATTCAGAACTCAACGATCCCGATCTTCAAAAACAACGCCTCGAACACCAAGCCGGCGGCGAAGAAGAACAAAAGGTCGATTACGATTTCATCGAAACCCTCGAACACGGCATGCCACCCGCAGGCGGCATCGGCATCGGCATCGACCGCTTGGTCATGATGCTAACCGGCGCCCCAACGATCCGTGACGTGGTGCTCTTCCCGCTGTTGAAGAAGAAGGATTGATATACCTCAATCTCTCCAGCCCTGAAGGGGCGTAACCTGCATCGCGCCTTACGCGCTTTCATCAGATCCATTCACGATTCGTAAATCGCCCGCAACGCCTCCACCACACCATTCCCGTGCGCGGCTTTTGCGACGTAGCCATTTCTGGATTCGATGATTTTGCGGATTTCATCGACGGCGTTTGCGGGACAGGCAGCTTGGCCGGAATGTTCTTTGGAAAGCATTTCCACATCGTTGTGGCTGTCGCCCATGGCGAAGGTTCGGGCGGTGTCTAACTGATAGATCCGCGCAACCTCGGAGAGCGTGGTGCCTTTCTGGTAATTCTTGTGGCCGAAGCGGAGATAAATCGAATTCCGCTGCCAACCCAGCTCCGGCACCTCGTTCACCATGGGAGCGATGCGCTCCACGATCCATTCCATTTCCTCCTCGGTGCGGGAGATCAACCCGGCGGGATCGCCATCTAACTCGATGTATTGCGCGCCGGTGTGTTCCTCGACGAGTTTTCGGATTTGTTTGAGCGTCTTGCCTGCTTTTTTGAAAAGCTGGTGAATGTCTTTTTCACAACGAGCATTCCATTCCTGATACGGTTGGAACCGACCGAATGCGTTCGGGAAAAAAATCTCCCGCTCACGTGCGATCACCCAATCTGGGAGAAATGGAAATTTACTTTCTAACAAACCTTCCACCACATGCGGCATCGAACGCCCGGTGTTGATTCCCCAAACCGCGCTGTGGGTTTCGCGGAGATTCCGTATCGTTTCAAAAAACGCCACGGGCACCGGCTCGGCCTCCGCGGGATAATGAAGCGTCCCATCGAAATCAAACGATAACAACAAATCAGGTTTCGCGCAGGCATCCAGAGTTCTCACGCCGCGAAGCTACAACAACTCAAGCGATGAGCAAGTGAATCACTTCAACACATCGCAACGTTTCGCCCATGCTTGCCATAGGTCTTCGAATTCACCGAGCTTCACGGGTTCTTTTTCAGCAAGGTCGATCAGCTCACTGGGGTCGTCTTTCAAATGATAGAGATGCCATTTGTTTTTCTCACCACTCACCGCTTTCCAATCTCCGCGACGTACGGCTTTCTTGCCAAAATGTTCCCAACACAAAACGCGTTCGGGGCCAGCGGTGCCTGATTTGAAAGATGATATGAGACTCACTCCCTCATACGGTTTGATTTCTTTTCCTGCGACCTGTTTCGGATAATCCGCATCCGCAACATCCAGCAAGGTCGGCATCACATCGATCACATGACCCACGGTTTTACGAATCTCTCCCTTACTCGTGATACCTGCTGGCCAGTGAGCGATGAACGGTGATGCGATGCCGCCTTCATGGGTGAACATTTTGAAATCACGATAAGGCGTATCGGAAACATTCGCCCATTCGAGACCCGCGCTTGAGTAGGAAAGCCCGGTTCCGATCGGCGCATCTTTTTGCCCTTGATCAAATCCACCCGGGCCACCCTCCGCGGAACAGCCGTTGTCTGATACAAAAAGAATCAAGGTGTTATCGAGCTGTCCGAGATCTTTGAGTTTCCCCACGAGCTTGCCGACGTTCTGGTCGATGCAATCGATCTGTGCCGCGTAGATTTCCATCCGGTGCGCGAGATCTTTTTGTTTTTCCTCGGGCATTTCGCTCCATGGTTTCGCAGCGGGATCGCGCGGACTCATGACGGTGTTTTCCGGAATCACTCCGAGCTGCTTCTGTTTTGCGAAACGCTTTTCTCTAACAACATCCCAACCGGCATCGTATCGTCCTTTGTATTTTGCAATATCCTGTGGCTTCGCTTGCAATGGCCAGTGCGGGGCGATATGCGCGAGATACAGAAAGAAAGGTTTCTTTTCTTTCACCGCTTCATCGACGAAACCGATGGCTTGATCGGTGAAATCATCGGTCACGTAAAGATCGTCCGGCGGCTCGATGGGCTTCGCGTTGTGATAAAAAACGCGCTCGGGTTTCAATTTAAGGGTTGCTTTGAAATAGATTCCCCCACCATGCAGCACGCCCCATGAGTGATCGAAACCGCGATCCACGGGTTTCATTCCCTCGCCATCACCGACATGCCATTTACCAGACATCAGGGTTGTGTAGCCCGCCGGCTTGAGCGCCTCAGCCAATGTCACGCAGTTGCGATTCAAATGCCCGCGGTATCCGGGCTGATCTTCACCTTCATCTTTCGTCATGGCACCAACTCCGGCCTGATGCGGATACAAACCTGTTAGCAAAGACGCCCGCGTCGGGCAGCAGCGTGCGGTGTTGTAGAAATTCATGAAACGCAATCCGTTGCCAGCGAGTTGATCGAGATTCGGCGTCTCGATTTCCGAACCGTAACAACCCAAATCAGAGAACCCCATGTCATCGACAAGTATGACGATGATGTTTGGCTTATCTTCCGCAGAAGCGTCCGAAGACACCAACAACGGCAGAAATAAAATCGTGGCGAATAGGTTTTTCATCATTCTAGCCTACTTGAACCATCAGGGAAGCCTTTCGAAAATCCTTAAATTGAATTTCATCGCAAGAAACCTCACGACGGTCTTGTATCGATCCACAATACTTCATGGCACTTTTATTTCTCATCCTAGCCTGCGCCCTGTGGGGTCTGAGTTTTCCTTTGATGAAGGCGCTCAATCTCGAACAGGCATCCCGCATGCCTGAGGCCTCGAGCGTCTTTCTTTCGTCATGGCTGCAATCTGCGCGGTTTCTTTGTGCATCGGTTTTGCTGTTACCTTTCGTGATGCGACGCAATGCGATTTCTAGAGCGGAGTTTTCCCAAGGTTTGCAGTTAGCTTTCTGGGGTGGGTTGGCGATGTGGCTTCAGGCGGACGCTTTGGCTTACATGGATGCATCGACATCGGCATTTTTAACTCAGGCCTATTGCGTGATTCTGCCGTTGTGGGCTTGTTTACGTCACCGCAAGGCACCGGGATGGCGTGTGGTCGTAGCGACGAGTTTTGTGATCGTTGGATGTGCGATTTTATCAGGTTTCCGGTGGGGCAAGATACAGTTGGGACGCGGAGAGATCGAAACCTTGTGCGCCGCGTTCTTGTTCACTTTCCAAATTCTCACGTTGGAAAATCCGAAATATCAGAACAACCGCGGAATGCCGGTTACGGTGATGATGTTCGCTGGGATCGCGCTGCTGTTTGTCCCCATCACATGGTTGGTTGCGCCAAGTTTTGATGCCTGCATTCAAGCGGGCGCATCCTTACAGAGCATGACGTTGGTTCTGGCGCTCGCACTGCCTTGCTCTGCCGGCGCTTATTTACTGATGAACATTTGGCAACGCAAGGTATCAGCCACTGAAGCTGGTTTGATCTATACATCCGAGCCCGTTTTCACCGCAGCCTATGTGCTCTTTATGCCAGCGATGCTCGGCGCATTTATCGGAGCATTTTATCCAAATGAATCATTCACGCTTTCGCTCGGTGTGGGTGGTGGATTCATCTTACTGGCAAATCTTTTGATGCAGTGGAAGCGATCGCCTCATCTCGCGCCGGTAGTGTAGACTGTGCGTGAAAGGCATGGCTCCATTGCCGTGTAAAGACATACACCCAGTTTATTCCACCCCATGAATCATCTCCCCAAACTCATAGCCACCTTATTCCTTCTCTCATCGATCGTGATGCGCGCTGAGGACACGGCCTCACCACCGCCAAACATCATCCTCATTTTCACCGACGATCAGGGCTATGAAGACCTCGGATGCTACGGCGCGACGAAAATCAAAACTCCGAATATCGACCGGATGGCCAGCGAAGGAACCCGACTCACGAGCTTCTATGCACAGCCAGTCTGCGGAGTTTCCCGCGCCGCACTCATGACGGGTTGTTATCCGATCCGCATTGCTGAAAAGAAAAACATCAAGAACCTGCATACGGAACCTTCGCCGCAGGAAGTGATGATTCCGCAAATCCTCAAGTCCGCCGGCTACGCCACAGCCATCATTGGCAAATGGCATCTTGGCAGTCGTGGAAAAGGTCCTGCTAACTTTGACCCGGCCACCATGCCGAATGCAAAAGGGTTCGATTATTTTTATGGAACCCCGGTTTTCAACGGCTTCACAGCGCGCGTGGAAGAAACAAAAGTGCGCAGTCCCATTCTCCGGAATCAGGAAGTGGTTGTCGCCGCTGTCGAGAACTGGGATCACATCACGAGTGATTACACACGCGAGGCTTTGTCGTGGCTGGAGGCCAATCGCTCGCGTCCGTTCTTTCTCTACCTTGCCCATAACATGCCTCACGTTCCACTTGGCGCTTCTGAAAATTTTAAAGGTAAATCAGCCTATGGTCCTTATGGCGACGCAATTGAGGAGATCGATTGGTCCACCGGCCAAATTCTGGCGAAAATCAAGGAGCTTGGTTTGGATGAAAATACGATGGTGATTTATACTTCCGACAACGGCCCTTGGATTGAGCCTCCCGGGATTCCACTGGATCATTCGGGATCGGCTCAGCCGTATCGCGGTGCGAAAATGAGCGCATGGGATGGCGGTAGCCGAGTGCCATGTATTGTTAGATGGCCTGGAAAAATTCCTGCCGGAAAATCGAGCGATGAAATTCTCAGCACGATGGATTTATTGCCCACCTTCGCCTCACTCTCCGGCTGCAAACTTCCGGAACAGACCTTCGATGGCGCCGACGCCTCTGGTTTTCTAACAGAAAAAATACCCACGAGCCCACGCGACGAATATCTCTACTACACCGCCACACGAATCACGGGTGTAAGGTCCGGTCGATGGAAACTTGTGCTACCCCGTCCAGCAAAGCCCGCAGATGCAGGTTGGTGGGGAAGAATGATTGAGGCGATTCCAGCAAACCAACTCTATGATCTCACCGCTGATCCCGGCGAAACCAAAGATCTCGCCTCGCAACATCCCGCGATCGTGGCCGAACTCATGAAACGGGTCGAACGCGCCCGCGGTGAACTCGGTGATTTTGACCGCGTGGGTAGCGGCGCTCGGTTTTTCGACGATGGCCCAAAGCGACCTGATATGAAGGTGGGCAAGTTACCCAAAAAAGATGCGGATAAAAAACCAGCATCAGGCGAGGCCGAAACAACTGAAGTGCCCAAATGATGAAAATGAAATGAGCCCTCGCCCCGCTCTTTTCTCAAATCCCGCACTTGCCCAAATCCCCTCCCGCGCCTACATCCTCCCGCATGGCAACGATCAATTCCAATTTCCTCAAACTCAAAGCGGGCTACCTCTTTCCTGAAATCGCACGTCGCGTGAAAGCCTACACCGAGGCAAATCCCGACAAAGCCGCGCGCATCATCCGTTGCGGGATCGGCGATGTGACAGAACCCCTCCCCGCCGCCGTGCGTGAGGCGATGCACGTTGCGGTCGACGAACAAGGCGATCGCGCCACATTCAAAGGCTATGGCCCAGAGCAAGGTTACGAGTTTCTCCGCCAAGCGATCGTCGACAATCAATTCGCCAATCTCGGAATCTCCGCCGATGAAGTTTTCATTTCCGATGGTTCGAAATGCGACACAGGAAACATTTTGGACATCTTCGGAAAAGGCAACGTCATCGCCATCACCGATCCGGTTTACCCCGTTTACGTCGATACCAATGTCATGGCCGGCAACACCGGAGAAGCCGATGAAAACGGCGCCTATGAAGGACTTCTCTATCTCCCTTGCAACGCAGAAAACGAATTCGTCGCCAGCGTACCATCCGAGAAAGCCGATCTCATTTATCTCTGCTTTCCTAACAACCCGACCGGTGCCGTCGCCACCCGCGCGCAACTCACCGAATGGGTCGCCTACGCCAAGAAAAACGACGCGATCATCCTCTTCGATGCGGCATACGAAGCTTTCATCCAAGACCCAGAAATTCCGCATTCCATCTACGAAATCGAAGGCGCACGCGATTGCGCGATCGAGTTCCGCTCGTTCTCGAAAAACGGTGGCTTCACCGGCGTGCGCTGCGCTTACGTGGTGATTCCGAAATCTGTATCCGGTCGCACCGAAGACGGCACACCAATCCCGATTCACCAACTCTGGTCACGCCGCCACTCCACCAAATTCAACGGCGCATCCTACCCCGTGCAAAAAGGTGCAGCCGCGGTGTTTTCCGAAGAAGGCAAACAACAAGTTTCCGCACTCATCAATCATTACATGGGAAATGCGAAACTCCTACGCGAAGCCAGCATCGCTCTCGGTCTGAAAGTCTTCGGCGGCGTCAACGCACCCTACGTTTGGGTCAGTTGCCCGCATGGCGTTAGCTCATGGCAGATGTTTGATAAAATGCTCCAAGAAGCCCAAGTCGTCATCACCCCCGGCTCAGGTTTCGGCTCCGCTGGTGAAGGCTATTTCCGCATCTCCGCCTTCAACACCCGCGAAAACGTGGTCGAAGTTTGCCGCCGCCTGAAGGAGCAAATGGCGTAATCAGGTCTTTCATCTGGTCGATTTGCCAACTATCCTCATCCCATGTTATATCTCAAATTGGCATTCATCACAGCCGGTTGCTTAGTTCTCTGCCAATGTGCGGGTCCAGCCAGCTCCGGATCTCCCAACATGGGCGGACCGACCCAAGAACAACGACAAGCCGCCATCGCCAGCGAACCGACCGGTAATTTCTACTACGGCCGCCGCTACTACGTTGAGAAAACTCGTTTCTGGGGATATTTGCGCGAGCCCCGCCAATCCGCGGACAAGGCCAAACTGGTGATTTTCAAAGAACACCGCAAAAAAAATCCGGATCGCCTCTCGGAAGACGGTCCTCAGGGTGCGCGCTACGGCTTTGATACCAACTACGAATACCGCATTTACGGCAACTACACGGGTGAAAAAGCTTACGATCCCAACAGTAACCAAATCCTACCAGTCTTTGCCCTCACCGATTACGAACTCGTAGACCGTCAGCCCGGCTGGTTTTTCAGTCCAAAAGACCATTACCACCCACAACGCTTCACGCTCTGGCGGCATTAGTTTTAGGTGGCGGAAAATTTAGACAAATCCCCCAAATAGCTGCGCTATGAATTTGACTTTTCATTATGTCAGCCATCGAAGCACCAACTCAGCAATCACCTGCAACCGCCGCCTGGCGCGCGTGGCTGGATGAGCACGGACCCAGACTTTTCCTCTTCGCGAAAAACCAGACACGCTCTCACGAGGACGCACAAGACGTCCTTCAAGACGCCATCGTCAAACTCGTAGATAAAATCCGCGCCGGTGAATTCGTCGGCGGCCAAGACGCATGGCAACCTTACCTTTACACCACGATTCGCAGACTCGCGATCGACCTCTCCCGAAAAGACGACCGCAGAAAACGCCGCGAAGATCACGTTTCAGAGGACATCAAAACGGATCAATTCGAGGCCTTTCACCCATGGTTCGATTCCGAAGAAAGCGATGACGAAACCCGCGGCCAACTCGAAGCAGCCCTGAAAACTCTGCCCGAAAAATTCTCTTCCGTGATCATCATGAAAATTTGGGGTGACCGCACCTTCGCAGAAATTGGCGACGCCCTTGAAATTTCCCAAAACACAGCGGCCTCTCGGTATCGCTATGGACTTGAAGCTTTGAAACGTGAACTCGCCTCCGCCCGCAAACGTGGCGACCTCTCTATTTGAAATCTAATTTCCCTATATGTCGAAAATTCCTACCATCGCCGAACAAAAACTCGCGGATCTCCAGCCGAACAAACTCGATGACGATTTCATGTCACGTCTGCTCGCCTCCGCCGATGGATCTCTCACCGAACTCACCGACGCAGAACTGCAATTTGAAACTAGCCTGCGCAAATTTTCACCACCAAAACTTTCCTCATCTTTCGACACCGCTCTCATCGATATACTCAACAACACGCCCTACCACGTTGATGAAAAAATCGTGCTCTTCCACAAGTCTACATCTCGTGCCATTGGGACCACCTCGAAGTTCCGCCGCTTCAACCTCGCCGCTGCGGCCGCTGTAGCTCTGCTTGGTTCACTCGCCGCTTGGATCACTCCAAACCAGACCAACGAAACGCTCGCAGTTACGCCTCAGCGTTTCGTCCAACAACCCTCAACAATCACCGCCCCCTCTCCGAGCTCTTTTGCACCCGCAGGTTTTCACAGAAATCTAAGCGATACCCGCGATGAAGGTGTGATTTGGAATCAATCCAACCGCCCACACCGTGTCATGCGCTTCACTTACATGGATCGCGTCACCCTCAAAAACGAAAAAGGCGAATCCTTTCAAGTCGAGCAACCGCGCGAAGAGTATGTGATCATTCCTGAAAAAATTGACTGATCTTTTCACACATTCAACAAACCAATTATTCGTCATGAAATCACAAACCCCATCACCCATCTTAACTGCTGGCATCATCGGCGTGTTTTCATTGTTCGCCATCAACACCGCATTAGCTATCGACCCGCAGCCAGATAACGCGAAACCACCCGCAGCTCTGTTAGGTGGCGTTGACAAAATCGACGAGGCTCAGATGAAATTACCATTCATCGGAGTGGTCACCGCATCGCTCCCCGAAATGGTTGCGGATCATCTCAATCTCGAACATGGCACTGGCGTCATCATCCGCACCGTGATGCCGAAAAGCCCAGCAGATCTCTCAGGCATCAAAACCAACGACATTATTCTCAACATCAATGAGACTGCCGTTAACGATCCTGAAACTTTCAGTGCGAAAATCCGCAGTTTGAAAATTGGCGATAAACTTAAATTAAAAACCATCCAAAAAGGTAAGCCCTCTACTCTCGAAGTCACACTTGCCGAGCGTCCGGCTGGTCAATTGGCAGAACTTCCCAATCATGCCCCGCTACTCGACGGCGTGCCAGATGGCCAAGCCCTGCGCTTGCGTGATTTAATCGAACAAAATCTCGGAGCACTCGGCGAAAATGGATTTGAAGAACTGCTCGTGCCAGATGCACCCATCGATGAACGATTCCGCATGCTTCGCGAGCGCATGAAACGCGCTATGGAAGATGAGCCTAAAATCAATCCCGATCAGGCTCAGAACTTCCAGCTCCAGCGTCAATCTACTATCCGCATGATGGATAACCAAGGATCAGTCGAAATCAAATCCACTGGAGATAACACCGAAGTCACCGTCCACGACTTATCCAACAAGATCGTTTGGTCAGGCCCCTGGGATACGGAGCAAGACAAAGCCGCCGCACCCGATGATATTCGTGAGCGGATCGAGAAACTGAACATCCAAAAGGGCAAAGACTTCTCTCTCCGCCTCGGAAAATAAAAGCTCAATGTGAGCTAATCGGGATCGATTCAGAGTTCGACTTACAAAATAATTGATGGCAGCTTCATTGGCGAAGCCGTGAAATTGCCCATCATCATTTTCCTAATTGCAGGTTCCATGCTCAGCATGGGGCGTCAAATCGAGCGCATTTGGACAGACGATCAGGGTCGAAATATTAAAGCGCTTCTCCTGCGTGTGGAAAACGGTAATGCGATCTTACAACTGCCAAATGGCAAGGAAACCCCATTCCCCATTGCAAAACTATCCAAGGACGACCAGTTATGGATCGAAAAATACAGCGCGGAAAAAGAACAGGTTGTAACTGAGAATCCAGGTGAACAAAAACTGAACTTCGATGCCCCTTGGCCGGAACGAATCAAATTTGAGGACGACCCGCAGATCGTCACGATAAAAGAGGATAAAGAGACTAAAGAGTTCGTATACGAGTCGGCTAACTATCGCTACAATTGCGATGTTCGGCTCGGCAATTCGGTCGTTAAAGGTTTCGCTGTCATGTTTGAGGCAACCCATGAATTCGTCAGAGAATTACCTCTAGGAGTTAACGGTGGTGCTAAAAAAGACGGAAAATATCAGATTATACTTTTTGAATCCGAGGCTGATTACTTCAGCGCCGGCGGCCCTCCAGGAAGCGCCGGAGTTTACATTGGGGGGAAAAATATCGTCATGGTTCCACTCACTAGTCTCGGAGTTAAAAAAATGGGCAGTGGATACATGTTGGATCGCGATAAATCCTCTAAAACCCTCCCCCACGAACTGGTTCATCAGCTGACCCCACGCGAATACTACGCGCAGGGTTCCATGGGTTGGTTTACCGAAGGCCTCGCTGAATACGTGGCGAACACGCCTTATTACGCAGGCGGATTGTTTAACGTGAAAGGCAATTCCAAAGCCATCATCGAGTTTGCCACAGCATATGGCAAAGACGGCACGGGTGGACGCGGATTGGGCAAAGAAATCAAACTCGGCTCGCTCAAAAGTTTCATGCTTCAGTCGTATTCGAATTTCACTTCCAACGCCCAAGTGAACTACGGCTGCGGCATGCTTATCACAAACTACTTCTTTCACATGGATCGAGAAGAAGACGCAGCTCGGATCAAAAAATTCCTCGTCGCCTTGAGAGAGGGAAAACAAGGAGAAGATTTACTTACAGTTCTGTTAGATGGACAAACATGGGCAGAGCTGGAAAAAGACATCGCCAAAGCCTACTCGGGCAAAGGCGTTAAATTCACCTTCTCGGAATAGATTACGATGTCCGAGGCTTTACAGATCCCCAAACAACCCGCGCTACCTGCCTTGCCAGGGCTTTCTCCGCAAGAACTCTCGAAGTGGCTCGCGGCCAATCACGAGCCCGCATTCAGAGCCAAACAAATCCTCGATTGGGTCTGGAAAAAAAAGGTCACTTCGTTTGAGCAAATGACCAACCTCTCAGCCGCATTGAGGGAAAAACTCGCCGCTGCTTTTCGCATCACCGCACTCACCCACGCGAAAACCCAAGGAAGCGAAGACACCACCCGCAAGTTTCTCTTCAAACTCCACGACGGCCGTTACATCGAATCCGTTCTCATCCCCGCGAACCCCGCACTCTACGGTGAAAAGTCGGATCGACGCACCCTCTGCGTTTCATCACAGGTCGGCTGCGCCTATGGCTGTAAATTCTGTGCATCAGGTCTCGCCGGCTACACGCGCAACCTCGACGCCGCAGAAATCGCAGGCCAAGTCCTTGCCGCCGAACAAATTTCCGGCGAGCGTGTGGACAACCTCGTGTTCATGGGCATGGGCGAACCCATGGCGAATTTCAACAACCTGATGGCTGCGATCGCCTTGATCACCGGACCCGAAACCCTGCACCTCGGTGCGCGACATCTCACCATTTCCACCTCCGGCCTCGCACCGCAAATCCGCCAGCTCGCCGATCATCCGCAGCAGATCCGACTCGCGATCTCCTTCCACGGTGCCACCGATGAAGTCCGCAACCGCATCATGCCGGTGAACAAGAAATACCCGGTGGCGGAATTGTTAGATGCGCTCGCGCATTGGAACTCGACCAAAAAACAAAAGCTCACGTTGGAGTATATTTTGATCAAAGGAGTCAACGACGACCTCGCACAAGCCGCCATCCTCGCCCGCCACGCGCGCAACATTTCAGCCAAAGTGAACCTCATTCCTTACAACACCGTTGAGGGTTTGGAATGGGAACGCCCCGCCCTCTCCCACTGCCGTGCGTTCCAAGACGTTCTCAAACAAGCCGGAGTCACCGCCACCCTACGCATCGAAAAAGGCCACGACATCGACGCCGCCTGTGGACAACTCAGACTCAAACAAGAGACCGCTGAGGGGATCGTATAGGAGAGCCGGTCTGCGACCGGCTGTTTTACTCCTGCGGATTATCAAGCTGATACCGAATTCTATTAGCAACGCCATCATTCATCAGCAGCGCCATACGCAACTGCGCAGGATGTAGCAACTTCGCCTGCGTCAGAACATCATTGCGATGATCCGCAAGTTTTTGATCAGGAGTTAATGGGAAGGTGTTAGTGACATTAAGAATTCCACCCGACACCAAGCCAAGAGACTTGCAGCCAAAATCCATGGATGTTGGAGGTGGTGGATAATCGACATACTCACCCGTTGTAGGATCATGCATGATCATCAGATGTTCACCATGACAACTTATGCTCCCATATTTCTTGTCCTCTTCCCGCCGCGCTTCATACCTTGCTTCAAGGGATTTTTTATAGGTCAGTTTCACTTGATCATCTGTTAGATTACAGTGACTCCATGAATTGGAATATGAACCCCCATAGGAAAAGTTCTGAATTAAATTCTGCTCGGCTATAAACACAATACGCTCGATGTTATCAGGAGGAATTAATTTCCATTCCAGTGGTTTAGGATCAACTGCTGAGTTCAAAGAATCCCAAACCTCTCGCTTTTGCTCGTTACTGAGAGATAACCCCTCAGCCAATGCCTTAAGATGCCACTCGTTGAGCTTTTTTGCGTGATCTCGTGACTCAACTAGATCTCCCGAAGTCGGCATCGGCCCAATCGCCTCAAAATCCGCAATCATCCCTCGGATCTCCTGCTCCGTCATCCCACGTTTCGCTCGATCAAAAAAGGCTGCGACTGGCTCTTTGGTCGGCCGATTTTTTCGAGCCTGCGCATCTCGATCCGCGTGCAGCTTAGTCGATCCCATCTGCGGTTTCGCTGAGTGTTTGAAAGGTATTTCCCCACCTCCCACAACGTGAATCGTCTGCCACAAAACAAGTCCCAAAACAACATACGCCGCCATCAAAGTCTTAGAAAACCAGCGCCGTGAGCCCGCCGCCGCCTTTCTGTCATTCTGGAGTTGGAGACTCACCACGGCAATCTAGCCAAAACTTTAGGGATTTTCACGTTCTTTTTCATCCGCGTCCATTTGACGAAGATATATGGTGATTATGTTCGTCCATGTCCACTTGCCCCGACCTGTCGGGGCTACGCTCCCATTGTGGTTCGAATTCTTTTTTTCTCACCAGCTTCAAAACTCTGATCTATCACCTCTTCACAGCGCATTGACAGCCCCCTTCAGATTGCAGAGGGTGCGCGCAGTAATGATTTTCAAAAGCATCTGCAGAGACGTCGGGATCGGGGCAAATTCCTATTTGCTGGATGCGGATGGAGTGAGAGTAATCCTCGATGCGGGAATGCATCCGAAGGAAGAAGGCGTGACCGCCAAACCCCGCTACGAACTGATCGAAGACGATACCGCAGACGCGATTTTCGTCACCCATTCGCACTTGGATCACGTCGGCACCTTGCCGGTTTGCGTGCAACACCAACAACGCGCGAAAGTCTATCTCACCCCAGAAACCGCCGAGCTTGCCTGCGCGATGCTGCACAATTCGGTCAATGTGATGGAAAGCAAACGCACCGAGCTTGGGATTACCGAATATCCATTTTTCGTGCACGGTCAGCTGGATCGCATGAAAGGCATTTTCGAGCGACGCAATGTCGGGCGGAAATTCGATGTCGATGAAGCAGGCAAACTCAAAGCAGAATTTTACGATGCAGGCCATATCCTCGGTTCGGTGGGCGTGATGTTTGAGGCGGAAGGGAAAAAAGTTTTCTACACCGGAGACGTGAATTTCGAAGACAGCACCCTGCAAAAAGGTGCGGTATTTCCAGAAGAACAAGTGGATGTGCTGATAGTGGAAACCACACGTGGTGAGCAAGCGCGTCGGCCAGATTATTTGCGCCGCGAGGAGGAAAATGAATTCGCTGAGGCGATCAAACGCGTGTTGAAACGTGGCGGATCGGCGTTGATTCCCGTGTTCGCTATGGGAAAAACCCAAGAGGTTTTAGCCATGCTCCAGCGCTTTAAAGAAGAAGGACTCATCGATGAAAAAGTGCCAGTTTACATCGGCGGACTCAGCACCAAGATGACGACGATTTACGACAAATTTTCCGACGTCTCCCGCCGTAACCGACGCGGCTTCAAATTCCTGACGGACATGGAATTAGCAGGCGGCAACAAGAAGCGCGTAGGCCCCATCCCTTTCAACAATGGCTGCATCTACGCACTCTCCAGCGGAATGATGAGTGAAAAAACCGTTTCTAACAATTTCGCCCGCCAAGGAGTATTGGAGAATAAAAAACACGGCTTATTCTTCGTTGGCTATGCAGATTCAGAAACTCCCGGTGGAAAAATCCGCGCCGCGAAACCCGGCGATATGGTCGAGCTGGATGCCGCTTATCCGCCAGTGAAGCTTAACTGCGAAGTTCGCATCTTTGATTTCTCAGGCCACTCCACCCGCGATGCGATCGCCGACTTCGCAGTCCGCGTGAAGCCAAAGAAAATTTTCCTCGTTCATGGTGACGAGGGTGCGATGGCGTGGTTCAAACAGGAATTGGAAAGCCGCTTGCCTGGCACCGAAGTGATTATTCCGGAGCCGGGTGTGGAGTTTGATATTTAAATAGGAGCGCCGACGCCCTCGTCGGCATTAGCATAGGAAATCTCTCAAGCCGTTGAAAATGCGTGCCGACGAGGGCGTCGGCGTTCCCAATGAAGGGACGGCCAGATTGACTACGCTACGCTCCGTCCCTGCGGGGTGCGCTACGCGGAGGGGAGGAATGTTTTGTGTTTCACAAAACTCGGCAGTCGAACGTTCCGCTACGCGAAAGAGTTCGAACGGGCCGATCCGGACAATAAAAAACCTCCCTTGCAGGGAGGTTTTTAAAATGGTCGGGACGGCCAGATTCGAACTGACGACATCCTGCTCCCAAAGCAGGCGCTCTACCAGGCTGAGCTACGTCCCGTTACGGGGCGGGGAAATTGATGTAAGCCACGCCACAGCGCAAGACTATTTCACGCATGACGGATTTTTCCTCAAAACTCGCCTTTAAAGGAACAGCGGGCTGTCGGGGTTTCAAAAATGACGATCTCTGCTAGCCCCGGAAGTTGTGGTGCGAGTTTTTTCCAAAACCAGCCAGCCATAATTTCAATGGTCGGGCTTTCCAGACCTTCGATGTCATTCAAGTAGGCATGATCGAGTTGTTCGAGAAGCGGATTCATCGCGTTGGAAATGAGTTTGTGATCGTAGATCCAACCAATCGTGGGGTCGACTTCGCCCTCGATAGAGATTTCGATTTTAAAACTATGGCCGTGCATCTGACGGCACTTGTGGCCATCCGGTAAACTCGGCAGTGTGTGTGCGGCCTCGAATCGGAAATCTTTGGTGAGTCTTGCTTTCATCGCTTGCCGAGAGATTAGCCACTTTCCACGAGCAAGAGGAAGCCAAAGCTTTGCGCAGATTTTTATGATGAAATGAATCCACCTAGAGCGTAGCTTTTTGCCGTGAACGTTTCCCGTGCCCTCCTCATCCTCGCTTCCGCAGCTATCTTTTCTTCATGCGGAAAAACTGAAACTTCCACGGTTTCATCCGCCGAAAAAAAAGACGGGATGTTAAAAATCGCGGGCGGTGAAACAACGATGGGTTCGGTCGGCGACTTCGAAACTCCCTACGGCACCAAATATTTTCCCGAAGAATCTCCTGTCCGTAAAATCCAAGTCACGGGCTTCTGGGTGGATGAAACCGAGGTGACGAATGACCAGTTTACTGCTTTCGTCAAAGCCACCGGCTACGTGACCTACGCCGAGCGCGAAGCAAAAATCGAAGATTTCCCTGCTGAGGCACGCGAGTTTTTACCAAAGCCTCCGTTCAACCAAGGCTCCATTGTTTTCACTCCACCCAAAGAATTCAAAGGCAGCCTCGAAGATCCGAGTTCGGCTTTAGCTTGGTGGCGTTGGGAACCGACCGCGAACTGGCGTCGCCCGCTCGGGGAAGGTTCGGACATTTCCAAGAAGGGTAGTCACCCAGTCGTCTGCGTGAATTTCGAAGATGCATCGGCATACGCAAAATGGGCTGGAAAACGCTTACCCACAGAAGCCGAATGGGAGTTCGCTGCTCGCGGTGGGCTCGTTGGAAAAACTTATGTGTGGGGCGATGAGCTCAAGCTCGACGACAAATGGATGGCAAATACATTCCATGGCGAATTTCCAACCAAAGACAGCGGCGAGGATGGATTCATCGGTTCCGCACCCGTGAAATCTTTCGCACCAAACGGTTACGGCCTTTACGACGTGGCGGGAAATGCATGGGAAATTTGCTCGGATTTTTACGATCCGGAATACCCAAGCAAATGCAAATCCTGCGATCCAAAAGGCCCAGAAACTTGGGTGAACCGGACCTCAGGACGGAAAGGTCAAGGCGCCGCTCACCACGTCACCAAAGGCGGATCGTTTCTCTGCCACATCTCTTATTGCATGCGCTACCGCCCAGCCGCACGACATTCCATGGAAGAAGACTCACCTGCGAGTCACACGGGTTTCCGTTGCGCAAAAGATCTTTGAGCTAGGATTTAGCCATCAATGCGGCGACGTGCTTCGCTAACATATCGGCTTCTAAGTTCATTGTATCGCCGACCTTCGCGGAACAGAGATTTGTGTGGGAAAACGTATGCGGCGTAATCCAAAACACGGCGGACTCTTTTTTCAAATCCGCAATCGTCAGTGAAATTCCATCGATCGAAATAGATCCTTTGGCCACACACAGCCGCTCAATCTCGGACGGCAACGAAACTTCCAAAACATGATCTTGGCCGCTAGCTGAAAGCGAAAGAATTTCTCCCACCGCATCGACGTGACCCTGCACAAAATGCCCACCCAAACGATCTCCCACCCTCAGGGCACGCTCTAAATTCACCACCGATCCAGACGTAAGTTTACCCATAGAAGTGACCCGTAACGTCTGCGCCAAAACATCGAATCTGACCGAGCTGTCGTTGAGCTCCGCCACCGTCAAACAGCAGCCATTCACTGCTACGGAATCTCCGAGCTGCAACTCCGCAGCAAAAGGAATCAATAAACTTAGCCACGCCTGCTCGCCGTGATTCTCTAGTGAAATAACTTTTCCCAATGATTCGACAAGACCTGTGAACATAATTTCCGTAAATGAATAACCGGACGCATCCAAATCGTCCTCGGAAAGACTCATCCCACAACACTCGCCCGCTGTCACCCACGGATTCATTCACCCAGAATATCCTGAAATAAAAGCTTCTCTGATAAAAGGTATCAAGAGAGTCGAATTGCGCCCCGCTCCACCACTTGCGTGGCTTTTATCCCCCCCGGGAAACAGGGCGCAATTCGAAATTTTTTGTGGGTTTTTTAATTTAGACGAAATCTAAAAAAGACACCCAGCACGCTGTCTAAGCAGGAAGAATTTGGCTCAGAATCGACTTTAAGTCGAGGAGCTGACATGAAATTTCTGTTACCCAAAAGATAGCAATCGTAAAAAACAGCAGACGACATCATCTTTTTTTAAGTGGAAAAGAGACAGATTCAGAATGCCGAATTGCGCCCCGTCCCGGCCAATTTGCATTGGCCATTTTATCCCCCCCGGGAAACGGGGCGCAATCGGAAATCTGTCAGGGTTACGCCAAAAAATTTGAGTAACCTAGTCACCTCGCGGCGACACAATTAAGATCACTCATAGTCTCATTTCCGTCTAGTTGATGTTTCATAGAATCTATAACCCAAAAGATCATAAAAAATTTACCGTTTTGATCATCCTTAATTTGATAAAACAACCAACATCTCCGCTGTATCACAACAACTCATTCGATCCCTCTAGCATATTATCCGGCACCTAAAATTATGATCCAATCCCGCTTCTCGTTTCTCGCTGTTATGGCGCTAACATTCACTGCTTCTGTGAATTTTTCCCATGCTGATAACGAGTTCGGCAGTCACCTTTTTTATTACCGACCCACCCAAGCCGGAAAAGCTGACACCATCGAGTGCGATGTTGCCATCTACGGCGGCACACCGGCAGGCGTGACGGCCGCGATCCAAGCCGCGAAGTTAGGACGAAAAGTGGTTCTTATCTCTCATAATCAACACGTTGGCGGAATGACCTCGGGTGGCTTGACCGCCACAGACGTCGGCAAAGCAGAATCCATCGGCGGACTTGCCTTGGAGTTTTACGAACGGCTCGGGAAAATGGTCGATTACAGCCCATCCGATGCCGAGGCTCTGTATCGAAAAATGCTCGATGAAGCCGGTGCCTCCGTCATCTACGGCAGCTTTTTAAAATCTGCCGAAATCTTAGACGGACGCATTGCTTCTCTTACCCTCGAAACGGGTAAAACTATCAAAGCGGCCATGTTCATCGATTCCACTTACGAAGGCGATCTACTTGCAGCAGCAAACGTTTCTTATCGCGTTGGCCGTGAGCCATCTGCCGCTTATGGCGAATCGCTCAATGGCCAATGGCAATCGGTTTCGTGGCAGACTGTCTATCAGTTTTGTGGTTTATCCGTGAGTCCCTACGTCATTCCAGACGATCCGAATTCTGGTCTACTTCCAGGAATCTCCGGAGATCCATATGGCAAACCCGGCGAGGGAGATTATCGGGTGCAGGCTTACAATTTCCGGATGCGTCTTTCTAAAAAAGAAGGAAAGATTCCGTTTTCAAAACCCAAAGATTACGATGCGGGGCGCTACGCGTTGTTAGCACGTTTCATGAAGGCGGGCCCAGACATCAAATGGACCTTAGATTATACCGTTGCACCTATGACCGATGGCCCCGTGCAAATGCGCAATGGAGACAGCAATAACGCTGGCAGCATGTCATCAAATTTAGTCTGTGGTAGTAACCGCTGGCCGGATGGAACGTTCGAGCCTATTACGTTTGAAGAACTTACCACGCCACGCCGAGGGCTTAGCGTGCCTTTAGGCGAACTCTATCAAATCCGCGAAACCCTTTTCCAAGAACACGTCAGTTACCAGCAAGGCTACATGTATTTCCTAGCGAACGATCCCCAAGTTCCCGAAGAGCTCCGGAAACGCGTCAATACCTTCGGTTTATGTCCTGATGAATTTAAAGAGACCGGACATTGGCCGCACCATCTCTACGTCCGAGAGGGCCGCCGCATGGTTTCCGATTACGTCATGACACAAAATGACTGCGAAGCCAAAACCTCCGCGACCGATTCAGTGGGTCTCGGCTCCTATCATATGGATTCCCATCCCTGCCAGCGGACTGTCGTCAAAGAAAATGGTAAAGATGTTGTTAGAAATGAAGGCGCGTTTGGACAGAAATGCGCCAAACCTTACGCAATTTCATACCGCTCCATTGTTCCGAAAAAATCTGAATGCACCAATCTGTTCGTTCCAGTTTGCCTTTCATCCTCACACGTCGCCTATGGCTCCATCCGTATGGAACCCGTGTTTATGATCCTTGGACAAAGTGCAGGCCTTGCCGCCAGCATTGCCATCGAAGAAAAACTTTCTGTTCAGGATGTGGATTACGAGAAACTGAAACGTCATCTGCTCGCTGTCGGTCAGCGCTTGCGGCTCGAGTAGATGTCGGGGCTTAATTCCCAAATAACGAAAAAACCGTTACCCTCATCGGGATAACGGTTTTTAAAACGTTTTGGAACTAGACGGTTAGTTCACTGCAACAGCGGAAGAGCCGGTCTCACCTGTACGGATACGGATGGCTTCTTCGATGGTGGAGATGAAAACTTTTCCGTCACCGATTTTGCCGGTGTTTGCGCTTTTGACGATGGCTTGCGCAACCCCTTCGGCTTGTGCGTCATCGACGACGATTTCGATTTTAACCTTAGGAAGGAAATCAACGGTGTACTCGGAACCTCGATAGATTTCAGTGTGACCTTTTTGACGTCCGAATCCTTTGACCTCAGTGACGGTCATGCCTTGGACTCCGACCTCTGAGAGGGCCTCTTTGACTTCTTCAAGCTTGAATGGTTTAATGATAGCTTCGATTTTTTTCATGATTGCGGCGGATTGGTAAAA
>JANMGO010000031.1:0-79806 GCA_031374665.1 Akkermansiaceae bacterium | reverse complement strand
GTCGTCCCGTTCAAGGACGGTCTCGCCGCCGCCTATCAGGATTTCAAGGCCACGCTCGCGACCGGTGCCGCCCGGCTGTGAAACACATCAAGCATCTTCAATCCTCGATCCGCCATTATATGAAAAAAGCACTCATCACCGGCATCACCGGGCAGGACGGTTCCTATCTCGCCGAGTTCCTGTTGGAAAAAGGCTACGAGGTCCACGGCATCAAGCGCCGCGCCTCGCTCTTCAACACCCAGCGTATAGATCACATCTACGAGGATCCGCACGTCGAGAATTCGCGTTTCCGCCTGCACTATGGCGATCTGACGGATTCGTCCAATCTCACCCGCATCCTCAGCGAGGTGAGGCCGGACGAGGTTTACAACCTCGGCGCGCAATCGCACGTCGCGGTGTCCTTCGAAGCGCCGGAATACACCGCCGACGTCGACGCGCTCGGCGCGCTGCGTTTGCTTGAGGCGATCCGTTTCCTCGGTCTGGAGAAAACGACACGCTACTATCAAGCGTCCACCTCCGAACTCTACGGCTTGGTTCAGGAAATCCCTCAGACCGAGAAGACTCCGTTCCATCCGCGCTCGCCCTATGGAGTGGCCAAGATGTATGCCTACTGGATCACCGTGAACTACCGCGAGGCCTACGGCATGTATGCCTGCAACGGCATCCTCTTCAACCACGAGTCGCCGCGCCGCGGAGAAACCTTCGTCACCCGCAAGATCACCCGCGGCATCGCCAACATCGCCCAGGGACTCGAGTCATGCCTCTTCCTCGGCAACCTCGATTCGCTGCGCGACTGGGGCCACGCCAAGGACTACGTCCGCATGCAGTGGATGATGCTCCAGCAGGAACAGGCCGACGATTTCGTCATCGCCACCGGCAAGCAGATATCAGTCAGGGAATTCGTGCGCATGTCCGCCGCCGAGGCCGGTATCACGCTGGAGTTCCACGGCGAGGGCGTCAACGAGACCGCCACCGCCCGCGCGGTTGATTCCGCCAAGGCCCCGGCGGTGAAGCCCGGTGATACCATCTTGCGCGTCGATCCCCGCTATTTCCGCCCGGCGGAGGTGGAAACCTTGTTAGGCGACCCCTCCAAGGCGATGGAAAAACTCGGCTGGAAACCGGAGATCACCGTCGAGGAAATGTGCGCTGAAATGGTCGCCTCCGATCTGGAAGAGGCCAAGCGCCACGCCCTGCTCAAGGCCCACGGACACCATGTGTCCGTTTCCAAGGAGTAGATCAGCGCGATTTACCGACCTCTCATACCACGTTCACAAGAACGCACCCGCTCCCATGAAAAAAGTCTTCGTCTCCGGTTGTTATGACATCCTCCATGCGGGGCACCTCCAATTCTTCGAGGAGGCCCGCGCCCTGGGCGACTATCTGATCGTCTCCTTCGCCTCCGCCGAGGTGCTGTGGCACCACAAGCGCCGCAAGCCTTCGATCCCTGACGAACACAAGCAGGCGCTGCTTCAGGGGCTGCGCATGATTGACGAGGTGATCGTCACCCAAGGACACAAGGATGGCCTCGATTTCGAAGAGGACTTCCTCCGCATCCGGCCGGATTTCCTCATCGTCACCGAGGACGACAAATACGGCGACATCAAACGCGCGCTCTGCGCGCAAGTCGGAGCGCGATACACCGTGCTGCCGAAAACCCCGCCGCGTTTCGAACCGGTGTCCACCTCATCCATCGTGCGCTGGGTGCAGGCCCCCACCGAGGCGCCGTTGCGCGTGGACTTCGCGGGCGGCTGGCTCGACGTGCCGCGTTTCGCCCGCCCCGGTGAGTTTGTCGTCAACTGCGCCATCTCTCCTCTCGTCTCGCTGCGCGAATGGCCTTACGAAAAACAGGCCGGCCTCGGCGGCAGCGGCGCGTGGGCACTGCTCAACGGCCGCGACGGCGTGGACTCGGAAATCGACCTCGGCGTCGGCTGGCAGGATCCCGCGGTGATCCGCGAGACCGGTCTCTGTGTCTGGCGCTCCGGCCAGAAACCCGTGCTCGATTTCAAACACAATGGCGACTTTCTATCAGGCCGGATGGCCATTTACTGGACTGGCACCAGCCATGACACTCCCGGCGTCGCGAATCATCCCCGCGACTACGGCCGCATCGCTCAAAGCGCCCGCATCGCCCGCGAAGGCGTGCTTGGCGCGGACATCCAAAAACTCGCCGAGGCAGTGAATCTCTATCACGCCACCCAGCTCGACGAGGGCATGCAGCCGCTGCCGGAAATCGAAGGCGCCATCGCCCGAAAATACTGCGGAGGGGGCTACGGCGGCTACGCGCTCCATCTCTTCGCAAAGCCCGACGCGCGCGACGCGGCCATCGCCTCCACGCCGGAACTCCGCGCCGTGGAACCGTTCTGCCGTGTTTGATCTAACGCATTAATCTCCCGCGATCGTCGATCACCGCATTCACAGACAGTGCATATACTTCCCGTCATCGGCCTGCCCGTGGCCGCCACCGACTATGCGGGCGCGGTGGAATGGATTCTCGAACACGCCGCGAAGGCTGATCGCGCCCGCGCGGTCGAGGCCGCCAATACCCACGTCGCCGCGATGGCCCGCAGCGATGCCGCCTTCGGCGAGAGCATGCGCTGTTTCGACCTGATCGTTCCCGACGGCATGCCTCTGGTGTGGGCCATCAACCGGCAGCTTCCGCCTGAGCAAAGGATTCCCGACCGCGTCTATGGTCCTACACTGATGCTGGAAACGCTCAAGGCCACTCAGGGGCGGCCGGAATTCCGGCATTTCCTGTTAGGAGGCAGGCGGTCCACGCTCGACAAACTCACCTCCTCCTTCGCGCAACGGTTTCCCGGCGCGGTCATCGCTGGCGTCCACTCCCCGCCCTTCGGGGAATGGCCGGACGATGAGTTCGAGCGAGTCTGTGAAATGATCCGCTCCTCCGGTGCCAACCTGATCTGGGTAGGCCTCGGCTGCCCGAAACAGGAGCACTGGATCGCCCGCCACAAGCACCACCTGCCACCGGGTGTCTATTTCGGCATCGGAGCAGCCTTCGCCTTTCATGCCGGCGAGGTGCGGCAATCGCCGCCCGTCCTACAAAAGCTCGGCCTCGAGTGGGCCTACCGTCTCGCCATGGAGCCCCGCCGGCTCTTCAAGCGTTACTTTACTTACAACACCTTGTTTCTCTATTATCTGGTCCGCGAGTGCTTAAAAGCCGGTTGACTCCACAATATCCACCCACACCCACAAATCATGAAAATCAAATCCATCTGCTGTCTCGGCGCGGGTTATGTCGGCGGCCCCACCATGGCCATGATCGCCGCCAAGTGTCCGGACATCACGGTCACCGTCTGCGACATGAACCAGCAGCGCATCGACGCCTGGAACTCCGACGAACTTCCGGTGTATGAACCGGGCCTGCAGGAAGTCGTCGAGTCCGCCCGTGGCAGGAACCTTCATTTCACGACGGACATCAGACCCGCCATCGCCGCGGCGGATCTCATTTTCGTGTGTGTCGGCACGCCCACCAAATCTTACGGAATCGGCGCCGGCCGCGCCGCGGACCTTCGCTACATCGAGTCGGCGGCCCGTATCATCGCCGAGGTTTCGGAAGGGAATAAAATCATCGTTGAGAAATCCACCATTCCGGTCAAAACCGCCACCGCCATCCAATCCATTCTCGCCGCGAACTCCACCACGGACGCCACCTTCCAAGTCCTCTCAAATCCCGAGTTTCTAGCAGAAGGCACCGCTGTTGCCGATATGGAGAACCCGGACCGCATCCTCATCGGCGGCGAGGAAACCCCTGAAGGCCAAGCCGCGCTGGAAGCCCTCGTTTCCGTTTATGCCAACTGGGTCCCAAGAGAGAAAATCATCACCACCAACCTCTGGTCGTCCGAACTCTCCAAGCTCGTCGCCAACGCCTTCCTCGCCCAGCGCATCTCCTCTATCAACTCCATCTCCGCCCTCTGCGAGGCCACCGGCGCCGACGTCGATGAGGTTGCCCGAGCCATCGGCAGCGACTCGCGCATCGGCCCTAAGTTTCTCAAGTCCTCCGTCGGTTTCGGCGGATCCTGTTTCCAAAAAGACATCCTCAACCTCGTCTATCTCTGCGAATCCTTCAATCTTCCCGAGGCGGCCGCCTACTGGCGCTCGGTCGTCACGATGAACGACTGGCAGAAGTCGCGCTTCGTCGAAAAAATTGTCCGAACCCTCTTCAACACGGTTTCCGGGAAACGCATTGCCATCCTCGGATTCGCCTTCAAAAAGGACACCAACGACACCCGCGAATCCGCCGCCATCCACATCGTCCGTGACCTTGTCGCCGAAAACGCCCACGTCGTGATTTACGATCCACGAGTGCCCGAGGAAACCATTCACCGCGACCTTCTGGAAGTCGGCGTCCCTCAGGATATCATCAACTTCAACGTCGAGATCGCCGCAGACCCCTATGCCGCCGCCAAGGATGCCCATGCCATGGCTACGCTCACCGAGTGGGATGAATTCCGAACCCTTGATTTTTCACGCATCTACGATCTCATGCTAAAGCCTGCCTTTGTCTTTGACGGCCGCGCCATCCTCCCCGCCGCCGCGCTGAAAGCCCAGGGCTTCAAGGCCTTCGTCATCGGCAAGGGTTAATGAGTGAAGCTGAAATACTGAAATCACAGCTGGCGATTCGCAATCGGCCTCTGGCACGGCTAGCCATACATTTCTTCAACCACGTTTCTGATTTTCTGAGCATTTCAGCCTCCATCCCATGAACATTCACCCAGAGTTCCACCGCTTTCTAAGCCGCCAGGACAAGGAAAAGCTTCTCGGCCAGCGTGGCATCGTCGTCTGGCTCTGCGGGCTGTCCGGTTCCGGCAAGTCCACCATTGCCAACGCCGCCGAGCGAGTCCTCCACCAGCAGGGCCGCTTCACCATCATCCTTGACGGCGACAACCTCCGCAGCGGGCTCAATTCCAATCTGGGCTTCTGCGACCAGGACCGGATGGAAAACATCCGCCGCTTTGCCGAAGTCGCGAAAATCCTCGTTTCCCAAGGCATCATCATCTTTGTCTCCGCCATCACCCCGCGCGGCGAGCTCCGCGACCTCGCAAGGGGATTGCTTGGCGAGGACCTGTTCGAGGTCTATGTGAAAGCCTCCTACGAGGCCTGCGAGAAACGCGACGTCAAAGGCCTCTACGCCAAAGCCGCTCGCGGCGAAATCCAGCACTTCACCGGCAATGACGGCTCCTTTGAGCCACCACAAAACCCGGACCTCGTGCTCGATACCGAGCGTAGCTCCATTGAGGACGCCGCTTTCGAGCTACTCGAAGCCATCCGCGAGCGGATCGCCACAGCTGGCACTGAGGCATAAGTCCCTGACTCAAGCGACTCCTCCCAAATGCGCTTTGGTAATCGGCGCATGCCAATTTCCGGGCTTCAATCAACAGTGGAAGCCGCATATATTTCGCATTTTTCTCCACTCCATCAGCTCCCGCATAAATACATTACCAAAAAGCCCAACATTGTAATTATTTCTTGACCCTGTCGGTCATGAAGCCTAATTCGCCGCCGCAACCCATTGCCCACTTTCCACCCGGCACTTTATTCCATGCCTGCCTACCACCTCAGCCATCTCGATCAACTCGAAGCCGAAGCCATTTTCGTGCTCCGGGAAACCGCCGCCCAGTTCCAGAATCCCGCCCTGCTCTTCTCCGGTGGCAAGGACTCGATCGTCATGGCATGGCTGGCGAAAAAGGCCTTCTGGCCCGCCCGCATGCCCTTCCCTCTGGTCCACGTCGATACGGGTCACAATTTCCCCGAAACGATGACATATCGCGACGAGTTCGTGGACATGATCCGCGCCAGTCTCGTCGTAGGCTTGGTCCAGGAGTCCATCGACACCGGCCGCGTGGTCGAGGAAAAGGGCCCCAACGCCTCGCGTAACAAACTCCAGACCGTCACCCTGCTCGATACCATCGAGAAGAACCAATATGACGCCTGCCTCGGCGGCGGCCGCCGCGAAGAGGAAAAGGCCCGCGCCAAGGAACGCTTCTTCTCCCACCGCGATGACTTCGGCCAGTGGGACCCGAAAAATCAGCGCCCCGAACTTTGGAACCTTTTCAACGGCCGCAAGAATCCCGGCGAACACTTCCGCGTCTTTCCGCTCTCCAACTTCACCGAGATGGACATCTGGATGTATATCCAACGCGAGAACATCCCCCTCCCCTCCATCTATTTCGCCCACCAGCGGGAGGTTTTCGAGCGCAACGGCCAACTCCTCGCCGTCACCGATTTCCTCAAGCCCCAGGAACACGAAACGGTTGAAAAACGCATCGTCCGCTTCCGCACCATCGGTGACGCCACGTGCACCGGTGCCGTCGAGTCCAACGCCTCCAATCTCGACGAGGTCATCGCCGAGGTCGCCGCCGCCCGCCAGACCGAACGCGGCACACGCGCCGACGACAAACGCTCCGAAACCGCCATGGAAGATAGAAAGAAGGAAGGATACTTCTAAGAGTGCCGAGTGATCAGTGAGCAGTGAGCAGTGATCAGATAAGATCCTGAAAACGATCACTCATTTCTCAAAATACATCGATAAACCTCCAAACTTCCAACTTAAATATCTTCACACTGATCACTGCTAACTGATCACTTTTTACTTCTTATGGACTTACTTCGCTTCACTACCGCCGGTTCCGTCGATGACGGCAAATCCACTCTCATCGGTCGCCTTCTTTACGATTCAAAATCCATCTTCGAAGACCAACTCGAAGCCATGGAGGAATCCTCACGCAAACGCGGCGATGAAAACGTCAACCTTGCCCTTCTAACAGACGGCCTCAAAGCCGAGCGCGAACAAGGCATCACCATCGATGTTGCCTACCGCTACTTCGCTACGCCGAAACGTAAGTTCATCATCGCAGACACCCCGGGCCACACCCAATACACCCGCAACATGGTCACCGGCGCATCCACCGCCAACCTCGCCATCATCCTCATCGATGCACGCAAAGGCGTTATCGAACAAACCAAACGCCACTCCTTCATCGCCAACCTCCTGCGCATCCAGCACCTCGTCGTCGCCGTCAATAAAATGGACCTCGTCGATTACTCACAGGAAGTCTTCGATCAAATCGTTTCCGACTACCGCGAGTTCGCCTCACGCCTCGACAACATCGTCGACATCACCGCCATCCCCATCTCCGCACTCAACGGCGACAACGTCGTCGATAAATCCAAAAACATGGATTGGTACGAAGGCCCGACCTTCCTCTATCATTTGGAAAACGTCTACGTCGGCGGCGAGGAAAACCACGTCGATGCCCGCTTTCCCGTCCAATGGGTCATCCGCCCTATGTCCGATGAATGGCATGACTTCCGCGGCTACGCCGGACGCGTTGCAGGCGGCGTTTTCAAACCCGGCGATGAAGTCACCGTCCTCCCTTCCGGTTTCAAAACCCACATTAAAGCCATCCACTCCCCAGACGGCGAGAGAACCGAAGCCTTTGCCCCGCAGTCCGTCTGCCTCACACTCACCGATGAAATCGATATCTCACGCGGCGATACCCTCGTAAAATCTAACAACCCTCCGCGCGTCTCCCAAGACATCGAGGCCATGGTCTGCTGGTTCTCACCCAAGCCCATGCCAAACCGCGCGAAACTCGTCATCCGCCACACCACTCAGGAAACCAAAGCCATCATTCAGGAAGTGAAATACCAGGTCGATGTCAACACTCTCCACAAAATCGAAGACATCGATTCTCTCTCCATGAACGACATCGGCCGCATCACCCTGCGCACCGCCGTCCCACTCATCCACGACTCCTACCGCCGCAACCGCTCCACCGGCTCCTTCATCCTCATCGACCCCGGCACCAACGAAACCGTCGCCGCCGGAATGATCGTCTAAGGAGCACGGACATTCCTGTCCGTGATTTATAAAAGGTAGGGTCGACTCCATCCACCCCGTAGCTGGAACATCCTGTTCCAGTCCGTCGTGGGGACATTCTGTCCCCATCCCCCCATCCCCCCCTCTCTCCTAACTAAGACCATCAGTCGGTCAAGCAGGGCCGCTTGACCCTACCTTTCCCTCTTCTCCCCCATGCGCATCCTCATTACAGGTGGAGCGGGCTTCATCGGCTCGCACCTCGTCCAGCACTTCCAGGGCATCGCCTCGGAAATCGTCGTGCTCGATAACCTTCGCTCAGGTCATCTAGCAAACCTCGAGGGACTCGACCACAAGTTCGTCCATGGTTGCATCACTGATCGCGCATTGGTCGACTCTCTCATGCTGGGGATAGACTACGTCTTTCACCTCGCCGCGATGATTTCAGTTCCTGAATCCATAACCAAACCGATTGAATGCGCTCGCATCAACGTCATCGGATTACTAAATGTGTTAGAATCTGCTGCGAATCACGGAGTTAAAAAATTCATCCACGCGAGCTCCGCCGCCGTTTACGGAGATAACCCCAGCGTCCCGAAAATCGAGACCATGATCCCCGAGCCCAAAAGCCCCTACGCGATCACCAAGCTCGATGGCGAATACTACCTCGAAATGTTCCGCCGCGAAGGCCGCATCGATACAGCCTCGCTGCGCTTCTTTAACGTCTTCGGCCCGCGCCAAGACCCTAACAGCGCCTACGCCGCCGCCGTTCCCATCTTCATCCAAAAAGCCCTCACCGGCGAACCCATCACCATCTTCGGCGATGGCGAACAAACTCGCGACTTCATCTTCGTCAAAGACGTCGTCACCGCGCTAGCCCATGCCGCAACCAGCGAAAACATGCACGGCACTTACAACGTCGGCAACGGCGACAGTATCACCATCAACCAACTCGCAACCGAGATCATCGAACTCACTGGATCAAAATCCCAAATCCTCCACGCCCCAGACCGACCCGGCGACGTCAAACACTCCCGCGCCAACATCGACCGACTTTCCGCATCAGGTTGGAAGCCCTCCTCCTCCCTAACAGAAGCGTTAGCCCTCATGCTAAGGTAGGGTCGACACGCCGTTGTCGACCGTAATAAAATCGCTACGCCTCGATCCACCTCGTAGCTGGAACATCCTTTTCCAGTCCGTCGTGGGGACATTCTGTCCCCATCCCCGCATCTTCCTTGGAGTTTAAAGTTTAAATCTTAAAGTTTTCTGGTCATTCACTCTTCTACTGATCACTGCTAACTTATCACTCGGCACTAACACTTCCCCATGACCGAATCCCGCTCCATCTTTGGTATCTTCATCTTCGCTGGTATCCTGCTCTTCGCCGTCTGGCTTGGAATAAGCATCGTCACAGATCAAATCGAAACACTGATGTATGTCGTTGCAGGAGGCACGCTTTTAACTTGCGCTGCATTAGGCAGAAAAATTTGGTTGATCATCCCGTTCATGAGCGCGGTAAAACTTAATCTCATGATTCCAGGACAGCCTAGCACTCTGCTTCTGGCGCAAATTCTATTTATCGGATTCTGTGGACTGCTGTTTTTGATGCGCCGCCTGCCTTTCAAAATCCAAATCACTGAGCTTGAGTTTTGGATGATACTGCTAACTCTATGTGTGGTACAAGTATACATACGTAACCCAGCCGGACTTAATATCTTCGCGAGCAGCTCTGTTGGGGGCCGACCCTATGCTCTATTTGGCATATCTCTAATTTCATCGATCATTCTGGTATTTTTAAGAGTCAATGTCACAGAAATCCGGTGGATTATCCGTCTTTCTATTTTAGGAGGACTCATGAATCTTGCACTTTCAATAATCGGATTTCTCATTCCAAGAGTTGGAGTCTGGTACGGTGCAGCAGATATGAATTCCATGTCTCAGATGGGTTTACAGCAAGGGGATTATGGTATCGACCGTGCCACGAGAATTGGATTTCTTGGTACTGCGGCTGGTAATATTGCTCGCATCGTCAGTAGTTTCAAATCTCCTATTCGTGCTTGTTTTCACCCACTTTGGGCTCCACTAATTTTGATATCTTTAGCTTTTGCCGCGCTGAGTGGATACCGAACAGAAATTGTTATAGTCGGCCTAACCTATATAGTTGGAATCGCATACCGTGGAGGCGCGTTCTCTGTGATTTTTTCTTTAATATCTCTAATTATTGGAATCGTCTTACTTGCAATAATCAATATTGCAACTCCCCTGCCAGCAAACATTCAGCGCTCACTAAGTTTCATTCCCGGAACTTGGGATCAAGCCCATATACAGGACGCTGAAGGCTCTACTGAATGGCGAGTAGATATGTGGAAAGAAGCGCTACTGACCGATTTTTGGATCAAAAACAAAATTTTAGGCGATGGACTTGGAATGACCCAGGAAGAATTTAACTTCCTCAGTACATTTGATGAAAATAAAGTAAGCCGAGAGGCACGTCGTGTTAAGTTATCATATCAACAAGAATACATGATGGCTTCTGGCTCTTATCACAGCGGTCCTGTCAGCACGATCAGGACAATTGGCTATGTTGGACTTGCCATACTAATACTGGCGCAGATCAGATTGGCAGTTCATGCCCATAGGCAGATTAAGCGCGCAAGAAAGACAGAATGGTTTCCGCTCACTCTCTTCATAGGTATCCCAATCATTTGCGCTCCATTCTTGTTCATCTTCGTCTTCGGAGATTTTGGAATCGGAATCTCGGGATTCTTAATGGGCGCAGCAATGGTCCGTTTACTAGAAAATAATCTACCTTTACCCAAATATATAAGGGCAAAGCAATCTGTTGCTCAAATACATTCCATGGGCGCTCTTTCACAGAACACCTAAGTCTTAAAAATGAAATTGAGATTCATCAAAAAATGCGCAGCGCTTGGAGGCTGGGTATTGCTATTTCTTTTAGTTTGGCAGTTTCGAAGTCGCTTAACTTTCAAGGTCGATTCATGGTTTCAAAAGGCTCAAGGAAATAGTCATTGGGAACAAATCGTCAAAACGAAAAATAATAATCTTCACGAAGTCTCATGGGAAGATAACCGGCCGCTTATCTTAATGCTAGGCGATAGCCATGTTGAAATGGGCAATTGGTATGATCTGTTTCATGGACGTTTTGCCATACGGAATGCCGGCCTTTCCCAATCTAAAATTAAGGATGTAACCACAGTGGCCAAAGGAATCACCACTGACAGACCTGACATGGCTGTATTACTTTGCGGGGTCAATGATTTGGGTGGCGGCGCTACGGTCGAAGATGCCTTTGAAGACTACCAAAAATTACTGGACCAAGTTGGTACCGTAATACCGAAAGATCGACTTATCGTAATATCTATCATGCCTGTTACTAGAATTAGACTCGGCGATGGAAGTCAGGATCTTAACACGAAGATTTGTGCTACGAATACCAGTCTTAAAAATTATTGTGAGCAAGCAAATATCATGTTTGTGGATATCTTAGCAGATGTTTCTAAAGACAATATGCTACGAGAAGAACTAACTTGGGATGGTCTACATTTGAACCAGAAAGGATATCAAAGACTCGCTGATTCCATAAAAATACCTTTATTATCATTGTATGGAAAAATCGAAACCCATTGATACTTCCTCGCGTTTGCGCAGCCTTGAAAGCTGGCATGTTGCGCCTAGCAATAGTCAGAATTTTGATTTTCTGGATGGCATCCGCGGTATCGCAATTCTGCTGGTGGTGTTCAGTCACCTTTTTTACATCAATCCAGAATCAACTGGGATTGTACAATTTGTTGGTCAAACCATAGGGGCTGGACACATTGGAGTAACTGTCTTTTTTACGCTCTCTGGATTTCTGATTTCATTACCCTTTTGGAAAAACAAAACCTTAGATCGACCACTCAATCTCAAAAATTATTTCAGTCGGCGATTTTGGAAAATCTATCCACCGCTGGCACTTTCCATTATTATCTTACTGCCATGCTATGTTTGGCTCTATGGGGATGCATGGGACTATACTGCCATAGCGCTAAAGTGGCTAAGTGGCGTTGCTTGGTTAATACCTGTCTCAGGCATGTTCAACCCCGTCATGTGGAGCATGATCGTTGAGGTTCATTTCTATATCCTTTTACCATTGCTGTTCTTGTTGCTTCGCAAAGTGAATGATCAAACATCAATATGGCTGATTTTTGGAAGCTTGTTACTCGTGCCTCTGGTTGCGAAATTCATCTATGCTGCCAACGGCGTTGAATTCGCCCTACATCCAATGATTCGTGTGAATTTTCCGGTCAAGATGGATAGCTTCGCTGCAGGTGTTCTTATTGCAGGAATGTATCAGCAAGGATTACTCAACGCCCGAGTAGCTCTACTCGGACCGCTCGGCATCATACTCTTAGCCAGCACATTACTGATGGCAGGGGTTAGCGCCATGCTACCTTCTCTTGCTGCCTTTTGGACTCCTGATGTATCTCATTATTGCGCCATGATCGCATCAGCATGCTTACTTTGCTTTGTTGCAAATCCCCTTCTTGCCGCCAATTGGGGACTATGTTTTGGGTGGTTACGTTGGGTAGGACTTGTCAGTTATGAATGGTATTTACTTCATCAAGCACCGCATCTTTGGCTGCGCGACAGTATGGGACCAGCGGAAGGCAATATTCTAAAATATCTAACAATGACTCTGTTACCGTTCATTGGAACTTTAGTTATCGCTGCTGCGGTCTATTGGAAGTATTCTCTTCCGATTTTACGTAAACACCGCACATAACTGAAATGATTTCTCGCTGATATAACACTCATTTTCGTATCCGCAAACTTGCCACGTTCAAAAATGACAAGCTTCTTAAGCTAGCCAAATCCAGTCTCATGTCGAATCGCACCAAACGCTTTACCAAATCCTTACTCACTGGGTATGGAACGATCGGCGTTAATATCATCACCTCACTCCTGAGCGTCCCACTAGCTCTTGTTTACCTGAGCAAAGAAGAATTTGGTTTGTGGGCATTGGCTCTCCAAATCAATGGTTATCTTAGTCTTGTGGATATTGGAATGACTGGCGCAATCGGGCGCTACCTTGCCGACCACAAAGATGATGTGAATGGCAACGGCTTCACGGAGCATTTCGCCACAGGATCCTGCGTTTTTCTCATCCAAGCTATACTCGTCGCGTTTCTTGGTGTCATATTTTCTGAATATGCACCAAAACTGCTTTCCATTCAGTCAGAACTCACCGAAGAGTTCACATTACTCCTGCGAATTCTCTGTCTGATCACCGGTCTATCCATTGCATTCCGTGCCTTCGGCGCGCCGCTCTGGGCTTTCCAAAGAATGGATGTTGTTAACATAGCGGCTTTAATTGGACTCATTGTCCAATTCTTCTCCATGTGGCTAGGCTTTCACCTTGGATACGGTGTTTTAAGTTTCGCCTTTGCTAGTGTACTCCCAACTATCATCGCACCCATTTTCTACGTGGTTGCGTGTAAAAAGAATTCCTATTATCCAACATGCAAAGATTGGTTTATCCCAAAGTGGTCTGTATTTCTTGAAATGTTTCATTATGGCAAAGATAGCATGTTGCTCAGCATCGGAAGCCAAATGGTCAACGCCACACAGATTACAATTATCAGCCGCATACTCGGGCTCAATGCTGCGGCTTCATTTTCCATTGCGACTAAGCTTTACGGTCTGATCACAATGCTTATCCACAAGATCATCGAAAGCGCCGCACCCGGGCTCGCGGAAATGTTTGTTCGTGGTGAACGTGAACTATTTATAAAGCGTTATTGGGATATCATCGCGATCACGTTAGCTTTATCTACTATTGGTGCTGTCGCGATAGTAGTAGGTAACAGCGTTTTTATTGAGATTTGGACAGGAGGTAAAATTACTTGGTCATTAACTGGTGATATATTACTAGGCTTTATGATAATTCTAACCAGTGCTAGTCGTTGCTTCGTTGGATTATTCGGAGTTACAAAGAATTTGAAATCAGTTCGGCTAATTTATTTTATAGAAGGACTTCTTTTTATACCCACCGCAATTTGTGCAGTTCATTGGTATGGCATCGAAGGAGTAATTTTCGCATCATTGTTTGTTCACTTAATTACCGCAGTTGCTCCGTCTTTACGAGCAGCTTCAATATTTCTGGGAGATTGTCGCAGATTAATTCCTCAAATATTGGTTATACTGATCATGATTTCATTAGGAACAACGTTAGCTTTTTTTACTCGCTCAAATCATGTCTCACCTGTTATTCAGCTTTTAATAGCTGCTCTATCGATTTTGTGCGCGATTCTGATCTCATGGAAATTTACCTTACCACTGAATATACGTGAAAAAATAATCAATGCTTCATATCGATGGCTGACAAAGTATTTATTTACTTCACTTAAGCGCTAAACTAGTAAGTTAATATACTATACTTGAGTATCCACAAAATGTTTAATCTGAAAAAAATTATCCGAAAAGTCTTATTCAAGAGCTTCGGCGATCGATGGTGGATTCTTAGGCGAGCCAAGCAGATAGATGTTGCATATCTTAAGGCGATCACCACAAGTGACACTTGTGAACCTATACTGGAACATAATATTAATCCACAGACTCAACCAAAGAGTGTACTAAAGAGGTTGCTTTTCGTTGGAGACTGTATGTGGGAACAGCAACAGCTTTTCCCGGAAATCCTAAAAATCTGTGATCTTGATGTTTTAAATCTACGTCCGTTTCTTGATTCTGCCGTAGATCCAGTGACGGGAGTAATTTCTGCTCTCGAGAACTACGCATCGAATACATCGACTGAACCAGATATAATTCTTTTCTACGCTCGCCCCTCAATTTTATCTGAAGAAGCTTTCGCCATTATTCGCAAACGCTGGACTTGTCCGCTTCTTGGTATGAATCTCGATGATCGAGTAGAATTCTTCCCTTATGGCATACTAGCGAGTGGTAACGATAACTACGCTCAGTGGATAAGATTCTTCGACATTAACCTCACAAGCTCGCTCGTTGCTATAGATTGGTATAGGCGTATGGGCGGGCAGGCGCATTATCTACCTCAAGGTTTTTCCCCTATTCCTCAATTTACAAGCCCTCCCACGACAGCTAATTTCTCGCACTCTTTGACTTTCGTTGGCTCTTGGAAGCCCGAGCGTGGAATACTCATAAACGAGTTAAATAAACATGGCATTAATACCGAGATTTTCGGTAACGGCTGGCCGAATGGACAATGGATAGATAACCCCGCTTCAGTTTATAGAACCAGTCAACTGAATCTCGGCATTGGATACGCACTAGCATCTGCTCGCATAGCAAGCGCCAAAGGCCGTGATATAGAATGTCCGGCAACTGGTGCTTGTTATATTACAACTTACCATTGGGAATTGGCAGAAATGTTTGAAATAGGTAAAGAAATCCTTTGTTACCGAAATCTAGAAGAGCTGATCGAACTCTACACCTATTTTTCAAAGCGGCCTGGACATTGTCTCAAGATAGCTCGTGCCGCGCATCGACGCGCTTTTAGTGAACATACATGGGAGATTCGACTACGTAAATTATTCAATGAATTAGGTTTCACTCCTTCCAAATTATGAACCATCTTACTTATTACCAATTTCAAACACAAGCACGCGGTGTTGCATCACTGGATGACGTGAAGCGCCTCACCTCTAATTATCGCCATTTTTATGACCGTATAGTATTACCTTGGCTACCACTAGATCGCTCCTGCGCAATTGCCGAACTCGCTTGTGGCCACGGCAGCTTTCTTTTATGGCTATCACAACTTGGCTTTGATCAGATTGTCGGAGTAGACTCGAGTCATGAGCAAGCTAAAATCGCTACACAAACTGGTGCAAAGATTGAAATTGCTGATGCAATACAGTGGATATCTCAACATCCGAGTTCCAGCTTAGATATTATAGTTGCCATCGATTTTGCAGAACACATATCTAAAGACGATTTCATGGACTTATTAAGTCAATCCATACGTGTTTTGAAAAACAACGGGAGACTTATACTCCGCCTACCAAATGGAGAGTCACCTTTCGTTGGCTCTAATCTATTTAATGATATTACTCACGTGTGGACTTATACTCCCAACTGTCTTGATACTTTGGCTAAAATGCACGGATATCAATTTAGTATGTTTCATGATGAAAGTACAGTTTCAATCCGTGACCATCGCTGGATTAAGGTTCCTATAAGTCGCATCGCATGCACTATACTTACACTGCTCGTCTTCTGCGCAGCAAAAGTTAAAATACGAATGTGGAGTCCGAATCTCTGGGCATGCCTTGTAAAATCCTGATATCTTAATCTTCGTATTAAATGAAAATTCTCGTCGCCGCATTCTCATACTACCCAAATGTGGACGGAGTCGCTGGCGCTGCAAAGCGGATGGTCGAAACATTTCGTGCTTACGGGCATGACGTATATATTGCTACTTCCACTACAGCCTTAGACAATCCAGATCCACTAGATGAAAAGGACAGCATCCACCGCTTCAATATCGACGGATTCCCTGCGTTAGGTGAGGGATTTACTGGGGATATCTTAGCCTACCAGACTTTTATATTAAATCTAAATCCTGACTTAATAATATTACACTGCTGGCAGTCATGGCCCGCAGAACTTGCTAGATCTCTCCAAAGTAAGATTCAATCTAAATACATTCTCGTAAGTCATGGTTTCTCAGCGCATCTACTTGATATCAGAATACTGCCTCGTGGACTATGGAGGTGGATACGTTCGTTGCCATATGTCCTCAACCTCCCAAAACGACTGCAACAATATGACAAGGTAGTATTCCTAAGTCACAAATCTGATTTCAAACGCTTTTTTGATTCATGGGTCGCACGATTCACACGTTGCAGCAACACTATTGTCATTCCAAATAGCATCGATACGTCAAACTGGAATATGATTCAGGCAAATTTTCGTGAGCGAGAAAATCTTGGTAAAGGTTTAATTTTTCTATGTGTTGCAAATTACTTTCCGGGAAAAAATCAGCAAGCGGCTCTAGATGCTTTCTTGGAAGCCAATATCCCGTCTTCCGTTTTATTATTTATAGGATCCACGCTAGGAATCTATGGCGAAAGCGTTAAACAATCATGGATTCAAAGTAAAAATCAATATCCACATCTTGATGTTCGCTTTTATGAAAACTTAAAGCGCGAAGAGGTAATAGCCGCAACTAAATCGTGTGATATTGCGATCCTTGCATCCAAAGCAGAAGCTCAACCACTCACCATTCTAGAGGCTATGGCATGCGGCAAGCCTTTCATTTGCACAAATGTGGGTGCCGTTTCCGAACTCAGAGGCGGTATTATTGTCAGCACACCAGCTCAAATGGTTACAGCAATTCATGAGATTGCTTCGGATCATGAAGACCGCTTGCGTAAAGGTATCGATGCGCAAAATGACTTCGAAACTAGATTCTCTGCCGAAATAGTTTCTCAAACCTGGATTAACTTAATTGAGGACATTACTTAACATAAGACTTTATTGAAAATTCAGTCAATTAACAAAAATTTTATACATGAAAAGCGATTATGTATCACAAAAACATTGGGACGATGGATATGAGCATCACTCATTAATGATGGCTGAACCAAATGATCCAATACGACAACTCTTAGAGCGACATTTGCCGCGTAAACCTCTCTCCTCATTTGAACTCGGATGCTACCCAGGTCGTTATCTCTCAGTCCTTGGTAGTCTGGGACATACAATAAGTGGTATTGACCTAACGCTAAAAATCAACTCTGCACTTCCAGAATGGCTTGATTCACTTGGTTTCAAGGTAGGGACATTGACTCAAGCAGATGTATTTACACACAATCCAACAGATAAATACGATGTTGTTTGCTCATTCGGGCTAATCGAACATTTTACGAATTGGGAAGAACTATTCTTAAAACATGCATCATTAGTACGTTCTGGTGGATATCTAGTTATTAGCACTCCAAATTTTCGAAGCGCACTTCAGAAAACTCTACATAATTCATTAGATGATATTAATTTAGCAAGGCACAATCTTGAATCAATGGATCCTGAACGCTGGCATTATCTTGCAACAGAATCCGGCTTTGAAGTGATACAATGTGGAGGTATCGGTCACTTTGAATTTTGGGCAGATAACCAGAAACGCGGTATCATCCAGAAGATATTACTTCGATTAATTCTGAAAACTAGATGCTTTTGGAAGTTCACACCAAAGGACACACTAGGCCTCTCTCCATACTACGCAATCGTCGCGCGTAAGCCAGTCGATTGAACTTACCATTCTCAACTTGCGTTTTGCTCAGAAGTGGTTTCAAAAGTCACAACAATTTAAAATTGTACTGTGAAATTTTATGATTAACTTGTCGTTCCATGACCTACGAATTCTTTCATGCGTAATATTTTAAATAAACTATATTCAGCATATGACCTGATTCTCGTCCGGGGAAACATGTTATGGTCCACGTTTCACTCAAAACTAAGTTTAGCTTTTCAGGAATCTCAGCTGGGTGGTAATTTTCGCTCAACAGGTATAATTCGTATCAAGGCACGTGAAGCCGGAAGTATCGTGATTGGCAATCACGTGCGTTTTTTCGCTTATTGGCGCAGCAATCGTGTAGGGCTTACTGGGCCTGTGATTCTTCAGACATGGGAAGGCGGAAGAATCGAAATCGGAGATTACACTGGAGCTTCATCCGTTGTGATCTCATCGCGATCCGGCGTTAAAATAGGAAAGCACTGCAACATCGGTGGTAACGTCCGGATATTTGATCACGACTTTCACGCGATCAATGCGGATGTCAGACGCGGCCCCAATGGTTGTTCCGATTGTGCCACGCAACCCATCGTGATTGGCGATGATGTTTTCATAGGCACCCAGAGCATTATTTTAAAAGGAGTCACCATCGGAGATCGCGCGGTCATTGGTGCAGGTTCTGTCGTAACGAAAGACGTTCCTGCCGACACGATTGCGGCAGGGAATCCAGCGATTATCGTGAAGACCTTAGCCAAAGAAAGCTAATCAGCGCCCTCTTGAGGTAAGCCCATTTATACCGATGAAAGTTGCCATCCTTGCCGAGTTTCCTATCAGCGCCCTTGATGGTGGTGCCGTGGGTAGAGGCGGAGGCCAGGGCTGCACTTGGTTGCCTCAGCTAGCTCTCGCATTTCAGAACTACAAGGATTTCGAAATCCATTGGATCATTCTTGATCGAACGATACGACACACGATCGTGATGGAAGCTTTTGGGCAGCACTTTCATCGAGTGCCATCTGTGAAGTTCTCCATCGATCTAGCACTGAACTATTATCCCGCACGATTCTCTCTGGGAAGGGTCATCCGTAAAATCAAACCGGATCTCGTGCATGCCTGGGGCACCGAGTTAATTTATCCAACGGCGCTACAAGACTGCAAGTGCCCGACCCTTTTATCCATGCAAGGCATACTCACAGAATATGCACGGATTGGCGGCTTCCCAAAAAATTGGCGTTGGCGGAAAATGATTGCTAGCGAGCCGAAATTTATTCGCTCTGCGACGGTCGTCACCTCTGAAAGTCAATGGGGCATCGATAAGGTAAAAAGCATCTATCCAGAAGCCGATTGCAGAATGGTAGAATATGGAGTCCATCCCTCTTTTTATGATTTGGAGTGGCATCCCGACCCACAAAAGCCATATGCCCTTTTTGTTGGTGGAAGCGATAACCGCAAGGGCGTAGATATCTTGATAGAAGCTCTTCGATTGTTACCAGAACGCACATGGGAGATGCGCTTTGCAGGCGATGCCAAGATTCAACAGCTCTGTGATGAGGCGGGTTTAAAGCATGTTCGCGCGCTTGGACTATTGAGATGGGATGAAATGCAAAAGCAACTTCAGGGCGCATGGTGTTCGGTTCTTCCCACACGTGGCGATACCAGTCCTAATTCTGTCAAAGAAGCCCGAGTCATCGGAGTGCCAGTGGTGACTAGCTTACATGGAGGACAGTCCGGATACATACGCGATGGAATCAATGGCCTGATTGTCGATCCGCTGAATGCTGAAATGCTGGCTAAAGCACTCAGTCAAATCATGAGTTCACAAGAGAATGCGGTTACTTTGGGAAAAGGAAACCACGATGAAGACAGGAATTACCTACATCCGAGCCGCACGTCCGAGGGATTTGCCAAAATCTATCGAGAACTTGTGATGCATGTTTCGAACAAATAGATCTCAGCATTTTAGCCGTAATCATTTAAATTATATGTCAGCCTCTAAAAAATGGTACACCTGTACGCCCGTAAACTTCACCGGAGATGATACATTTTTTGCCCGTGACAGTGGTTTATTGTGCAAAGGATTCCAAGAATTAGGCGTCGATTGCAAAGCGATCATGCCGGGTCCCGCCATGGATACTGATTTGAAGGAAGATTTGATACGCACGGCTTATCAAAACCTGGAAGATCCCGATTGGTGGCGTTCGTTGAATGGTGAGGGAGTTGTATTTTATGGCTGGGGTATGGCGAAATACGCCAAAATCGCTAAAGCTATCAAAGCCTCGGGAATGATCTTCGTGTCCCACATGGACACTTCCGGCATGATGAATTTGCTGAACGGCCTGATGGAATATACAGCCTCGATTTGGCGCACTTCCATAGGGAGAAAAGATTCTTATCTTGGAGGAGTTTTACTCTTCATCGCGCGTATGGGTTACGCGGCAAGTTATGGACTGATCCGCAATGAGCTAACCAGAGTCAATCACTTCAAATATGCGGATGCCATTGGAGCGATTAGTCCTATCGCCATGGAGCGGATTAAAAAGGTTTGCCGCATTTATGGTGGTGATGAATTGGAATCCAAAGTTCAGCTCATTCCGCATCCAAATGCCTCTTACATGCGCTATACCCCTGACATTCCTAAAGAATATCTGATGATCGCAATCGGGAGGTGGGACGATGAAAAAATCAAAGGCACAGAATTGCTTAAGGAAACTTGTAAGATTCTTCTGGAGCGTGATACAGAACTTCAAATCGAGATATACGGGCGACGACCCGCATCTCTAGATGCTTGGCACAATAGCCTGAATCCTGAAATCAAGAACCGCTTCCATTTAAAAGGTCTCGTTAAAAATATTGAACTCCGTAAAGCCCTACAGCGTGCTCAAGTAGAGTTATGCACTTCGTTATCCGAGGGCTATCACACTGTGTCCGCAGAGGCGTTATGCTGTGGGTGCAGCGTGGTAGGACCAGATATCCCAGAAATACCCAGTATGCAGTGGTTTACTGACGGACCTTGTGGCACCACGGCAAAACGTGATTCTCAATCGCTTGCGGCTGCTGTTCTTTCAGAATTGGAAGCATGGAAACATGCACAAAGAAATGCTGCTGAAATTTCAGCTCATTGGACTAGCATTCTTCATGCCCCAAAAGTCGCTGAAAGAATTATTAAACTAACAACATAGTCATGTTCAGATAGATGAAAGCATGAAATCTGCTAAAGATTTCACGCAAATTAATTCATGCTTCTACGCGAAATTCTCAGCCCATGAAATTTTCCATCATCACCCCTAGCTTCAATCAAGGACGCTTCATTGCGGACTGCATTGAAAGCGTGCAGGCGCAGGTTGGAGATGGATTTGAAGTGGAGCACATCGTCATTGATGCGGGATCAACGGACGAGACTCTGGAAGTGTTGAAAAAATATCCGCACTTAAATTGGGTGAGTGAACCGGATCAGGGCATGAGCGATGGGATCAACAAAGGTTTCCTAAAAGCGACGGGAGACTGGCTGATGTGGTTGAACTGCGATGATTATCTTCAGCCTGGTGCTTTGGCGAAGGTGGCAGATTTCATCTCCAAACATCCAGACGCTGACGTGGTTCACGGAGATTGCATCTTCGTAAAGGAAGATCAGTCCACTATTCGTCGCAAATACGATACACCTGTGGATGAATGGGATTTCTTGTTTGTAGGGTGCGTCATCCCCTCGACATCAACGTTTTATCGTAAGGAAATCATTGATGCGAGTCATCTGCTGGATGTGAATTACAAGAACACCATGGATCTGGAGTATTATCTGCGTTTGATTCGACTGGGCTATCGATTCGCTTATCTTCCAGAAGCACTCGCGAGCTTCCGTCTGCACAAAGAGAGCACGACCGAGAAAAACCTTAACCGTATGCACAGTGAATCGCTCCAATGTAGGAGAGAGCATATGGAATTGAGTGAGCATGCCTTCATCTTCAAAAACACAACGATACTGAAAATCATGCGAAAAATATTTCAATCGAGAAGAATGATGAAACGTTTCGCTACGCATCGAAAATTGAAATAGGCATCTCGTAGCGAACCATTAGCAGCATGAAAGTTCTCATTACAGGAGGTTCTGGATTCATTGGTACGAATCTCATTGAGGCGTTGATCCAGCGTCAGCATGAGATCATGAACTTAGACATCGCAGAGCCATGTGATCAAAGTCAGAAAGACTATTGGTGTTCGGTCGATTTGATGGATGCCAAGGCACTTAATAAAGCATTCGATCATTTCCAGCCAGACTGGGTCATCCATCTGGCAGCGCGGGCAGATTGCGATGAAAAGACGACCGTTGAAGAAGGATATTCCGCAAATACGGTAGGCCATCAAAACTTGCTTGATGCCGTAAAGTCGACCAACAGCGTTAACCGGTTAATTGTCACATCAAGCCAATACGTTTCAGGGCCGCAACACACGCCGACTACAGACAATGATTATGCTCCCGTAACAGTATACGGACAGAGCAAGGTCATTACCGAGCAATTGACGAGAACCGCTGATCTTCAGTGTTGTTGGACCATCATACGACCCACGAATATCTGGGGTCCTTGGCACAGCCGATACCAAAAAGAATTTTGGGAAATCGCGGCCAAGAATCTCTATTTCCATCCCGGCGGTGCCCCGGTCAGAAGGTGCTATGGATATGTAGGCAACCTTGTTTTCCATATAGAAAGAATTCTTGAGGTGGAGCGAGAGAAAGTAGATCGACAAGTGTTTTACATGAGCGATCTAGCAGATGACATCTACATTTGGGCCAATGCCTTTTGTGTTTCTTTGGGCGGAAAGCCCGCGAGAAAGATTCCGAGGTTTATTTTGAGATCACTCGGAATGATTGGAGACATCATATCCTGTATTACCAAAAAACCATTTTACATCACGTCCTCCAGAGTGAAGAGCATGACGAGTGATTATCTTGTACCCGGATGGATCGAAAAGACCTTCGAGGTTCTCGGAACTCCCCCGCATCGCTTACAAGATGCGGTTCAACATACGGTTTCATGGTTACGTGAGAACAAAACCGATCAACAAGGATCTCATCTCCACATTGTCGTGGCTGGTCAAACGCCTCCACCCATAGGAGGGCAAAATATCATGATTCAAAAAACTCTCGAGATTCTTGGCCGGGAGAGCGATTTGACCACCACACACCTGCCACTTAATTTCAATACATCGTTTAAAAATATCCGAGTTTTCTCGGTAAGAAAAGTTTATGAATTGATCAAAGCGATTATCAGGTTGCTGGGCATTAGGATCAATAAGCCGATCGATCTGATTATCTGCCCGTTCGGAGGAAAACACACATTGCCCATGCTGCGAGACATCATTCTGATCCCGCTGTTTTACTTCACTTCAAAGAAGGTTGTTGTTTGGTTTCACACCGGAGGCATTAGCGATGTGGTTGCCACTTTACCTAAACTTTTCCGGAAGATTTACCTATCCATTTTCAAACTCGTTGATTCCGCGATTGTGATGACTGAGTTCAATAAGTGTGATCCCGTTTCATTAGGTATCAAAAAAATATTTCTTGTGCCTCATGAATTACAGGATCGTACCACCAACCATAATCTAAAAACAAATGATCAGCAGATCCGCATTCTATATCTGGGGCACATATACCCAGACAAAGGAGTTCAAGAGCTTTTGCAGGCATTTGATTTGCTGGCGAATGAAAACAGTTTGATACACCTTGATTTGGTAGGCGAAACCATTGCGCCCTGGGATGACCAGATACTAACCCATATGATTCAAAATATGCGTCATCATGATCGTGTTGTGTTTCACGGGCTAGCCACGGGTACAACTAAGGATGACTTCTACAGAAACGCCTCGTTACTTGTCTTTCCTACAATCGCGCCGGGGGAATCCTTCGGATTGGTTTTAGCTGAGGCTCTAATGTGGGGACTACCGATTGTGGCGACAGATTGGAGAGGAGCACGAGACGTGCTCACTGCAGATTTTTTTGGCGAACTGGTTGATTGCCACCCCTTCAATAAGGACAAGCTAGCCATTTCAATTGATCAATTATTGCGCCGTCAAAACGAATGGGAGCTGGGCAAGGAGCGAAATCGAAAAATCTTTTTAGAATATTATCGCGAAGGATCTAATCCGCATCTACTGTTAGATACGGTTCATCAGATTATGGCATGAGGTGTATCTAAAGTGACGATTTGCACGTAGTTATCAGCCAATCTTCCCGTTCCCAATTCTTTGAAATGGTTACAACCGATAAAAAACTAACTCTCAGATATTTGCTGCCAGCCGTGCTGCTGGCTGGCCTCATATTTATCTCTGGCGATAGCCTCTGGATCGATGAGGGAAATACCGCCTATAAAGCGATGCAATTATCAGTCAGTAGTTGGTGGCAAGCCTTAGTGTCTGAAGGTGGTTCAGATGCCCAGATGCCGCTCTACATGCTCTTTATCTGGCTGTGGGAAAAAGTAGCAGGCAGCACAGAGTTGGCACTTCGTCTCAGCAATCTATTTTGGCTGGGAATCGCTGCGGTCTCTTTGCGGCATTTTAGGTATGGAACGCTCTGCATCCTCTGCTCCGCATTTGTATTGTACTATGCCAATGAGTTACGCCCTTACATGATGCAGATCGCGGCAACGGCGCTTGCAATCTCTGGCCTGCGTCAGTTGGATCAAACGAATGGATGGAGGCAAACTTTGTTCGCCTGTTTCCTGCTCTGTGGCTCCAGCCTAACAGGTGTATTATGGGCGGCAGGCATTCTGGTGGGAGTCCTAGTAGATGATGTTTCGAGGCTTCGGGCGAAGTGGTTTTGGAAGGGAATACTAATTTCCGCTCCGTGTTTCCTGTTACTTGGAGCTTATTACTTCAGTTCTCTTCTGCTCGGACAGCAAGCCGCGAGTATGGGAGGAGGTGTTATTACTAGCATGGGGGCCGTAGTATACGAATTGCTCGGCCTTCTCGGTGTCGGTCCAAGTCGAGTCGAACTCAGAGAGAATCCGAAGTCAGTCATACCCTATCTCATCGTCATTGTTCCAATGGCGGTCACCATGACTTTAGCGGTTGGCATCGGCGCTTACTCTTATTTTAAGACGTTTAGTTGGCAACGTCGCTTCGCTATCCTGTGTGCAATTGGCCTGCCATCCGCCGCATTCTTGATACTGCTACTTTTCAAGGATTTCAGAGTTCTAGGCCGTCATCTGGCACCTGCTTCTGTTGTCTTGGTTCTATGCATCGCTCGCGTGCTCTCTCATCAGGGGCAACGCAGTATACACCTTCGCGCTTTCAAAGCCATTGCTTGGTGCTCGCTCGTCTTTAGCCTCGCGAGCGCACTCAACCACAGATTTAACGAACGACATGCAAGAGATGACTACAAAGGAGCAGCCCTCATTGCTCATCGCCAAATGGATCATAAGAAGCAGGTAGTCTGGGCTGCTGATAAGAGAACCAGCGAGTATTACGGGATCACAGGAAACCTCGAGTTCTGCACAATATGGCAACACGGCAAAGATGACATCCCAGAACTACAAGGTGATGAAACAGTGATTATCAGTAAAAAGGACATCTATGATCCTGGTGAGATTTTCACCAATCATCTAAAAGCCGTAGGTTTTCGTCCGGTAAACCAACTTCAGGCTTTCACGATTTGGCAGACTCCATAACTTCAATTTACTGTTCCGTCCCATGAAACGACTCATTTCAATTATCATCCCTTGTTTCAACGAGGAGCCTGGCCTTCCGGAATTATTCCGTAGAATGAATGCATTGATTGATACTCTAGAATACCCTGTAGAAGTCATTTGCGTTAACGACGGCTCGAAGGATCGCACATGGAGAATTCTCAAGGAGCAGTCCGCAAAAGATTCACGCTGGATCGGTGTTTCTCTTTCAAGGAACTTTGGTCATCAGTCGGCTGTTTCAGCTGGGATGTCTTATGCGAAGGGTGATTGTGTATGCATCATCGATGCCGACTTACAAGACCCACCGGAAACAATTCGTGAGTTCATTAACAAATGGGAACAGGGTAACGAAGTCGTCTATGGAGTACGTCGCAAGCGCAAAGATAAATCGCTCAAGAAATTTCGGGCATGGTGCTTTTACCGTGTGATCGGCCGTTTAGTCAGTCTTCGAATACCCCCTGATTCTGGGGATTTCTGTCTGATTGACCGTCAAGTTGTAGACATCATGAACTCCCTTCCTGAGAAAAGCCGTTACTTGAGAGGACTCAGAGTATGGTGTGGCTTTAATCAGGTTGCTGTCGAATTCGACCGTGATGCAAGACATGCAGGTGAGCCCCAATACACTTTCAAAAAATCACTCAAGCTCGCGATGGATGGCATTTTTTCTTTTTCTGCCGTGCCTTTGGCTCTCGCCTCACACTTTGGGTTGTGGATTTCCTTCTTAGCTTTCATTGGAACCCTCTTCACTCTGGCGCAAAGAATCTTCCATCAGTGGTTTGCAAAGATCGGGTTAGAGCCAGGACCCGGTTTTGCGACTATGGTGATTTCCATATTATTTCTTGGTGGGATCCAATTAATCTGCCTCGGGATTCTAGGTGAATATCTCGGACGGATTTATGATGAAGTCAAAGGACGTCCTTCATGGATTATAGCAAAAACAACGGCTAATGATGAATGATTCATCAACCAAAAGTCCGTTTCCGAAATGGTTTCCGTTTCGTCCTAGCTGGCAATTCATTTTCTATTCTGTGATTGGAGTATCCGGCGTCGCATTAGATTATGCTCTCTACGCACTATTGCTGAAAAAGTTCGGTTGGCATTATCTCACGGCCAATGTGCTATCCACCAGCATCGGGATCACGAATAATTTTGTGTGGAATGCTCTGCTTAACTTTAAGGTACGTGACCGTTTTCTCATTCGCTTTCTGACATTCTACAGCATCGGAATTCTGGGACTAGTCGTCACCATGGCTCTCCTCTGGGCACAGGTAGAATGGTTTGCGATTCACCCACTGGTCGCAAAATTCACGACCATCATCATTGTCCTCTTGCTACAATACAATTTGAACCGGCGGCTTTCCTTCCGCAAAAGCAACGCTCAAAACATTTCTAAAGACTCATGAACCAGAAATCCGTCGTCATTATTGGAGGAGGCTTTACCGGCATGGTATCCGCGTTGCGTCTCGCTCAAAAAGGAGCGCAGGTGACTTTGGTTGAATCATCGAGCGATTTGGGAGGCTTGGCTGCCTCGTTTAAAATCCAGAGCGAGCCTCTCGAGAAAGCATATCACCACTTGTTTCGCACAGATGAGGATATTTTGAATCTGATTCATGAATTAGGTTTAAAAGATCATTTAGAGTGGCGTGAAAGTTCGGTGGCAATCTATCGAGATGGGAAGATTTGGCCATTCATGTCCCCAATTGATCTACTTAAGTTTGGTCCGTGCTCTTGGACTGGACGCCTACGGCTCGGCTTTGTCGCATTGTTCCTCAAATATTACAAAAATTGGAAAGCTATCGCTCCAACCCCCGCGCTCGCTTGGATGCGGAAGTATTGCGGCGCCTCAGCTACTCGAACCGTCTGGGAGCCTTTGCTTAACGGTAAGTTTTCCAACTTCGCAAATCATATTTCGATGGGCTGGCTCTGGGCGCGCCTTCACGTGAGAACTAACTCTCGTGAGCCAAATGGTGGCGGCGAGAAACTTGGATACATCCGCGGTGGCTTCATCCAGATTATCCTAAAACTTGAGCAACAACTTTTAGAACTTGGCGTTAAGATCGAGAAAAATTCTCGGGTTGAAAAAATCGAGCCGAACAACGAACAAGTTGCGATCACGCGTAACGGGCTTCGTGAAATATTTGATGTGGCTTTGTTTACAGGATCCAATCCTGCGTTTGCTCGCCTTCTCCCGAATACGGAAGAATTTGAAACATATCACAGACAACTCGAAAAAATCAATTATCTCGGTGCGATTTGTATGGTGTTTGAAACAGAACAAAAGCTCGGAGATTATTACTGGATTAATGTTAACGAACCCGATTGGCCTTTTCTTGTAATGATCCGACACACTCGCTTGATTCCTGCCGAACGCTATAACGGCAAAGAAATCTACTATCTAGGCGCCTACGTGCCCCATGATGATTCACGATTCGAGATGACTAATGACGCATTACGGGATTCATGGTTTGAGAGGCTACAGATCATGTTCCCTGAATTTTCAGCAGAGACGGTGAGTGCGCTTCATTGCTTTCGCTTCCGCGATGCTCAGCACATTGTCGGATGTGATTACGACAAGCATCTGCTGCCTCATCAGAGTCCAATCAAAGGACTCTACCTAGCCAACTTCGCTCAGATTTTCCCATATGATCGCGGCACTAACTTCGCTGTACAGGAAGGCGAAAAAATTGCGAAGCAGATCATCAACACTTCGACATATCGGGACGATAAACTATAATCACAACGAATTTTAGTCACGAACTGTCTTCCAGATTTTCCCTAATTAAAAAAACTTTCATGAGTAATAAACCAAAAATTGTATATGTCGGAATGAGTGCGGATCTCATTCATCCTGGGCATATCAACATCATCGATACGGCTCGACAATATGGAGATGTAACGGTAGGGCTACTGACCGATAAAGCGATTGCCAGTTATAAAAGATTGCCAAGTCTAACGTTTGAGCATCGCAAGGTAATCATTCAAAATATCAAGGGAGTCACAAGAGTGATTCCGCAGGAAACCCTAGACTACGTTGCTAATCTTGAATTGATTAAGCCGGATTATGTGGTTCACGGAGATGATTGGAAAACAGGTCCACAGCAGGAAACCCGCAGCCGAGTGATCGAGACTTTAAAGCAGTGGGGTGGCGAGCTCATTGAGCCCAAATATACGGAAGGACTTTCATCCACCGCCCTTAACCAAGCGATCAAAGACATCGGCACAACCCCAGGCATCCGCTTGGGTAAACTTAGAAGACTGATTGAATCCAAACCCATCGTAAGAGCTTTGGAGGCACATAATGGACTCTCGGGTCTGATTGTGGAACACTGTCATGTAAACGATAACGGTCAGCTCAATGAATTTGATGCCATTTGGCTGAGTAGTCTCACTGATTCTACCGCGAAAGGACGTCCTGATATTGAATTTGTGGATCGGACTTCGCGTGCAAAAACGGTCAACGAAATATTAGATATTACGACAAAGCCCATCATCTATGACGGAGATACTGGTGGTATCACAGAGCACTTTACGAAGACGGTGCGCACACTTGAGCGCATGGGCGTATCCGCTATAGTCATCGAGGATAAACAAGGTTTGAAGCAGAATTCTCTTTTTGGAACAGATCGACCACAGATCCTGATGGAGACTGAAGCAATGTGTGAAAAAATCCACGCAGGGAAACAAGCTCAGGTCACTGAAGAGTTCATGATTGTTGCGAGACTCGAGAGCTTAATTGCCGATCAAGGCATGGAGGATGCATTACGACGCGCAAGGGTATACATTCAAGCGGGAGCCGATGCGATTATGATCCATAGTCAGAAAAAAGACGGCAACGAGATCAGAGAGTTTTGTGAAGCTTACAACAAATTTGAAAAGAAGGTTCCGCTGATCTGCGTGCCTACGAGTTATAATCATTTTTATGAAGATGAATTAGCTAGCATGGGATTTAGTGTTGTCATCTATGCCAACCACCTCCTGAGAAGTGCTTATCCAGCAATGAAAAACACCGCTGAGGTCATCTTGAAAAACAAGAGAGCCATGGAGGCGGATGAGCTCTGCATGTCTGTCAAAGACATCCTCAAATTAATCAATGACTGAGCTCAGGGAGTAAGTCACATCATTAAACTTTTAATCATTTAAAGTCATGATCGATTGCAATCGTTTTTATGAAGCTCTCTCTGATATGGGTTTCAGCTTATACTCTGGCGTTCCAGATTCCTTGTTGAAAGAGATATGCGCATGCATCAACGAACGCGCAGGTGAAGACAGGCACATCATAGCCGCGAATGAAGGAGCAGCAGTTGGGCTTGTGACTGGCAGTTACCTGGCAACAGGCAAACTCGGATTAGTCTACATGCAAAACTCCGGATTGGGCAATGCAGTGAACCCACTGCTTTCACTTGCGGATCCGAAAGTATATTCGATTCCGATGCTGCTGATGATTGGCTGGCGTGGCGAACTGGGAACCAAAGATGAACCCCAGCATGTCAAACAAGGGGAAGTCACATGCGAATTGCTAGACACCATGGGAATACCCCATCAAATCCTACCAGACAATGAAGATGACGCCATCCTTGTTATGAGAGAAATGGTTGAGAAAGCCTTGAAGCTTAAGCAGCCTACAGCATTGGTCGTACGCAAAAACACTTTTGCTCCGTATGAGAAAAAAACCATATCTAACAAGAAACCTAGTTTATCTCTGACACGGGAGCAGGCTCTGGAATTGATACTCAATCAGATTTCAGCAGATCAGATCGTGGTCTCAACCACGGGCATGATTTCACGGGAAATCTACGAGATCCGTGAGAAAAAAAATCAGGGACATGGACAAGATTTTCTCACCGTAGGAAGTATGGGGCACTGCTCACAGATTGCATTGGGTGTGGCGCTTTCCAAAAGAGACAAAAAAATCTTCTGCATCGACGGTGATGGGGCAGTGGTCATGCACATGGGTTCACTAGGCATCACGGGGCAGTATCAAGGTGGCAATTTGATTCATATAGTCATCAACAACGGCAAACACGATTCTGTCGGCGGGCAACCAACCGTAGGTTTTGATATTGATATTCCAGCCATTGCAAAAGCATGTGGATACAAGGAGGCTGTTAGCGTGGATACCGCAGAGTCTCTTCAGGAAGAACTCAACAGACTGAGTGATTTGGGTGTGAGTACTCTCATTGAAATTCGAGTATTGCCGGGTTCGAGGAAAGATTTGGGTCGTCCAACAACCACACCCGCCGAAAACAAAGCGGATTTCATGGCACATGTGATGAAATAATTTGGTTTGTTAGAACATATGGGTTCCAAATATTATATGGGTAATGACGGCTGGAAAACGATTTCGAACTTTCTTGAAGAGAGAGCCGTTAAATCCGTTCTGCTCGTTACTGGACGCACCGCTTACACGACTTCAGGCGCTGAAAAGGCACTCGAAGCTGTATTGCAAGGCATGGACGTACGGCGGATCTTTGATTTTGGGACAAATCCTAAAGTTGAAGATATCTCACGCATACTAGCTTCAGGCATAACAAATGATTCGTATGACGTCATCTTGGCCGTGGGCGGTGGAAGTGTGATGGATATTGGCAAGTTGCTTAAAGCATTCTGGGAAAGCGATTGCCCCATGCATGATTATATCCATGGATGCAAAACGATAACACCCTCCGACATGCCTTTGATTGCTGTACCAACCACAGCTGGATCAGGTAGCGAAGCAACTCATTTTGCAGTGATCTATGATGGGGAGCAAAAATTCTCCATTGGCGATCAGAAGTTACTCCCTGATCTGGCGGTTGTAATCCCCTCCTTGTTAGAAAGCCTACCACGACAAGTAGCGGCATCTAGCGGCATGGATGCATTGTGCCAAGGAATCGAATCTTTCTGGTCAATCCATTCAAACGAAACATCACAAGCATTTGCGAAAGAGGCCATCACTCTTGCATGGAGTTCATTGCGCGATGCTGTTTTAAAGAATAGCCAAGAATCTTTAAATCTTCTCGCACGCGCATCTTATTTGTCGGGTAAAGCAATCAATCTTACCAAAACCACAGCTCCTCATGCAGTTTCTTATGCACTGACCTCCATTTTTGGTATTCCACATGGACATGCCGTAGGGCTTCTTCTTCCCCAATTTCTGAAATTCAATATGGATGTAGTTGATGCAGATTGCCTTGACCCTCGCGGAACCAACTGGGTGCGTGACCAATTAATGATTATCTCAAATCTCCTCGGCTGCGATGACCCCATCAAGGCATCAGGTGCACTTCTCAAATGTATCCATGAAATCGGATTGGAGACCAGCATTAGCAAACTTGGAGTAAGAACCTCGGAGGATATGGATCGCATCGTAAAGAATGGATTTAATCCACAGAGGGTGAATAACAACCCACGACGTCTTACGGAAGAAGCACTTAGGGTGATGCTCACTGAAATGATAAACTTGCGTAACTCATAAAAAATCTCATACCATCTAACTGTAAGTAAAATCTTCAATCCACCTCCACCGACTGCGCTAGAGTTCACTTTTTGAATATGAGTCTAAAAAAATACAGCTACAACGATTTCTGGGAAATGCGTGGTAGGCAGTCCATCTGGTTTACTCGGAATATCAGCTATAGAATAGGCGCATTGATTGCATGGCTATGTTCACGTGTTGGAATAACGCCCAATACGATCTCTATTATTTCAGGATCGATCACGGTGATTTCTGCCTTGTTCGCTCTCTACTTAGGCCCTGATCATTTCGTAGGTTGTATAATCCTAGTCATTGGCCTCCAGATTGGCTTTGCATGCGATTGCGCCGACGGACCACTGGCTAGAGCAACGGGTCAGAGCAGTAGCTTTGGTGGCATTTTTGACAAAATGGCGGACTTGAGCTCGGGCATTTTGCTGCCCTGCATACTTGCGTATGGTTCTGGTGTATATCAGTGGGAGATCGGAGGGAGTCTTCGTGACATTTCCCTTGGATTACTGGCCTTATTTCTAACAACGCGCTCAGTACTGTGTGTATCGATGTGGCTAAAAGAGGAAATGATGTACGGTAATGATCGTATGAGACAAGATAAACGAGACTATAGCTGGTGGTGGAAAATTAAAAAAACAGTAAGCCTATCAATTGATGAAACTATTTACCGCTTGTTGATTGCGCTTGCATGGTCTGTAGGACTCTTCTGGGAATTCGTTATTTTCTATGGTGCGGGTGTATTGATCATTACCATTCTCTATATCGCATCTTCTAAGAAGGAAATGGACGACATGGACAAATCAACCGCGTGAGTAGTTATTTAGTAAGACACCATTCAACCGCTTACTGGACCGCGCGACTCTAGTCTCGCTTCTTCTTCAACACAGCGGTCATTTTATCCCATCGGCAAGCTCAGCATTTCCAACAAAATGACCCTACCGTTTGATAAAGAATCGCGTGGGGTACAGCCCTTTACGCGAACTCTTGATTAAGATGGCCGCGAGACGCAGCCAGAACGGCCTGCGGCGAGACGCCACAGCTACAACACTGATCACTGCCAACTCGGCACTTCTTCCTCCCACACGCATCAGCGGCCTATATGGCCGCTTTTTTTATTTCTTAATCATGTCCCAATCGATCTGTTCTTCGGCGAGGCTCTTGATAAATTCACGAGCTTTCTGATCGGCTTCTTCGATAGGAACTTCTTTCTTTATCCAAGGAAGATTACCATACCACATAGACACAGAAACATAAGCCCAGCGCTGATCCATACCGAAGAGCAAGCGATCTTTCATATCGAGGACAGTTCTCTCATAATGGCTACTTGTGATAGCGCGATGGCCTACAAAAAAATAATAAGTTACACATTCAAAATCCTGATATTTGGTGTGGTCCTCATTAATGGGAATCGACTGCAATGATATAAGCCTTTGAGCAGGAAGCGAACGGCCGTCTTTCAAGTTGATCGATTGGGTAGACGAACCGGCGATGACATGGCCTTGGGACGGCATGCAGCGCTCAGGTCGGTGTATGGATTCGTTGATGGAATAACCGGAAAGCACGATAGACAAATCAATCCGATCGGGAATCGAATACCCTGTAGTGGGATCATACTCCCCTTCTCTTGCCTTCAAACAAGTTGCTTTGGAAAATGTGGTATCCTTAGCTAGTAGCCCAATCTCATCAATGGAAGGTGGCTTTTTTTGCAACACCCAACCTCCAAGATTAGAAGGCAGCTCCATCTTGATCGCGGCTGGAGACATATCGCCTGCCTCCGGAAGCAAATACACTAAACTCAACAACAAACCCGCGACTAAGGGTAGAACAATGGCTTTCAGCTTCATGATGGTTCAGAGTCGTTGTTTGCTTTTCCGCTAACGGATCGCCTGATGAGTTTTTTCTTCTTTGTTCTCCGCCATGGTAAGCCGCCTTCAAGCACAGAATGGACGACTAAAAGTAAAAAAAGTGAGATGGGGTAAAACAGCAGAAGGCCAGACCAATCGTGCCAAGTGGTAGATGCCCATTTGGCATCTCCGTATTCGGCGATGACGAAGATAGAAATGATGCGCAATGCGTTGCCGAGAATTGCCAGAGGGATAGCGCTGAGAAATAACACCGCTTTTTTCCAAAGAGAAATTTTTGCGATGTACGCCCATATCGCAGAGATCATGAACAGTGCCATCAGTGAACGAATTCCGCTACAACCGTGCGCAATGCTTAGGGGTTTCCAATCACCCTTGATTGGCAGAATCGTCGTTCCCTGAGTGTAGGTCTCGACTCCAAATAGAGCAGAACCATGGTAGGCCATCTGCGTAGCTAACAATTGGAGTTCGGTTGTGGCTTGTTGAAAACTAGGTACGGGGATGACCCCCAAAATGAGAAACAATGGAAACGCGACCAACTTGGTTACTCGCCAGCCATACAGAGCATAGGCAATACCGCATAAAATAAACGGCAGCCCAACAATTGCGATGCGTGGCTGAATGGTCCGGTATGCAGCAAAATAGCATAGGCAGCCGAAAGCCACAGCACCGACACCGATCCACGAACCTTGGTCTATGGATTGGCGAATTTCACGAAATCGATACGTAATCAGTCCAATTGCCAGAAATGGAACGAATTTCCCATGCTCAAGGTCCGTGCGTGGCTGCCAGGTTCCAAGCAACCAACTCAAAGCACTTAAAGAATTTCGATGTCCAAAGCGATCTACGAAACAATAGAACCAAAACACCACCACAAGAGTAACGATGGCTGATGCTATCAGTCCCCATTTCACGCCAGAAGCTTCTGGTGCCGTTGCGGGAGAGGAAGGGGGTGGAGACATGCGGGTTTTGGTGTTGCCCGGATAATCTAAAGTGAAAACTGCAAATGCCAAACTCAAATGAGGGGTAGGGTCGACACGCCGTTGTCGACCGTAATTAAAACCCCATATACATATCTGAGCTAGATTGCACGCACCCTAATTACTCACCTTTGAGATTTGAATTTTGAAATTTGAAACTTAACTTCGCCCCGTGTCCAATCTCTCAAGCAAACTCTTCGCCGTCGCTAAGCAATACATCCCGGGTGGTGTGAATTCTCCGGTGCGCGCCTTCCGCAATGTCGGGGGCGAACCGTTTTTCGTCCGCCGTGCGAAGGGCTGCCGCATTACCGATATCGATGGCAAAACCTACATCGACTACATCGGTTCATGGGGTCCGAACATTCTCGGTCACGCGCCAGTCGAGATCACCAACACGATCCATCAGGTCGCTAAAGACGGGATTTCTTTCGGCATCCCGAATCCGTATGAGGTCGATATGGCGAAAACAATTTGTGATTGGGTGCCATCGGTTGAAAAAGTCCGCATGACCTCATCCGGCACCGAGGCCACGATGTCGGCAATCCGTCTCGCGCGCGGTTTCACCAAACGTGACTACATCGTAAAATTCAATGGTTGTTATCATGGCCATTCGGATTCGTTGTTAGTGGCTGCGGGTTCCGGTGCACTCACCCATGGCGAGCCCGATTCAGCAGGAGTGCCGAAAGCATTTGCAGAAAAAACCATCGTGCTTTCTTACAACGATCCAGAATCGTTAGAAAAACTCTTCCAAGAAAAAGGCGATCAGATCGCGGCGATCATCGTCGAGTCATACCCTGCCAACGCCGGTCTTATTTTTCCTAAGCCCGGTTACCTCGCTCTGCTTTCATCGATCACCAAAAAATACGGAGCGCTGCTAATCTTCGACGAGGTCATGACGGGTTTTCGTCTCGGCAAAGCAGGCGTGCAAGGACTCGAAAATATCACCCCGGATCTTTCCTGCTTCGGAAAAGTCATTGGTGGCGGACTTCCTGTCGGAGCGTTCGGTGGACGCGCGGATGTGATGGATATGGTTGCTCCGATCGGTCCCGTCTATCAGGCAGGAACCCTTTCCGGAAATCCACTCGCCATGGCCGCCGGCCTTGCGCAATTGCGTGAGCTTTCCTCAGGAAAACCCGATGGCTTCGGCAGACTCGACCATCTCGGCCTCCATTTCGAAACCGGCCTGCGCAGCCTCATGGCGAAAAAAGGCATTCCGCATAGCATCAATCGGGTAGGCTCCATGTTCTGTCTGTTCTTCACCGATCGCGAAATCATCAACGTCGATGACGTCATGAAACAAGATCTCGATTTGTTCAAAAAGTTCTTCTGGGGTTGCTTGGAAAGAGGCGTCTACATCGCACCTTCGCCATACGAGACTGGTTTCCTGTCACTCGCACATACCGAAGCAGACATTGACGATACGCTGACGGTTTTTGAAGAGGCGCTTGCGGGGATTTGATGCGCGCTAACGCTGTTCCTGGTTAGTGCTTCGCTATCCATCTTTACGAACTAAGAACAGCACCGAAAGCGCTACTCCTCGACACTGATTTTCGTACTTAATGTGTGGGTGCTTCCCGGCATTACGATGACTGCTTTGTCATTCGCGATGGCAGTTTCGATGCAGCAGAATTTTTGATAGCCATCGTTAGGTAGATCGCTGAGTGCAGCGGATTTTTCTACCCATGGATTCCAGACTACGGTCGATGGACTTCCGCTTTTTTCGATGAGTAGGGTTCGGCCTGATAGATCATCGACTAAAAGGATATTTTCCGAGCTTTCATAAATCGAATCCACTTCGCCATTGAAAATTAGCGGGCCTTTTTGAATGCGTTGTGTCGGTTCGCCGACCGTATCCAAGTAATCTGCACCATCTAAATTCACGATCCGCACTTGTTCGATATCCGATACCGCGAAATACGGATGCAGAGCGCCTGAGACCACGATAGGGATTTCATTGGGATTGCGCGTTTCAAGAATCACTTCCAGCGCCTCGCCGAGTTTGAGAGTTAGTGCGGCATTCCAGATTCCTTCGGCCATTTCAAAGTTAAGTTCCACGCCTTCATCGCTCTCGCTTGCTGAAATGATATTCCAAAATCGTGTTCTGGCGATCCCATGTGAGGGCATCTCGGGATTGGTTGGATGGGAATTGAACCACGGCCAACAAATTGGCAATCCACCACGGATCGCTTTCCCTTCTTTCAACACCGCATTCGGACTCAAATACAGCACCTCATCCTCATCTGTAGGTCTCCATGACATCACTTGCGCACCATGCAAAGCAACCCGCGCGACACACGTTGGATGATTAATTTCGAAAATAGGATACGAAGGATCGGATTCTGAGAGATGAACGGATTCGGGGAGATTCATGCGAAGTTATACGAGATGACACGGCAAATGATACAGATCTTGTTATATTTTAGAAAATGAGCGATCCGAGCCGCAAGGGACATCTCACTCCACTGCTATCCAGTCCACCTCAATCTCAAACGCTCCAGCATTTTTATCAGAAATTAAAAATCCTAACTCTTCTACTTTTGAAGAATCAAATTCCGGTCCTTTGAGTTTCATTCCCCGCCAGCTCGGCGAGAGCGAATCGAGCGGCACTTTGATCTCAATCCACTTTCCTTTTTCTGTAGCGAACTCAGCACCATAGGAAATGGCTGAACCTCTGAATCGAGCATCGGTCGCAAGACGAAGTTGATACTTTCTACCATCCCCTTTAAGCCTGATCACGACGGCTGTTTTTCCGCTAAAATCATATTTCTGCGCTAAAGTGCGTATCGAGGAAAAGCCTCCGTTGTTTTCTAAAGATAAGTTGCCAGTGAAATGCAATGAGCCACCCTTAACCTCCGGGCCACCTTCCGAAAGACCGCCCATCACACCGTCATTGATCGCAATCCATTTTGGCTCGGCTGCTTGATCTTCAAATCCAATCAACTTCTTCACAGGATTCTTGACCTCTTCCTCAGCCCAGGCACCTGAACATAAACCGATTGCACACAAAAGATTAACCAACAACGAAGGCAATTTCATGTAACACAAAAGCCCATTATTCCTCATACGCAATGAATGATTTAACTATCCCACTCCCAAGCCGCCTTGATCTGATCGATCGCACGGCGGTCTTTTTTGGTCGGCCTGCCCTTGGCTGCTTCGGCTTTGGCGATTTGCCAAGCGCGTAGGTTTTCATAAATCTCTGGTTTGGTTCGATTATCGTAACACGCTTGGGCCTCAGGTGCGCCGACCCTTTTATCCATGACCCCAAGCACTAAAATATTCCGCACGCCGGGTCCCTCGGCGAAGGGAATTTCCAACACATCGCCGATGTGGATGGAAGAGGATCGCTTCATTACGTGGCCATTGCGTTTTACTTTCCCATTACCGAGAACCTCTCCCGCCAACGCTCGAGTTTTGTAAAATCTAACCGCCCACAACCATTTGTCGGCTCGCACTGAATCTGACATACAGGGAGTAAATACTCAAAGCAGGGCGAGTTGTAACGAGCAAATTATTTAGGCGCAGCCTTATGGCTTGGACGGAGCAGCGCGGAGTCAAAAGATGTAACGGAGGCCAGAATTTTGGTAGGGTGCCATCGCCGAGGGCACCGTGACAAAAATTTATCAAATGATTCATCCAATAACTCAGCGGCCTCGACGATGCCGCCCTACCAAAATATAACCCTCCCCCTCTTGCCTATGGGCAATTCTACTGCATCTTGAAGCGCTATGGATTTTATCCCGACCCGTGCTGCGGCTCTTGCTCAACTTGAACGTTTTATTCCTAACGCTGCGAAATATGCAGGCCAGAGAAATTTTGATCTTGGTTCGGAGAATCACCATGGAGTTTCACAGCTTTCGCCTTACATCCGCACACGTTTGCTCACCGAAGAAGAAGTTACCCGCGCTGTTCTCGATAAGCACAGTGCCCGCGCGGCGGAAAAGTTTCTTCAAGAAATTGCGTGGCGGACTTACTGGAAAGGCTGGCTGGAAATGCGACCTGAGGTCTGGGGCGATTACCAAAATTCACTGAAAGCCATCGATAAACCGAAAACCTACGAAACCGCCATCGATGGAAACACAGGAATTGATTGTTTCGATCATTGGGTGAAAAAATTGTTAGGAACGGGTTACATTCACAATCACGCGCGGATGTGGTTTGCATCGATTTGGATTTTTACTCTGAAACTCCCGTGGCAGCTGGGTGCTGATTTTTTCCTCCAGCATTTACTCGATGCCGATCCTGCTGCGAATACGCTTTCGTGGCGTTGGGTGGCGGGACTGCATACTCCTGGAAAGCATTACCTAGCTCGCGCATCGAACATTGAGAAATTTACGAATGGTCGTTTTAATCCCATCGGCCAGCTCAATGAAAATGCAAAACCCATTTCTCTGGATCGTAACTACGAGAAAGGAGCACTACTTCTCCCAACAAATCCTGAACCGAAAGGTCGAGTGGGGCATCTGATGTTTCCAGAGGACCTTGCTCCGCCGCCGATTCAACTGGGAGATATTGACGCGACGGCTGCGTATCTTCCCATGACTCACGAAACGTCGCCACTCGTCTGCGCATTTCTGAATGGTTCGATTCATGATACACTAACACAACGAAACGGCACTTGGTTATCGGGTGACTTTGAGTCTTCCTTAAACGATTGGACCCGTGCAGAAAAACTCGATAATATCGTAATTTCCCGCCCCACCGTTGGTTTGACTCAAGATTTTCTAGCTAATCAAAATCTTCCAAGCATCGCTCAAACCTTCATTCGCAAATGGGATCGATTACTATGGCCTCATGCCACCTCTGGATTCTTCAAACTCAAAACCGTTCTTCCCAAAATTCACACCTCCCTAGCGCCCAAACGGAAAGACGATTTATTTCCGAATGTTTGATCAGAAATTTGTCTTCCCACGCATCATTCCTATCAACAACGATTCGCTATCAACACGTTTTTACAGCTCCACTTGCTTGTGGTCATTTTTGCGGCGACTACGGTTCTGGGTCGGCTTGCTTCTGTGAGTGCTCCGGTGTTGGTGACTTGGCGGTGTTTGCTTGCTGCACTCGGTGCGTTTTTCTGGGTGGCGTTGATGCGGGATAGAAAAATTTGGATCGGTAAAAAGCAGATCGTAAAATTACTCGGGGTCGGGGTCATCATTGGGTTGCATTGGTTGTGTTTGTTTGGAGCGGTTAAAATAGCGAACGTCTCCATCGCTCTCGCTGGTTTGGCGACGTTGTCGCTGTTCACCGCTTTCACCGAACCGCTTCTCAACCGTCGTAATATTCGCATCTTCGAGGTGTTTCTCGGGCTCATCGTACTTGCGGGTATTTGTTTAATCGCAGGTGTGGAAACCAACCACGCGGTCGGCCTTGGGGTTGCGCTGCTGAGTGCGTTTCTGGCTTCGGTGTTTCTCGTGCTGAATCGCACCATCGTCATCAACGGCGGCGATCCCATGGTGATGGTCGGTTGGGAAATGGTAGCGTCGGCTCTCGTTTGTTTTCTCGCGGTGCCGATTTTTGATCCTCTGGGTTTCCCTGCGCTTGCGGTGACCGATGCGATGGATTGGCTATGGATCTTGATTCTCGCGTGGGGTTGCACCGTGTTTGCACAGGCGTTGACGAATCGGCTGCTGCGCACGATCAGTGCTTACAATTTCAACTTGGCGGCGAATTTCGAACCCGTTTACGGCATCATCGCAGCAGCGATCATATTCAACGAACATGCAAATCTGAAACCCGCATTCTACCTCGGTACATCGGCGATCGTGCTCGCGAATTTCCTGCATCCTTTGCTGCGGAAACGCTTTGGTTGCTGATGGAATTGAAAGGTTGGCAAGTGAATCGTAGTTCAGATAACCTGCGCCAAACCCATGAAACGATTCATTGTCGCACTGTCCCTGCTAGCCTCGCTTCACGTTTCCGCTGCGAAGCCGAATTTCATCATTATTTTGATGGATGATCTGGGTTACAACGATTTGGGTAGCTATGGGTCCAAGACAATTCGAACACCGAACATCGATCAACTAACGAAAGAAGGACGAAAGTTTACCAACTTCATGGTTCCATCACCCGTTTGCAGTCCATCCCGTGCCGGACTGCTCACTGGGAGCTACCCGAAACGCGTGGGAATGCATACCGGCGTGCTTTTCCCGCAATCGGATTACGGACTGAATCCCGCCGAATACAGCATTGCGGATCATTTCAAATCCATCGGCTACTCAACTGCCTGCATCGGAAAATGGCATCTCGGTCATCATCCGGAAACTTTACCCCGCGCGCAAGGTTTCGACTCCTACTTCGGCATTCCTTACTCAAACGACATGAACCATCCCGATAACAAAGCGAAAGTGAGCCCTTTCAGCAATGAGAGCTGGCTCAATCAGGATGAGTTTGTCAAAAAGTGGAACACTCCTCTGTTAGAAAATGAAGAGATCATCGAGCTACCCGTCAATCAGCGCACGATCACCCGCCGCTACACCGACCGTGCCATCTCTTTCATCACCACAAGCAAAGACAAACCGTTCTTTCTCTACCTCCCCCACTCCATGCCACACATCCCGTTGTTCGTTCCGGAAGATGCGTATGATTCCGATCCTAAAAACGCTTACAAAGCCGTGATCGAACACATCGATGCCGAGGTGGGTCGGCTTGTGAAAAGCGTTCGCGAACTCGGGCTCGCGGAGAACACCTACATCATTTTCACCAGTGATAACGGCCCTTGGATCAAATTTGCCAATCACGGTGGAAGTGCCGCTCCTCTGCGTGATGGCAAAGGCACCACTTTTGAGGGCGGACAACGCGTGCCCTGCGTGATGTGGGGGCCCGGTCGCATTCCCTCCGGCACAAGCAGCGACGCACTCATTAGCACGATAGATCTTTTGCCTTCGCTGGCCGCACTCTCAAAAAGTGAAATCCCTGCGGAGCCCCGCATTGATGGCATTGATTTATCCGCAACCATCACCGGAGACGCTCCATCTAAGCGTGATGAATTTCTCTACTATCGAGCGAATGGTCAACTCGATGGCATACGCAAAGGTGAATGGAAACTTCTCCTTTCAGGGCAAAGCATATGGGATAAAGAACAAAAAAAGCCTGAAACCTTACTCTTCCATCTTACCGAGGACATTTCAGAGACGACAAACCTAGCAGGTGATCAGCCCGAAAAGGTCAAGGAACTCACCAACCGCATGAATGAGTTGGATGCTGAATTATCCAAAAACTCCCGTCCCGTTTGGAAGAAAAAATAGCACTGATCAGCGCGGCATCATCAGTTCTTCGTCATTGTAACCCGTGAGGCCACGAAGACCGCTTAATAGTTTTCTGAGTGTGAAAAACAAGAACGCCATGATAGGTACGCCGATGACGAAAAATCCATAACCCGTCACTTTTGCGACTTTTTCATTGTAGATCTCGCGAGCGTTTGCGGCGGTGTGATCGAGATCACCGAGGAAATACATCGCCAGCCCGAAGTTAAGGACGGTGCTGATGAAAAATGACATCGCGAAGAGAATCGTCGAACTCAGAATGACTTTATTGTAATCCTCCAGTTTGCCGAGTTCGTTGACTTTACCTTCGATTTTTGGGATATCGAAAATGGAGTCGGTATAAAGAAACGTGCGCAGCAAGGGGGTTTTCGACCAATGCGAAGCAATGACCGCGAGGCCGAGCACAAATGGGATCGATGCTTCTTTGAGTCCGAACAACACCGCTGCGTGTTCTTTGACTGTGCCGTCTTTGTTCCAGAGGAAGAGCGTGAGTCCACCCGTGAGCAGCACCGAAAACAAACCGAGGCCGGAGAAGAAATTCATCTTCCGCGTTTTCGCGAAAAACCAGATTCCGTAGATGATGGGAAATGCCAGCGCGACGTAGAGTGCATAGAGAGGCCCGATATGCCAGGCTTCCGCCTCGACCCCGCCCGGTTCTTTGCTTAAGTAACTGAGCGCCAAGACAGGAATGAGAACATTGATGAGAATGTTCGCTAAAGGATGTTCTTGGGCGGGTTTTGTAGGGTCTTTCGGGGGCATGGCAGATGAATGAGGACAGGAAACACGCTAGTTTCGCCTCTTGGAAGCCAAAAGCTTTCAGATCATGGTTTCTTGCGCGAAAGGGATTCCATGAACGCATCAAGCTTTGCGGGATCTTTGCGATTTTCGAAAGCTGCCATTGCGGGATCGTTGGTTGCTTTCATCCGCGCACTTAATGCATCACGCATTTTTTGAATCTCTGGTTGAAGTTCGGAAGAATCGATCAAGTTATTCAAACCATCTGGATCATTTTCGAAATCATAGAATTCTTCGAGAACTCGATGTTCAAAAAGCTTCACTCGCTCGGCAATTTTTGGATCGTTTGCTGCTGCCTCCTGCATCGCGCGGAACGTCAGCCCACTGGTGGAATCCATGCGCATGGGTGGCGTGCGGTTCGCCCAGAAGTTGATGATGTAACCGTAACGTTTGGTTTGGATCGCGCGAGTTGGGAAGGCCTCGCGCGCGTAGGTGCGATGGTATTCCGTGAACGCATATTCTCGACCGCTTTGATCTTTTCCTTCTAACAAAGTCACGAAACTTTTTCCGTTGATTCCCTCAACAGTTTCGATCCCAAGCGCATCGAGAACCGTCGGCATGAAATCGATCCCTGAAATGAGATGACCGGAATTAACAGATCCCGTTTGGACTTTTCCCGGCCAGCGCACGATCCAAGGAGTCTTGGTGCTATGGAGATAGCAATTTGATTTTGCGAAAGGCACCGCGATTCCGTTATCGCTCAGAAAAATCACGATGGTGTTTTCTTCCTGACCCGCTTCTTTCAAGGCACGGAGCACCGCTCCGACTGCTTGATCGCAGCGAAACACCGAGGTGTAATACTCCGCGATTTCTTTTTTGATCTCCGGAAGGTTTGGCAAGAATCCTGGGACGTTGACTTCGTCTTCTTTGATCTGGCGGGTGAATTTAGGGAGATTTTTTCCCCATGAATCCAGCTCTTGTTTGCTACCTGCAAACGGGCGATGCGGATCGTGTAAATTCGCCATCAGGAAAAAGGGTTTATTTTCTGTAGCGGCTTTTGTGAGGAACTCTTTTGTGTAGGAATGATACTTTTCGATGGATCGACCAATGCCAGCTCCGTCAGCCAGATCCTTTTCCGTGGCGACTAAATCCCAACAATAACGCGCCATGGGTTGCAGATGTTTTTCCTTTCCTAAAATGCCATTGAGATAACCTGCGGTGCGAAGTTTTTCTTGGAGTGTTGGAACCTTTTCATCGATCGGATCGAAACCGAGTGCGCCGTTGGTGTGTGGGTAACGACCTGTCATCAAGGTTTGCCGCGAGGGCTGGCAGACAGCGATATTCACATGCGCGTGATTGAACTTCATACCATCCGCCGCGAGCTTATCCAGATTCGGCGTGATGCCGGGCACTTTGCAACCATAGGTTCCGAGTGAATCGAAATTCAAATCATCCGCCGTGATCAACAACACGTTGAGTGGTTTAGCTGGAGCTTTCGCCGTTGTGTCTTGCGCGTTTGCGGTGAAAATGGATGCAGCAAGGATTGAGAAGAAATGAATCGGCTTAAACATGGCTGATCACAGTGAAAGGTGATGTGACAGTAGACCTATTTACTCCAGGTGATGGACCACTTGGTTTCATTCGTTTTATCGTTACTGAGTGTGACACGGATTAGATCTCCCTGTTTGTAAATTTTCGCGGTGCCGCTGGAAACCGTCACTTCCTTAGGAGTGAATCCGTTAGGAGCGACGGTGATGACAAAGGCCTCACCCGTGATGACTTTTGCGGTGCCGGAGTAGGTGGAGGTTTCTACTTTCCACTCTACATCGCTGAGATCTTGGAAACCCTGCATGATGTGGCGGTTCGTTGAGAGGAACTGCGGATGATCTGCTTTACGATGAAGCGAGTATGTGAGTGCTTGTTGTGGTTTGAGATCTGCCTTGATGGACTGATCACCACGGAACTCACCAACGAGTTTATCGTTCCAGAAATCATAGATATAATAAGACGCATCAGCAGCTTGGCCAAGAGAGCCGGTTTCCGCTTGGTCTCCTGAAATGGGAGCGGTGACGGTGAATGGCTCATCGTGATTATTGCAGAGAATGATCTGAGCCCAATCGGGATTGATCTGATAGACATAAACCGATGGATCTTCACGACCCTCGACGAGCATGTCCACGGGACGGAAAGATTTGGTGCCACCGAGGATGGGATAGAGACGGGTTAGATCGTGCTGCTCTTCAGCCGTCATGCGCCCAAAGGAAGTGCCGAGCTCGAGTCGGCCAGAAATTAACCCAATTTGAGTAAGCATGGTGCGACGTGCATCGATATCCATTTTCTTGAAGGATTTTCCATCGGGGTAGTAACCGAAGACGCTGCGATGCTTGTACCAACGCATGCCAATACGAGATGCCATTTCTGGTTCGAAATGTGAAGAGTCTAACCAGACGCGTTGGAGATCGACGATACCAGCAGTGACATCGAGCATGGGTGCGAGGCTTTCGCCGAGGTTACGTTCGTGGATGAAGACTTGTTCGCCAAGACCGGCACGTGCGAGCTCGAACACTTTTCGATAAGCTGCGGTGGTGGTGTAGTTTGGATCTTCGAAACCACCGTTAGATATCCATGCGGTTTCTGGATAGTCGAACTTGATACCACCGAGACCTGACGCCCCCATGCGTTTCCACATCGCTAACGTATATTCTTGGAAACCAGGATCGGTGAAATCGAATCGAACGAAAGGTTGGTGATGGCGGTGCTCGGCATAGATGCGAGAGATGTCATTGTTCAACATCCATTCTGGGTGAGCGATTGCAAAATCGTTCGATGGCATGTTGGTTTGAATGTAGGTGAAAGGAATGCCGCCGAGCTCACGGATTTTACCACAGAATTTCCCGAAAGTTTCGTAGGGAGGGACAAGGGATTCATATTTCGCCCACGTTTCATCGTTCCACCACCCTTGCTGGGTATCGCCGGTATTTTTGTCGCAGTAATAATCGGGTTCTAGGCGGATGGCCACCGGAGTGTAGTTGAGGATGCCTGATGTTGAGGCAAGTTCCATCTGGCCGACGAGTTCTTTGGAGTTATTAATCGGGCGACCTTCGCCGTATGATCCCTGAGAAACCAGCCAACCGCAGAGGGTGGGAAAATCGTAGGGTTTGGGGCGAGCTTGGTTAGCCGTGCGCATTGCCATGCCGTAGGTTTCAAGCGATGTGAAAGGATCGGCGGTGGAGATGTCGAGAAACACGGTATCGGTACCGTGATAAGTGGTACCGGGTTTAATAAGTTTTCCCTGTGGATCTTCAATGGTGACTGAGAAATCTCCTTTGCGTTCATCGATCTTGATGGTTCGGAAAAACTCAAGGTAGTGCAGTCCACCGACAACGATTGACTCACGAGTATCGCTAACTTTTCCGGTGATGAGGAGATTGTTGTACGCGCTAATCGGAAGAGTGTTTTGAATCCGATTACGCTCCGCTCCGGCTCCGCCGCGTAAAAGTTGTGGATTGTCTAACTTTTTACCCGGAAAGATTTTGGCTTTATCTAGAATACCGATGCGACAGATGCGGGCGACTAGGTCGTGCTGATTGGTAACAGAAAAACCAAGAACCGCGTAAGGGACATTGTCGTAGAGTGAGATGTGAAGCGCTTTGATGAGACGATATTTCCCGCCAGGGCTTTCTGTGATCGTGAGCTTCTTACCTTTACCAAATGCATCGTCTAGGTCGCTACTTTCCCATTTGCGGGTAGCGGGCTCGGGTTGACGCCAGCCGACCTCATCCACGGTGAACTGTGCGTTCGAGAAAGTAGTCACTCCAGTGCGGAGATCCGTGCCAGAATAGGCACCGGAATTAAGGTCGTAAGACAATCGAACGGACTCGTTAGCGATCGTTACTGCCTTGTCCGTGGAACTAATCTCTACGGCGTGAACCGAGGGAAAGATGCAAAGAAAGACGAAGAAGGAATAAAGTTTCATGATGATTTAAACTAATTTTGAGCAGCCTTTATGATTTGATCGATGCGCTCATCTGTAGGTCCAGTTTCTTGCCAATCGCTGATCGGAACCGTAACGCTTGTGCCGTTGATTTTTGATGGAGCTGTGATTTTTGGAGCGAGTGCCTTATCAGGAAGGGTGTAAATGAACTTCGCTTTGCCACCAAAGTCCTCGATGTAACCATTGGCTAGAGCCGTGAGCTCTGAACCAAAGTTTTCGCCTTGGTCAGCTTTCGTCATTTCCGAACCTGTTAGAAAAATGATTCCCTTGAAACTAGCTGGAACGAATGAGTAGGCGACAACGTTATGAGTTTCGCAGGCTTTGCTAGTCACTTCTCCAGCGAGCTGCGGCATGGTTCCCCATACCTCGCCGTTCGGCACTCCGCGAGTTGCGATCATCTGCGGGATGAATTCTCCCCAATAGGTCTTCCATGCAGCGATGTAGCGATGGACGTTCGCATCGTAGAGTGGATTGCCCGGCTGTATTTGCATGAGGTTATTGTAATCGTTCATCAGGCTTGGAGCGTTTTTGAGATGCTCAAGTTTCATCCAGCTATTGAGAGGAACTGGATCGCTGTCCATATAGATGATGCCGGTAGGTCGGCCTGATTGTTTCGCGAGACGATGGCCGATGACTGATGCGAAATCTGTGGTGGCGTCTTCCCATGTCGATGCGAAGCGATTGTTCGGTTCGGTCGAGGTGGAGATCATATAACGCGCGGGTTTATCAGCAGAAGAGCGCTTAGCTATACGCAACATCACCCGAACCGGTTGACCTGAGTCCTCCATTTTCAATGCGGGTTGTTTCTTAGCGAAGTTCGGGCTGGCGATGTACCAGACATCACCGATCAGAATGTTTTTGCAGACGCGGTCATGCACGAGCTCGCCATTGATGGTCATGGAAACTTGCAAAGTTTTCGGCTCTTTGCTGGCAGGCATTGCTGGAACGGTGACGCTCCACTCTTTCATTTCAGGACCAACAGGAATGTTTTTTTCCACACCCGCGAAACTGAATTTGATGATCTTTTCTCCCGGGGCTTCGGGGCCGTATTCAAGGACAGTGGAGCCAGAAATCGTGATCGGCATGTCGGCTTGGAAGATCGCGTTTTCGCGGAACTGAGTACGGAGGATGGGAATCTTGCGGTATTCGTAAACATTGCCAAGAGTGCTTTGGTCGACCACAAATCCCTCGATTTTCATTGGCTTGTCGGGCCAGGTTTCACTGGTGACGAGTTTGTTATCGAAATAGATGAACGGCACGGTTGGGAGCAATGCTTTGTTGTAGAGATTCGGTTGGAAACCGATACCACCGGTGCCGTAAGAAACCCCGCGAGGAGATTTCACGGCGGGTGAACTGACAATGACTTTCGAGCCATCGATTTGGAATGTGGCTGGATGCCAAACGCGATCTTCACCAGCGACCCAGAAGTGGGTCACTTTGGATTCACCATCGGGAATGATCGTGGGAGAAGGAAACCCGTCGGGAGTGTTAGAAGGTTTTAAAGTGGTTTCCGCGACCACGAGGCCGCCATCGGCGTGATCGAATTCGACGGTCAATTTATCGCCTTTAACAGAATAGGATTTAAAAATCGGTCCGTCGGTGACGATGTCCTTTTTACCATACTGATTTTTGAGGGCGTGGTAGGCGAGACGTACGGCAGGGAGAGCTTTTTGGTTGTAGTGAATGGCGCCGGCGATATCGATCTGGCAAGCCATACCGGTGTTAGGAATGTCACGCGCCATCAAAGCACCGAGACGCATTTCCGCCATTTCAGCAATGCTTGGATAGTTAACCGCATAACCTCCATCCGGTGGACTGGGGCAATAGAATTGGTGAAAATAAACCGGAAGCGTTGGGTTGTTCCATTTCATTCTCCAACCGCCAATCAGGCTGTGGAGATTTTGGTAATATTTGATACCGCCATGAATGTTGGCGTAACCTTGGTTCCAGATCGCTCCGCGGATTGCATAAGGAATCACTGGGCTCAAGCGTCCGTTGAACATCCAAGATGCATCGCGGTTATCGCTCATGTTTCCTGGGGTTTTAATGGAAACGGGCAGGGCTTCTTTTCCTGCGGCAACACGTTCGCCATTGGCTTTGATCTGTTCTTCAAGGGATTGATAAAATGCGTCCCATGCTTTTTTGTGTTCCGGCGTGGTGGGTTCGGTTTCTAGAATTTTTTGCTGAATGGATTTGGTGTATTCCTGCGTGCCTGCTGCAAAGCCTTCGCGCGGCACCCATGACTCGATACTGGTCTGGCTGAAGGAGCAGTTGAGAATACCAATCGGAACGCCGGTTTCTTGATAGACTTTTAAGGCAAACGCAAAAGCAACCGCGCTGTAGTTGCCGTAGTCGTCCACTTTCCATGCTCCGGTGGCACGTTCAACGGGATGAAGTGCGGCATAAACACTCGTGATTTCAAACTCACGGATCGGCGGGGTTTCGCCTTTTTCTTTGAGCTGAGTGACGAGAAGTAAGACTGAGGATTTAGAGGCAAGCCACTGCATGTTAGATTGGCCTGATGCCATCCAGACTTCGCCGACTAGGAGGTTTTTGAGCGTCTTCGCTTCGCCACCTTTTTCAGTGATCGTCATTTCACGTGGTTCGGCGCTGGCAGTAAGCGCATCGAGTTTGAGCATCCATTTGCCATTCTCCCCTGCTTTAGCGGATTGTTTTTGTCCGGCAAACTCGACGGTGACTTCGGTGCCCGGTTTACTCCAGCCCCAGACAGGTACAGGAAGTTCGCGTTGGAGGACGGCATTGTCGGCGAAAGGCGCTCCGAGCTCTAAGGCGGATGCGGAAAGGCCACTGAGGAACAGGGCGGCGAGAACGAGTTTGGATTTCATGAGTAAATGGAAGTGACGATACCTGCGCGAGGCGGCTCGTATTTCATCACAAAACCAATTTGATGAAACCCCTAAGTTTCGCCAACCGGGCCAGGGCGATCAAGCTAGGGGATTTTTTTAACCACGAATTTCACGAATCGCACGAATGAAGATGATATTTTGGAAATCAAATCTCTGACTCTGGGTATTTCGTTCTGAAAATTCGCGAAATTCGTGGTTCAATCTTCATCAAATATCTGAGGTTTCTCCCTAGTTTAATCGCTCTGAATTGGGCGAGTCATTGCCCATTTACTTCGCAAGACGAGGCGCGGAGTAGCCCTGATCACGGATTTTTTTGAGCAATGCCTGTAGCTCTTTGACCTTTTCCGGCTGCTTGTCCGCGAGGTTGTTTTTCTGGCCGATGTCTTCGCGGAGGTTGTAGAGACCGACCGCTTGTCCGTTGTATGATGGAACCTCGTGCTTTTTGAACCAAGCCTCGCTGGGCTGACGAGCTGCTCCTGTCTTCGCATCGATCAACACCCAATCGCCGTTACGGATCGCGTATTCTTTACTTGTGTTGTGAACCATCGTCGTGCGCGGAGGAGTTTTTGTCTCACCTTTCAAGTAAGGAAAAAAGTCATGGGAATCCTCAGCGGAGTTTTTCGGAAGCTCGAAACCGAGGTAGTTGGAGAACGTCGCCATGAGATCGATCTGTGCGAACAACGCATCGGTCACGGCACCGGGTTTGGTCATGCCGGGCCATTTGATCATGGTTGGAACGCGATGGCCGCCTTCGTAGATATCTCGTTTCAGGCCACGCAAGGGAGCTGTGGACCAATGATCGAATTTTTCATCACGCGCATAAGCGTAGGCTTCAGCACCGTTGTCGGCTGAAAAAATCACGATAGTGTTAGAATCAAGTCCGGCTTCACGCAGGGCGTTGAGAATTTTCCCGCAGGAATCATCGGTTTGGACCACGAAATCCCCGTAAGCACCGGCTTTCGATTTCCCATCGAACTCGTCATTTGGGACGATGGGTGCGTGGGGCGATGGCAGAGGAAAGTAGAGGAAGAACGGCTCGGTTTTACCTTTTCGTGATTGGATGTATTCCACGCCTTTTTTGGTGAGAGTTGGTAGGACTTGATAGAAATCCCAATCGGAACGACCCGGACCCGGACGACATTCCCATTCCCCTTCTTTGGTATTTTTTGGAGTTTTAGTAAATGTGATGTCAGGAACAGAGAGAAGATGATCGTCCTGAATCCACGCATAAGGCGGGAAGTTGATCACATTATCACCGAAGTAATGATCAAACCCATGATCCAGCGGACCGCCGCGGAACGGCTTCGACCAATCGAAATCTTTGTGGCTCTTCGATTTTTTATCGGTTCCTGGAAGACGGATCGAATCCCAATCCCAACCCAAATGCCACTTGCCGATGCATGAGGTGGTATAGCCTTTTTTTCGCAACATCTCTGGCAGTGTGAGTTGTCCTTCTTTGAAAAACGATTTATCGAAGCCGGTGTCGATCCCATGAAAATCCCGCCAATGATGCCGACCCGTCAGCATGGCGTAGCGTGAAGGTGTGCAGATACCGGATGAGCTATGCGCATCGGTAAAACGTAGGCTTTCGCTAGCGAGGCGATCGAGATTTGGAGTGGGAATTTTTGATTTCGGGTTGAAGCAACCGAGATCGCCGTAACCGAGATCATCCGCATAAAGGATAACGATGTTCATGCGCGGGGCTTCTTGTGCAGATGCGAAGGAGCCTAACACGAGCGAGATGACGGAGATAAAATAGCGGAGAGACATAATTTTTCGTTAGAAATATTTAGGCGAGAATCCCTTTCACTACCTTCGCGGGCTTAACGCCGGTGAGCTTCTGATTGAGTCCTTGGAATGGGAAGGAGAGCTTGTGGTGATCGAAGCCGAAGAGGTGGAGGATGGTGGCGTGTAAGTCGCGGACGTGGACGGGATTGGAACCGACGCGGTAGCCGAGTTCATCGGTTTCGCCGTAGGTGATGCCGGGTTTCACTCCGCCGCCAGCCATCCAGATAGTGAAGGCGTTGGGATTGTGATCGCGACCGACGAAGGCGTTCGCGGCGCCACCGCCGCGGTTTTCTTGCATGGGAGTGCGGCCAAACTCTCCACCCCAAACCACTAACGTATCCTCAAGCATACCGCGCATTTCGAGATCTGTTAGAAGAGCTGACACTGCCTTATCGATATCTTTGCATTTTTTCACAAAACCATCTTTGAGTGATTCGTTTGCACTGGAGCCGTGAGTATCCCAACCCCAATCGAAAAGTTGGATGTATCGAACACCGTTTTCCGCGAGTTTACGTGCGAGCAAGCAGTTATTAGCGAAAGAATTTGCGCCTGGCTCTGCGCCATACATTTCCAGCACCGGCTTTGGCTCATCGTTAATTGTCATGACTTCCGGAACAGATACCTGCATGCGATACGCCATTTCGTATTGGGAAATGCGGGTGATTGTTTCGGGATCGCCGATTTCCTCGTGGGTTTTGGTATTGAGTCGGTTAAGCGAATCAAGAGCTGCGCGACGGATGTCTCGGTTGATACCGGGTGGGTTTGCGGCATTTAGGACAGGATCGCCACCCGTGCGGCACTGGACTCCTTGATAAACGGAAGGCAGGAATCCATTGTTCCAAAGAGCTGCGCCAGCGCGAGGCGGGCGTCCACCGGAAAGCATCACCATGTAGCCTGGAAGGTTTTGGTTTTCACTGCCAAGACCCCACGTGACCCACGATCCCATGGATGGATAGCCGAGGTTTGCGTTGCCAGTATGCATGAGTAGCTTTGCTGGCGCGTGGTTAAACTGATCGGTCTGCATCGATTTGATGAAGCAGATTTTATCCGCGTGCTTATAGAGTGCTGGCAAACGATCGGAAATCCATGCACCGGATTTTCCGTGTTGTTTGAATTGGAACTGCGGGCCTAACAGGCGCGGCACGCCCTTGATGAATGCGAAGCGCTGACCTTCGAGATATTCTTTCGGGCAATCTTTGCCGTCGTATTGTTGTAGCACTGGCTTGTAGTCAAAAAGCTCCATCTGGCTTGGCGCTCCGGCCATGTGAAGGAAGATGATCCGCTTCGCTTTTGGCGCGAAGGAAGGTGCCATCGTGTTGAGCGGATTTTCAGCATCGCGTTTGATACTCGCTCCTGCCGTGGCGCCAAAAAGATTTTGACCAGCCAGGCATACGCCACCTAAGCCGAAGGCCGCTTCTTTGAGGAAATGCCGACGCGTGGCGTGTGTGAGCTGTTCTTGCTGAAGGTGTTGGAGGAGGTTCATGGCAGGTAATTAGCGGGTGACCGATTCATCGAGGTTTAGCAAAATAGAAGCGATCACGGCGAGTGCGGCCTCTTCTGGAGTTTTGGCAATTCCCTTCATGGTATCGGGGGAGTTTTTGTATTCCGTGACAAGTTCTTGGTAAAGATGGCGCAATTCCTCCGTGCGATACGGAGTGATCTCGCGTGAAGCCGCGACGCGATATCCCACGGCGATTTGTTTATCTACATTGGATGGATCGGCCGCTTGCATGCGATGTGAAAACGCGACAGCAGCCTCATGGAAAGCGGCATCGTTCAGTGTCGTCAGCGCTTGGAGAGGAGTGTTAGAAACGAGTCGACGCTTCGATGAAAGGTCGCGCGGTGGGACATCGAAGGAGCTGAAGAGCGGATACAAAATGCTGCGTTTGAAATAGATGTAAACCGAGCGGCGATAACGCTCTGGATTTCCGACCTCTGGAGTTTTCCATGCATCATTGACGAAGGGTTTCCATACGCCGGGTGGCAATGGAGGTTGGATCGGTATTCCGCCAATTGTTTGGCTGATCAAACCAGAGACGCTGAGCGAGTGATCGCGCATCATTTCAGCGGTGAGACGCTGGCGTGGACCGCGGGCGAGCAATCGGTTGTCGCGATCTTTTTCCTCAAGCTCGTCGGTGATCGTGGAGTCTTGGCGATATGTGGCGCTGGTCACGATTTCACGGAGCATGGATTTCACGCTCCATTTTTTATCGGTCGCAAACGTGACGGCGAGATGATCTAACAATTCAGGATGTGATGGAGGTTCACCGGCGGAGCCGAAATCCTCAGGAGTAGGGCAGATGCCTTTGCCGAACAGCTCCAACCAAAAACGATTCACAGCGACACGAGCGGTGAGCGGGTTATTAGGTGAAGCCACCCAACGTGCAAGGTCGAGACGTGTGGCGCGTTCATCGGAATTTTGCAGAGCAGGGAAAAGTTTTGGTGTATTCCCTTCTTTCACGAGATGACCTTTATCCAACCAGTTTCCACGGATGAACATGTGTGTATCGCGACGGTGCTCGGGTTCGCGCTCGACCATGACGGGAGTGGTGGTGGATGGGATAGCTTTGAGTTTCTGCTGCGCGTCTGTGATGGCCCGCTTGGCAGAAACCACGTTGCTTACAAGACGATGATTGATCCATACGGGTTCATCGGTGATCGCGAGACGTCCCCGTTTCACGACCATGGGAAAACTTGCCGAGTAGAGTCCGCCATTTTTCAGAGTGACGCGGAGTTTGGAATCGGGAGAAAGCGTGAGTGGTTGATCGAGCACAAAGGTCGCGTGGCGGGGTTTGAAAATTTTCGTGTAAGCCCCCCAAGCCTTATCCGCTCCCATGAGCGATCCGTTCGGATCGAACATCGGATGCGCTTCATCGGCGATGACCTCATGAAGCTTCACTGATGTTGCCTTTCCCGTGGCGTCCACCACATCGAGAAGCAACTGTTTGATGATCCCTCCCCACTCCGGTGTGTGTGCTGCGGTTTTTAGATCGAGCGGGAGAATTTCTAATCGAACGGCAGTGACGGTTTTGAGATTCGTTGGAAATGTTAGAATATACTCCGCAGCGGTGGCGACGTTAGGGTCGGCTTGGAATTCATCATAACCTTCCCTTTCCGTGATTGTGAGAATCGCTTTCTTTGCCTCGGCTTTCACAGAGCGAACCGGCTGCCATTTAGTCGTAGAATCGATTTTATTACGCTCTGCGAATAAGGATTGTTCTGAAGCGCGGATTTGCTCGTGAAGTTGATTCACCTCGTTGTAGCGAGCCTTGTCCATGGGTATGGCAAGTTTCGGTAGATCTTCATCAATATCGGCATCCTTGGTCTGATTGAAAAATTCCATGAAGTCATAGAACTCTTCGTGTTTGATCGGATCGTAGGGATGCGAGTGGCATTGCACGCAACCGAAGCTCACGCCCATGAAAGCTTCCCATGTGGTGGTCATGCGATCTATCACCGCAACGACACGGAACTCTTCGTCATCGGTTCCGCCCTCGCTGTTGACTTGGGTGAGCCGACTAAACGTGGTGGCAATTTTTTGATCGAGCGTGGCATTCGGAATGAGATCGCCTGCGATCTGATCGATGGTGAACTGATCGAACGGAAGATCTTTGTTAAAGGAATCGATTAACCAATCGCGGTATTTCCAGTTGTCGCGGCGTTTGTCGTCGGCGTAACCGACCGAATCCGCATAGCGCGCGAGATCCATCCATACGGAAGCCCAGCGTTCACCGAAGCGTGGTGAGGCGAGTAAGCGATCGGTTTCTTTTTCAATGGCTAACTGAAGATTTTCGGCCGCTGCTTTTTTAAAGGCATCGATTTCTTCGAGCGTAGGAGGCAGGCCGATAAGATCGAACGAAGCGCGGCGCAGCCATTGTTCTAGATCGGCGACGCGGGATGGACTGAGCTTTTCTGATTCAAGCCGTGCGAGGATGAAATGATCGAGATCACGGATCGGCCAATCGGTTTTTTTAACAGATGGCAGCGAGTGTCTTTCAGGTGCGACAAATGACCAATGCTCACCCCACTTAGCGCCTTCTTTGATCCATTGGCGCAGAATATCGATTTGGAATTTGGCGAGCGCCGGACCGTGCTCGGGTTTCGGCATGATTTCCTCGGCGTCTTTCGAGGTGATGCGAACCATCATTTCCGAGGCATCCGGATTTCCGGGAACGATGACAGGTTTGCCGGACTCGCCTTTGCCCAGAGCTAGATCGCGATAGATAAATGAAACCTCGCCGGCTTCTTTCACCCCACCGTGACAGGCGGTGCAGTTTGCGTTAAGAATCGGGCGAACATCGCGTGCGAAATCGATCTCGGCATTCAGTGAATGACTGAGAAAAAAGATAGAAATAAAGCCAAAGGAATATCGCAGCATGGTTAATCGGATCTGAAGCGGGGGTGACTTAGGGAGCTATACGCAGGTTTATAGATTTTCGATCAATCGATGGGTAAAAAATGAGAAATCCGCCGCAACGCTGAGACGTCGTGGCGGCTAACTCTATGGATTTAACTGAATGCTGGCGAACTTAAGCCGTTGCGCCGATTGCTCCGGGAAGTGGACCGTTGTCTTCAGGTTTTTCTTCCTGAGATTTTTTTGAAGCAGATTGTTTTGAAATCTCTTCGGGAATCGGAGGTGGCTTGGGTGCAGTGGGCGGGTTGCGCATTTCACCGTGGTCGATGATGTCACGTAGGTGCGAGCCATCGAGCGTTTCGTATTCTAACAATGCCAATGCGATTTTCTCTACAGTATCGCGATTATCGGTGAGGATTTTCTTCGCCTGATTGAAGGCATCGTCGATGAACTTTTTGATTTCGCCATCGATGACGCGGGCGGTTTCCTCAGAGTAGTTGCGGCTCTTGTTCATGTCGCGAGCGAGGAATACAGGGCTATCGCCTTCGCCATATTCAATCATCCCGAGAAGATCGGACATGCCCCACTCGCAAACCATATGTCGAGCAAGCGAGGTGGCTTGGCGAATGTCGCCGGAGGCACCGTTAGAAATGTCATCGGAATGAAAACCTTCCGCGATGCGGCCACCCATGGTGACGATTAAGTTCGCGAGCGCTTCTTTCTTCTGGGTCGAGTATTTATCTCCATCAGGAAGGAACATCGTCGCGCCCAAGAACGGACCACGTGGGATGATGGTAACTTTATGCAAAGGATGCGTGTGCGGCAGAACCATGTTGAGGTAGGCGTGGCCTGCTTCGTGCCATGCAGTGCCGGTTTTTTCTTTGTCCGACATCGCAAGCGAACGGCGCTCACGTCCCCAACGGACTTTGTCGCGTGCTTCTTCCATCTCTGCGAGGGTCACGGCGCTCAGGCCTTTTCTAGCAGCTAACAAAGCCGCCTCGTTGACTAAGTTTGCGAGTTCAGCACCGGAGAAACCTGGGGTGCCGCGTGCGATCGTTCCAAGCTCCACGCCTGCAGCGAGTTTGATTTTTTTCACGTGCACGCGAAGGATTTCCTCGCGGCCATTTACGTCAGGCAATGATACCGTGACTTGGCGGTCGAAGCGACCCGGGCGAAGCAATGCAGGATCGAGAACATCGGGACGGTTGGTTGCCGCGATGATGATAACGCCTTCTTGAGTATCGAAGCCGTCCATTTCAACGAGGAGCTGGTTGAGGGTTTGTTCACGCTCATCGTGTCCGCCGCCCATGCCATGTCCGCGGTGGCGACCGACGGCATCGATCTCATCGATGAAAATCAAACAAGGCGCATGTTTTTTGCCTTGTTCAAACATGTCGCGAACACGTGATGCGCCGACGCCGACGAACATTTCAACGAAGTCCGAACCGGAGATGGAGAAGAACGGAACATCGGCCTCACCTGCGATGGCGCGAGCCAACAAGGTTTTACCGGTTCCCGGAGAACCGACCATCAACACGCCTTTCGGAATGGAACCGCCAAGTCTTTGGAATTTTTTAGGATCGCGGAGGAAATCGACGATTTCGAAGAGCTCTTCTTTCGCCTCTTGGATACCGGCGACGTCTTTGAAGGTCACTTTGTTGCGATCCATCGTCAGCAAGCGTGCTTTGGATTTTCCGAATGACATCGCACCTTTGCCGGCGGATTTCATTTGTTGGCGGAAAAGGAAAAACAGCAGGAGGATGACCAATAAGAACGGCACAAAGGTAAATAGTGCGCGGCTGAGATAATCCGATTCACGGACATATTTAGCTTTACCTCTAAGTAGTTCACGAAGCTCACCACCAAAAACTGTCGAATAAACGCTTACTTTGAAAGGTGACGCCGGTAAGACTTTTCCGGCATTATCCGTCGGTTTGATCATGTTGGTGATCGCCTCACGTTTTCCGACGATGAACGCCGAAGAATTATTGTCAGAAGTTACCAATCGCAATGGAAACGAGGGATCAACTGCCTTCACTTCGCCCAGTGCGTAGGCTTTGCGAAACTCTGCAAGTGAGAGCGTAACCACAGTCGCGCCTTCAACGGGTGGCGCGAAATTCGCCATTTGCTCCTCACGGATATTGTCGCCCAAAAGCTCTCGGATCTCTTCGCCTCGGTCATCCAATCTGACTATGACTTTGAAAAAATTGGTTTCAATTTTTTCATCTCCATCCTTGGGTTTGATAAGATCTGGCTGCACCCAACCCGTGATGGTGGCATCTGAGGGAGATTCGTTGGTGACCACTTTGAGCGGGCGCTCGGGATCATTAAGAACCACCAATCCTTGATCTAGTTTTTGACGGAACTCCGGATAACTCAGCGACACTGACTTGTTGTTCATCTGGGGACCAACTAGCGCGGCTCCAAGGATTACAGCCGCGAGCCCGAATAAGGCTAATCCACGCCAGTTAAACGTGTTCCCATCACTCGGTGGGCGGTTGGCGTTATTTGGTGAAGGAGTGTTATTTTCAGGATCAGACATGATGAGTATTTACCCAGGACTAGGCCATCGGGGTGAGGGAACTTAAACAACTTAGGCGAAATGTCTAGGCGAGGATTTCGGGTTATTTGAGATCGCTAGGTTCACCCCGAACTAAACCCTCTCGCAAAGCTCGTTCAAAGTCCGATCCCAGACAAATCAATCTACCTCCGCACCATTGACTTTACCCGCCATCCCTGCTTCAAAAGCCGCCCCATGTCCGACCGTAAGACTTTAGAAGAACGCCACCAGATGACCGACCTCGAGCGCGTGCGCCACTCCGCCGCACACGTGATGGCCACCGCCATTCTCCGGATCTGGCCGGATGCGCAGTTCGCTTACGGTCCGCCGATTGAAAATGGTTTCTATTACGATTTTGAAATGCAGCACCGCATAACTCCGGATGATTTCGAAAAAATCGAGGCCGAGATGAAAAAGATCGCCAAGGAAAACCAGAAGTTCGAATACAAAGCGATCTCCCGTGAAGAAGCCAAAGCCATGGCAGAATCCGGCAGGCTCGGCGGGCTCACCGAGCGCCCAGGCAACGCCTCACGTTTCAAACTCGATCTCATCGATAAGATCCCCGAGGGCGAACAAATCTCTTGTTTCCAAAACGGCGATTTCATCGATCTCTGCGCCGGCCCACACGTGGGTTACACATCGAAGTGCAAGAACGTGAAACTCATGTCGGTTTCCTCATCGTTCTACATGGGCGACGAATCCAAGGGCCAGCTTCAGCGGCTTTACGGCACGGCTTTCGAAAACAAAGAAGAACTCGAAGAACATCTCAACCGACTCGAAGAAGCGAAAAAACGCGATCACCGTCGCCTCGGTCGTGAGTTGGGACTTTTCCACATCGATGAAGCCGTCGGCCAAGGTTTGATTTTATGGAAACCGAAAGGCGCACTCATCCGCCGCGCGTTGCAGGAATTCATCACTGCAGAACTCGACAAACAAGGATACTCCCAAGTCTTCACCCCACACATCGGCAAGCTCGATCTGTATCGCACCTCCGGGCATTTCCCTTACTACCAAGACAGCCAATTCGCGCCGATCGCCGAGCGCGATACTTTAGAAAAACTCGCCGACGAAGATGCGACCTGCTCCACCCTGATCAACGGACTCGAACAAGGAACCTACGAAGGTTACCTGCTCAAACCGATGAACTGCCCGCATCACATCAAAATTTTCGCGAGCGATCATCATTCTTACCGCGACCTTCCTGTTAGACTCGCCGAATTCGGAACGGTGTATCGCTGGGAACAATCCGGCGAACTCGGCGGCATGACCCGCGTGCGCGGTTTCACTCAGGACGATGCACACCTTTTCTGCACACCTGACCAAGTGGCGGAGGAAGTCAAAGGCTGTCTCGACCTCGTGAAAAAAGTTCTCCGCACGCTCGGCATGAACGACTACCGCGTCCGCCTCTCGCTCCGCGATCCGGAGAGCGACAAATACGTCGGATCTTCGGAAAACTGGGACAAGGCGGAAGCCGCCCTCCGCGATGCAGTCATCCACCTCGGCGTCGAATACACGGAAGAAATTGGCGAAGCTGCGTTCTACGGACCGAAAATCGACTTCGTCGTCAAAGACGTCATCGGTCGCGATTGGCAACTCGGCACGGTTCAGGTCGATTACAACCTTCCTGTTAGATTCAAACTTTCCTACGTCGGCGAGGACAACAAACCGCACATCCCGGTTATGATCCACCGTGCACCATTCGGCTCGTTAGAACGTTTCACCGGCCTGCTCATTGAACATTTCGAAGGCAAATTCCCAACTTGGCTCTCACCCGAACAAGTCCGCATCCTGCCGATTTCTGAGAAAACTCTCGACGATGCAAATGCCCTCGCCACGAAACTCGCCGACCTCGGTGTCCGAGTCACGGTCGATCGCACGTCAGATAAAGTCGGCGCAAAAATCCGCAACGCCCGCATGGAGCGCATCCCTAACATGGCGATCCTCGGTCAAAAGGAAGTCGAAGAAGGCACCGTCTCCGTTCGTATCCGTGGCCAAGAAGAACCCGTCACAAAAACCGTTCAGCAGTTTATCGATGATCTGCTCACGGAGATTCAGGAGCGGAGTCTCTAACAAACAAGGAGGGGCTGCATTCTACTGCCCACTTCATAAACTCGGCGGCAGAAAGCCGCCGCTCCTTGCGACTACGGCGATCTTCTTCATTAAAGTATACGACCCTATTAGTTACGGAGTGAAATTTCAAAAGCCTTCGATGATAAACGGCCTTCAATCCTACTTTCGGCTTCGCGTTTCAGCACAGTGAGCCTAAAAAATAGGATATTAGAGCGAGGGAAGCGGTCGAGTCGATTACAGATACGTCACCCGCGCAAGTTCTGACAATTACATAGAGAGATCATCTGGATAATTCTGCGGATACGAAGATATCGATCCAGAGCAAGCATGGGATGATTGGCAGATTGCTAGGCTAGAGTTCAATGCCGATGAAGGCCATGAAGTCGGGCAGTTAGAGTCAGGCGGAATAGAAGACGGAGAACAACCCGCAAATGGCGACGCCCAGGAATCCGTATGATTGAATTCGGAGCTTCACATCGGCGATGCTATTGCTTTACGATTCTCTTAAATGAAAGATACCGATATTATTGCCAAACTAAAACAATACTCGTTCATGAGGGGGCGCCGGTCGTTCACACTGAGAGATAACGGAGATCTGCTCGCTAGCTATGAGGGCGGAGGGATAAACTCTACACACACAATTAAAGTTGGAAATCTTGACTCGAATTCACGAATTGAAAAAAACCGAGCTATCACACGACTCGTTCTCTGCATTTTTACGATGATTCCAGGACCACTCCTTTTGTTCTTAGGTATCGTGGGGATAATGAGTGATAGTGGAAGTTCTGGAAGCGTAGTTCCATTGATGGTAGTTGGCGTGGTATTTACAATTTTTGCAATTGGGCTTTTACGGGCTTATTTCCAGCATAGCTACAACTTGACGTTGTTTCAGCCCCTTCGTTCAGGTGATGGAGTTCTCCTATTCACCAATAAGCCAACCAAAGCCGAATTTTCCGAGTTTGTTCTAGCGCTCCAGACCGAGATTCAGAAACATCAGATATACGAGCAGGATTTTGGTTTTGGAAGTGATTTAGCCTCACAACTCCAGAAGCTCTCAGCGCTGAAAAACTCGGGGGTGCTGACGGATGCAGAATTCACTGAGGCCAAGGCCAAGCTAATTCAGACAGGAGTGGCAAATGGCCCGATAGGATTTCATCCGTGAGCTTTTACCGAAGCCGAGACACAGCAACCCAATAAGTCGTCTTCTTTACGCACTTTTCGATAGTTCAAACCTCAACCCCGTAATTGACGCTCGCCCCGCTGATAGTGCTCCATGCGCTCATTGGTTCACTCAGGAGATCGTGATGAAAATCGCGGTTCCTTAAGGTTGATCTATCTATTGGAGTTCAATCAAATCACCCCATTTGCGCAATTCGTCTCGCCTTGTCCGGAGAGTGCGTTGATCAGGTTGGTGAGGGATTTCATCGCTTGGCGCGGGACGGATTCGAAAGTGCGTGAACCGATGTGCGGGGTGACGATGACTTTCGGGTGGCGCAGCAGCGGGTGGTCTGCGGCGGGTGGCTCTTCGTCTAACACATCTGTTGCATAACCGGCGAGTTTTCCTGAATCGAGCGCGGCGATGACATCTGCTTGATGGATCAGTTCGCCTCGGCCCGTGTTCACCAACCATGAGTTATCCGGCATGAGTGCGAGACGTTTGGCATTCACACAATGATGGGAATCCGGGGTGAGCTTGGTGTGGGGAGAAATGATGTCCGATGCCGCGAACAGGCTATCGAGATCATGATGGCGGGTGATCTGGTATTGCTCGGCGATATCTTCCGGCCAGTAGTTTCCGAAACCATGCACTTCCATCCCGAAGGCGTGGGCGCGTTTGGCAACTTCCTGCCCGATCCGACCCAAACCGATCAGGCCGATGCGTTTATTCAAAAGTTCATAACCCGTCAGACGTGTCCATTTCCCCTCGCGAGTCGCTTGGATGGATGGGTAGAGATTTTTCGTCATCGCCAAAATCAGCGCGATCGTGTGCTCGGCGACGGTGTCGTGGTTCACACCCGGGGTGAACAGCACGGGAATTTTCATTTCCTTGGTGGCTGGCAGGTCGATCTTGTCGAGCCCGATGCCGTATTTGGAAATGACTTTGAGCTTGGGAGCGCATTTTACCAAAACCTCGCGCGTGATCGCATCGTCGCCGCAGAGAAATGCATCAAACCCTTGTTCTGCAAGTTCCAGCATACGTGCTTCGGAAAGCGGACCGCGCTCGCGAGTGACTTCCCAGCCTTGTGCTGCCATGAGTTCGTGATGCGGGCCGGGGGTGTCTTGGTAACTGCAAGTGGTGAGAAGAATTTTCATGTGCGGAAATTCAAGATAGCCACTGGGCAGTTGTCGATTGAAGAAGTCGATGAATGGAAATTCTCCATATTCCCCCTGAAATCCTCTCTCAGATAATACCCTACCCCGACAATATGAGGCGTGACATCTCCTGCCTCGTGTGCAGTCTTTAACTCAAATTAACCTTTTTTCACTTTATGGAACCACTTACTGGCACCGAATTCTCATCTGAACTCAATCCGCTCGGGCATCTTTCTCGCCGTGGTTTTATCACAACAACTGCAGCTGTAAGCGTCGCGACTCTGGCAAGCTGCAAAGCCGTTCCTGGGATTGGTGAAATTTCCAACAATCCGATCCGCTCGACCCCAAACCGCTCAGTTCCTTTGAATCAAGCGGGCAACTACCCCAACAATTTTTCTAAAACTGCCGGTGTCACTTTTACCCGTGTGATGGTTTCCGGAAACTACATCGCGATGACCTACGATGATGGTCCTCACCCAGTCAACACCCCTCGCCTGCTCGACATGCTCGCTGCGAGAAACATCAAAGCGACGTTTTATGTCATCGGAAACAGCGTGAATCAAAACCCCGGGGTGCTGCGCCGTACGGTGTCTGAGGGCCACGAAATCGGTAACCACAGCCAAACTCACCAACTGCTTTCCAAACTCGGCGATTCACAACTTCGCCAAGAAATGCAACGCTGCGAAGATGCTATCGGCCGCGCCGCCGGTGTTCGCCCTCGCACGATGCGTCCACCTTATGGCGGACTTCTCCAACGCCAACGCCAACTCGTCCACGACGAGTTCGGCTACCCAACCATTCTCTGGTCTGTCGATCCGCTCGATTGGAAACGCCCCGGTGCCTCGGTGATCGCAAACCGCATCGTTTCCGGCACCGCTGCTGGCGGAATTGTTCTCGCCCACGATCTCCATTCCCAGACCATCGATTCCATGCCGCAGACTCTCGATGGACTTTTGAGACGTGGTTTTAAATTTGTCACTGTGTCGCAACTCATCGCGATGCAAGTTGCAGCTCCTGCCACTCCCCAAACTGTTGCCACCACTACCTACTGAGCTTGAAACTCCTTCCCTAACCAAGTGTGAGCCATCTCAAATTCGGAGAGCGCTATTTTAACAACCGTGATCACTTGTCACAGGTTTGGCTTGGAATTCGGGAACTAGCAAAAATCACGGCTGCGGATCTGAGTGAAAGCTGCGACACGGTCTCCCTCGAAAAAGAGCTTTACGCACCTTTTTCGTGCATGGTGTGCGGTGAGGTAAACTCGGGCAAATCCTCTCTCATCAATAGTCTTTTCGATCACGATCTCTGTCCGGTCAACACCCTGCCAGAAACGCAGCAAATCATTTGTTACCGCCACGACGAAGCGACTCGTGATGCTCCGTCATCCCTTTATCAGGAAGTCTTTCTTCCCGCACTCATTCTGCGCCATTTCAATCCCATCGATACGCCTGGGACAAATGCCCTCGATACCGATCAAAAACAAAACATTGAGCGCCTATTTACTGCTTCAGAACTGATCCTGTTTGTCTTCCCGGCTTCAAATCCATGGAGCGCTTCAACCTGGAACTTGATTGGAAATTTACCCGCCGGTTACCACGAGCGCATGGCTTTCGTGGTTCAACAATGCGATACACTAGAGCCTGCGGATATCGCGGTGATCTTGGAACATATGGCAGATCTCTCAATGAAACGCATCGGCATGGTTTCGCCGATTTTTCCAGTCTCCGCAAAGCTGGCCTTCGAGGCGAAGCGAAACGAAGCACTGAATCGCAAACTCTATCAGGAAAGCGGATTTCAGTTACTGGAGAATTTCATATCCGACCGCATCTGTTTTTCCAATAAACGAAAAGCCGTACTCAAAACGTGGCATGACCAAGCGAGCAGCGCGCTGTATTTGATCGATAACCAGATTGATCACAACACCCGACTGCAAAGAAACCATCACCAGTTTTTGAGATCTCTCGAAGATGAAATTGATGCAATGCGAGAAAGCTTGGTTTCAAGGCTTCCAAGTCATCTAACCGAAGTTGCCGAGATTTTCCAAAACGAGGCTATCTTAGTGACTCGGAAACTTCGGAGCTGGCTCAGCGTCACTCGTTCCTTTTTCAAAGTCTTCACAGGAGACATTACGGGAATTCGCACGGAGGCATTACTCACAGAACGACTTCGAGCGGCAGTGGAATCCGTGGCGGAGAACGACGGCAAAGACATCGTCACTGTCTGCCTCAAGCATTGGCAGGATCTTGGCACTCGTATCAACGAATCGATCGGCTTACCCATCGAGCAATCTTTACCTATCGACGAAGCATTGGAAAAGGCACGTAACCATTTTGTCGAACGCATCGGCAGCGCAGCGCACCAAGCGATTGAGAATCTTCACGTGCGTAAAGATCTGGAACGAGAACTACGCTATCGCAACCGCGCTTTGAAATCCTTCACCGCATCCGCCCTCATTCTTCTCAGTCTTGGCGCAATCAGTGGCATCATGAACGCTCAACTGCTGCCATGGATTTTATGCGGTGTCGCACTGTTGTTTTTACTAGGTGGAACGATCATCGCCGTCATTACCAAATCACGCATTACGCATGATTTCCGTGTCACTTTATTAGATACCTGCGGTGCATTTGCCGATGCGCTCCGTTCCGATTACGAAGATGCACTTCGTTCATTTTTTCAAGAATACACCTCTTGCCTGAGTTCGATCAAAAAGCACCTCGCTCAAGAAGAACGCAGCAATGAGCCGAAACAGAATCGCTGGAAAAACCTTTTTCTAACACTCAAATCCATCGAGCAGGATTTATAAAAACCTGTGGGATATTCTGCTAGACGAATTCTTCACGGTTACGGCGATGAACCCACACACTCTGAACCAACCCGAGCAGGAACATACAAATCACGACAAAGGTTCCTGAGTAACTGACCAACGGCAGTGGAATACCCGTGATAGGCATCAGCAGCACACACATTCCGATATTTTCAAAGATGTGGGCAAAAAACAGCGCCACTACCATGCAGACAATCAATCTTCCCGATACATCTCTGCTATAAAATCCAATGAACAAGCCTTGAATCAACAGTAAGGCAAAAGCGAGGACGAGCAGAAGCGCCCCTCGAAATCCTAATTCCTCAGCGATCACCGCAAAGATGAAGTCGTTATGTGCAGTCAAATGGGGAATGAAGCGTTTGTCGTGAAGAGATCCTTGTTCAGAAGTGGCCATCCAGCCCAAGCCTTTCCAACCCGCTTTTCCAACTGCCATCGAAACATTATGCGGAGCGTATCCATCGCCCTTAATGTCCACCTCTTGGCCTTGCATCATGCGCAGCCACAAATCAATCCGCTCCGGTCCACGTTCAGAGACCAATGGCAAAACCACAAAATACATGATGGGTAATATCCCCGCTGAAAACAGACCGATGAAACTTAGAATTCGAAAAGGAATTCCAGAAATTAACAGCGCCACTACGACCACGGGGATCCATACAAGTGCAGAACCCATGTCACCCATTTTCATGACCAGTAAAAATGGGATCGCAGAAACCACTCCGATCACTGCAATTCTAACTAATGGATTTCCCAGGCGATGATGAAGCCTTGGAAGATCCTGCATCAACCAAGCAATCATGATGATCCCTGAAGTCACGCCGAGCTGAGCCGGCTGGAAACTCAAACCCGCAATCGTGAGGCGGTGGACATCATCGTCCGCTTGCATCGCCATCAACATCAAACCAAGGCTCGCAATGTAGAGTGGTATACCCAACCAGCGGATCCATTTATAATCGATCAATGCTGCAGCAAAATAAGCAACACTACCGAGCAAAACCCAGTTTTTCTGCATCCATGCAAAATACCCACCGGCCGAGCCATATTCCTTTAATTTATCTGGGCTGATAGGCAAATGCCGCGCCGCACTTTCGATCATGAAAACTCCGAAGATGAGCAGTGCATACATCACTAGCACCATCACCCAATTCATCCCGAGTATTTTCCGTAAAAATGGCGTCATCCCTGTCGCGGTGCATCGTTAGCTGTCATGATGATCTTAGCAAGCCGACAACGATGATTCCCATTATTCAGATTCCATTCGAGTGTCGCGTGTGAGGAGTTCACTCATCGCAGCGGCGACCGGTTTGCCCTCATACAAAATGGAGTAAACCGCATCGATAATGGGCGTGCGGACATTGGCTTTCCGCGCAGCTTCATAAATCGAATATGTGTTCGGCACTCCTTCCGCGACCATGCCAAGCACTTGGGTGGCTTCTTCAAGGGTTTTACCCTGACCCAGAGCAAGACCGACCCGATGGTTCCGCGAATGCACAGAAAAGCAGGTAACGATGAGGTCGCCCACGCCTGAAAGGCCAGCAAAGGTTTCCGGCTGCCCACCGAGTGCGGTGCCGAGTCGGGTCATTTCCGCGAGTGCACGCGTCACCAATGCCGCGACCGCGTTATCGCCTAGACCCAAGCCATGCGACATGCCGGCTGCGATCGCGTAAACGTTTTTGATCGCCCCACCCAATTCGATACCCGCGAGGTCATTGCTCGTGTAGGGTCGGAAATAGGATTTAGTGAACAGCTTTTGTAATTCACACGCCACCTCATGATTTTCAGACCCGATCACGGCACAGGTTGCCTGACCGGTAGCGATCTCCTCCGCATGATTGGGTCCGGATAAAACAGCGATGGGATTATCTGGAAAAACTTTCCTTAAAATTTCGCTCATGCGATCACCCGTGGTTTTTTCTATCCCTTTGGCGCAAGAAAGCAGCACAGTGCTTTTCGGCAAACCATGTGCTGCCAGATTCTCAGCACATTGCCGCGTTGCACTCGTCGGCACGGCAAAAATCACTAACGGAAAATTAACAACATTTGTGATCTCGCTTGTCGCACGAATCTGTTTGGGTAATTCAATTCCTTTCAGATAGCGCGGATTTCTATGTTCGTTGTTGATCGCATCGATGCTTTCCGGATCACGTCCGTAAATCAGCAAGGATTCCAGATCTTTCGCTAACAGCTTGGCTATGGCCGTCCCGAATGAACCTGAGCCCAAAATGGCGGCGGACTTGATCGAGTTATCAGACATTGGAGGATTTCGGCTTACGGGTAAAACGATGTTCGGTGCCGTTACGCAAGCGCACGATGTTGCTGCGATGTTTCCAAATAGCCAGCACGGCGAGGATCACGGTGAAAACGAAAAGTGGTTTGTTCCACGTGCCATTCTGTATTTTACCATGGAACCAGGAGCCCCACAGCGTCACCAGCGGCAAGGCTGCAGCGGCGATGATACTGGCCAGTGAAACATAGCGACTGATCAGAAATACCAGCAGCCAGATAACGATCAGAATAACGATGGCTGCGGGCATCAGCGCAACAAACACTCCGGCTGAAGTGGCGATGCCCTTGCCTCCCTTGAAGCCTGCCCAGGGTGTGTAATTATGCCCGAGCACCGCACATAAGCCGGTGAGCACTTGGAAAATCTGTGCCGTCGGCATGCTGAAATGATCGGCATACTGGGCAAGTGCGTTGACGCTCATCGGGTTTTTCATTCCTTCGAATTGGATCACCGAGATCGCTATCACCACCGGAATAAAACCCTTCAACGCATCTAACAACAAACAGCCGATGCCATATTTTTTCCCTACAATACGAAACACATTGGTCGCCCCGATGTTTCCCGAACCATGCTGGCGGATATCGATACCTTTCGCTTTCGCGATGAGCAGGCCGAACGGAATGGAGCCAAGCAAAAATGCCAGGACGGGGCAGAACCAAAGTTGCATGATTAATATGGAAGTGAGGCGATTTATTCCAGAGTGGCGCTTTCGATGATGATCAACTCATCTGGAACATCTTCTGACGGCCCTGGAATAAGTGCTCCAGTGCGTGGATGTAAGTTCACAAGTTCTTTGTCGCCCGTTTTGACCAACTTAATTTGATTCACGACATCCATGCCTTCTATGACTTTACCAAAAACCGCATATCCGCCATTGCTGGGGTAATTGAGCGCTTCATTATCCGCCACGTTGATGAAAAACTGGGCTGTCGCACTGTTCGGATCCCTCATTCTCGCCATCGCAATGGTACCGCACTCGTTTTTCAAACCATTCTGACCCTCGTTCACAATCCCCTCCCCGGTTTTCTTCTCAATCAACTTACCATCTTTGTTTTCAAAGCCACCACCTTGAATCATGAAAGTAGCGATGACTCGGTGAAACACCGTGCCATTGTAATGCCCGGCACTCACATACTTTTTGAAATTTGCGACGGTAACCGGTGCTTTTTCGGCATCTAGCTGAATTACGATGTCACCTTTGTTGGTCTTTAACCGAACTTTGGAGATCCCTTCCGCCTTTTCTGCATGGCAAGAGGAGCCAAAAGAAAGCGCGGTGATTGTGAGTGCGAAGAAGAGGCGTCGATTCATGGGATGTTTTTAATCCTTACCCAAGAACTTGGCAAGCGGCACAAAGTGAATTTATCGCATCAGTAAACGGGAGCACCGTATTCCTCTTGCGATCCTCCGCCTGAGTTCTGCATTTTTTCTTTAGTCCATTGGTAACCAGCTTTGGAGTCACGCCAGACACCGATCATGGTGTTGCATGAGGTTAATGAAACGAGGGCAGCTATGAGTAAAATCCATTTCATGATGATAAACTATTTAGAAATTCAATGTGTGTTGGAAAGATCACCAAGTTTTCACGAGGTCTTTGCGCTTCGCTTCGGTCGGTGTGTCAGTGCCTAGGCTGTAAATGGCGACGCGCTTGTTGTGTAATGTGGTTGAGTATGCTGAATCTTCTAAATTGATCGAGATGTCTAATTCGCCATCATAATCATAATCGAGAATAATGTAATAAGGCTCACCCCAGGGATCAAATAAGCTGTCTACAGCTAAAGTGTCTCCAGAGCCAGTGTAGACAACCCCGTTACGCCTTCCGTCATCGGACTCTTTTACTCCTAAGAAACGAAGTTTGCGATCATTCTGCACGTCACCCGTAGTATCTTCATAACCCGATAGTATATTTAGCAATTCGACACCATCCCCCGCAGCATCCGTCACGTAGGGAGTATTATCAGCAGTCGCGTCCGCCGGATCCGGGAGCATATTATATTCTGAGTAAAACTGCTCAACTGCATTTGCAATGTCTGTTGCCGCAGTCTGCGCCGTTACTTTTCGTGCTTTTTGTAGAGCTGCAATACCAGCGCCTGTTCCAAGTGTAGCAAGCACAGCAATGATCACGATGACCACGAGCAACTCCACAAGCGTGAACCCTTGTTGGCTGCGGTTATTGAATTGAGTTTTCATGATGTTGGATTTTGAAAAACATAAATTAAGCGGCAATGTAAATACCTAGTCTCATGGAAGATCGGTGGCAAACCAATTCACCGCAAGGGCTATTTCGATTGTTCCAGCATCAGAAGTAAAGGAATCTCCGCGCGGCGGCGGATTTCCTCATCCATCTCCACCCGTGGCGACAAATCGCGTAGGCAATTCCGGAGTTTCTCCATGGTATTCATTTTCATATAGCGGCAATCCGCGCAGGCACAACGATCCGTCGGCCCTGGGATGAGGTTTTTGTCCGGACATTCACGCTTTAAACGATGCAGCATGCCGCTCTCCGTCACCACGATGATGTTTTTTACCTCCGTCTTTTTGCAAAAATCGACCATCCGCTCAGTCGAACAAACTTCATCCGCTAGCAACCTCACCGCCTGAGTGCATTCTGGGTGAGCAACCACCAATGCATCAGGATACTCTTGTTTAATCCGGTTAATCGAATCCCGCGTAAACTCCACATGGACATAACAGGAACCCTGCCAGAGATCCATTTTCCGTCCAGTCTGCTCCATCACCCATGAACCCAGATTGGCATCGGGGACAAATAAGATCGGTCTATCTTTTGGGGCGAGGTTGACGATTTTCACCGCGTTGCCCGAGGTACAAATCACATCGCAAAGCGCTTTCACTCCGGCCGAGCAGTTGATGTAGGCAATCACGTAATAATTTTTATCTGCGTGTTGCTCTAAATAGGCCGCGAGCTGATCCGCCGGACATGCTTGTTCGAGGGAGCATCCAGCGTCTTTATCAGGCAGCACCACAATTTTTTTCGGGTTCACAATTTTCGCGGTTTCGGCCATGAAATGCACTCCACAAAAAACGATCATTTCGGCATCGGTCGCCTTCGCATGATAAGCAAGACCCAGAGAGTCTCCGACATAATCGGCCACATCTTGAATATCACCTGTCTGATAATTGTGTGCCAAAATCACTGCCTTACGCGCACGTTTCAGCTCCAAAATCTCCTCTTTTAAATCAAGCGCAACTGCCATACGGCAATCTTTCTAGCGAAATAAAAAGATGCAAGAGCCAATCCACTTGGATCAATCCTCTGTGGGTGTCGTCACATCCTCTGTGGATGCCTGCACCACCTCCATTAGTCCGGAATGCTTTGCACCTTCACGCATCACAATCCCAGTCGCACGAGCATGTCCCTGCAAACGCGCTTTTCTCTCCAAAGTAATCTTCTCCTTGCAAGTTATGTTCCCTCTCACTTCGCCGTCGATATAAGCAGTACGTGCTTTGACTTCTCCTTGAAATTCAACTTTCGCTCCGCGCTCCACACACAATTCATCGCAATGAACGTTTCCTACAATCTTGCCGTGACTGCGGATCGTAAGTTTTCCGGAGCATTCCACGGAAGCAGATAGCTCTCCAAGCACCAGTAAATCATGGCACTGCACGTTCACTCCCGTTATTGCCGCACCTTTAAGCACGGTTACATTACCACGTGTTTGAATGCGCCTGTGCCACGCTTGATCAATCGTGTAATCCCTTAAACTGATGTAACTTCCACATTTCGCGCATTGGGTAGATTGAGCATCAGAAACTACATCGAAAATGTGGCTACAATGATAACAATGCAACTTGCGTTTGACCGTTGGTTTGTCAGCAAACCGCTTAAAAAGCCGATCGAAGAAACCCAGTTTAATCTCAGGCTTAGGAATTTCCGCCGCAACAGTCGGGTGCTGAACTGGCGGGCTTTCAAGCGTCGCCAGACGAGTTGCATATTTTGGACGGATCACCGCCTTCTCATCCGTGACGCTGATATATTGTCCACAACCCCTGCACACGGTAGAAATGACCATTGAAGGTTCATTCTGACTGTGCTCACAATGCGGACACGTCACTTCGATGTGTCTGCGATTCAGTTGTGTATCATCCGCCATACTCCTGGCAATCCTCCGTGAGTTTGGATGAAAAAATCGAAAGATTAGAAATCACTTCTCGGCCAGCAAGGGCTGGGTTTCTACAGCCGGAGCTTGATTCGCAATCGGCTTAAGCTCAGGTTGCGATGGCGAAGCTTGAGATGGAGTTCCAACGGTGGATTTACCGACAAAAATGGCGCCGGCTTCAATCATCAGAACTTTCGCTTTAATATCACCGACCACTTCAGCGCTCGATTTCAACTCCACACGCTCCACAGCGATCAGGTTGCCGTGAACTTTACCATAAACAATTACGGATCCGGTCTTCACCTCTGCCTTGATTCTTGCATTTTCACCAATCGTGAGATTGCCAGTCGATTGGATATCTCCCTCGATTTTGCCATCAACTATGAGATCATGCTGAAATTTGACAGTTCCTTTGATTTCAACATCGGAAGATAAAACATTGCGAGTGTTACCTACTGCCGACTTTGAAGCTGTTGGAGAAGAACGATCACTGCTGTAATTTGTAGCTTCCATAGATGAACGCGGCTCAGTTACGGGTTGTAATGACTTTTGCGATTCACTCGATTCTTGGCCTATGACTTTCTTAAACACGCAAAAAAGTATTCTCCTGCGGCCTTAGGTGTCAATCCGTTTCCCCTGCTAAATCTTATTGATTTGCGCTATTTTATTTGGGTTGCGATTGAGGCAAGGTGCCTTCTTTGGCTTTTTTCAAAGTGTCGAGCATATCTTGGATCTCAATGTCAGTTGCAGGTGCACCTTCGCCATCCGTTATTTTGGTATCTAGAGGCTTGACGGGCGCTGCAACAGCCACAGGACTTTCTGCCTTCATAAGCAAGCGACGCTTCGTCGCGTCTTGCGCATGAGTAGTCTTGGAAAAATCTTTTTCGACCGTCGAGTAGGCTTTTTCAGCAGCCGCAAGATCGCCTTTTTTCACAGCGATATCTCCTAATGTGATCCACGCATACGCAGCCAAATAACCCGCATCCGTATCCTCAGTGAGCTCAGTGAAAAGCTTTTCCGCATCGCTGGTTTTTCCTTGTTTCTGAAGCTTCGCAGCGAGGCTACCGATTGCACTTGCTCGTGCGGGGTGAGCTTCAGCTGAGTCGATAAAGCCACGCAACGTAGCAATCGCTTCATCTTTCTTGCCTTCTTCCCATTGTTTTTCAGCGAGTAAAATTTTGGAACTCCCTGCCGCGGCAGTTCCTTCGAAATCATTGGCGATACCCTCAAGATCTGCCGTTGCTGTTTTGCTTACCAACAATGCACCTGCTGTCTCTTCTTGGCCCTGTTTAAGTTTGTCCTGAACGACATAAACTAAAGCGGCGAGGATCAACAGCAGTGCAAGTGCGACCAGCTTCATTTGATGATTATCAAGAAATTGCTCAACCGCTGGCTGCGCTTTTTCAATATCCGCAAGTGAAGTTCCAGAAATCGGGGTGGAGGTGGTTGGTTCAGACATAAGATTGGTTCGCTATTTGGCGGGTGCCCATGCAAGCCGCCAACGCCAGCAAAATCAATAGCTTTATTTTATAGGTGCTGGGACGGGCATGAAAATTGAGGAAATTCCCAAATCCGCTTCCCTCTCCCCATCATCCCGCTAAGCTCCTTTCCGCGCATGTCAGATTCTTTCGTCCATCTCCATCTTCATACCGCCTACTCGCTTCTCGATGGCATGATCCGCACCAAGGAACTCGCCGCCCGCGCCGCCGAACTCGGCATGCCAGCCGTCGCCATGACCGACCATGGCAATCTCTACGGAACCATCGATTTCTATCAGGCATGCAAAAAAGCCGGCATCAAACCCATCCTCGGCTGCGAAATTTACCTCGCTCCTGGCAGCGCCGCCGACAAAAAGAAAATCCTCAACCGCAAAAGCGCCACTCACCTCACGCTGTTAGCCGAGACTAATGAAGGTTGGGAAAATCTATCGAAGCTCATTTCTATCGGTCACCTCGATGGTATGTACAACGGCAAACCACGCATTGATCGTGAAATCCTACGAGCACACTCCAAAGGCATCATCTGCCTTTCCGGCTGCATCTCCGGTCCAGTCAACGAATGGCTCTTGAAAGGTGAACCCGACAAAGCCCTCGAAGCTCTAACAGAACTCCGCGATATCTTCGGTCAAGACAACATCTTCATCGAACTCCACAACCACGGCCTCGAAGCTCAACAAACTATCCTCCCCCAACTCATCGCACTCGCCAAACAACTCTCGCTCCCGGTCGTCGCCGCGAACGATGTCCACTTCCTCCACCGCGCCGATCACGAAGCTCACGATGTGATGATCTGCATCGGCACCGGCTCGATGGTGATCGATGAAAACCGCATGCGTTACACCCCGGAAGTTTATTTCAAATCCGCCGAAGAAATGCGCGAGATTTTCAAAGACATCCCAGAAGCCTGTGACAACACCCTCCGCATCGCCGAGCGTTGCAACGTCACGATCAAACTCGATGCCACATCCTCTGAAAAATACCCTCAGTTCCCCACACCCGACGGCTCACCGCGCGAGGAATACATGATGAAACTCTGCCAAGAGGGGCTTCTGAAACGCTACGGCCCAGAAAAGGCCAACTCTCCCGAAGTCGCCGAGCGCTTGAAATACGAGGTCGATACCATCAACTCTCTCGGCTTCGCCTCTTATTTCCTGATCACCGCAGATTTTATCCAATGGGCCCGCGACAACGACATTCCCGTCGGCCCCGGCCGTGGCTCCGCCGCAGGCTCCCTTGCCTCCTACGCGATGGGCATCACCAATATTTGTCCGCTCCAGTTCGGCCTCTTGTTCGAACGTTTCCTCAACCCAGAACGCGTTTCACCTCCCGACGTCGATATCGATTTCTGCCAATCACGCCGCGCGGAAGTCATCGATTATGTTAGAAAAAAATACGGCGAAAAATCCGTTTCCCACATCATCACCTACGGCACGATGGGCGCGAAATCCGTCATCCGCGATGTCGCGCGCGTGATGGGAATTTCTTATGGCGAAGCCGACCGCATCGCAAAAATCATCGAGACCAAACCCGGTGTAAAACTCCAAGGTGAGTGGGACACGAAAGAAGAACTCCGCGAACTGATCGAATCGTCCTCCACCTACAAAGATCTCTGGACTTACGCGCTGCGCTTGGAAGGCATTAACCGCAGCGTCGGCATTCACGCCGCAGGCATCGTGATCGGTGATCGTCCACTCGACGAACACGTCCCTCTCACCCGCGGCAACGAGGGCGAGGTCGTCACCCAATACGACATGGGCGCGATCACGGAAGTTGGCCTCCTAAAAATGGATTTCCTCGGATTAAAAAACCTTACCGTCATCCACGATGCTGTGGGACACATCCGCAAGCATACTCCAGATTTCGATATTGAAAAAGTCCCCCTCGATGACCAAGCCACCTTCGACATGCTCAACCGCGGCGAGACCATGGGCGTGTTCCAACTTGAGTCCGGCGGCATGGTCGAAACCTGTAAGAAATACGAGATTCGTAGTATTGATGACATCATCGACTTAATTGCGGTTTACCGCCCCGGCGCCATGCAGTTCATCGATCAGATGCTGGATGTTAAAAAAGGCAAAAAAGCCAACTACGAGCATCCATTGTTAGAACAAGTTTGCGGCAATACCTACGGCGTCATGATCTATCAGGAGCAGGTGCAAAACGCCGCCAAAGTCCTCGCCGGATACACCCTCGGAGGCGCCGATTTACTACGCCGCGCGATGGGTAAAAAAGACGTCGAAAAAATGGCGAAAGAACGCGTCAAGTTCATTGAGGGAGCGAAAATTCACAACAATATCGGAGAGAAACTCGCCAACACAATCTTCGATAAAATCAACGCCTTCGCCGGTTACGGTTTCAATAAATCCCACTCCGCTTGCTACGGCCACATCTCTTACTGGACCGCCTACATGAAGGCGAATCACCCAGTCGAGTTCATGGCAGCCCTCCTTTCCAACGAAGTCAACAACACGGAAAAAATCACCGTCTTCGTCGCGGAATGCCACCGTATGGGAATCGAAATCCTGCCGCCCAACCTCAACAAATCCCAACTCCGCTTCATTCCCGAAGATATCGAATCCGGAAAAATGGCGATCCGCTACGGCCTCGCCGCGATCAAAAACGTCGGCGAAGCCGCAATGAAAACAGCCATCGACGAACGCAACGCCAACGGCGACTACCAGTCACTCGAAGATTTCTCCTCGCGCTTGGATTCCAAAGTCATCAACAAGCGTATTTTAGAAAACTTGGTTAAAGCCGGTGCCCTCGATTGGACCGGAGAAAACCGCGCCACGATGTTTTCCCGCCTCGAACAAGTCGTCGCCTCCGCCTCCGCGACCCAACGCGACAAAGCCTCCGGACAATCTTCTTTGTTCGATGCAATCGATTTCAGCCCAGCACCCGCCAGCAAAGACACGCCCATCGTCAACGCCGTCGAGGAATGGTCCAAAGATGACCGCCTCGCTCACGAAAAAGAACTGTTAGGTTTTTACGTCACCGGACATCCGTTAGATAAATATCGCGGCATCCTGGATTCAGATAAATACAACCGCATCGGTTTAATTGATGAAATCGAACTCAACAATCCACGCGAGCGCTACCCGATTGCTGGGATGATTCGTTCCGTCGAATCTCGCATGACCAAAGCCGGAAAACCATTCGGCATCCTCACTGTAGAGGATTTCACCGGCTCCTGCGAAGTCATGCTCTGGTCCGAATCCTTCATACCCGCCCGCGATGCTGGAATCCTCCAACCCGGCAGCATGATTAAACTCAAAATCGGAATCCAAGTAGATGACCGCACCGGCGGACGCCGCCTTACCGGAGCAAATATTAGCGAACTTAAATCCAAAAAATCTAACAACGCCAACGGTGCACTCGAACTCATCCTCTGGACTCACCGTCACACAGCAAAAGACCTTGAGGAAATCCATTACCACATTACCGGCCATCCCGGCACCACACCGGTAATCCTCCATTTCCAAAATTCCGCTGGAAAACGACTCTCCATGCAACCCTCTGAAATCTACCACGTCAAACGCTCCGACGATCTCGTTCGAGCTCTCGATCGCTTCATCGAAGAATAAATCTTGGAGAGTTGAGCCTCAGGCCGACTACTCAGTTCCGCATCCGTTTCCTCAATCCCTCATCCGGCAATTCACAAGCACCCGCCAAGCGATTGCGATTCTTCGCGACCTGATCATAAAGCCAGTTTCTTAGCCCCTCTGGAATAAGCGAAAAAACAAAAGCCGACACCCGAAACACCCCGCCCAACGCTCTACCCAATTCCACCAGCGCATCCCCTTTGGTAAAAATTTCCACGTCCTCCTCGCGCAAAATCACCATCGATCCACCACCCTTTTCCGCATAACCTCTCAGCCCAATTTTTCCCGCAAGCTCACCCTGTAAAGGCGCAAATTCAATCAATCCCTTTTCATCAAACTCATAGACGAAGCGCACCGACCTCGCACAAAATCCACATTCACCATCGTAGAAAAGCACCAAGCTCACAGCGAAAAAATACTCGCTTTCATCGATTATCCTATTGAAAAAATTGCCTACTTTTTCATTCACTCATTTCTCCAACCCGCATGTCAGCTATCACTTTCCACCCCCTATACATCCAACGCATTTGGGGCGGACGGAAACTCGAAACGATTTACCATCGCGAACTTCCAGAGCCAAACTCCACGTTAGCCTGAAACGCGGCGCGACCCGTGAAAAATTTCAACGATATCGAACCGCAACCCGAACGCCCCAGTGGAAACACTTTGGCGGCCTGCCCTCATTTCATCACCACGCTTCACCGCCTCAAGGAGGGCGAAATTATCGCGAGTCAACAAGCCGATCGCTTTTCCCTGATCACTGTAATTTCAGGATCACTTAATAAAATACACATCAAGGGACAGACCTTACTGGTGCCAAAATCCGCCTCATCGCTCACCGCTACCGAGACTACAACTGTCCTACAAATCACAATTCCGGCATAGATCTCAATTTCGGCGCGGCGATTGCTTCATTAAACTTACATATCACACGGGGCACTTTTTTACTTTCTTTTCAGCGTTTCCTGAAATCCTCTTCCCCTCCTCTCAAGTTTCACCCACACTCACCTTCCCATGGCAAAACCCGCACTCGGCAAAGGACTCGGCGCCCTTATCAAAAAAAATCAATCGCTCCCCGGACAAGATCCTTCCGGAAGCAATGATGAATCTCCGCGCGTTCGCGAAATCGCCATCGACAACGTCGTCCCTTCTCCTCTCCAACCGCGTCTGCAATTCATCGATGCGCCGTTAGATGACCTGATGGATTCCATCCGCCAACACGGAATTATCCAACCACTGATTTGCCGCGTCGTTGATGGAAAATACGAACTCATCGCTGGTGAACGCCGCTGGAGAGCTTCCAAAAAACTTGGACGCACCCACGTTCCAGTTATCGAACGCGCCGCATCCGATCGCGATGTGTTAGAAATGGCTTTAATCGAGAACCTTCAACGCGAAGACCTCAATCCGATCGAAGAAGCAGCTGGCTACGTCCGCCTCGCTAAGGAGTTCACGATGAAACAGGAAGAGATCGCCACCCGCGTCGGCAAGTCCCGCGCCTCGGTCGCCAACGCGATGCGACTGCTCGATCTTCATCAGGACATCCAAATCCATCTCGCCCAAGGCCAGATCACCGTCGGCCACGCCAAAGCCATCCTCGCATTAAAAGACGCTGAATCCCAAAAACTCGCCGCCGATCAAATCATCCGCCGCAAACTCACCGTCCGCGCAGCCGAGAAACTCACCCAGTCCCTCCTCAATAATCCTTCCGCTGAGTCCGATCCTAAAAAGGCAGCTCCCAAAGAGGTCGATATTCACATCCGCGCCCTCACCAAGCGCCTCCAAGAACACCTCGCCACCCACGTTTCGATCAACCATTCCGCCAAAAAAGGAAAAATCGAAATCGAATACTACGGCAACGATGACCTTGATCGCATCCTAGAACTCCTGAAACTTCCGAGCGCAAATTTGTAGCGGAAAATGAAATACTAGGAATTTGCTTTTTCACCTAGCGCGGAGAATACACTGAAGAGCCGGTCTGGGATGGGGAAAGGCGGTGAGCTTTCACTGATTTTTAGAAACGGATTACCGACCATAAATATTATGGTGACTCTGCTGGTAATAATCATTGGTACCACGGGGTTGATTAGCGGTATTCGCAAACGTTATCCAAGATATTGTTCGTTTCTTGGGCATGCGCGGTTCGCAAATTATTTCATGATCACGATTTTCGTGATGCAATCCAACTATCTCGCATGGACATGGGATCGCTTGATTGCGATTGTTGGCTTCGCGGTTCCAGTTTGGATCGTGGTGCATTTCACCTTCAAACCGCTTCGTGGTAGATGATGCTATTCTTTTTCGATTCCATAAGCACCACTAGACCTTATGGCTGCGACTGGCACTTGCCAGGCATTCTTTGGTCGAGTTGAGGTTTGATTAAAGGGTGTCGTGTCTGGTTCAAGTCGTGGGCTATCGCACCGGCACGAGGTCGGTGTGACCTATCCACATTCAATATAT
>JANMGO010000065.1:0-24443 GCA_031374665.1 Akkermansiaceae bacterium | reverse complement strand
TCCCTTTGTTGTCTGAAGGAGCGGAAATCGGTTTCGTTCCACTCGGGAGGTTACCACCGTCCCGAGTATCTAACAAGTCGTCCGCACAACGATTTGCCTGCGTCCTTCGGCCTTGTCAAATAGTGCGCGGACAGGTACGTTAGCCGAAGAATAAAAAGAACCAATGGCAGCACCTCCATCAATCATCGACGGCCCAAAGTTGCAGGTGCGGCGCGTCACCGAGTTTGAGATGCCTTGCCCAAAGTGCAGCAAGGACATTCGAGTTACGGCCATCGAAGCGGGTGCGGTAATCAAGTGTCCGCACACCAAGTGCGGCAACGTGACTTGGCGTCCTGAGTATGTCCCGCCTTGGTGGGCGCGAACCCGCAATTTTTCATTGGCTGTCATAGCTTCATTTTCTGTTGGCGTAGTTTCGTCCCTTGTCGCATCCAGAATCTACGAAGAATACGCGAAGTCGCGGGACGCTATCACCAAGCCGAACCCCGCAGCCACTATCCCACAACCTTAATCCACTATGAGCATTCACATTGGAGGTCTCGACCTCACCGATACAGTTATCAACCTTGAGTTCCGCATGAGCGTTATGGAGAGGCTCATGGACAAGATGGTTGCTTTTGCTCCTCCCGGTGCATTTACGCAAGCTGACCTTGAAGCGATCAGAGAGCAGGTGATGAAGGATATGCAGAAGCGGTATCCAGACCTTGGTATTACGCCAAAAAAGAACGGCTAACAAGACGTGCATGGCAATCCCCACTAGCCCCTCTGTCGGCGGAGTCTTGCGTAGCTTCATGGCTTCACCTCCGTTTCCACGGTTGCCCCCGCTAGTGGGGCTGCCATCACTTTGACGTTCGCCACAAAACCATTCCAACTATGAAGAAATTTCTCGCTTTTGCATTTCTGTCAGGACTTGCGACAATTCAACCGCTACTGGCCGCCGAGGAGGCACGAGAGCCAGCGAAAGATGAAGCCCTTGAGCAGATATGCAAGATTTTCGACTGCGCCATCACTACGCAGCACGTCAAGATCGAATCGACTGCTAACACAATCTTAAGAATCGAGAAGAACGGAAAGGAGACTGCCCAGTTCCCATTGATGGGTGTAAGGGAATTGGTGATAATTCGATGCCAAGGTTCCGGGATGGGCGTAACTCCCCGAAGCGAATCTCTCGGCGAGGGCATGCAGATTCGAGTGATCGCCAAGAAGGATGATGGTCATGATGTTTTCTCGGTCAGCTACACGATTCCAGAAGACACGGAGCATTCGCTCGTAAGTCAGACAGCTAAATTGCCTACACTCTACAGCCGTAAGGATATGGCGGGGGATGATCGGACACAACTCGGCAATTTAATCCTCACAGTCGAAGAAAAGAAAGGCGAACAAGATGCTCCATCCAACGGCGGGTAACGCTCCAGTTTGATTTCGGGCTTCCCTCCCCGCCGTGGATGAGCTAGACGTTCTCCTGAAAATATCAGCCATCTTAAGATTATCCGGCATCACCTTTGACGTCGATACCAAGCCTAAATACAAAACAGAAGCGAAACCCATTCAGTATATGCAGCCCAATCGCGATTATCCATCCACGCCATGAAAACGTATTTCACCATCGCTCTGGCGCTGATCGCCGGCTTCGCCCACGCGGCGGATCCCATCGTCCTCGCGGATTTCGAAGGCTCCGACTACGGTGCCTGGAAAACAAGCGGCACGGCCTTCGGCAATACAGCCGCGCGCGGAACACTGCCCGGTCAGATGAAGGTCTCGGGCTTTCTCGGTCAGGGACTCGTAAGCTCGTTCAATGGCGGCGACGACGCGGCGGGACGACTCACTTCGCCAACGTTCAAGATTGAGCGGAAGTTCATCACCTTCCTTATCGGCGGCGGCGGGTTTGCAAACGAGACGTGCATGAACCTCATCGTAGATGGCAAGGTCGTGCGAACCGCCGTGGGGCCGAACTTGAACGCGGGCGGCGACGAGGCGCTTCTGACGGCGGCGTGGGACGTGAGCGAGTTCGCGGGCCGGTCGGCAACGATTGTGATTATTGATGAACGCAAAGGTGGCTGGGGCCACATCAACGTCGATCAGATTGTGCTCACCGACGTTCGTGGCGCGGTGGCTGCGCTGCCGCCCCCGGAGCGCACACGCCGCCTGACCCTCAACGCGGATTTCCTCCAACTGCCGCTCGTGCATCGCGAGGACGGCCGGAAGCCTGGCCTCGAACGCCTCGTCATCGAAGCCGATGGAAAATTGCTTCGCTACATGCATGTGGAGTTTCCGCAGGACGGCGCGCCGCCGGACTTCTGGTATTCCGCCGACCTGCGAGAGTTCAAGGGCCGAGAGGTCACGCTGCGCTACAAGTCGCACGATGCTGGCGCACTGGATCGACTGCAACTCGGCGACAAGGAAATCATTGATCCAAAAGCCTACGAGACACTTCACCGTCCGCGTTTCCACTTTAGCCCGCGCCTCGGCTGGATGAATGACATCAATGGCAGCTACTATCAGGACGGCCTCTATCATATTTTCTACCAGTTCAATCCCGCGACCACAAGCCGGGGCGCGGGCTTCGACATGCACTGGGGCCACTCGGTCAGCAAAGACCTCGTGCATTGGGAGGAATGGCCCGTGGCGATTTTTCCGGATGCCGCCGGCCAATGCTACTCCGGCACGACGGTGATGCAGCAGCGTCCCATTCCCGGCTTGAACGAAGGCGTGAAGCTGCCGGCGCCCGCGATGTTTTTTGCCGCCACCACGCCGTTCAGCCAGCACCTCGCCACTACACCCGATGGCGGGCGCACTTGGAAACGGTTCGCCGGAAATCCTGTCGTACCAAACAAAGGCCAGGGCGACCGCGATCCGAAAGTCATCTGGCACGAAGCCTCGCAGCATTACGTAATGGTGCTTTACGTCGGCGGGCCGGACACCTATCGCATATTGCGCTCCCAGGATTTGATCCATTGGGAACAGATGAGCGTGCTGCCAAACTGGTACGAGTGCCCGGAGTTCGTGCCCATGAAATCAGCCGTCAGCGGCGACGACCTGATGCTGCTCTACGGATGCTATCGCGCGCCGAAGGATGCGCCGGAGCCGTTCAACTCCAACTCCGCCTACCAGCTTGGGCGCTTTGATGGCAAAACGTTCACGCCCGTGACGAAGCATCGCAACGCGCACCTCGGTCCCAACTTTTACGCTTCGCTCGTCTTTATGAACGAACCCAAGGGCCGCCCCATCATGATGGGCTGGGCGCACGGCAGCCGCTTTCCCGGAGAGCACTTCAACCAATGTGCCAGCGTTCCGCTGCTCATGCAGATGAAGGACATCAACGGCGAGGACACGCTTTGCTTCGAGCCGGCGGAAGAGGTCAACGAGCTGCGCGGTCAGCCCGTGATCCAACTGGCCAACATCACCGTCGCCGAAGCCACGGCCAAACTGCAGAGCCTCGCGAGCGAAGACGCTCTCGATGTCGTGCTGCGCTTCCGTCCCGAAGCGACGGGCACGGTGAATGTCAATATTCGCAGCGTCACCTTCCGCTACGATGCCGCGACCAAGACGCTCCAGCGCGACAACCAGAGCAGCGCGATTCATCCCGGGGCCTCCGTGACCGCGCGTTTCCTGATCGACCGCGGCATTGTTGAGAGCTTTTGGAACGGTGGCGAAGCGGCCTACGCCATCGGCTCGCTGCACACCGACCCAGGCCCAGCCTTCGCCCTAACGGGCAGCGCGCTCATTGAAGAACTCACGATCTATCCGATGACGGACATCTGGAAAAAGTAGCCGCCCGCGCCATTGCACTGCGAACGTCAACCGAGCTAAGATAAATGAACCCTATGACGAATTCATCGAGCACACGAAAAATTAAAAAGACGGAGAACAAGACGCTCCATCCAACGGCGGGTAACGCTCCAGTTTGAATTCGGGCTTCCTTCCCCGCCGTGGATGAGCTAGACGTTCGGCTAAGAACTAAACCCATGAAAATCAACCTGATCGTTGCCGTGTCTCTGTTTTTGACCGGGTTATTACATGCCAAGTCTGGAGACAACCTAGGCTTTTACGGAATCATCAACTCTGTAAAAACGAGCAATGGAAGCGTCTCGATTGAAGTTACTGGTATTGCTAACCTCACCATAGACGATCCCTCTCTCAAGAATCAGAAGCAGTCCCTTGGTCTTAAACATGCCGTGATACAACTAAAGTTCGATAGTGGATTCAAGGGTATGCACACCTATTCAGGCTTTCGATACCTGGATTGGATTGACGAGGAGCAAGCTATTTCTCTACTGAAAGAGTTCCAGAAGAAGTCCTCTGAAGTGAGACTGATTCTTGATGCTGAATCGTTAACCTACTCGATGAACGACAAGGGATTATTAAGACCTAGCTCTTTAGTGGCCACTCTTGATGAGGTTTCGCTCTGGACGAATCTCTTTAAGGAGAGCATTTCCGAATATACAAAGGACATGGGAGTTAATTATGACCTAATCCTAAAACCTGAGTCACCTAGCGAACCAACGAATAACAAGCCGAACAAGGCGGACATGGCGACGCCGAGGAAGCCGTCTGATTGAATTGGGAGTTTACACCGGCGACGCCATTCCTATATCGTTAGCCAAGAAATGAAACTCGATCAGACACGGAGAGTGATTCACGAGGGCGTCGATCAAGTTGACCCAGTGACGGGACTTATCCAAGTTCTTGAAGCTGCCGTAGAACTGATCAACATACCAGACAACGATTTTGCATGGTCATCGTGGCAATCAGCTGAAGATGCGAGAAGCGAGGTGGTCGGCCTGATCAATCGGATTAAGAATGGCGACTTGCCTGAGAGACTCGAGGTTTCCGTTCTTTTTGCTCCGACTGGACCACTTCAAGAGGTAAGCTTGAGCAGCGGATGGGCTGACCCATGTCTTAAGGTTGCAGAGCGATTCGACAGCTTGGAGCATAAGATATGGACCAAAGGCTAACAAGATGCTGCGTTGGAATCGCAAGAGTAATTATTGTTTTTTAGGTTGAGTTGAAGATTTTTGGATGAGGAATCAGGCGGCTGAGAAGCTATGATTCATATATCCAAACAAACAGCCCCGCTGAACTAGCTCGACCTCAAAGAAATGGGCGATATATTCCCGCCGTGCGCATTACCTTTTCAACAACTCCGGCCATGGTTGCTTGCTTTGGCCTGATCGCAACAAATCTCCATGCCGCTCCCATCATCCCGGGCTTAGAGCACAAGCACCCGTTGACCGAAGCTCAAACAGGCACGGTGCTGATCGAAGAACTGCGTTGCGCTTCCTGCCACGAGGGAATTTCAAAACCCAACTCAGCCGGTCCGGATCTGCGTGAGGTCGGTTCACGGATTCAGCCCGAGTTTCTGAAAAAATTCATCCAAGACCCCGCCGCCCACGATCCCGGCACAGCGATGCCCGATGTCTTCGGCGAACGCTCGGCTGAAGAGCAGGCAAAAATTGCCACCGAACTCAGTTCGTATTTGCTCTCTTTGCAAAGCGAAGCTGCAAAACCCGTCGCCCTTCCAAATGACAAAGTGGCGGAGGGCAAAAAATTGTTTCACGAGGTCGGCTGCGTTGCTTGTCACAGCCCGCAAGATGAGAATCCTGCAGCCAAAGCTCTAACAGGCCACGTGAATCTGGCGCACGTTTCAAAAAAATATCATCCCACCGGCCTCGCTGATTTTTTACACGAGCCGTTGAAAGTCCGATCCGATGGCCGGATGCCTGACATGCGGTTGAGTCGCAGCGAAGCAGAACTGCTTGCCGCTTTCATGATTGGGTCCGAGACCCCAGCACCGAAAGCTGAAACCCATTCACCTGCGAACATTGCAGCCGGGAAAAAAGCGTTCACGGAAATGAGCTGCAACGCTTGCCATAACGTCGATTCAAGCCCCAAGACGCCGCTTATCCAAGCGAAAGCCAAACTCGATCTCAACGCCGGTTGTCTTTCCGCAACTCCCGGCAAAGCGCCGAACTATCAGCTCAGCGATCTCCAAAGAAAAGCGATCCGCGCGGCACTAACAGAACAGCCGAAGACTCCCACGCCCGCCGAAGCCATCAACCTGCGCCTGACCCAGTTGAACTGTATTTCCTGTCACCAACGTGATGATTTCGGCGGAGTGAAACCCGCGCTCGACAGTTATTTCCACAGCACCGAGGAAGCGCTCGGCAGCCACGCGCGCATCCCACCCGAACTCACGCTCACTGGCGCGAAACTCCAACCCGGCTGGTTGCACAAAGTCCTCCACGAAGGCGAAGCTGTCCGCCCCTACATGATCACCCGCATGCCGCAATTCGGTAACGCGGCACTAGATGGCCTTACCCAACTGTTAGGCGAGGTCGATAAACTTCCGCCACTCGAATTCAAGCCGCCCGAAAAAGAATCGAAAACGGAAATGACCAATGCCGCCCACCAGTTGTTAGGTGATCAGGGACTGAACTGCATCGCCTGCCACAACTACAACGGAAAGGAGTCCCCGAGCATGAAAGGCCTGGACATCATGACCTCTTCCCAACGCCTGCAACCCGCATGGTTCGATCAGTTTCTCAGAAACCCCGCGAAACTCCGCCCCGGCATCATCATGCCGTCGTATTGGCCGGACGGCAAATCCGCGCAAAATGAAATCCTCGGTGGAAATGCCGATGAACAGATCCGCGCGCTATGGAACGAATTCTCGCTCGGCCGCTCCGCTCGCGATCCATCGGGCCTGCGCGCGGAAAACCCCGAACTCATCGTGACCGATCAAACCCGCACCTATCGCGGTCGCAGCACGGTCGCGGGTTACCGCGGCATCGCCATCGGTTTTCCCGGTGGAATGAATTATGCATTCGACGCTCAAAACGGCGCTCTCGCCGCCATCTGGCCAGTGAAATTCATCACCGTCGGCTGGCGAGGCCAAGGCTCCGGTAATTTTACTCCAGCCTCACCTGCCATCCAACTCGCGCAAGACGTTGCGTTTCTAACAAAACTTCCGGAAGTATGGCCGCTCAGACCCATCCGCACCAAGGAAGCGCCGATCAATCCGGATCCCACCTATCCCTCCCAGCACGGCTATGCATTCCAAGGATATTCAATCGGTGAAAAAGGAGTGCCGACCCTGAGTTATCGTTGCGACGAAGTGGCGATTGAGGACATATCGATTGCGGCGATCCAAACCAGTACGCTGAATCGCACGCTGACGTTTACTTCCACCAAAGCCGGTTCGATTTACTTCCGCGTTTTATCAGGAACGATCGAATCGGTCTCGGAGAGCTCATTCAAAATCCCCAAACTCCAAATCAACCTTGGAAAATCCACCGCCAAGTTTTCTAATATCCTTCGCGCCGCAGGATCGAATCAAGAACTCATCCTCAAGCTGGAACTCCCCGCCGGAACTTCAACCCTTTCTCTCGATTATGTCCTGCTCCCATAAATTGAAATTTTCAAAGTGGCTGGGACTTCCAGTCCCAGCCCGTCGCGGGGACATTCTGTCCCCATGCGTTTTCATCACTCTCGCCGCGATCTTTCCTCTAACAGCCATCGCCGAAGAAGTCGGCGAGCGCTGGGGCACGGCGGAACGCGAGCGCAAATACTATCGCTTGGTCGATCTTCCCATTCCGAAAAATCTCGTCCTCGAAGCTGGTTCGTTTTGCGATTTGCCGGATGGCAGAATCGTGGTTGGAACGCGTCATGGCGAAGTGTATTTCATCACTGGAGCCGACGCCGCCAATCCCGAACCCAAGTATCAACTCTTCGCCACCGGACTTGACGAAATATTCGGCCTCGCATGGAAAGACAACGCGTTGTTCGTCACGCACAGCGCAGAGCTCACCAAAGTTTCCGATACGAACAACGACGGCACGGCGGATCGTTATGATGTGGTTTCAGATGCATGGGGCTACGGCACCTATCACGAATATGCGTTTGGTTCGAAGTTCGATCCGAAAGGAAACATGTTCGTCGCGCTCGGCCTATCGAGCTCGTATCACTCACAGGAATTGTTTCGTGGTTGGGTTTTCAAAGTCACGCCCGAGGGAAAATCGATCCCTTATGCCAGCGGCGTGCGCAGCCCGGGCGGAATCGGTTTCAATGAACACGGAGCTGTGTTTTTCATTGAAAGCCAAGGCCCGTGGAATTCCGCGTGCAGTTTGAAATGCGTCAAAGAAGGCGGCTTCATGGGACATCCCATCAGTTACAATTGGTATAAGTATGCGCCAAACATGGGAGCGACTCCCATTGGACCCAAAAACGGATCCTCCACTCTAACAGAAAGTAAAAATATCCCGCAGCTCGATCCCTACGCGGTGGTGTTTCCCTACATCCGCATGGGACGTTCGCTCAGTGGCTTCGTGATCGACAAGACCGGTGGAAAATTCGGTCCGTTTGAAAACCAAATCTTCATGGGCGATTACACCCAATCCATCATCGTTCGCGCCACCACCGAGCAAGTGAACGGCGTATGGCAGGGCGCCTGTTATCCGTTTCGCGAAGAACTTTCCACTGGCTTGCTCAATGTCCATTTCACCCCGCAAGGTCGCTTGATCTCCGGCGGAACCAATCGCGGTTGGCCGGTGCGTGGACTCAAACCCTACGCGCTCGAACGCTTGGAATGGACGGGCGTCACTCCGTTTGAAATCAAACGCATCACCATCAACTCAACCGGTTTCAACATCGAGTTCACCAAACCGGTCGATCCTAAAACCGCTGCCCTTCCGGAAAATTATCGAGTCAACTCTTTCACCTATCCCTATCATCAAGGCTACGGCGGCCCTGTCATTGAGGCAACGGATGCTAAGGTCACCCAAGTCGCTGTCGCTAAAGATGGTCTGAGTGCGAAAATCACGCTCGATAAAATCACCCAAGGCCACATCCACGAATTCAACCTCGCTCCGATTCTCGATCGTGATGGCGAGACCCTGGTTCACAACTTTGCTTTTTACACCGTGAACGAAATCCCAAAATAATCGGTGCCATAATCACGTAATCGAAACTCTTCCCAAAACCCATACCATGCTGAAACAATCTATTATTTCCACAGTCGCTTTGGCGGCACTGCTTTTATCATCGGCTCACGCCGCGCCCAAAGCGACGATGACCAAACCCGATTTTACCAAAGGTGATCCGATTCCCGAAGGTGCAAACCATGATTGGACACTCGGCGCGACCGGAACCCGCGGTTGGATGTATTCGGAAAAACTCTGCACCGTTGACGCTCGACAGATCTCCATCACCAAGGTCGATCCGAAATCTCCCGCCGATGGAAAACTCGCAGTGGGCGACGTGATTCTCGGGGTTGGCGGGAAACCCTTTTCCTATGATCCCCGCACCGAGTTCGGCAAAGCTCTAACAGCCGCCGAGGCCAAAGATGGAAAACTTGCTCTCACCCGTTGGAAAACCGGCGCCACCGATGAAGTCGTGCTCCAGCTCCCTGTGCTCGGCACTTACAGCAAGACGGCTCCCTACAAATGTGAGAAATCCAAAAAGATTCTCGATGCGGGTTGCGAGGCTTTGGCTGCAAGTATGGCAAATGATTCGAACTACGCGCGTCAAAATCCGATTACGCGTTCGTTGAACGCCCTCGCGTTACTAGCCAGTGGCGATCCGAAATATTTGGAGCTCATCAAAAAGGAAGCCGATTGGGCGAAAGGATTTTCCGCCGATAGCATGGCGACCTGGCATTATGGTTATGTGATGATGTTTCTCGCCGAATACACCATGGCCACGGGCGACGCCTCGGCGATGGCAGGACTCGAAAGACTCGCCATGGAGGCATCGACAGGCCAGAGCAACGTCGGTTCATGGGGACACAAGTTCGCAACCCCTGATGGACGTCTTTACGGCTATGGCATGATGAACGCTCCGGGCGTTACTCTAACAAATGGATTGGTCTTGGCGAAACTTGCCGGAGTGAAGAAACCCGAACTCGATCTCGCCATCAAGCGCAGCACGAAGTTGCTTCGTTTCTACAAAGGCAAGGGCTCCATTCCATATGGCGATCACAGTCCATGGATTCAAAACCATGATGACAATGGTAAAAACGGCATGGCCGCCGTGTTGTTCAACCTCCTCGGAGAAACCGAAGAAGCCGAATATTTTTCCCGCATGAGCCTCGCCTGTCACGGCGGAGAGCGAGACACGGGACATACCGGAAATTTCTGGAACATGACTTGGGCCATCCCTGGTGTCGCCCAATCCGGCCCTCAAGCCACGGGCGCATGGATGCAGGAATTCGGCGCATGGTCGTTCGACCTCGCACGCCGCTGGGACGGAACGTTCACCCATCAAGGCCCACCTGAAATGATGAATGATAAAACCGGCGGATGGGACACGACGGGAGCCTATTTGCTCGCATACGCCATGCCGCGCAAAGCCATCGCACTCACCGGCAAACGTCCAAGCAACATCCCCCAACTCGATGAAAAAAGCGCGCAAGCGATCATTATGGATGGTCGTGGATGGTCGAACAAAGATCGTAACAGCGCTTACGACGCACTCACCGGCGATGAACTTTTTGAAAAACTCGGTAGTTGGTCACCCATTGTTAGAGATCGCGCAGCGATGGCGCTGGCAAGAAAGCAAAATGTGCCGGTCGATAAGTTGATTGAGTTACTTGATTCCAAAAATCTTTATGCCCGTATGGGCGCGTGCGATGCACTTGGTTCGCAGAAAGCCGCCGCCGCCGTTCCGGCACTTGTGAAAACCCTCAAACATGAAGACATGTGGCTGCGTATCAAAGCCGCGGAGGCGCTCGGAAAAATCGGTGAGCCCGGCATGGTCGCACTACCTGAAATCCTCACGATGTTGGCAAAAGGCGCCACCCCAACGGATCCCCGTGCGATGGAGCAACGTTTCCTTTCCTCCGTCGTCTTCGGTCAAATGCTCAAAAAATCCATCGATGGTGTGGATCGCGAATTGCTTCAAAAAGCGATCGAAGCTGGTCTGAAAAACGAAGATGGCCGCGCGCGTTCCGAAGTGGCAAACGTTTACACCAAATATTCATTCGAGGAAATTCGGCCACTTCTTCCCGCCATCCATCAGGCAATCGTAAAACCCGCACCCAGCGGTGAGATGTTCGCCTCTGGGGTTCGTATTTCAGGCCTAAAACTGTTAGCCAAACACAAAATCAAAGAAGGCCTGCCGCTCATCATCGAGGTGATGGACATCCAAAGCTGGGGCAAGGCGGGTCGCATGCCAGAGTGCCTGAGCGTAATCGAAGCCTACGGCCCAGCCGCAAAATCCATTCTCCCAGATCTCCGCCAACTCGAGCAAGACCTCATCAAACACAGCGAAGCTAAAGGCCTAAAGGTCCACGCCGACCGACTAACCGCAATCATCGCCAAAATCGAAAGCTCTACGGAAACAGTGGAGCTTAGAGGATTAAATAAGTAGCTTTAATATTTACGTCTTCATTTTGAAAAATAGCATGTGCGCATGAATGGTTCACACCAGCTGCGCAGAAAGCAGTTTTTTAAGAATTTGAATGACGGCGAAGCACTGATTCTGTTCGCAGGATCAGCTCCCAGAAAGACAGCCGATGCTAGCTATCCCTTTTTCGGCAATCGGAATTTTTACTATCTAACTGGCATCCTCCAAGTCGACAGCATTTTGCTCGCGGTTAAGAAAGGCGGAAATGTTGAGGAAACCCTCTTTATTCATCCAAAAGATCCCATGGTTGAGCGCTGGAACGGTTATCGCATTTCTCATCAGGAGGCGGCCGACTGCTCTGGCGTCCAAAATATCATGGATCTTAAAACGTTCGATGAGTTCCTCACTGGCATTTTGGAATCGGGATCTATCTCCTCAGTGTGGTACGATTTCGATAGGTTCGATGAAGGGCGCAAGGATGCTCCGCAAAACAAACACAGCGAATCCATCCTGGCCAATCATCCATGGCTGAATTTTAAAAACGCCTATCCGATCATTTGCGCAGCACGCACGATCAAAGATGCTGATGAAATCGCGAAGATCCGTGTGGCACTCGGTGTCACGCGGGACGGAATTCACGCGATGATGAAAGCCGCAAAATCGGGAATGCATGAATACCAGCTCGAAGGGGTTTTTACCAAAGTCTTGGCCGATGCAGGAGTGCGCGAGCCGGCTTTCGCTAACATCGTTTCCGCAGGCCGTAACAACTTTTACATCCATTACGAAGAGCCGATGGGTATGCTCAATGATGGCGATTTGATTTTAACCGATGTCGGCGCGAGGAAAAATCAATACGTCAGCGACATCTCACGCGCCTTTCCTGTGAATGGCAAATTCACGTCTGAGCAAAAAGAAATCTACTCCATAGCGCTCAAAGTGAACAAGGAGTTGATGGGATTACTGGTTCCCGGAAAAATTTCCTTTGAAGACATTGAAGCTCATGCGCGCCGTCGAGTTGGCGAGGAGCTAGTTGCCGCCGGGTATCTCGGCAAGGACGAGGACGTAAGCAAATATTACTGGCATAAAGGCACTCATCACATCGGTCTCGATGTGCATGACGTCGGCCCGCCTGGAAATCCTATCGCACCCGGCATGGCGTTCACCATCGATGTCGGTATTTACATCGAAGATAAAAATATCGGTTTCCGCGTTGAGGATAACGTTGCGATTACCGAAACGGGATATGAACATCTCTCGGCAGATATCGTGCGTGAGATCGACGATATCGAAGCGATGATGCGCGGGTAGGCTGGGGGTAGTTAGGAAATCTGTTTTTTGGACCGCGCGAGTCCACTCGCGCAGGATGAAAGGGCGCGACTGGAGTCACGCGGTCCATCCATACACATTTTTACTCCAGCTTCTGTCCGTCTTCGAGCAGACGTTTACGTAGTTTTTCATACGGCACTTTTTGCACGGGGACGTTGTCATCGATCGCCATGCTGGCGGCGGTTCCGGCGCTTTGGCCTAGCACCATAAAAACGGGTTCCATGCGAATCGAACCAAATGCGATGTGCGAAGCAGACAACGCCCATGGCACTAACAGGTTTTCACACTCGCCAACTTTTGGAACAATCGAACGATAGGAAATTCCGTAAGGTTTTCCGTTGAGATGAGTTTGGATGTCGCCTTCGTTCATCACCGTACCGTTGTGCACGAAGCGTTGGGTATTGTGAGAATCCAAAGTGTAAGCTCCTTGTCCTACAGGATCCTCGACCGGGATTTTCAGTTTGCAGTGAGCTTCGTCCATCACGAGATCTGAAACCATTCTCCGCGCCTCGCGGACGTAGAGGTTGTAGGGCCAGTGACCATTATCGGGAAATTCATCCTTCGCCAAACCCCATGTCGCATAAGAGCTACGGATGGCTTCGGGAACACGTGGATGATTTTGAACGGTCCATACGAGGCCGAGCTGATAGTCGCGATGCTTCGCCGCCACCACTTCGCGCTCGGCATGACTCAGGGTCGCCCAGTTCCAATCCTTGCCATAGTTTCCACCGATCAGATCGCATGAAAATCCGCCGGTGTTGTTAGAATCAGTTTTCCCATTCGGGATCATTGAGGTTTTGAAAAATCCTGTCTTCTGGCCAGCTTCGATGGAGCGGAACAAAAGCTCGAAATCCACATCATTATAATTTTTTGGCTTTTCGATCATGATCCGGTTTCCAGGAACATCTGTTAGAACCATGCGGTAGCAATACGCTTGAAGCTTGTCATCGCCGTCGCCAACTTCGCCGCCCATGTCGGGATTCACGCCGGCAAGCAAGCCACTGCTCGCATCGCCTTTCACAACGTAGGGATCGATTCCTTTTGGTAACTGATTCTTCTTCGCTGCGCCGGTGATGCCGTTGCCGGTCTCGCCGTATTTCGCGTTCGCTTCACGGCCAATGGTGAAAGTGACACCCGCGAGCGGCAGCAGATCGCCTTCATACGAGGCATCGATGAACATTTTCCCCTCGATGCTGTCGCCGCCTTCGAGAACGAGTTTTGAAATTTGTTTGCCGTTCATCACCACGCCTTTTTTCAAATCCAAGCGACCGTTGATCATTTTCACACCAGCCTCTTTTACCATCGCATCAAAAATATCTTCGGCGATTTTTGGTTCGAACACGGAGGCGAGTTCATTCTTCGGATTAAAAGCCAAAGTGCCCTGCGCCATTTGCGGAAAGCCATCTCGTTTCTCAAGATTCCACGATTCGTCTTTCTGATAATGCAGGTAAGCCGTGTGGTAAAAATCCCGCGACAGCCCGCCGAGAATTGCGTCGTTTCCGATATCCGACCAGCCGAGTCCGCTACTCGTCAGCCCACCGAGGTGGCCGTATGGGGAGACTAGAATCACGTTCTTACCCATTCGCGCTGCTTGCACCGCTGCGGTGACGCCGCCTGAGGCATCGCCGTAAACCACGACATCAGCTTTATGATCAGCGGCTGAGGAGGCTCCAGGAAAAATCAGGAGAGCAGTGAGTAGGAGTGTGGATGAGGGAATGGGTTTCATGACAAACTGGAACGGTTAAGTGGTAGGATACTCGATCCGTTCAGCAAATTATTCAATATCCCAAACCTTGCGATCAAACGAATAACCCCTTACACATTCACTCAACATGAAATCCAAATCTCTCTTCGGCATCGTTGCCAGCGTATCGAGCTTCATTTTTTGTACCGCTATGACCCTGGCAGAAACCGAATCGCTATACCTCCACTACCCCGGAGGCGAGGGCCCTGGAAAAGGCAAACACGTTGTCCTGATCGCCGCCGACCAAGAATATCGCAGCGAGCAAGCCATGCCCATGCTCGCCCGCATCCTTTCCAAACATCACGGTTTTGATACTACGGTGCTTTTCAGCGTGAATGCGGATGGTTTGGTTGATCCCACGCTCCCGACTCCGGATCGCAAAGACGAGACTACATTCCGAAAGCATAACATTCCCGGCTTGGAGCAACTTGCCAAAGCCGATGTGCTGATTCTTTTCTCACGCCTCATTAGTCTGCCGCTTGAACAGGAAAAGCACATTGTCGATTACTTCGATTCCGGGAAACCCATTATCGCCCTGCGTAGTGCGAACCATGGTTTCGCGGCCCCGCTGCCATACAAAATCAATGATCAACAAGTTACTCTCAGCCAGATCCTCGGAGGCACGTTCATGAATCATCATGGGGAATGGTCGGCCGACTCCACTCGCGGCGACATCGTTCCTGAAATGAAAGATCATCCGATCGTCACTGGCGTGAAAGACATCTGGGGGCTGACCGATGTGTATCGCACGTTTCCAGTAGGCGGCAGTTTGCCAGAAGGTTGCACGGCTCTCGTTTTCGGACAGCCACTCATCGGCCGAGTCCAGGGCGGCGCAAACAATCCTGAGAAAGAGCCGCTTCCAGTCATTTGGTTTAAAAACTGGAAAACCAGCACCGGCAAAGAAGCCCGCATCCTCCATTCCACCATGGGTAGTGGTAAAGATTTTGAAAATGCCGGCCTGCGCCGAATCGTCGTTAACGGCGTGTATTGGAGTTTGAACATGGAAGACAAAATCAAAGCGGACAGCAGCGTCGAATACGTCGGCGAATACGCACCGATCTCCAGTGGATTCCAACACGAAAAACTCGGTGTCGTCCCTCGTCCGGTGTCATACTATCGCTGAAATGTTATGAAATTCCTGATCTTATCGTTTTCCTTCCTCACAATTCTTCTGTTAGGAATGGCTCCGCTTCAAGCTGCTGAAATCGCTGTCGATCCCAAGGCTCAAACCACTGTGAAACAACAGGTGCTCGATTCCATGATCGGCTATCGAGACACTTTGTTGTTTTACACCTTTGCTGAACAAAAAGCGGTGCTCGTCGTGCGCATCGATAACAAGAGCGATAAATTTCCCATGAACGGAAAGCTCTATGTCTTTGCCAAAGAGGCCACCGCTGAAGGCCTCGAAAAATGGATCAACAACCAGCACTCCGACGGCCTTTTTCCTGAGGTTCCAGAGCCCGTCACGACTCACAATCTCCCAGCGGCATCCCTTTCATTGGTTTCCCAAAAAATGGTGGAAGCGATCCAGAATGAGAATTTCGGATCGTTCAAACGCTACGACGTGGAATTCAAAATTGAAAAGGTCCCAGCTTTCGATGAAATCAAAATCAAAGACTTCGCCGACACCGCAACCGTTTACATCAAAATCTAAGCAAGGAGGGGCGGCATTCTGCCGCCCTTCTTAATCAACTCGGAAGAAGGCAGCAGGATGCCGCCTCTCCTTGACTATCTTCCTAGCACGCCGCCGCCTTCTGGATTATTTGGGCGGTCATCTTTATTTTTTTCGCGCTCTTTTTCGTGGCGCTCTTTTTCGCGATGATCATTGCCTTTATCGCGATCTTTTTCACGCGCTTCATCGTAAGCTTTGCGTAGTTCGTTACTGAGGGTGCGATTCTCGATCTGCAATTTTTCGGCAGTGGCTTGCGCTTCGTTTTTCGCACGATTTGTTAACAGCAAGGCTTTTTCGTTCATGTCGAGTTTAGCGACTAAAGCGCCAACATCACGGTCGCGCGTTTTCTCCAACATGTTTTTCCGCTCTTCCGCAGAAGCCGCGTATTTGAGAGTCATTTCTGCCAAGTAGGCATCAGCCGAAGCGGCGCTGGCGGCTTGTTTGGACTCGGATAAAACATCGGGATTCGTTGCTCCTTCAGTTTTAGCGAGCACGCCTGCCCAGGCTTGAGCAGCTTTTTTGTTGGCCGCTAACACTGCCGCAAAATGCTGGGGATGCTTTTCTTTTGCCCAAGCGTATTTCTCCTCAAAGCGTGCGGGGTCTCCGAGATTTTTCGTAATCTCTTGGGCGCGTGCGCGTTCTCTGGCAATGGCATCTCTCATCCAATTTTCTTGTTCGCCTTTATCGCCTGCGGTCGCAAAACAAACGGGGAGCAGGGTGATCAACAACCAATATTTGATAGCCTTCATATAATTTTGGGGATTGGGTTCAGAACACGAGTTTTCAAAAATTTCGTCCCTAGCACTTAGCAGGCAAAACAATGGGGGGAAAGTAAAAAGCACATGGAGATTCGGCAGTATGCCGCCCCTCCTTGTGATCCTTGATCAAGGAACAATCACGACCTGTCCGGCTTCGGCGCCAGTGGTGATTTCTGTTAGTTCGCTATTGGATTTTCCTCGTGTGACGACCCGACGCTCGGTTTTTCCATCAGCTAGTTTCACTTCGATGGTCCAACCTTTGGCGCCGAGCTCGAGGGCTTTGATGGGAATGGCGATGGCTTTTTCGTTGGTGTAGGAAATGATTTTCACATCCAGCGATTGACCCGCAACGGGGCTCAATGATTTAGGCCATTCCGCTGTGAATGTGGTGGGGTAGGTGCCTTGGGGATTTGGAATTTCGGACGATTTGGAAAGAGTCACGGGAATCAACAGATCGTCTCTTCCAGCAAGCACCGCGAAGCCGGCCGCGCCTTTTACTAGAGCTTCAGCATCGGTTTGGGTTGCGAAGCTTTCGACTACCAACTTGGAAGCGGCGGGAATAAAACACGCGAGATTTTTGCCAACTGGCACCGCGCTTTTTGGAACTAAAACTTTGAGGATTTCACCCGTCACCCAGGTTCCGTTTTCGATGGTGCCATAATAAAACTGCCCATCAGCTGGAGCTTTGATTTCGAAAAGTTTGCGATCCAGTTCGAGATCGGCGAGCTCCTCGCGCTGGCGTTTCAGGGAAGTTTTGAGTTTATCGACTTCGATTTTTTTCAGCTCCAATGAACGCGGCAGGTCTTGTTTGGCTTTGGAAAGTTGCAGCGCAGTATCGTCGCGCTTTTCTGTTAGAACAACTAGCTCACGTGGCAGCGCGACCGCTTTTGTGCGTTTGTGATCGAGAACCTCCATCCGCAACGCGAACTCGGCATACGCCACAGAGTCGCGTTGTTTCTTTAAAATGATTTCCTCGGTATCTTCGGTGATGTCATCCGCTTCATACATTTTAAGGAGCTGCTTGAGCTCTTCTTGGTAAGAAGCGAGCATCTGCTCCTGGCGTTTCAAACTTTGATCCGCCGATTCCTCGTCGGCTTTGCGACGGGTTTCTTGAAAATAGGCGAGCTCCTCAGCCGCCACTTTCGCGCCGCGCTCCATGCGTAGCAATTGCTCGGGAACGGTTTTTTCTAAAGTCGCAAGATCGAGTTCGGCTTGAGCCATTCCAAGCTCAGCGGTCGTGAGTGCTTGTTTGGAATCGGCGAGTTTACGATCCACAGCATCGGTTTTGAAAGCGATCAACGGCTCACCTTTTTTGATCGCGCTACCATGATCGGCGATGGAAACGATTTCAAATGTCGTCCACGCTTTTGCATCCAAGCGGATTGGCACAACGGCATCTGGTAAAGCGGTGGCTTTCAGGCTGTGGCTGACGGTAAACGGTTTTGCCTCCAACGTGAGTTCGCCTGCTTGCACGGCGGTGACGAGTAGAGCGGGGAGTAAACAATTCAATGCGTTCATGATGGTTAATGCAGGATGAAGAAACACAGGAAAAACCATAACTCAAGCGACGCCACGCGATTTTCTCGCTAACCAAATGGGCAGAAAACGGGGTTTTTTCGCCATCGGCGATGAGGGCACGAAATGCTCCACGACTTCATAGCCATCACGCTCAAGGTTACGAGTCAGGTTCGCTACGGGGCGAGTAGATGCGATCGCTAACAAACCACCGGGCTGCAGCGCTTCATAGGTTGCGGCGATCCAACGTTTGTCGTTTACGAAAAGTCGTTGTTTCCCAGCCAGCGGCGCGGAGTCGAGATGGATCAGGATCGCGTGCAAGCAGCCGGACTGCTTGTTCAGTGCATCTGCGCTGGGATCGTTTTCAATGACCACACGCGGATCATTTAAAGGAGTTTCGGGAAAAAATTGGCGGTTCCAATCGATGAGCTCCCGGCGGTTTTCTGCGACAGTGTAAACCGCACGTTTCTGCGGCAGCTCTTGGATGATAGATTGTAACATGTGCCCTAGGCCGAGACCAATTAGCCAAACCCGTGGCTGCCGCGCGGGGCGAAACGGTGCCGCAGCAAGTTTTGCTAACTCTTCTTCCGATGACCGTGTGCTGGGTCCGCAGATCTGCTGACCCTCTACAAGTAAGTAACGACGGCTGTCGTGCTCCTGAAGTTCGAGAGGTGTGCCATCGGCTAGATTGGTTGTGGCGAGAGTGATACGTGGTTTCATGTCGGCTTGATGCTTGCTAGAATGAATATATTCTGATAATCGACAACCACCATGTCAGAAGAATCTTCAACTCCACCATCGGCCGCCCCTCCAACACCAGGATTTACTAAAGAACAAAAAGACAAAAAGCTCATCGCTGGTCTTCTTGGAATTTTACTCGGAGGCTTGGGTATCCACAAATTCTATCTCGGTTATACCAAGGAAGGAATCATCCAACTTATTGCGACCGTTGTTTCCTGCGGCTTCGCTAGCATCATTGGCCTCATCGAGGGAATTCTTTACCTTACGAAATCCGATGACGAATTCGTTTCGACCTACGTCGTTGGCCGCAAAGGCTGGTTCTAATCTACCTCCTCTCATTCATTAAACACAAAAAAGAAAACCTCGGCCCGTAAAGGCCGAGGTTTTTTAGGTTTTGAAGATCTTTTGTTTAGCGGCAAACCGCTAATACATTAGAGGCTTCCTTTAAGAACGGAGGATGCTTTGAAACCAACCGACTTGGAAGCGGCGATTTTGAGAGCTTCTCCGGTCTTCGGATTGCGGCCCATACGAGCTGCACGCTTTTTAACCTCGAAAGTACCAAATCCGATGATCTGGACTTTTTTGTCTTTCTTTACGCCTTTAGCGATCGAGTCAAGGACTGCGTCGAGGGCTTGTTCAGCGGCACGCTTGGTTGCGTCTGCTCCGAGGGCTTTTTGGATGGATTCAATAAGTTCTGCTTTGTTCATGGCAAAGGCGTTTGTGCGAATCGTGCCGCTTTTTGGCAAGACAAAATCTACTGTATTTAAAAGGATTTTTTTCAAGGCACTGCTTGACTTTGCCACCATTTCTAGCTTGTGCGCCTTGGATTGACGGGGGATTAGAGGTCGGGCATGGGGATTCTAACAGAAATTGTTATGTGGCTGGCGACTGAATTCAGCGGTTTTCTAACAGGAAAGAGGAGATATGGGAGGCGAGGAGGAAGTGAAAAATTTCACTCAATCTGAAGATGCAACCGGATCGTTTGGGACCGCTCGTCTCCAGACGCGCACAATCATGAACCGTTATTCACGATAGAACCGAGTCGCTCATGAGTGATTGATTTCCCAAGAGTTTGCCCATTCCTAGGGCACGACTTCCTTCGTCACTCTTCCTCCTCTCCTCCATCATCTCCCCTCTCCGTGTAAATAATGCTCTCATGAATGCACGCGTGGAAAATTATGGGTTTCTGAAATAGAGTTGTTCGATTGGAGTTCCGGTTTTGTGACATAAAACCCTGATTCTACTTGGCTTTTACACCCAAAAACCGACTTTGTGAAAATTTTCACAAATAGATCTTGCGGTGGATTGGGGGGCTAGGTATCAACCGCCGCCTCACTTTCCCTGTACTCACCCATGACGCGTTTTTTAGTCACAACTTTAGGCCTCTGGCTTCTGGCATTCGCACCGGCTTTCGGCGCGGAGGGCGGCGGGCATCATGAATTGCCTTTCCAAGCACCGGTTGTTTTCGAACTTGGTTTTTTCAAAGTGACGAACTCCATGATCGCAATGTGGACGGTTGGCGCGATCATCATTCTAGTCGCTCAGTTTGCGACACGTAAAATCTCTCTGATTCCCAGTGGTCTTCAAAACCTCGCGGAAACGGTCGTAGAAGGGCTTCAAGGATTTTTGGGAGGCATCATGGGTGACAAGCTTGCTCGCGAGACCTTTTGGTTTTTTGGATCAGTTTTCATTTTCATCATCTGCGCGAACTGGATGGGACTATTTCCGGGTGTTGGCACAGTAGGCCATAACCTCATTGATGAGAGCGGGAAGGCAGTGGGTTTCGTTCCATGGTTCCGCGGCGCCAATGCCGATATCAACATGACGCTTGGCCTCGCCTGCGTGTTCTTCATTCTATGGTTGTTTTGGTCGATCAAACACAACGGGATTGGCGGATTCCTCTCACACATTTTCGTGTATCAAGGTGAAGGCTCAGGATTCATGAAAATCCTTCTCATTGTCATTTTCTTCCTCGTCGGATTTCTTGAGGTCATTTCGATCATGATTCGCCCACTTTCTCTTACTTTCCGTCTCTACGGAAATATTTACGCCGGCGAAAACCTCCTCGAGCTTATGCTCCAAATGGGAGGAACATACCTCGGCTGGTTAGCCGCATTACCTTTCTACTTCCTTGAGCTGATGGTAGGAGCCATCCAAGCCTTGGTCTTCACCCTTTTGACTGCCGTATTCACTGGACTCATGTGCCACCACGAAGAAGGAGAACACAGCCACTAACCCTTTTGAGTGTCGGATCATGGCAAAGACTGTGAAGGCACCCAATTAACTAAATAACAAAATATAATACAATGGTAGGAAACATCGCAATCGCAGGCGCCGCTCTCGGTGCCACCATCGCTCTTGGTCTTATCGGTCTTAAGGCTTGTGAAGCCGTAGGTCGTAACCCAGGTGCATCCGGTAAGGTTCTCGTGCAATCTCTTCTCATCTCCGCTCTCGCGGAAGGTGCGTTGATCATCACCATCCTTCTCGGTAAATAATCCGATTCTGGGGAGGTGGACTCACCTCCATCTCCCCAACTTCTCTTTCCCCTCGCTTATCTAGTTTTCAATTTCAGCCACGCTTCATCCCATGGAACTCATCAGCATCCTCACACAAACCGCTAGCATCGCCACAGACCTTCAAGAAGTGGGCGATAACTTGCGCAAACAATTTGGCTTAAATGGTCAATTGCTGATTTCACAAGCTATTGGTTTCCTCATTTTTGCTATCGCACTCAAGATTTTCGCATTCAAACCCATTTCCGCCATGCTTGACCAACGCCGCGAGCGCATCACCGCTGGTGAAGAAAAGCTCAAGAGCATTGAAAAACAACTCGCAGAGTCTGAAGCAACCACCGCTGCCGCAATTGCCAAGGCCAACGAAGATGCTGTCCGTTTGATCAACGAAGCAAAAGTAGGCGCTGCAGCTTTCACCGAGCAAAAAGCTCAAGAAGCCATCGCCCAAGCACAACAAATCCTCACGAAGGCAGAAGCCGCTGCAAATGCAGACCGTGAGCGTATCTCCACCGAGCTGAAGCGCGAATTCGGTCGCTTGGTCGCAAGCACCACCACACAAGTCACTGGCAAAGTGCTCACCGCAGCCGACCAGAGCCGCATCAACGAAGAGGCGCTCGCTAAAGTCGGCAACTAATCCCTCGATTTCTTTCCTAACCAGACAACGATGAAAATCTCCAAAATCGCCGCCGCCACCGCTCGCCGCCTGTTCGGCTTGTGCCAAGTGAACGGCCAGCTTGATGATAACAAGCTGCGGGATCTGGTTTCCAAACTCATCGCCGCCCAGCCTCGTGATTTCCGCGCGATCCTGGCTTCTATTCAACGCTTGGTGCGTCTTGAAGAAGCCCGCCGCTCGGTAGTGGTCGAAAGCGCAACCGCACTCACCCCAGCGGAGAGTCAAAAAGTGGTCGCGGGTCTCGCCAAAGACTACGGCGATAAACTCATCATCGAATACAAAATCAACCCCGAGCTCCTCGGCGGTCTCCGCATCAAAGTCGGCGACGACGTCTTGGACGGCTCCGTTCAAGGTCGCATCGACCGCCTCTCCAAAGCGTTTTAATCCTCCTCCACCCATTTTCCAACTTCATCAGCCTGCAAACTGACAACTTCCAACTAGCAACTTAAAATGAGCAGCATCCTCCAGGACATCGAAAAACAAATCGCCGGCATCAGCTCGAGCGTTGAGAAAACCAATACCGGCACCGTCCGTAAAGTCGGTGACGGCGTCGCCATCGTCGAAGGCCTTTCCGACGTCATGCTCAATGAAATGATTGAGTTCGACGGCGGTGTGACCGGCATGGCGCTCAACCTTGAGGAAAGCGAAGTCGGCGTCGTTCTACTTGGTGATTACGCGAAAGTGACCGAAGGCGCAACTTGCCGCACCTCCGGTAAACTCCTTTCTATCCCTGTTGGTGAAGCAATGCTTGGCCGTGTGGTCAACGCACTCGGTGCCCCGATCGACGGCAAAGGCGACATCGTTGCATCTGCTCAATATCCAATGGAGAAAATCGCTCCGGGTATCATCAAACGGAAATCCGTTTCGGTTCCAGTGCAGACCGGTATTATGGCGATCGATGCCATGGTGCCAATCGGCCGTGGCCAGCGCGAGCTGATCATCGGTGACCGTGCAACCGGTAAAACCACCATCGCTGTGGACACCATCATTTCTCAAGCCCAGCAAAACAAAGCTGCTGAGCAAGGCAAGCTGCAGAACTACAAGCCGATGTTTTGTATCTACGTTGCCATCGGTCAGAAACTCTCCAACGTCGCCCGTATCCAGAAAATCCTCGAAGACGCCGGCGCGATGGAATACACCACCATCGTTTCTGCTTCGGCTTCCGATGCTGCTGCCATGCAGTTCCTCGCTCCATACGCGGGTTGCGCGATTGCTGAATACCTCATGGATAAAGGTCAGGATTGCTTGATCGTATTCGATGACCTTTCCAAACACGCTGTGGCTTATCGCCAAGTTTCCCTGATCCTTCGCCGCCCATCCGGTCGTGAGGCTTATCCGGGTGACGTTTTCTACCTTCACTCCCGCTTGCTCGAGCGTTCCGCTCGTCTTACCGATGCAGCCGGCGGCGGTTCACTCACCGCTCTGCCTATCATCGAAACGCAAGCAGGCGACGTTTCCGCATACATTCCAACCAACGTGATCTCGATTACAGACGGTCAGATCTATCTTGAAACCGACCTTTTCTACCAAGGTATCCGCCCCGCGATCTCGGTCGGTCTCTCCGTTTCCCGCGTCGGCTCCGCTGCGCAAACCAAGACCATCAAATCGGTTGCAGGAACCACCAAACTCGACCTCGCTCAATACCGCGAGCTTCAAGCCTTCGCTCAGTTCGGTTCCGATCTCGATGCGCAGACCAAGAGAAAACTTGAGCGTGGGGCTCGTATTGTTGAGCTCTTCAAGCAAAACCAATACTCCCCACTCGCGATGGAGATGGAGTCGATCTACCTCTTCGCGATGCAGAACGGTTACTTCGACGACGTTGCAGTGAAAGACATCGGTCGTTGCCAAGACGCAATGGGCGAGTTCTTCAACACCCGCAAAGGCGACATCCTCGACAAGATCCGTAACGAAAAACCGGATCTTAAGAAAGACGCCGCCATGGTCGACACCGTCAAGCAAGCCATCGACGACTTCAAGAAGTCCTGGAAATAAACTCTTTTCTCTAAGCTCCCAGCTCTTAGCTCCAACCTCTCCGCTAAAACATGGCCAACCTCCGAGACATCCGCCGCCGAATTAAATCGGTCAAGAACACCGCCCAGATCACCCGGGCGATGCAGCTCGTTGCGGCCGCGAAGATGAAAAAAGCCCAAGACCAAGCCATGGC